>CAZLZR010000037.1:0-47729 GCA_964564015.1 uncultured Acetivibrio sp.
ACTTTCCACATATCATTGGCTGTGTTTTTGGTAGGGTTAATTCGTAGCGTATCCACTGTGGATAAAACAAAAACTTATCCACAATATGTCCACACTTATTCACATACCATAAAATCAATGTCTGAAAACATGATTATATAAGGCTTTTTAGCTATATGTACAAAAAAAGATATCCACAAGTTTGTGGGTATTTTTCTTTTTTGGGGAAAAGTTTGGGATGTTTTGAACGAAAATTATCAATAAAATATATCTAATTTGCCAGGAGCATTCTGCTCGGTTATTAAATATACAAAGAGCTTATAAATACTGTGGGAAAGTTGAGTATATAAAGTAAGTACACAGCATGGAAAACTACTAGAAAGGACAATTGGTTCTTTTTGAAATAGAAATGAATTTATGGCAGTTGTGTTAATAGGGAAAAAAAGATACAATAGTATAGGTTCATGATAAAATGTCATTAGCTTGAGGTGTTATTTTGAATAAATTAACAAAGCCATTATTAGCATATACATTTTCACATTTTTGTGTTGATTTTGCATGTTTCTTTGTTTTATTTGGTGTATTTAAAGTAAGCCAAAATAGCCTACAGAATGTTTCAATTGGTTTTTTGACGTACAATGTAATAGCTTTTGGCTTGCAACCGATAATTGGTAAGATCTGCGATGATAATCCCCGAATTCCTATCGGAATTATCGGCTGTTTTATTGTTTTGCTAGGCTTGTTTGCAAGTGGCTTTCCCTGGATTTCTTTGCTTATATGTGCTTTTGGGAATGCCAGCTTCCATATTGGAGGAGGGATTGACAATTTGCGATTTGCAAAGGGTAAAATAGCTAGAAGCGGAATATTTGTATCATCTGGAGCACTTGGCGTATTTCTCGGAACAATAGTTGGTAATGGTAATAAAGCATTAGTTTATTTACCTGTTACAATAATAGTTGCATCTATAATTTTAATAGCGTTGTTTGCTGTAAAATATGAAGATGGCGATGTGTGTGATATTAGTATTGCATCCGATTTTCCATATGCTACAGTTTTAGTCCTTATCTTTGTTTCAATTATGATACGCTCTTATGTTGGTGGAATTATTCCTATGGATTGGAAAACAGCATCATTTGTATTTTTGCCAGCTACAAGTGCCTTTTTTGGAAAAGCACTTGGTGGGATACTTGGGTATAAATATGGAGCGAAAAATATTGGGGTTACTGCACTAATGTTATCGATACCATTTTTGTATTTTGGTAAAAATATTGCCTTGCTTTCCGCAATTGGCATTGTACTTTTCAATATTACTATGCCTATTACGCTCTCGGTTGTAGCATCAAAATTACCCTACAATCCAGGACTCGCTTTCGGATTAACAACATTAGCTCTTTTGTGTGGAAATATTCCATCATTTTTTATTAAAGTACCCGAAATCTTAGTGTTTTTATTGCTTTTAGTACTAATTGTAATATCTTCAATATGTGTATTATTATCAACAAAAAATAATATTAATGGGGATGAAGTGTTATGAAAATAATATCAAAGGGAATTAGCTATAAATTACTTGATGTTGCTGTTGGCCCGAAGGTAATAGAGCGATTTGGCGTTGGAATTGCACTAGTTGTTATTGTAATTGTAATTCTTGTTGTAAGTATAGTACTTATATCAAAAGCGGTAAAGAAAAATCACGAAAAAGCTAAATACAGTAATTCTAAAAATGATGGAATTGAGAAATGATATATATCATAGTTGTCGTAAATTTGCTATTAACCTGCATTTTTGAAGGGATAATCATATTTTTTTTATTTAGAAAAAGAGAATATGTTTATTATAGTTTTCTGTGCAATATGCTTACGAATCCAGTTCTTAACCTGCTTTTAATTTTTTTATATAGAATATTTCGACATAATTCATACTATGTCGGCTTGATTATTCTGGAATTGATGTTTGTATTAGTTGAAGCTTATGTATACACATTATTGTGCAATTTTAAAGTTCAAAAAGCATTGCTTTTGTCTTTTTTGTTAAATGGTGTATCATATGCTTTGGGTACTGTGTTGATGAAATAGAAGATGTGCTCGTAAAAATCATTTTCGTTATTTATATAAAAGCAATTAATTCTTGTATGTTAGGAAATATACCGGCAACAGCATAGTATGTATCAATACAAAGAGCACAAAATTCAGGACAGGATTGTTAGCCTGCATATGCCGTTTGTGCGCCCGATTGTAAGCGGTAAAGCCAATGCTGATGTAGAGTTTGGTGCCAAGCAGGCGATCATTATTGTAGATGATTTCAGCTATATGGAGAACCTGAGTTTTGATGCATACAATGACTATGTTTGAAATGCTATTTTATACGATGTAGAATATTGGTATAATAGAAGTGCTGATACTCAAACAAAAGAGGTAACTATAATGACTAAAAAACAGGTATTACAGGGAATAGACAATTTTAAAAAACTTATAGATAACAATGGTTATTATGTTGATAAAACATTATTGATCAAGGAACTTATTGATAGACCGGATCAGATACTGTTAATAACCAGACCACGGAGATTTGGAAAAACATTGAATATGAGTATGTTAAAGTACTTCTTTGAGATACCGAAATGCAGGCAACATGATTTAGAAGATAAGGATATGAGTTACCTGTTTGAAAACCTGAATATAACAAAACAAGGCGATAAATATACAGGAGAAATTGGTAAATATCCGGTAGTTTATTTGACATTTAAAAATGCTAAACAAAGCAATTGGGAAGAAACGTATGAAAACATAAAAAGAATAATTGCTAAAGAATACGAAAGACATGATTACCTGTTAGAAAGTGATATTTTATCCGAGGCCCAAAAAGAAAGATATAAACGGATAGCAAATCTTGAAGGTACTTTAGTAGACTATACCGATGTCCTGATTGATTTGACTGAATATCTGAAAAGGTATTTTAAGGAAGACTGTATTGTTATTATAGATGAATATGATACTCCAATACAATCGGGTTACATAGACGGATATTACGAAAAAGTAATAGAATTTATGAAGAGCATGTTGGTAAAAGGGTTTAAGGATAACAAGGCACTTAAACAAGGAATACTGACAGGTATAATGAAAGTAGCTCAAGAAAGCATATTCAGCGATTTTAATAATCCTTTGGTGTGTACATTATTGGTGGAAGAATTATCAGATAAGTTTGGTTTTACAGAGTCTGAAGTAGAAGAAATGGCAGAATATTTTGGATATAGGAAATACTTAGAGGATGTAAAAAAATGGTACAACGGATATATATTCGGGTTAGATACAGTAATGTATAATCCATGGAGCATTATAAAATATATGTATAATCCAATGAATGGACTAAAGCCATACTGGATAAATACAAGTGACAACAGAATAATAAAAGACATAATGCAGCTTGACAAGGCAGAGGGAAAAGAAGTGGTAGAAAAACTGATAAAGGGAGAAGAAGTATCAAAGGTAATTGAAGAAAACATACTTTATCAAAGTATTAAAAATAATCCTGACGTGGCGTGGAGTTTTCTGCTACATGCAGGGTACTTAAAGGCTTATGATAAAGAAAAAGTTAGGTATAAATTTCAATATAAACTGGCGATTCCAAACATAGAAATACAAACTATATATGAAGATATGATAATAAATTACTTTAAAGAAGATGAAAATACACTGGAATATATTCAAAATATAATAAGAACTTTGGAAGAAGAAAACATAGAGAAATTTGAGAGGATACTAAAAGAGCTATATTTAAAGCAAGTCAGCTATAATGATTTAAAGAGTACAAATAAAAGTATTGAAGAACTGGGAGAAACTCAGCAGGATAAAAAATATGAAAGTTTTCATCATGGATTTATGTTGGGTTTGTTTGTGTCAGTAGGGGAAAAATATGCGGTGGAGAGCAACAAAGAATATGGGTTGGGGAGACCTGATATAGTTTTAATCCCAAAGGACATAAAAAACACTGCGTATATACTTGAATTCAAGTGGGAAAGCACCAAAGGGTCAAAGTCCCTTGAAAAACTAACAGATGAAGCGGTAAATCAAATTAAAGAAAAGAAATATGAGGAAGGCTTCAGGTCAAAATATGGTCATAAAAAGATAGTATGTATAGGGGTGGGTTTTAAAGGTAAGGACCTTAAAATGCAGAAATTATAATGGTGTTTGAACATCTTACTATGCCATAAGAAATAATAATATGCGTAGAACGTGCATATTATTTTGGCTAACTTTACATTTAAACAAATGTTTGCTATTATACTAATTGCGTATGTTGAGCATTCTATTTTCAAATCTTATAAATTAGAAGCCACGTAGGTTGAATTTAATTTTTGGGGGTATATTTCTTATGAATAAGAGAATGCGGAAATTATCCGCTGGTTTAGTTGCACTGGTTATGTCTATGTCAATATTTACCACGACCTTTGCTCAAGAAGTAACTAATAACAAAAATCATTGGGCTGAGGAGAAAATGCAAAGGTGGATGGGACTTGGTATTATAAAAGGTTTTGGCGAAGGTGATTTAAGACCTGATGACTCTATAACAAGGGCAGAAGTTGCTGTAATAATAAACAATGTGTTTGGTCTTATTTCAAAATCATCTGTGCAGTTTAGTGACATAAAAGAAGGTGCATGGTATACAGATGAATTGCTAAAAGCCAGGGAAGCTGGTTTTTACAAAGGTTATCCCGGCAACATTTCAAATGCAGAATCCGAAATTACCAGAGAAGATGCTACTGTGATGATCTCTAACATTTTCGAAATTAACACTTCAGGCAATATAAATTTATCCGGCTCGTATAAAGATGAAGGAGATATATCGGCATATGCTCTTGCCGCTGTGAATAAGTTATCTGGCGACGGGGTTATTAGGGGATATTCCGATGGTAAATTTTTGCCAAAAGCAAATATAACAAGAGCTGAATTTATCACAATTATAGATAGTCTTGTTAAGGTGTTATATAACAATCCTGGTACATATGGCTCTAAAAGTGTTTTAGGACACGTAGTAGTTAAAAGTCCGTCTGTTAAATTAATGGATATGTCTATCACAGGTAACTTATATCTGACAGAAGGTATTAGAGATGGTAGTGCTACTCTCAATAAGGTTACTGTTTCAGAAACAACATATATTTCAGGCGGTGGGGATAATATAAAAATAGAAGACTCAAAGTTAAATCTTGTTGTAGTTAGCGTTAAAAATGGATCAACAAATCTGGAATTGATCGGCAAATCAGAAGTTGGAAAACTAATTGTGAACAGCCCAGTACAAATGAAGATTGATGAAAGCTCAAAAGTAACGCTTGAAATCAATGCTGATGGTGTGGAGATAAATGGACAAAGTATGAAAAAGGGTACTGCTATTGTTGAAAAGGGTTTGGTAAGGCAGAATATTGCTGAAGATGATGCGGAAATTCCTGCTGTTGTTCCGTCGGCTATTACTACTGCTACGACTACGCCTATAACAACTTCTGTTGCTAGTTTAAACCAAGACAAGCCTGAGAATCCGAGTAGCTCTTATGATAACCAAACTTCGACACCTGTTGTAACAGCAATATCTACAATATCACCTATAGCAACGCCTACATTAGCAATTACAATAACACCTACAATAGCGCCTACAATAACACCTACAACAACGACTACCACCATTCCAGACATAACACCAACTCCTGACAATACTCCTGCTCCACATTTAACGTCTGCGTCAACTTTCACACCAATGCCAACACCATATATCTTATCTGTTGAACCTCTTGTGGATATAAATGTTGAAATTGACGATAAACCTGAGCTCCCAGAAACAGTAAAAGCCACCTACAGTGATGGAAGTATAAGAGAAAAAGCTGTTGAATGGCCTGAAATTGATACATCTGCTACCGGAGAACAGATAATTGAAGGTATAGTATTTGAAAATACATTTATTGTTAAAGTTAGAATAATAGTTGTAGTTACAGAATTAAAACTTGTTAGTGCAACTTCAGATAATTTAAAAGAGATAATTCTTAAATTCAATAAACCAATAACAAATATCTCAGAGGCGGAAGATGTAGAGAATTATTATGTAGACGATAAATTAGATATAGATTTCGATTATGATTTGTTTCGTAATAAGGTAATAAATGCGGAGTTATCATCTGATAGGATGACTATAATTTTACTTCTCCAAAATAAAGTTCAACAGCAAAGAAGTGTTGAAGTCACTATTAATTCAGATATTGGACTTGCGGAAGATGCTGTAGTGATTGTTAAAAATATAAAGGATATAACTGCTCCGGAACTTGTAGATGTAATAGTAAAAGGTAATAGCTTATTGAAAGTAGTGTTCAGTGAACCTGTAGATTACGTAACATCCCTTTCAAATTATACAATTGATGGACTTTATTTTGGTGCTTATCCAATTTCGATATCAAGTAATGGCAAGGTTGTACTCTTTCAATTAACAAAACAGATACTGCCAGGTAACCATAAGCTGGTAGTAAAAAATACTGTACGTGATTATGCCTCATTATATATTGAAAATAATGAAAAGGAATTTACAGTTTATGAAGATAAAACTGCACCAACGGGAATAATTGAAAGTGCCACACAGACAAAAGTTGTAATAAGATTTGATGAGGAAGTCAAGCTTATAGTTAAAGATGATATAAAAAATGATACAGGGGCTCATATAGATTACATTGACTTGGGGGATGACGAAAGGACCCTTACAATCAATTTTGATGTAAATATTGCTTTGCCAGAATCTGGAGGAAACATAGTCATTAATAATCTTACTGACTATAGTGGAAATATGGTGGATTTCAAAATTTATGTAACTCCTGTTTGTGACAAAATCAAACCTGAATTTGTGGGGTATACGGTAGATGATAATCAGAACCGGATAATACTTGAATTTTCTGAAGATGTCATTGTTTATTCCGGTGATTTTAAGCTTATAGATGAAGACGGAAATGAAGTGGAATTGACAAATATTGTATACTACTATGATAAGGTAAATAATACTGTAAAGAGTAAACTTGTTCTTAGAAGGTTTGATTTTGAACCCTTTGATTCGAAAAACTATACATTGTCAATAAGTAAAGTAGTGGATTATACTCCCTTAAAAAATGAGATTACAGAAATAGAAGTTGCAATTTATGTAAGTGACCAAATTTCACCTTGGGTCTACAGTGTTTCTAAAGATTCTGAAAACAATAAAATGTATGTCAGGTTTGATGAAAAAGTAGATAAAATTACTGCAGAGTCCAAAGATAACTTCAGTTATACTCTTGATAACAATATAACTTATTATTTAAATGAAGATACTACTATAGGATTATTGCAGGATGGTTTAACCGTGTGTATCGAATTTAAAAAAGAAAAAGTAAATGTTGATAATATAAAAGTATTTCAAGTAGAGATGGTATCTGATTTGGCAGGTAATAAAATGTATACAAATACAGTAACTGAAAGTGAATTTGATAATATAGGTCATGCTTCCGGGGATACTCCGAAACTTGAACCTGCACCAAATTATTCTCAAGTATTTGTAGATTATTATGAAAATAAGCTGTTCATAGTCTTTGATGAAAAAGTAGATAAATCAAGAGCTGAATCAAGAACGAGCTATATATACACATCAGGCGGTGTGCATCGCTTTTTAAATTCAGATACTAAAATAACGCTATTATATGATGGTAAGACAGTATGTATAGAATTTCCAATACGAGGTAGATATGATGAATGGGATTGGATATCGGTTAAGTATATTAACATTTTTCAGATAGATGCAGTTACTAATATTAAAGGGGAAAGAATACCCAAACACGTATTTACTTATTTTGATGAAATTAATGAGTATCCAATAGTAACATCAGCAAAGGTAAATGGCAAGAATACAATTTTAGTCAAAATTAGTTCCCCGATAAATGAGAGTACATTGAGTCCTAGTGATTTTACTATTTTTGCAAGAGATGTAGAGTTAAATGCTTGGAATGCTGAGTATGATCCGGAAAACCTTGAAATTGAACTAACTGTAAATGCTAATTTAAATGCTAATGGAACATACGAAGATAGGGATCTTTGGATGTCACTTTATAATACTGATTTGAGTACTGAAAATATATTTGGCAAAAAGCTGAAACTTGAATATTTTGATGCTAAAATTATGATTGATGATGCCTTTGAACCTACAGCAAATTCAGTAGCTTCTGCAGTATACAGAAATGGAAAAACTGATCTTGTCATTGAGTTGTCAGAGAACTTGAATATCACTTCTGATACTGAACTATCTGAGTTCGAGTTAAGCCAGTTTGAAATAATTGCAGATGGTTTAACTCTACCGGTAACAATAACTTACTTCGATGCATATTATTTTGATGATTATTCAACTGATGTCGATGAAAGTTGTGCAAGATTTGAGATTGTTATAGATGAAGATTGTTCGGGTAAGGAGGTTAAGGTGATTTTCACTCCATATGACACTGCGACAATATTTGATAATGCAGGAAACAAACTGGCAGGATTTGATCTGTCATCAAAAGTCAAATGAAAAAAGCTAATCTGCCGGGAGCAATCCCGGCAGGTCTTTTCCTGACCTTGCGTTTTAAGAATCCGTTAATAAAGCCAACATGTGCAGGAAAATGTAGAAGCCTAATCCTGTATTTCCGATGGATAAGCCAAATTGGTATTCAGCATTTCCTCAATCCGTTGAAACACTTTCTTGTTGCTCAAAATTCCCTTATGGTTGGGAGCGTTTAGTAAATTCCCGCTTAGGATACTGTCCACAGTAAAATTGTTTTCTCCGATATTAAACATTTCAGTATCTATTTTCCACTCGTCAAGAGATGAACTCTCTTCAGTTACAACTTCATCATATTGGCTTGTTATATTTGCAATTTGTATGGAACGGTTTAAACCCTTATTCATTGACGATTCAAAAATATTTGCAAACAGATCACTGTCGGGAGCAAGATCCTTAATTGAAGCGTCATTATAGAAGTTTTCTCCAAGAGATGCGAAATATGATCCTTTATGAGGAACCGATATGAATATAATTTTATTCACATCTTCATTTTTAATGTAGACATCACTTGCCGTATAACATCTTGCCACCAAACCACCCATACTGTGAGTGATCAGAGTGAATTTATTGACCAATATGCCTTTATTCATGAATTCTTGTTTTTTCTTATTTAAGAATTCCTCAAGAACTTTTGCACCGGGTTTTACACCGGCTTTTGAGTCATACTCCATGGTACTGCAATAAAAATTTTTATCTGTCAGGTATTCACTAAGGTGGTAATAGACATCAGGAGCTTCCTGATAACCGTAAATCAGAACCACAGGTGTGGATATAAGTTTAAATTCTTTTGAAGCAGATTTTGTTGAGTTTTTTATCTGAGCTGTTATTTTAACACTTGGTTTACCGGTTTTATCCTGCAATTCATAAAAATTTTTTGGCGTATACGAAAACAGGCATTCACCTAATGAGTTTGTTGATTCTTTTTGAACCGATAGTTCACCGGAGCCATTTTCAATAAAAATTCTTAATGGCGCATTTGACATGGGGAAACCGTCCGAATTTTTTACACTTGCTTTCAGGAAAACCCGGTTTGAGGATTCGGCAGAGAGTGTGTTAATTTGTGAATTTACCACGGAAATATTTATTACGAGACTTTCCTTATTATATATTGAGTAATACATGTAGCTTGATATTGGCTTGAAGAAAAATAAAAAAAACATAACTATAGTAAAAAACAGCGATAAAAAAAATATTTTTAGATTATGTTGCATAGAAAACCAGTCCTTTTGATTTTATATAAGCATTGTCAATTTAATTATATCATTTTAAAAAAAGTAATAGATAGTTTTAATTCAAATTTAAAGAAACAAATTTTTACTCTGAAGGGCAGTGTTTATTTTATTAACATTAAATTCAACGATTATCATGATTACAAATGAGGATAATATAATTGAATTCAAAATAAGGGGATGATTATGTGAAAGTAAGAGAGAAAATGACAAAAAATGTTGGGTACGTAAATCCATCCAATACGGTAGTTGAAGCTGCTCAACTGATGCAGAAGCTTAATGTCGGGTCAGTGCCGGTGTTTGACCAGAACAAAGTAGTGGGAGTTGTTACTGACAGGGATATAGTTGTAAGAAATGTTGCCCATGGGAAGATACCACAGGATACAAAAGTTCAGGACGTTATGACTTCACAGGTTACAACCGTTACACCTGACATGGATGTGGATGAAGTTACAAGAATTATGGCACAACAGCAGATAAGGAGGGTTCCTGTAGTTGAAAACAATCAACTGGTAGGAATACTTGCATTAGGAGATATGGCAACAGACTATAGGTTTGACACTGAAGCTTCAGAGGCTTTAACAGAAATTTCAAAGAAGACAAAGTAATCTATAACAGCAGTAACCGTATTTAAAGCAGTAAATTCCGTTGCGATAATCAGAGGTTTATAGGGACAAATGGAAGTAAACAAGTCGCAGAGGCTATGGTTAAAAAACAACATAGCCGCTGCGATTTCTTGAATACATCAAAACTAATAATAGAACCTTACAAATTTTATTGAATACATATCACATAAAAGCAGATCGTCAGTTTCTGTTTCACGGATTATAATGTAACTTGTACCTACTTCCATAAGAGTACCTTCTCTGTCAATAAGCATATTGGTTCCTATTAAAAACTCTACCTTGACCTTTCTGCCAATCTGTGTTTTCAGGTAACCTTGAGTATATGCAGTACTTAAGACAGTTTCAGGTATTTGAACCATATCCCCTATTGGTATTTGGGTAGCAGGTACCGGAGTAGTGGTTTGGGCTGGAATCGGACTGCTATACATAGGGCCTGAAGGAATTCCTGTTGGCATTTGAATAGGAGAAGGAACAGCTGGGGTAAACTGTGTGGCAGTATCTCCACACTTTTGGCATGGAGTCAGATAAGTATTCATATTGGGCATCATAACATTTTTGTTTGGGTAATTTGGCATAAGAAACCTCCTGAAATTATTTATTTTTACTATGATTTATTTATGTTTCAGCATATAGTGGAGTAGGGTTGTAGAAGCAGTGTTGATTAATTCTTGAAATAAATTGGCCTGTTCCTGAGGCAGGAAATATAGAAGCACATGTAGGTTTGAACGGATTATAGTACCACAAGCACTCCCCAATTCCAGAAAGTTTATGACCTGCTAAGGCCCAATCGGCAACCTCATAGTGAATATCCTCAGGCGGTGTTGCCCATATGGTCTGAGGATTTACTTCGCCATATACCGTACTCATAACACAAGTAAACTGGCGCGGCTGGAATATAACCTTACGAAGATCACCCTGCCCCACTCTTAAGTACTCGCCATATGCAACATGAACCCTGTTCATTACGACAGTTGCTACAGCCTTCATTCCATTCAATCCTTCTCCCCCTGCTTCACATTTAATTAATCTGGCCAACAACTCTCTTGCTGGGAAAGACATAAAGACTCACCTTTCTTTCTATAGAATGCGGTTAATGTATTATATTAACTTAAGCCTAAAAAGGTAACATTTAATGAGAAATTTAAAGAAGTTAATGAAATAATTTCATCAAATTATATAAGAAAATCTGCTAATAATAAGAGTGTACGCAAATTAATATATGAGTGGTTTCTACTTATATAAAAGGAGGCATGAACTATGAGCAGACATGGAGGTATGATGTCCGAAAATCTTAAGGCTGAAATAGCAAAAGAATTAGGAGTATATAATGTCGTTCAGAATGAAGGTTGGGGTTCTGTTTCATCGCGAGATTGCGGAAATATTGTAAAAAAAGCTATTGAGATGGCAGAAAGAAACCTCAGCAGGTAGTAGTGCCTTGAAGCGTGACCAAAGCCGGTGGATACCGGCTTTTAATATGCCTTCGTACTGTTTATTTATAATTAAAATTAACAGGAAATATTTTGAATAAAAAATTATTCTTTCCTTATTTTAAATAGAAAAAATATTCTTAATACATGCCATATTACAAAAATAAAGTTTGTTTCAATTCTATTACAATTTCTTTACACTTGGATTCTAGATGTTGACTCACAAAAATGCCGATGATATAATTAGTTTTGAATTCAAGATAGGTTAAGTGCGCCAGTCTTGAGCAATATGCAAGATAGGTCAGGTTAAGACACATAGGGATAAGGCGTAGCCTGGCTTTACATTTTAAGCCTGCTTCCCAAAAAAAACAACAATACAAGGAGGATTTGAGAGTATGAAGAATCTCAAAAAGATGTTAGCGGCATTATTGGTAGTTGCTATGATCGCATCTATCGCTGTGGTGCCTGCATTCGCTGAATCATTCAGCTATGAAAGTCAAGCAACAGCGCTCAACAAGCTCGGTTTGTATCAAGGTATAAGCGAAACTGAGTTTGTTGCAGACTTAGGAACTGCTCTTGACAGACAAACTGGAGTTGTTATGCTTCTCAGAATGTTTGGTCAGGAAGAAGAAGCAAAAAAGCTTACAGATGAAGAAGCAATTGCAAAACTTGCTAAGTTCACAGACGGCGGAACAGTTGCTGACTGGGCAAGAAGGCAAGTAGCATATGCGGTTGATAAGGGTATTGTAAAAGGTTATGAAGAAGATTCAACCTTCAGACCATCAGCTGCATTAAACGGAAAAGCTTACAGCTCATTGGTTCTTCAACAGTTAGGTTATGATGGAGATTTTGATTATCATACAGCAGCAACTAAGTTAAGTGATATCGGTGGTTTAACTGCTGCTGAAGCTACGCTTTTCAACAGTGATGCACAACTTAAGAAAGATGCATTGGTTGGTATTTCTTTTGGTGCATTACAAGCTAAATACAAAGCTGATGGAGTAAAGCTTGTTAAAGCATTACTCAACAATGGAATCATTACAGTAGATCAACTTAAAGATGCTAGTGTTAAGTATCTTGATATCGTATCTGTAGCTGCAATTCCTGATGTTAATGTAGACATCAACGGAACTCCTGTACTTCCTGCAACTGTTAAGGCAACATATGATGACGAATCAACAGGTGACGTAAATGTTACTTGGCCAACAGTTAACACAGCAACTGAAGGTGAGCAGACTATCGAAGGTACTATAGCTGATACTACAATTAAAGCTACAGTAAAAGTTATAGTTGCACCTGCTGTATTATCTGTTACAGGCGCTTCAGCTGGAAACCTTAAGGAAATAATCCTTAACTTCAACAAGCCTGTAGATAGCGACAAAGCAACTAATAAAGACAATTACAAAGTTGCAAAGAATTCCGTTGCAAATGTTGAGCTTTCTGCTGACAAGAAGACTGTAACAATACTTCTTGGTACAAAATTTGCTCAACAGGCTGACGTTACAGTTACAGTTGACAAAGATCTTGGACTTGCTGATGATGTTGATGTTACTGTAAAGAACATTAAAGATACTGCTGCTCCTACAGTTGTTGAAGTAGTTGCAGTTGGTAACGGTCTTGTAAAAGTAACATTTAGCGAACCAGTAGATGATGCAACAGGTATTTCAAACTACAATATTGATGGTAAATTATTCGGTTCAAAACAACCAGAATTATCTGCTAAC
This sequence comes from uncultured Acetivibrio sp., assembly GCA_964564015.1. Taxonomy (GTDB): domain Bacteria; phylum Bacillota; class Clostridia; order Acetivibrionales; family Acetivibrionaceae; genus Acetivibrio. Next base: position 13,572 of record CAZLZR010000037.1, read on the forward strand.
GGTAAAACTATTAGCTTTAAATTGACAACTCGTTTGGCAGCAGGTACTCATAAGTTGGTTGTTAAGAACAAAGTAAAAGATTTTGCTGGATTTACTGTTGAAGCAAATGAAACTGAATTTGCAGTAGTTGAAGATACTACAGCTGCAACTGGTACAGTTAAAGAAGCATCACAGACAAAAGTTGTTATCGAATTTAATGAAGAAGTTGTAGCTCCAGCTAAGTCAGATGTTAGCACAAACACAAGTGCTACAATAGAAGATGTTAAATTAGCTGAAGACAACAAGACATTAACAATCACTTTTGACATTAGTAATGCTCTACCAACAGCTGGTGGTAAAGTAACTGTTAAGAATCTTACAGATTACAGCGGAAACAAAGCTGACTTTGAAATTAGCGTAACTCCAACTTATGATACAACAAGACCAGAATATGTTGGATATGAAATTAAAGAAAATCAAAAACAGATTGTTATTGAGTTTAATGAAGAAGTTCTTAATACAAAAGGTAAATTTGAACTTAAGGATAAAGATGGCGATGTAGTAAGTCTTTCTGCAACAGTTGCTTACTATAAAGATGGTGGCAAGGATGTAAAAACTAAACTTGTTCTTAAGAGATCAAATGATGCAGCATTCGCTTCTGAAAAACACACTTTAAAGATTAGTGAAGTTGCAGACAACAATCCTTTAAAGAATGAAATATTAACTATAACTGTTGATATAGATATAGAAGATCAGATTGCACCAACAGTATCTTCTATATACCGTAAGGGTAATGGTAGCACAACTACCTTTGGTGATCCAATAAAGAATGAAATCTATGTAACTTTCAGTGAAGATGTAGATGTAAGTACAGCAACTGCTCTTACAAGTTATAAATACATCAAAGCAAATAAAATTTATTCACTGGATAAAGACCTTGTAGACGTAGATTTATTGTCAGATGGCCAAACTGTATGCCTCGCATTTGCTACTGATGAAGGTGACAAGTCAATAGATGTAGACAGCATAGATTATTTACAGATTGATTCAGTTAAAGACTTAGCTGGAAACGTAATAACTACAGAATCTTATGACTTAAGTTCCTATGGAACACCTTCAGCTCCTCAAATAACTGGAGCAGTTGTAACTGACACTAATAAAATTGAGCTTGCTATTTTAGGTTCAATAAACGCTAAAACTATAGATCCATCAGACTTTGTAATCAAAGCTGGTACAGGTGGTAGTGCTGTTGAGATTGATGCGTGGGATGCTGAGTACAAGGATGATAAGATCATATTGACTGTAAATGCAGATCTTACTTCAGACGGAAAATATGATAATAAAACATTGTATTTGACTCTTGCAAGTGATGTAAACACAGTAAATGCTTTTGAACAAGAATTGATTCGCTCTACTACCTTTGCTGCTGCTAGTGGTGAGATTCTTGACGGATTTGCCCCTAAGGCTAAATCAGTAGCTTCAGCAGTATATGACGCTGAAGAAGGATTTACTTTTGTAACTATCGAATTGTCTGAGAATTTAAATTATGCTGATGATTATGAACTTACTACTGATTTACCTCAGTTTAGAGTTAAAGTTGATGGTGCAACAAAATCAGCTCAAGTATTCTACTTTGCTGCGATTCTTGATAATCCATCAACAACAAATGTAGACGAATCAGCACCTGCTAAACTTGTAGTTGCTGTGGCAGGTAACCAATCAGGTAAGAAAGTACAAGTTATATTCATGGCAAATGCTCAACCAACTGTTGTAGATGAAAGTGTAAATGCAAATGCACTTGGTGACTTTGATCTTTCAAAGACTGTTGACTAATCAAAGAACTAAATAGAAATATAAAAAACTGGTAGGGGTTATCCCTATCAGTTTTTTATATTTAAGAAAGTGCATTACTTTCTGGCATCTATCCTACCTTATTTTTGAGATATAAATGAAAAGATTAATACATAAAATTACTATTTGACAAGTACAGAATAATTTTATACAATTACTATGTTCAATCTATGAACGTAGTAGTCTTATATAAGTTAAAAGTATAACTTATCTTAATAAGTTTCGTGATAATAATTAATTAATAGACAGGTGGGGTAAAATTGGAAGAGATTAGTTTAAGGCAAATTATTGAGATTATTTTAAGGGGAAAAAAGATTGTATTAGTTATTACAGCTATTTGTATTGTTGTAAGTATTGTTGTTAACTTTTTTATTATGAGTCCGATTTATGAAGCTCAGGTAATGTTAAGAATTTCTCAATCCTCCAATAATATTGTGCAGAAAGCTACTCAAGACGGTGCAACACTTGCTGGGCTGCTTGGTGCAATGTCACAGAATGATGTAATATCTATTGAAACATATAGAGAGCAAATAAAAGCACCTGTAATATTGCAATATATCAGAGAAGAAATGGACATGCAAGGTGTTCCTCTTCAAAAAATATCAGACAAAATAGCTGTAGATGATATAAAAAATACGAATTTGATTACAATTAAAGTTACTGATGAAAATCCAGACATTGCTGCAAAGATTGCTAATATGGTAAGTACCAGATTTACAAGGTTTATTACTGAGACAAACCAAAAACAGGCTGAGAGTTCAGGAGAAGTCCTAAAGGCTCAAATGGAAAAAGAGAAAGTAAATCTAGACGAAGTATCAAAAAATCTTGAGGATTTCCTATCAAAGCCAAGAGGTCCATCTGAACTTCAAATGGAGCTAGATTCAAAGCTTGAACAATTAACACAATTTAAGACTAAACTAACTCAAATAAAAATAGATGAAAGTTCCACATCAGCATCATTAGATCAAGGTAAACAACTGCTTGCAAGTACACCTCGAACATTAGTTACAAATGTTAATTTGTTGGACAATGACTTGTTAGCGGATGCCATAAGAGACAAAACAGGCCTTAAGACTAACGAAATTTCAGATATATATTTAACGAATGAACAAATAAATGAGGTATATGTTGAGCTGTCAAATAGTGTTAATGAGCTTAATTTAAAGTTATCGAATCTTAGAGCCGAGATAGTAAATACTGAAAGAGCTATTGCTGAATGTCAGAAGGAAATTGAAACTATCCAAACTGAGCATGCAAAAAAGCAGCGTGAATATGATATTTTAAAGCAGGAACAGGATATTGTGAAACAAACTTATGAGGCATATCAGCAAAAATATAAAGAATCTGTAATCAAAAAATCTGTTGATACAGGTAGTGAAAGTATAGTTATTGTTTCGGAAGCATTACCACCAGTAAAGCCCTTTGCTCCGAGAAAGGTCTTTAACACAGCAGTATTCATGTTTGTTGGGATTTTGCTCGGTATGTTTATTGCTGTAGCAAAAGAGTTTTGGTATTCGACAGGTATTAACACAAAAAAAGTTATCAGCTAGTATTATATTTTCTTATCATAGTAAGTAGTAAGAAATTTTGGTTGATAGAGGTTGAAAATATGGAAAATGAGTTGCAGATACTTCAAAACATACAAAAATCAAGTTTTATTACACAGAGAGATATTTCGAAACTTACTGGAATTTCGCTTGGAAATGTTAATTTGATTATAAAAAAATTGATTGAAAAAGGTATGGTAAAAGTTGAAAAATTAAATACTCGCTCAATGAAATATACATTGACATCCAAGGGCATTAAGGAAAAAGCTGAAGCGACTTACAAATATATTATTGAGTCATATAAGTTTATAAATGGATTCCATAACAATATGGAAGATAGAATTAAAGAACTTAATGAAAAAAAATATGAGAAAGTTATTTTATTTGGTCCGCAGGATGAGATATGTAACGTTTTTAAAAGTACATTCAATAGAAAAGGCATTTTATATAATTGCATATCAGATAAAGATGTTATTAAAAATACAAGACATTTTGAAAATACAATTGTATTTGTTTGGCATCCGGATTTTGAAAGTTATTTCCAAGCATCAAATTTTGAATATGTAAATCTTTTGAATGATATGTAGTAATTAAACTGAAATTAAGATTATGGACAGTAGAGGGGATTAATATGACTAAAGCTAAGAAAAAAATTAGCATTAACAATAAATATTCGAGAGTACTAATGTTATTTATAATTGTAGCAATATTTATTGTAATGTTTTGTACACCTTTTCTTCAAGGTCTATATTTTGAGAAAGATCAGTATCCTACAGAAATTCTTGTATTCAGTACCTTTATTATCTTCTGGATTTACAAAATGATTAAGAAAACTAACCTGACCTTAAGTAACCCTTTGGAATATGCGGCCTTTGGTTTTTGTTTAGCATATTTTATATCTATATTTGTTGCTGCAAGTATCAGGTCAGCAATAGGCGAATGGCTCAAATATTGTATGTACTTTGCTGTTTTTTTTATGTTATCAGACCTTGTCAATAATTATAGAAAAAAAATAACATTGTTATGGATACTGGCAGCCTCATCTCTTGGTGTTAGTATATTAGGTATAGATAGTGCTTTTGGAGGAAGTATTGTAAATTTTGTAAATAGTATTTTTAGTCTGCTGGGTTCAGATTTTAATTTCTTTGGACTGTATGTAGATGGAAGAATACACTCTACGTTCCAATATCCTAATACTCTTGCTGCATACCTTTTAGTGGTGTTTTTTATTAGTATTGCATTAATGGTCACTCACTCTAAATTATGGGTTAAGTCGGTTGCTGGTATATTCGGTACATTTTATATTGTAACCTTTTTATTGACTATAAGCAGAGGAACATATATTCTATTGCCAGTTGTATTGCTTTTGTTCTTGTTAGTACTTCCGAAGGATTATAAGATACAGGGTGCAATTTACTGCTTTGCAACTTTACTTTCGGGAGTAACAGTTACAGGTATTTCGTATTTGATAAATAATCAAGTTAAGACCTTATTAGTTGTATTGGTAGGTATTGCTTTATCGGTAATAGTAAATCTTTTGTCAGAATATGCGATAAAATTATCTAAAAGAATTGGTTTAAAGAGATGTATTATAGCTTTTGCATCGCTTGTAATTATTTTAATTTTATCAGTGATATACTTATTTAATTCAATTGAGCCATTAAGTTTTTCTCATAGTATAAATCAAGAGAATAGTTTTATTATTAATACAAAAACAGTAGAGCTAACGCCTGAGAAAGAGTATAAGCTTGTTTTTGATGCTCAGGCTGCTAATGAGCTTAATGCAGATTACGCATTCTTCATAGAAATTTTTGCAAAAAATAAAAATGATATAATATTAGGAAAAACACAAAAAGTAGCTTCATACTCTTGTAAGAGTACTAACGGTATAGAACAACAAGAAGTAATATTTAATATTCCCAACGATATGTCTGTAGTTGATATAAAGTTTATAAATTATCATAAAGGAACAAGTGTTACATTCGATAATGCTAGAGTTATTGATAAGCAATCAGGAAAAATTGTTAAAAGGCTAGCGCTAAAATATAGATATTTTAACAATATTATCTCACGATTTGAGGGTATAACAAATAGTAAGAATTCAATTCAGAGAAGCATTTATATTAAAGATGGCTTCAAAATGTTTAAAGATAGCTGGTTGTTAGGATCAGGAGGAGGAGCATGGCTACAAAAGTATTTTTCTTATCAGTCATTTAATTATAGTAGTACACAAGCTCACAATTTCCTTTTGCAGCTAGCAACAGATTGTGGTATTGTTGGACTGTTGTGCTATTTATTACTGTTGCTGGGTATAGTTTCGGCTTTTGTCAAGGAGTATAGATTTAAGAGTATTGACAATATAAAAAATAGAGTAGTTCAAGGTGCTATATTTACATCTATATCTGTATTAATTATGCATTCCGTATTTGATTTTGACCTCTCTTTTCCTGCTGTTTCACTTGTACTATGGGCATTGTTAGCATTGTTCAATGTTAGAAGCAAAGAAGAGATTTGTGAGGAAAATATACAGTATAAATATCCGGTTATTAGTAAGTTTATAAATCTATTCAGTAAGATTAATAAATTAAAACAATTTTCTTTGCATCCTATTATTGGAATGATAGGTAGTGTTATTATTCTTGTCCTGCCTATTACCTTTATGGTAGCAGCAAATTATTCAGATAAATCAGGTGATTTTGCTAAAAAGGATGATATCAATTCTGCAATAAAATATATGAAGAAAGCAGCGGATACAGATGTGTTTAAGCCTGAGTATAAAGTTGATTATGTCAAGTTGCTTACATCAAAAGAAAGCGTGACCAAAGATGATCTTACTCAAGCAAATAAATATATAACTAGAGCTGAAAGTTTTTCTATATATAACACGAATCTGAGAACCAAAATTGCTGAATTTTATTTTAGAACAGGAAAAATAGATAAGGCACTTGATTATATTGATAGCTTGGTAGATTATAGACCATATGTTGTTGAGATATGGCAACAAAAAGCCAGTGTATATTACCAGTTAGTTATGATGTACTTACAGCAGAATGAAAAAGAAAAAGCATTAAAGTATATTGATATGACTTTAGGAATTATAGATGAAGCCAGAGAAAAAAATAAAGGTAATTTGGCTCCTTTCAAATTTAATGACAGCACAATTGAGATACTTGAAAAGTTGGATTATATTAAGAAAAATATAAATGAAAATATGCAAGCTGATATAAATAGAATTATTTTTTATAGTATGCCAGAAATTGACGTTAATTTGGATAATATTCCTGACCAATGGGATCTTAGTGGAAGTGGGGATGCAAAATTATCATATTCTGATAAAAGTATTATAGCTGAAGCGGCAAATGGCGTTTTGATAAGTAGAAAGTTGAAATTCAAACCGGATACAAAATATCGTATTGAATTGAAGATGACTAATTTAGAAGCACAGTCACAGGTATCCTATAGTTTAGATGGGATAACGGAACATGCTGAATATTTTAAACAGGATAAAGATATATTGTCAGCAGAAATAACACTACCACAAGGAACAAAAGATTTTGAAAGTGTTTTAAGGATTATTGTTAACGGGAAATATGAAATTTTAGAGGTTATGATTGAAGAAATATAGCATAATAGAGTTTCCAAAAAAATTAATTCGGTGTATATTAAATTTAGTTTAGAAGCAGGTGTTAAATTGGACAAGAAAATAAAGATATCAATAGCAATGTGTACCTACAATGGAGAAAATAAAATACAAAGATATCGCTAATTGTTATAAGGAAAAATTACAATAAAAGGATGTAATGTGGTAAGATGGATAATAAAGACAATTTAGATAAGAAGTTAAGGAAAAAAGGTAATACAACTATCTATTTTATTATTATTGTTTTTTGCCTGTGGGCTTTTCAAATAGGAAGTTTAAATTTGACTTATATTTTGAGTGCACTATTAATCATTAAGATTGTGCTTTTTGAAAAGAATTCCTTAAAGTTTTCAAAAAGATTTATTATGTTAATTTTATTCCAAGGCTTGGCACTTGCTTATATCTTGATAGGTCTTGCAATAAACGGTAATCATTCTTTTTTCAATAGACTGGATTTTATTGTGGCGTTTTTTGAAATAGTGGCTATATTTATTACAACCGATATTTTGATTTCAAAATTTATCAAGGACAACGTAGAACCATATGAGTTGTCAAGAGCGTCTTTAAATATTGCTTTTATTATTTGCATACTATTATTTATACAGTACGTAGTATACTATGCAACTGGCAATCCTCTGCTAATAGGAGATTCAAAGTTTGTTGTAACATATGGAAGTGTAAGATTTTCAAGTATATTTAGAGAACCTTCACATTATTCTTTTTTTCAACTAATTTTACTTTCAATAGGAAGATTAAATCAAAAGTTTGACAGTAATGAAAAATCATCGATGAGTTTTAAAGAAATTATTATTTTGTTCTCAATTGTATTATCACAAAGCATATCAGGATATATACTATTATTTATTTATTTTATGATATTGATTTTTTCAAAACTTAACAAATATTTGAAGGTACTTACCTTGTTGTTTTCTACGCTAGGCGGAATTTTGTTTATAAAATTCTATATTGATATAAGTAATATGTTTATAAAATCAGATATTGGAACTTTAAAGAGAATAGGTACAGTAATGATTATATGGGATAGCTCAGACGGATCAGCTGTATATAGATTTTATAATTTATATGAGAGAATCAAACTATGTTTTAGCAATTCGAACTTTTTTGGAGTGGGTATGGGAAATGATGTTAGATGGCTCAATTCACTTTCGTTTAGTTTAAATAAATTTATTTTAGTTGACGATTTGTTAACATCAGAAGCGATTAGTTATTTATTTGTATGTTTAGGCATTGTTGGTGGATTCTTGATTATAGCAAGTTTATGCTATTTAGTTTTTGTTGCAAATAAGAGATTAAAAAGTGTAAATGTAAATTTGCTATTATGCATGTATTGTTTCTCTATGTTTTTTCAAGGATATATCTTGTTGCCTTTTAATTCACTTATATTAGCAGTGATTTTATATTTTGTGTTTATGTATAAGGATAAAAAGTATCCGGAAGAATGCTTGAAATCCTCTGTAGTATAATTTAGGGAGGGAATAATTTGAAGAATGTTTTTGTAGTTATTCTTAATTACAAAGGGTTAGATGATACCGTAGAATGTATAGAAAGTTTAAAAATGGTAAAGAGCGTATATAATGTGACTTTGGTTGTTGTAGATAATGCCTCTGGCGATGGTTCTGCCGATGGGATTAGTGATAAATTCGATGATATAATTATGATAAAGAGTGAGACAAACTTAGGTTACGCAGGAGGTAATAATTTAGGGATCAGGTATGCAATTAAAAATGGAGCTGACTATGTTATAGTAATTAATAATGATACAGTAGTGGAAGAAGATTTTATTGAAAGCCTTGTTAATAACTATGATGAAGATACAGGTATATGCGCTCCGGTTATATATTACTACAACAATAGACAAGGTATATGGAGTTCAGGAGGTAAGTATTTTAAATTAAAAGGTAGTTATAGTATGACTAAAGATGGTATAGAAAAGCCAACTGAAAATGATTTTGTAACTGGTTGCTGTTTCTTAATCAGCACAGATGTATTAAATAGAGTAGGGTTCTTGCCGGAAGAATACTTCTTATACTTTGAGGATACTGATTTTTGCTATAAGATAAGGCAGAAAGGCCTTAAAATAAAGGTAGTTCCTCAAAGTAAAATTTATCATAAGGTTAGTAAATCAACAGGAGTAAAATCTCCGCTAAATATTTACTATTACAGCAGGAATAAGCTTTTATTTATATTGGAAAATTTTACAGGTTTAAAAAAAATATATGCATTTGCGGTTAATTACATCATTAGGATGGTGAGAATAGTGCAATACTTTTTGCTTGGCGAAAAAAAGCTTTCTAAGGCTTTGGTATGGGCAATAAAGGATTGTAAAAAGACTGGTAAATCAATCAGAAAGTTTTAGGGTTATTATGAAGGCTAATTTGATAGGAGTGTGTATACTATCAAAAATAGTGTTGAAGATGATACTAAATAATTCCAGGAGCATCGAAATACATTTCCTTGACCATAATATTGTAGAATAATATATTTGCAGGGAAATAACTAACGAAAGGGTGAATTATTATTAGGATATTAGTAATAGATCCTTGGGGAATAAACGGGCTTGACCAGTATACAAATGGATTCTGTTCGGGCATGTCAAATAATGCGGAAGTTGATCTAGTGACAAATTATTATTACCCATACAAAAAGAATTCTTATAAGGCCTATAACATTTTTTTTAGATTTTCTGAAAACATGAAAAGGGGATTAATAAGAAGGGTATTGAGGGGATATGAATATTGGCTTGGATATCGAAGGATATTTAAGTTAGTCAAAAAGAATAATTATGACATAATACATATTCAATGGCTTTTATTCTATTCACTCGATATTAAGTTTTTAGATAAGCTTAAAAAGCACTGCAAAAAGCTTGTTCTTACAGCTCATAATGCAATACCTCACATTAATGGGGAGCAGAAGGTTAACATATTACAAAAAGTGTACGAGAAATTTGATACAATTGTAATCCACGGAAATTTTATCAGGGAAGAACTGGATAAATATTTTAGGCTGGATAGTAAAAAGTTATATATTCAAAAATTTGGGAAGTATGAAAACAATAAAGAAGATGCTTTATCGGACATAAACGGTATTGATCTCCCACTTAAAGAAAAATGTAAAAAGGCTGATAAAATATTTTTGTTTTTGGGCAATATGTTTTACAATAAAGGTACGGATAGATTAGTTAACGTATGGCTAAAGACAAAGGATAATAACAACCTATTAATTTTAGCGGGTAGAAAAAATGTTGATTACAAAGAACTTACCAAATTGGAACCTTTAATAAGGGAAAGAAAGGACATCATTTATTTAAGTGAGTTTGTTGATAAGGATGTTGCAGATTTTTTATTTAATTCTTGTGATTGTGTAATACTGCCATATAGGCATGCGAGTATGAGTGCTGTTATATTTACTGCCGCAAAGTTTAAAAAGACTTTTTTATGTACAGATGCCGGATGCTTTAAAGAGTATATGATTGATGGAAAGACAGGGTTTATTGCAGATAATGATGATAAGAGTTTTGAAGATCTAATGCTATATGTTATTGAAAAATGCGATAAAGAAACATTAAAACAAATGGGTATTGATAATTATAACTTCATTAATGAGGTATGTGACTGGAATATCATTACTAAGAAACTAATTAACGAGTGCTACGAAATCCCTGCTAATCGTTAAAATCTTCTAATAATATATTTCTTTAACTCAATAAGTTTCTATCTGGTGCTTTCTGCCTTTTCCCAGAAGGGTTTGGTTTTACAGGTCAATACTCTAAATACACCCAGCCATTGTGCAATAATTGTAATTGTATAATAATATATCAATGTGAGAAGTTTATTTTTAGAAAAGTATCCTATTAATGCCAATAAATAAAATAGTATTTGTGCTACAAAAACCATTAAATAAAACCATGATTCAAAGATAAGCAAGGCACTAGTTGCAAATGTAAATAGGTGAGATATCCATAACAAATATCTGCATGTTCTGTGGCCAAAATAAAAGTAAGAGAACCATTTGTACTTAAAAATATTCAAAATTCTTAGGTCGGGCAAAATATGTTTAAGTATTATTCTGTTCATTCTTACTTTTCGTTTAAATTCATCTTGGATTATTTCTCCGGCCTTTTCATAAGCTACAGCATCATGATTGCATATGGCTTTTTTGCCTTTAAGTGCATAATAAATGGGCATTGAACTATCATGACATTCAATTGGATTAAAATCATAATAATCTTTTGTTCTGCAAGCATATAATGCACCATTTCCAGCAGTTATTGTCTGAATTCTTGCCTCAATTTCACGAGCAGCCAAGTCGCTATCCCAATAGCTTGCTTCTGCATTGCTCACATCACTTGTAGCTTGATTTATAATTGACAACTTACCTGAGACGTATGCAATGTCTTCGGAAGTGAAAGCTGCCATTAACTCACTTACCGAATTCCTCTCCATCATTGAATTTGCATCTGTCATAACAAGGTATTCTGTAGTCACAGTTTTATGTGCTTCGTTTTGTGCATTAGTTTTTCCTTTTCTGAACTTCACTTCATATAGTCTTATGGATCTGTCAGGGTTCTTTTCAATAAAATCTTTTACAATTTCATTAGTTCTATCTGTGCTATTATCGGAGGCAACTAAAAACTCAATTTTTTCCCTTGGATAATCAAGCTCCATAATATTTCGAAGTTTTTCCAGTATTACTTTTTCTTCATTATGTGCCACAATCATAACTGTTACAGTTGGTTTGTGAGAGTAATCTTTTTTAAGTTTACTAAGCTTAAAAAATCTTCCAATCAATTTTAGAGAAAGGGGATATCCCACCATTGCCCATACTATAATAAATCCACTTATAAAAAACAGAAGTTTTATGAGTAACCACATTTTCCTTCTCCTTAATCAATAAATTCATCTTTTCTTAATTGCTGGAACTCCAATATAAGTCCCGGATTCAGATATATCTTTTATTACTACAGTACCTGCGCCAATTTTACATCCACTTGTGATGTTAATGTTATTGCTTACTGAACTCCCAATACCGATCCATGATCCTTTTCCAAGCTTGACCGATCCAGCCAGGTGGACACCTGGTGATATGTGAACAAAATCTTCAATAGTATTATCATGATCAAGGGTAGAACCTGTATTAATAATACATCCCTTACCAATTGTAGTACAACAGTTTATTACTGTACCTGCCATAATCACTGTCCCGTTTCCTATTTCTACCTTCGACCCAATCACTGAATTTTTATGGATTAAGACAGGAATATTAGCGCCTGCACTTTCAAGTTCTTCATGCATCTTTTCTCTGATAGAGTTGTTTCCAACTGCTATAAAGATATCAGAGTCATCTATAAATTTAAAAGCATCTGCATATGTGCCTATTACCTTCAATCCCAATGATTCTTTTAAATCACGATTATCGTCTAAGAAAGCAATACTTTTCCATTTGTTTATACCGGAGGCTATATCAGCCACTACTTTCCCATGTCCACTTGCACCTATAATTATAAGCCTGTTTTTCATAGCTTCACACCTTCCTGGGAACCCTTAAAAGGTTCCATAGTAACTGATGTGTTTGAACTTATTCCCTCACGTGAAAACACCTTCTTTATTGTTAAAAAAATAATCTTCCAATCTCCAATAAAACTTATATTGTCCACATACTCAGTATCAAGCCTAAATTTATCTTCCCAGCTTATTGCATTACGACCGTTTACTTGCGCATATCCAGAAAGTCCGGGTCTTACCTCATGACGCCTCTTCTGATCCTCATTATAGAGTGGTAAATACTGTATTAAAAGTGGTCTGGGGCCTACTATACTCATATCTCCACGAACAATATTCCAAAGCTCTGGTAACTCATCTAAACTGGTCGATCTCAAAAAGCTACCAAATTTCGTGATCCTGGCACTGTCAGGCAGTAATTCTCCATGCTCATCTTTTTCGTTAGTCATGGTCCTGAACTTATACATTTTAAATACTTTCTCATTGAGTCCGGGACGCACCTGTTTAAATATGATTGGTTTACCAATTTTTATTCTAACCAGTACTGCTATAATAAGAATAAACGGGCTTAGTACCACTAGTGCTATTAATGAAAGAAGGAAATCCTGAGGTCTTTTTATAAAGCGACGATAAAAACCTTTTTTTAGTTCCATTTTTTAGAAACCCCTTTTATAATATCAACTACTCTATATAAATCCCTATCGCTCATTTTTGTATCTGATGGCAGACAAACACCATTTTGAAAAATTTTTTCAGCAACATCCTTTCCAACATAATCATAATTTTGAAAGAAAGGCTGCATGTGCATTGGCTTCCAAATTGGTCTGGACTCAATATTTTCCTTTTCCAGAGCAAGTATTATATCAAGTGGTTTGACATTACCACACAAAGTAATACAGCTTAACCAGTAATTTGGTTCGTTCCAGCTATTAATAGGCATAAACTGTATTCCATCCAGATGGCCTAGTTCTCTTTTGTAAAACTCTAAAATATATCTTTTCTTGGCAACCCTTTGATCAAGGACCTTAAGTTGTCCTCTTCCAATTCCTGCAAGAATATTACTCATTCGATAGTTGTATCCAAGCTCGTTATGTTGATAATGCCTTTCTTGTTCTCTTGACTGACACGCCCAAAATCTTGCTTTGGCAATTTTTGCTTCATCATCAGAAACAAGCATACCACCACCGGAAGTTGTTATTATCTTATTGCCATTAAAAGAGAAAACACCAAATTTTCCAAAAGTACCAACATGCTTACCTTTATAATAAGATCCAAGAGCTTCAGCTGCATCTTCTATAAGAGGTACATTATGCTTGCTGCAAATTTCTAAAATCCTGTCTAAATTGGCACAAATACCATAAAGGTGTACAACAATGACAGCCTTAACATTTGGATATTTCTCAAATGCTTCTTCCAGAGCATCAGGATTCATGTTCCAGGAGTTGTATTCACTATCAATAAATACAGGTATGGCATTTTGATAAATTATTGGGTTAGCTGTTGCAGAAAAAGTAAGTGACTGACAAAAAACAATATCCTCCTTACCAACATCAGCTGCTTTTAAGGCAAGATGAATAGCACTGGTTCCTGTTGATAAAGCAGCAGCATGTTTAGATCCTACCTTTTTAGCAAACTCGTTTTCAAATTCGTCTACATTTTTACCTAGTGGAGCAATCCAATTTGTTTCAAATGCCTCTTTTATATATTCCATTTCATACCCTTCGTCACTCATATGAGGAGAAGCTAAGTAAATTCTTTCTGTCATAAACCTCACTCCTTGGGCTACTTGTTATAACTTATATAATTATAACATTTATATTACAAAATTGAATATTTATTTTAAGTCAATACTACCAAATTATTGATTTATGTATACTAGTTAACAGTAATAATAATTTGTTATAAATGCAATGTCTAATACTTTAGGAAAAAATCTCATTTGAAAAATAAAATCAAAAGGGTTAAGCTGATATTTTGTAAACCAAATGAAGTTAATAATTATTATTCTATTTGACAAAAATATGATGTTTGTATATATTTGTATATAATTAGCAGGTTTAATGTCGGATTATATAGCATATGTGAATTAACCGCATTAATTAGTTGAGGAGACAATTATGGAATCGAAAATAATGGTATCAATTGTTGTAGCTATATATAATCATGAAAAGTATCTAGAAAAAGCTATAAACAGTATTTTGATGCAAGAAGTTAATTTTGAATATGAGGTATTGATAGGCGAAGATTGTTCAACAGATAGTAGCAGGGCAATATTAAAAAATCTCGAATACAATTTACCTGGCAATTTCCAGTTGTTTTATAGAGAAAAAAATCTGGGAGCTGTTGCTAATTTTAAGGACTTGTATTCCCGCATGAGAGGAAAATATTACATCGTACTTGAAGGAGATGACTATTGGATATATAAAGGAAAGTTGCAAGAACAAGTTGATTTTTTAGAAAAGCATGAGGATTATGTTGCTGTTGCTCATAACGTAAAAATAATTGATGAATATGGTGCCGATACGAATAAGAAATATCCTGAATGTAAAAAACAAGAATATACTTTAAAAGAATACCGCAAAGGTTTATTGCCAGGGCAAACAGCTTCAATTCTAATTAGAAACTATTTTTTAGATAACTCACTAAACTATATTGTTGAAGGCATTTCAATTCCTGAAGACAGAATTAAAGCCTTTGTTTTGGCGGCAAATGGCAAAATAAGATGTATCCAAAGTGTGTGGAGTGCCTATAGATTTGTTACGAATAATGGTGCTAGCTATAGTGCTATGGCAAAAAAATTAAATAATATTAATACAGAAGTCCTATTCTATAAAAGTTTGTATGATTATGCTAAAAAAGCAAATGTGTCTAATGAAAGTATAGTCATAAGTAGTCAGATGTATGCAATGCGATTATTAAAAGCTGCATTTAAAAAAACTGGTAATATAAATTTCCGAGAGTTTTTAGATAAACTTTCTCAGTTTGACCATAAAATTTTTATTATACTATATTTAGTGACAATATGTATTCAATATCCATTTATTAAAATAGCATGGTTAATGAGAAAAGGAAGAAGTAAATACCTATAAAATATAAATTACTTTTTGAGGAAATGAAATAATATGCAGAATACGAGTACAAAATCAAAAGTTATAATATCTTTATTTTGGAAGATGATGGAACGGGGTGGAACTCAAGGAATACAGTTTATTGTACAAATAGTTTTAGCACGGCTTCTTACGCCTAATGATTTTGGAGTATTGTCACTTATAGCGATATTTATTACAATATCGAACGTATTTGTTCAAAGTGGGTTTAATACTTCACTGATTCAAAAGAAAAACACTGATGAAGTCGATTTTTCATCCGTGTTTTATATAAGCTTATTTGTAACAATTATATTATACATCATGCTTTTTCTTACAGCTCCATTAATAGCTGATTTTTATGGTATTCCGGAGATAATAGATATAATAAGAGTTTTGGGAATAACATTATTTTTGGGGTGCTTTAATTCAATACAAAGTGCTGTAATATCAAAAAAAATGCAGTTTAAAAAACTTTTTTTCAGTAGTATAAGTGCAGTGTCAGTATCTGGAATAATAGGGATTATATTGGCTTATAATGGGTTTGGTGTATGGGCATTAGTTGCCCAACAGCTAACAAGCAATTTTATTATGGTTTTAGTTTTAGGGTATACTGTTAGATGGAAACCTAAGTTGGTTTTTTCTTTAAAAAGAGTCCGAAGCTTATTTGCATTTGGGTGGAAACTGCTTGTTGCAATATTGATTGACACCCTATATATGAACCTGCGTAGCTTAATTATTGGGAAGATTTTTAACCCTACCATACTTGGATTTTACAATAGAGGAGATCAGTTTCCACAAATTATTGTTTCAAATATAAATGGTTCGATTCAGTCAGTTATGCTTCCGGTATTATCAGAAGAACAGGATGACAAACAAAGAGTAAAAAACATGGTAAGACGCTCGATTGTTACAAGTTCATTTATTGTTTTTCCTCTTATGGTTGGGCTGGCAGTAGTAGCAGAGTCCTTGGTTAAAATTGTACTGACTGATAAATGGTTGCCATGTGTTCCGTTTTTAAGGATTTTTTGTTTTTCCTATGCTTTGTGGCCTATACATACTGCCAATATGCAAGCCATAAATGCTTTAGGTCGCAGCGAAATTATTCTGAAAATTGAATTGATAAAGAAAACAATAGGCCTTGCAATTTTGGTAATTTCATTAAGGTATGGTGTTTATGCGATTGCAATTGGTACATTGATTAGTGGAGTAATATCATCATTTATTAATTCATTTCCCAATAAAAAATTACTTAATTATAGTATTAGTGAACAGTGTAAGGATATAATACCATTACTGATATTATCATTATTAATGGGAAGTGTAATATATAGTTTGAACTGGTTAAACATGCCGGTGTACTTAACTTTGATATCACAAGTGTTTACCGGATGCATTATTTATATTTATATAGCAAAAATAATAAAACTGGAATGCTACACTTACCTAATTACAGCATTTACAGGTATGTTGAGTAATAAAAAGAGGTGATAAGGTGAAGCTGGGTATAATGCAACCATATTTTTTTCCGTATATAGGATATTGGCAGTTAATAAATGCAGTAGATAAATATGTTATATATGATGATGTAAATTTTATAAAAGGTGGTTGGATAAATAGGAATAGAATTCTAGTTAATAATGAACCCAAATTAATTAATTTGAAAATGGATGGTGCAAGTCCTAATAAGCTTATTAATGAAGTTGGTGTATCTAATGATATAATTTTTGTTAAGAAAAACATGAAAATGATTGAGAATTTATATAAAAAAGCACCGTATTATAAAGATTTATATCCTGTTATTGAGGATATATTCTACTATAAGGAGAGTAATTTGGCCAAATATTTGGAATATTCATTAAGGAAAATTTGTGACTATTTATCAATAAAAACAGAATTGATTGTTTCGTCTGAAATCAATAAAGATACAAAGTTGAAAGGGCAGGATAAAGTTATAGAAATCTGCAAATTACTTAAGGCTAATGAATATATTAATGCTATAGGAGGACAAGAATTGTATTCAGTAAGTGATTTTTCTAAGGAAGGGATAAATTTAGGATTTTTAAAAACAGGGGTCATTAAATACAAACAGTTTAATAACGACTTTGTTCCTAATCTTTCGATAATAGATGTTATGATGTTTAATTCAGTTGAAGAAATAAAAGAAATGCTAATAAATTACGAATTGATATAGGAGATAGCATTTATGGATGAAGTAGGCGGTTATTTTCAATTAGAACGACTTATAAGTAATGAGTACTATAACAATTTAATTTCAATTAATACAGGCAGAAATGCTCTGATGTATCTTCTTGAGGCAAAAAAAATAAAAAAGTTGTACATTCCATATTATATATGTGATTCTGTTATAAATATATTAAAAATTCATGATTATGATTTCGACTTTTACCATATAAACTCAGACTTTATGCCTGTATTTCAAAATTTACTGGATAAAAATGAGTATATATACATCGTTAATTATTTCGGTCAATTAGATAACAACAAAGTGCTCAATTTAAAACAAAGGTATTACAACATTATCATAGACAATACGCAAGCATTTTTCCAAAAACCAGTTGAAAATATTGATACTATATATTCTTGCAGAAAGTTCTTTGGGGTTCCTGATGGTGCTTATTTGTCCACAAAGGTAAAAATTGGATATGATTTAGAAACTGATGTTTCAAAAGATAGATTTACTCATCTACTAGGGCGATATGAAGGTACCGGCTCTCAGTATTATGGTGAATTTCAAAAAAATGAAGAACTATTAAATAATCAAGATATCAAAAATATGTCTGATTTAACTCATAATATACTTGGAGCAATCGACTATAAAGATATCCGTAACACAAGGAATAAAAACTATGCATATTTGGATAGTATGCTTGGTATACATAATAAACTAAAACCAAGGTTTGCAGATGGAGCTTTTGCATATCCATTTCTTATAGAAAACGGTATTGAAATAAAAAAGGCTCTTTCCGATATGAAAATTTACATTCCAACACTTTGGCCTAATGTTATCAACGAAAAGTTGAAAGGGAAACTGGAATATGATTATGCAGCAAACATTTTACCCTTGCCATGTGACCAAAGATATACGACAGAAAACATGAATTATATAGTAAGAAAAGTTAAAGAATTATTGAACTTGGATTAAATTTTAGTTTTTAACAATAAAAGTGGATATAATTAACTAGTATAACATCTTTTAATTACCTATATTATTTTTTTGCAGCAGAAAATCTGAGAAATACTGCATTTTCAACTAACAATAAAGAGTATATAATTTGAAGATGAAATACTAGTTGGATAGCTAGGACTAATGTATAATAGTTATATAATGAATCCTAAATAGTGCGTAAATACCGGATAATGTAAGGAGGCTGTGGGATGTATCAGCTAAGAGAGATCGAGAGAACCGATTTGGAGCAGATTAATAAGTGGAGAAACGACCCGAAACTTATTTCAAGCCTTGGAGCACCTTTTCGATATATTAATCTTGATGTTGATCAGAAATGGTTTGAATCATATATGTCAAACCGTGGTAACTCAATCAGGTGTTCAATTGTTAATTCGAGTAATTCGAAGGAAATTGTTGGTTTAGTAAGCTTACTTTCTATTGATTATATAAATGGAAGTTGTGAATTTCATATTATGATCGGTGACTCTGAAAATCAGGGAAAAGGTATTGGAACCTTTGCAATTAAGTCTATGTTAAATTATGCCTTTAATGATATAAATTTAAGAAGAGTTGAATTATCTGTTTTAAAAAACAATGAAAAGGCGCTTCACCTATATGAAAAGGTAGGTTTCAAAGTTGAGGGAATAAAAAGGGAAGCAGTATACAAAAATGGTGAGTATGTAGATATTATTATTATGAGTATTCTGAAAAAGGAATTTAATTGTTAAACATATCAGTCTTTTTATAAGGAGATCATAAAGATGAGTGAGAAAATTTTAGTAACCCGTTCTTCGATGCCTGGCTTTGAAGAATATATAGAAGAAATAAGACCCCTTTGGGATACTCATTGGCTTACAAATATGGGGGCTAAACATCAAGAACTGGAAGCGCAACTAAAGGATTATCTTGCTGTCCCAAATATCTCTTTGTTTTCCAATGGTCACATGGCACTTGAACTTGCTATTCAAGCAATGGGGCTTAAGGGTGAAGTTATAACAACACCATTTACATTTGCATCTACAACTCATGCTATCGTAAGAAATGGTCTTGAACCTGTTTTTTGCGATATTAATTCAGAAGATTATACTATAGACACAACAAAGATAGAAGCATTGATTAATGATAGAACATCTGCAATCGTACCCGTTCACGTATATGGAAATGTCTGTAATGTCGAAGAAATAGAAAGAATTGCTAAGAAGCATGAGCTAAAAGTTATTTATGATGCTGCTCATACTTTTGGAGTTAAATATAAAGATTCAGGCATCGGATGTTTTGGTGATGCATCTATATACAGCTTTCACGCTACCAAAGTATTCAATACTATAGAAGGTGGAGCTGTTAGTTTTAAAGATGAGGAATTTGGTTTAAACCTTTATCGTCTTAAAAATTTTGGAATAAGAGGACCTGAAGTCGTAGACGGTATAGGTGCTAATGCAAAAATGAATGAATTTCAAGCTGCTATGGGTATTTGCAATCTAAGACATATAAATGATGAAATTGAAAAGCGCAGAAAAGTTTATGAGAGATATATAAAAAATTTAAGTAATATTGAGGGAATTAAAATACCTTCAATACAGCAGGATGTATTACCAAATTACTCCTACTTTCCAGTGGTATTTGACAATAAAGCTTTTGGTGCAACCAGAAATGAAGTTTACAACAGGTTGCTAGAAAACAACATTGTTTCAAGAAAGTATTTTTATCCATTGACTAATACATTTGAATGCTTTCATGGAAAATTCGATGTTGGTTTAACACCAGTTGCATTAAATATTTCTAAAAGGGTTCTGACATTGCCACTATTTGCTGACTTGAAAATAGAAGATGTGGATAATATCTGTAATATTATTCTGAGTAAAGAAAATCGATGTTGATATTAATTATCTTTAAGATTATAAATATAAATAAAGGAGTAAATTTATGTTAAAAAGTGGTATAAGATACTTACGTTGTAATGTGCTAAAGTATGTAGGGAAAGGTTCAAAAAAGTATTGTTGCATTTGTAATAAAACAGTAGGTGGATTTCTTCCTTATGAAATAGAATGTAAAAGTGATATTTTTACTGAATTAAAAATAATCGGTAGTGATACTAAAAATTTTATGTGCCCGCGTTGTAAATGTAATGATAGGGAACGTCATTTATTTTTGTATGCAACAAAATTAGGACTTATTGACAAATTCACAAATGCAAAAATTCTTCATTTTGCTCCTGAAAGATATATATCTCAGATGATTAGTGAGAGTAAACCATTAAAGTATATAAAAGCAGACCTTTATCCATCGTCTCAGGATATTCAGAAAATAGATATGTTGTCAATTCCTTTTGAAGATAATACATTTGATTTTGTAATAGCTAACCATGTATTAGAACATGTAAATGAGGTTTCTACAGCATTGAAAGAGCTTAATCGTGTGCTTAGAGTTGGTGGATTTGCAATATTACAAACACCATATAGTCCAGTGCTTTACAACACTTTTAGTGACCCGGGAATATCATCAGATTCTGCAAGGCTGCATTTGTATGGACAAGAAGACCATGTTCGATTATTTGGGAGAGATATATTTGAAATAATTGCAAATGATGGTTTTAAATCAAGTGTTTCCACTCATATGGAAATTCTATCTGACATTGACGCTGTACGTTATGGAGTAAATTCACTTGAACCATTATTCTTATTTGAAAAGGTTTGAGAATAATTTGGTTTCAAAAGAATGGAATTATTAACTTGGTTTATATAATGTTTCTTTAAATTTGGTGTGTAATACGATCGTTAACTATTGCCAACATAACAGTTAACTATGGGCATAAAACCAAATACATTTCTAGAGCCAATTAACAAATAGAATTGAAATCTTTGTATAACCTTGATAAGTTTAGTAGACCTTTTATTGTAAATATTAGTCAAGGGTTGTAATTTAGATACAAAATGAATTATAATTCTCATAGGACGATTATTGATTAGTTTAAACCAGATGCAACATCTGGTGATTTTTGCGAATCAGCATTATTATAGATAAAAGTACTAATATAAATCAGCAGGAGGTCAGCTTATGAAAAGAAAAATAAGGGTATATGCCTTAATGCCTTTTGACATAATTATAATCAATATATCTCTAATAGCTTCATACCTGTTAAAATTTGATTTTAGCTATGAAAGTATACCTGAACGTTTTACTCAGCCTATACTAAAGCTGGCATTAATAGCTACCTGCGTTAAAATTATTACCTATATTATATTCAGGCTTTACAACAGCCTCTGGAAGTATGCGGGAATTTACGAAATGGGATTAATAGTTTCAGCAACTTTTGTAAGTAATTCAATAATGATAAGTTATGTATTCCTGTCCCGGACAGCTGTTCCAAGAAGTATATTACTGATATGCATGCTTACGGACGTATTCCTTGTGGCAGGTATTCGATTTGCGTATCGCATATTTAGGAGAGTAATTAAAGGCGAAATAATACGTATTAAAAATTCAAAAAGGGTTTTAATATTTGGTGGTGGTGACGCAGGAGCAATAATTGTAAAGGAAATGAAGATGCATCCTGAATTGAAGAGTACCCCTGTAGCAATAGTTGATGACGATGTATTCAAGCAAGGGAAGAAAATTAATGGTGTACCAATAAAAGGTCAAAGAAAGGACATTTCAAAAATAGTTGAAAAATATCTAATTGATGAAATAATAATTGCAACACCATCAGCAAGTAATACAGTCATAAACGAGATATTTGCAGAGTGCTCTAAGACTCAGTGCAAGGTGAGGATATTACCTTCAGTATCACAGCTTATTGATGAAACGGTTGTAATGCAAAAGGTAAGGGATGTCAATATTGAAGACTTGCTTGGGAGGGAGCCGGTAAACCTTGATGTGAATGAGGTCTCATCCTATATCAAGGGGCAGGTAGTTCTAGTAACCGGTGGAGGCGGATCTATAGGTTCGGAGCTTTGCAGGCAGATTGCGGGATTTTCTCCCAAAAAGCTGATTATACTTGATAACTATGAGAATAACGCTTATGACATACAAAATGAGTTGTTGTATAACAACCCTGAAATTGAACTCCATACAGTTATTGCTAATATAAGGGAAAAACAAAGGATTGAAAGTATTTTTGAAATGCACAAACCGGATGTTGTGTTTCATGCAGCAGCCCATAAACACGTTCCGCTTATGGAGACTAATCCTACTGAGGCCATTAAGAATAATGTGTTTGGAACCCTTAATGTTGCTGAATGTGCGGACAAGTATGGGGTGAAACGTTTTGTTCTTATATCCACCGACAAGGCCGTTAACCCAACCAATATAATGGGGGCCACAAAGAGGATTGCAGAGATGGTTATCCAGGCACTCAACCGAATTAGCAAAACAGAATATGTTGCAGTGAGGTTTGGAAATGTTCTTGGAAGTAACGGAAGCGTAATCCCTTTATTCAAAAAGCAGATTGAGCAGGGTGGTCCGGTTACTGTAACCCATCCTGAGGTTACACGATTTTTTATGACTATACCTGAAGCTGTACAATTAGTAATACAGGCGGGGGCTATGGCTAAAGGCGGAGAAATCTTTGTTCTTGATATGGGTGAACCGGTTAAAATTTGTGACTTGGCCAAAAATTTGATAAAGCTGTCCGGATTTGAACCTGATGTAGATATTAATATAGAATATACGGGATTAAGGCCTGGAGAAAAGCTTTATGAGGAGTTGTTGCTTAAAGAAGAGGGGCTTGAATCCACAAAAAACAACAAGATATATGTGGCTAAGCCAATACACACGGATTTAGCACTTCTTAAAAGAGAATTGGATTGTCTCAAGGAAATCATAATGAAGGATTCCGATGGTATATCGGATTATATAAAGCTTATTGTACCCACGTATAAAAAAGCAGAGAATGGTAATTAATATAGGGCGGTCAATGACCGCCCGTTAACAAAATTAAAATTTTATGGATTTATCAAGATTACTGTTATGAGGCACTGGCATTGATCTTCAATTGCTTGTCCTTATAACTAATTTTATTATAATGATCTAAAACTCTATCTAATCTCCTGCTATAATGCTGAACATCTTCGTCTAAAAGATTAAAACCCTTGATTTCAATTAGTCTGTTTAACTTGAGGTGCATTCCGGTAATAAGGTAATACATTAATTGGTTTGACATTATTGCAGCCCCCCTGAACTAGAATTATGAAATGCAAGAAAGCTTATGCAGAAATAGATGTAAGTAAATTAAGAAAACTTCTTAATTCATTATAACACATTTTGGAATTAAATCAACATAATGCATAATATTTTAATAAGTTAATTATTAATTGGACATAATTCTATAAATTGGTTGGGTTGTCTTAAAATATATATTCAATTTTGTAATATAAATGCTATAATTATATAAGCATTAAATAAAATTGATTTATTTTTTTGCCATTGAAGAGGTCATAGTATTGTTCAAACGAGATACTGTTTGAAATATAACTTCCATAAATAAGGGGGGTATTTTGTGAACGCAAAGGTACTAATTGTAGAAGATGAAAAAAACATAGTCGATATTTTAAGATTTAATTTGGTTAAGGAAGGGTTTCAAACAATTGAAGCTAGCGATGGAGAACAGGCATTAGAATGCGCTTTAAGGGAAAAGCCTGACCTTATTTTGCTGGACATTATGTTACCGAAGATGGACGGCTTTACTGTGTGTCGTAAGCTTAGGCAGACTATTTCTACGCCTATAATAATGATCACAGCGAAGGAGGAAGAGGTTGACAAGGTTTTAGGTCTTGAGCTGGGGGCGGATGATTACATTACCAAACCTTTCGGTACCAGAGAGCTAATGGCTAGAGTCAAAGCAAATTTAAGAAGGGTTTCAATTGATAATACAGTTACGAAAGAGACTAATGCTCTAAAATGCGGGGATCTGGAAATTAACATAGACCGCTATGAAGTTAAACGGGATAATCAGGTAGTCGAACTCACATTGAGGGAGTTTGAACTGGTGAAGTTCCTAGCTCTTCAGCAGGGTCAGATATTTTCGAGAGAAAGCTTGTTGGAAAAGGTTTGGGGCTATGAGTATTACGGTGATGTGCGTACAGTAGACGTAACAGTTAGAAGGCTCAGAGAGAAGGTAGAGGCAGATCCAAGCAACCCTAATTATATTATGACTAAAAGAGGGGTTGGATATTATTTCAACAAAGTTGGATAAAGAATGAGTGAATTGCGAGGACGGATATGTTTTTTAGAAATTTTCAGTTTCTAAGAAGTTTACAATGGAGACTAGTTATTATATTTATACTTGTAACAGTTGCTTTGATGATTACAGTGAGTGTTGCATTAAACTATTTTATGGAATCTGCATACTATGAGGATTTTAAAGGCAGGATAGATAAAGGGTTTGAGAGTTGGGGAATAAGTGATAGCCCTACTGAGAGCGAGATAATTATGGACCTAAAAGACAACTATAGTGCAATCGTTCTCTTTATGGTTAGAGACTATGTAACTTACACTGTTATCGATAAACATTCAAATAATGTTATTCATTCAAGTGACAACCTGTTTGAAGAAGATAGTGACAAATTTATAGAAGAAATAATTAATTCAAAAAACTATTTATCTGCTCTTGCAGGGAAAAATGGGAATGAAGGAAGAGCTATTCACAGTAGTGACAGAGTGTTTTTTGACTATGCCAGGGAAAAAGGGGATTTTATTTTATATTTCAGATTTTACAGAGATGAATGGGGAGTTGTTCTAAACAAGTTTAATAGTATTATTCAAAACGCATTTTTGATTGCCATCATTCTATCTTTATTATTTGGGTATATGCTCTCAAAGACCATCACCATTCCGATAGTAAACCTTATGCAAAAAGCCCGAAATATCGCGGAAGGTGACTTTACCCAAGTAGCAGAAGTTAAATCCGACGATGAGATAGGAAAACTTACTAAAACCTTTAATTACATGGCAAAAGAATTGAAAAAGACCTTAAATGAAATATCTCGCGAAAAAAACAAGATAGAGACTATCTTAAACTATATGACCGATGGTGTTATTGCTTTTAATTTAGAGGGTGAAGTGGTTCATGCCAATCCGGTATCAAAGCTGCTGCTGGGTGTGGATGAGTTTGACATGAATTTTAATGAATTTTCAAGTAAGTACAATTTGGGGATCACCATTGAAGAAATTCTTTATCTCGATATGTTCAGCACAAAAGAGGCCAGTCTTAGCTTTGACAATAAATATATCCAAGCATATTTTGCTTTGTCAACCGATAATCAGGAAAAAGCAGAGGGTATTATTGCGGTTTTGCATGATATAACAGTTCAGCAAAAACTTGATAATATGAGAAGGGAATTTGTTGCAAATGTTTCCCATGAACTGAGAACTCCATTGACATCAATTAAAAGCTATTCAGAGACACTTATGGACGGTGCTCTTGAAGATAAGGAGACAGCTTACAGATTTCTAAATGTAATAAACTCTGAAGCAGACAGGATGACAAGGTTGGTTAAGGATCTACTTCAGCTTTCAAGGCTTGAAAATGAGCAGACACAGTGGAATATGCAGGTGTTTTCTTTTGAGAATCTCGTTAGAAGCTCCGTTGAAAAGATTGAGCTGTCTGCAAAGGAAAAGAGGCAAATAATTGAGTGTTTTACAATAGGAGACAATCCTCAGGTATTGGCCGATAAAGATAGAATTGAGCAAGTTATCCTGAATGTGCTTACCAATGCAATAAAATATACCCCTGAAGAGGGCAAGATTACTGTATATATAGGTAAAATTTATAGTGAGGCGTATGTAAAAGTAGCGGATTCCGGGATAGGAATTCCTGAAGAAGATTTAAAGAGGGTTTTTGAAAGGTTCTACAGGGTAGATAAAGCTCGTTCCCGAGAAATGGGGGGGACAGGGCTTGGCCTTTCAATAGCAAGGGAGATAATTGAAGCTCACAAGGGAAGTATTTCAATTTCAAGCCAACTGGGTAAGGGGACTGAAGTGACGGTAAAATTACCGGTATATAATGATATGTAATTGAATCTTAAATGTCGTGTAACAATTTTGTAACATACTTAATATATAATATAAGTATAAATGAATTGGGTGTATTATATGCCAAAGCATATTACCCGTTAAAGGTGGTTGGGAGATGTACAAAAAAATTATTTACATATTAACGCTGGTTCTATTGATAGCCAGTTTTAGTATTACGTCATTTGCACAGGGAGTAGAAAACCAGAAACTGCTTAATGAATACACAATTTTAGCTGACAAGGCTACTAGTGATACCAGTCAGTTTCTAGTTACCATAACTCGTCCCGAAGGTGACGAATCTACTTTTAAGAAATCTTATGTTGTTTGCGGTAATTCAGTCAAGGAAGAAATAAGTGTTATGCTCCTGATATACGACAATAGCACACAGAAATATAAGCCTTTCGCAAATACAGATGGAGAATACATATGGGATATAGGTGCTTCCGGTATATTTATGAAGGAAGTAATTCTTCCTAATAAAGGTGCAAATGATATAAGAATTGTAGCTTACAAGAAGAACGAGACAGATAAACTGGTTAGTAAAACAAATCTCCAAATTAACAGTTTTAAAGTTTCTGTGTTAGACAGTGGAATAAAAGAAGCTATAAAAAATGGGTTTTTAAAAATTACAGATATGCTTAATGGTTTATTTAGTAAATAAGGAATAATGAAATGCTTTTAAAATTTTGTTAGGGCTATATGATTTTAGTAAGCCTCAAACCGGAAGTGCAGAGGAAGTTTAATTTACCATTACTAAGAAGGTGTCTGGAATTAAAAAGATGAGACGGTTTAGATTTGAAAGATTTAAATTGTACATATTAATGGTATTGGTTATTGCGAGTTTTATACAGGTAGGAATCCTTTGGAGTTATCAAAATGAAGGGTTACCTACTAATTTTTTATGGAGCATTATTGCCAATAGCAAAAATAAAGTTTCCATTGATGTAGGCGATTATGTCAGACCATATAGAATTACTGCCACAGAAGGATATGGGGAACCTCATTTTTTAATTGATGAAAACCACTCTTATTTTGATAAACTTTGTAGTGAAGTAGAATATTATATGTCAGTTTTATTAAGTGGCAAAAATATAATTGAGAAGCAGATATACTCTGAAGAACATTGGGGAGATGTTGTTGTAAAAAAGAGCTTTGTGTACGAGTTTAAAACAAAGATCAGTATAAGTATTCTGTCTTCATTGCTAAATGTTGAAAATGCTTCAGGACAGGATTTTGACAGTGTATATAAAATGGCTTTGCTGCCAAGAATAGATTCCAATAATAATATTGGATTTTATGTCTATGATGGAATTAAGACCTATGGTTTTGTTTTGAAGTACAAGCCAAAGGGATTAGGCAGGGATGATTATAATAATATGCTTGCAACCCTTGAAGAAGGCGATGACTCTTATAGTTATGTAGTTATGGGGGAGTGGTTGGGTATCAATAAAACTCCCTATAGTATAAAGCCGGATGTATTAATTCCACAGGGAAGTGCTTCGGAAGAGTTTGATGATATTATAAGCATGGTGCCTCAGGATATACAAAATCTTGACCCTGATAAGAAAGACGACCTGGAAAAGATTGCAACTGATGTGTTGGGAAATGATAAGGACAGGTTGACCTGGGGAGTTGAGATGGATAAGTCTATAGTATTTAGAAACCCCAGTAAAACATATAAGTTATATAGAGATGGGCTGTTGGAATACAGGTATTTGCACCAATTTGACAAGTCTGATAAAGGTAGCCAGATAGAAGCTTTGCAAATTGCCCTACAGTTTATAGGCAATAAGAAAAAATTGGTGAAAGGCGCAGAAATTTACCTCACAGGTGTTAAAGACAATTATGAGGGATATTATACTTTTACCTTTGATTATAAGGTAAATCAAAGATATGTTTGTTTTTATAACTATCCCGTAGGCTCAGGGGATGGGCAGTTCGTTAATAATGCAATAACAATCAGTGTTAATAAGAAAAAAGTGCTCAGTTGCTATTGGATACTAAAAGAGTTTTCTATCGGAAGTAATAGTTTAGAAATAAGAACTTATCCCTACGATATTCTTGATGATGTCTTTAAAAAATATGAATATTTAAACTTTAGCAATTTTTCTGTAAAAGACGTAAGTATGTCTTATGAAATGAAGTACAGTACCGTAGATAAGAATTTAAGGCCGGTTTGGTTAATAGAATCCATTGATAATAAATACTATGTAGTTGAAATGAAAGAGAAAAAAGGGGACTGATTATGGATTGGGCGAGGGCAAAAAATATATTAATTTTTATCTTTGTTCTTTTGAACCTTTTTCTTTTGACAATGATAACAAATCTTTTTAATTCGGATAATATATCATCTGAGACAATTGATAGCACTTATAAGGTGCTTGAAGATCGGGGAATTGTTGTAAATTGTGATATTCCAATATATAATAAACAAATAGGCACATTGATCAGTTCTGATACAATGTTTGACAAAGATTTGATAATAAAAGGATTTTTTGGAGATGAGCAGTATATCGAAGATGATCTTGGTACAAATATAATGGCTGTTAGTGGAAATAAAGAATTGTTGATTGGCAAAGTAAATACATTTGTTTATAAGAATAGTGATCCAAAGGATGACATTTATCTTAATGACGAAAAGGCAGTCCAAAGCTATCTGGTTAGTTTGTTTAAGAGACTGAATGTTGTATTTGAAAAATTTCATTTAGACAGGGTGGAAGAACTGCCAAATGGTCAAAAGAGTTATATCTTCAGGCAAAAAAAAGATGGGTTTTGGTTATACAGTAATTATATTGATATAACCATATCAAAGTCTGGAATTTGTTATTTGAAATATAATAACCGGAATGTGAATGAGTTTACCAAGGGACAAAAAATAATGCCTGCTTATCAGGTGCTTATAAAAAATCTGATTTACGATAAGGGTGCGGTCGTTGAAAAAATAGATGTTGGTTTTGGCGAACAATTTATGGGAAAGGAGACAAAAGTACTGGACGATTTGCCTGTTTGGAGGATAGCGCTCCAAAATGGCACAAAAATAGAGGAAAGGTACTACAAAGTTTATAATGGTGAGGAAGTAAAATTAAACGTAAAATAAATACGTTAATCAATGAATTTTAGATGTGTAACTTATTAATATATAGTAATATAATTAGTATGGAATGTTTTGCCGGTCAAAAGAAGATGAGTGGGGGCGTTATTTTTGGAGAAGTTTGTTATTAAGGGCGGCAGGCCGCTTGTTGGAGAAGTAAACATAAGCGGAGCCAAGAATTCAGTAGTAGCTGTCATACCTGCTGCGATATTAGTTGATGGACCCTGTAAAATTGAAAATATTCCCGAGATTAGTGATGTTAGAATTTTAATAGATATATTGAAAGAGTTGGGTTGTGAAGTTGAATTTAATGATAAAGACAGTATTATGGTCAATTCACAGTATGTACGATCAAATGCTGCTACATATGATATGGTAAAAAGTCTTAGAGCATCCTATTATTTATTGGGTGCATTACTTGGAAGGTTTAAGAAGGCGGAAGTTGCCTTCCCCGGTGGCTGTGATTTTGGTTATAGGCCGATAGATCAGCATATAAGAGGTTTTGAGAAATTAGGAGCAACCGTTGAAATAGATCATGGAGTAATTAAGCTTGAAGCAGAAAAGCTCGTAGGAAGCCAGATTTATATGGATGTGGTCAGCGTTGGAGCAACTATTAATGTAATGATTGCTGCGGTAAAGGCTGAAGGCACGACTGTAATTGAGAACGCTGCTAAAGAGCCCCATGTTGTTGATGTAGCCAACTTTCTTAATGCAATGGGAGCGAATATAAAAGGAGCAGGTACTGATGTAATTAAAATAAAAGGGGTAACAACACTATCCGGTGGAGCTACCCATTCTGTGATTCCCGATCAGATTGAGGCGGGTACTTTTATGATTGCTGCTGCTGCAACAAAAGGTGATGTTACTATAAGAAATGTAATTCCAAAGCACATGGAATCACTTAGCGCCAAACTAGTTGAAATGGGAGCAAATGTTGAGGAAAACGGAGACTGGATCAGAGTCATAGGTCCGAAGGAAATATTAAAAGCGAATATTAAAACCCTTCCATACCCTGGTTTCCCTACAGACTTGCATCCTCCGGCTTCGGTTTTGCTGTGTTTGGCAAATGGTACCAGCACAATTACTGAAGGCATATGGGATTCCAGATTTCAATATGTTGATGAATTAAAACGTATGGGAGCACAAATTAAGGTTGAGAGTAGAATGGCTGTATTTGAAGGAAAGCCAAAACTTTCCGGTGCACCGGTTAAAGCCACTGATTTGAGGGCCGGAGCGGCTATGATTATTGCAGGGCTGGTTGCAGAAGGTGAAACTGAAATATATAATATAAACTACATAGATAGAGGTTATGAATGTATTGAGGAGAAGCTGAGAAGCCTGGGTGCTGATATTGTCAGAGTCGAAAAATAGCGTGGTATTTTAGTAAAGCATGAAATTATCAGGCTTCCTAAATAGTCAGGAGATAAAACTAATGATGAAATTCTGTAGTTTATATAGTGGAAGTAGTGGAAACTGTCTTTTTGTATCAGATGGTAAAACAAATATACTGATTGATTCCGGTTTAAGCGGTAAAAGGATTATTGAAGCGCTTGTTGCCATAGGGGAAAATCCCTCTGAGCTAAGCGCTGTTTTAGTTTCTCACGAACACAGTGACCATATAAGGGGGGCTGGTATACTCTCCCGTAAATTTGACATACCGGTTTATGCTAACGAAAATACTTGGAATGCTATGGAACACGAGATTGGGACTGTAAATATTAAGAATAAAAGGTGTTTTGATAATTGTAAGGAGTTTGAAATTGGCAATATTTTTGTTAAAGCCTTTCCAATTCCTCACGATGCAAGTGATCCGGTGGGTTTTAACTTCTTTTTGGATAACAAGAAAGTAACTACAGCCACGGATATTGGACATATGACTAATGGACTGCTGAAATATTTAATGGGCAGTGATCTTTTATTGTTGGAGTCAAATCATGATGTTGAAATGGTTAAAGTAGGACCATATCCATGGCCCCTCAAGAAGAGAATACTTGGTGACAGAGGGCATTTGTCAAATGAAATGGCGGGAAAGGTAGTGGCATACCTGGCTAAGAATGGAACGAAAAAGTTTTTGCTGGGCCATTTGAGCAGAGAAAACAATTTTCCGGAGCTTGCATACCAAACAGTTTGCAATGTGCTTAGCGAAAACGACATTTGTGCAAACAAAGACATAATTCTTACGGTAGCTTTACGTGACAGAGTTGGGGCAGTAGTAGAGGTGTAGGGGGAAGTATGAAACTGACATTAATTACAGTTGGGAAGCTTAAGGAGAAGTATCTGAAGGACGGCATAAATGAATATAGTAAGAGGCTGTCTAGATTTTGCGAGCTTCAAATTGTTGAAGTGGATGATGAGCAGGCACCTGAAAATTTGAGTCAATCTCAGGAAGTTACTGTAAAGAGGAAAGAAGCAGAACGTATTATAAAGAAAGTTAAGGATGGTTCAGTACTTATAGTATTGGATTTAAAAGGGAAAAAGCTGAATTCTGAAGGATTTGCAGATAAGCTGAATTCCTTTCTCCTTTCAGGTAAATCACATATTACATTCGTAATAGGAGGTTCTCTCGGACTGGATGATGAACTTGTACAAAAGGCTGATTACAGGCTGTGTTTATCGGATATGACTTTTCCCCACCAACTGGCCAGGCTGATTTTGCTGGAACAAATATACAGGGCGTTCAAAATATTAAACGGTGAGACGTACCATAAGTGAAGGGTTAACTCTTTGTTAAGGTATGCTGCGTGGGCAGCAAAGAGCTAAAATTATATGGTAAAGAAGAGTTGCAAAATTTTCTTGGGAGATTATTATGATCTCTTATTTTTATTTGGGGCGTATTTTTCTTTACATCTATTAGTTTAACAAATTAATCCATTTTTTGAGTCATTATTGACAATGATAGAGCATATAATATATACTGTATATATACGGAATATACAGTAATAACTTTGAAAGGGGTAAATGATGGATATAGTTTTGTCGAATTCATCCGAGCAACCTATATATGAGCAGATAACTTTACAAATAAAGGACAGCATTATAAAAGGCACACTTAAGGAAGCAGAGATTCTCCCATCTATAAGAAATCTGGCAAAGGAGTTGAAAATAAGCGTTATAACAACAAAAAGAGCATATGAAGAATTGGAGCGGGATGGCTTTATAACCATTGTGCCAGGAAAAGGTACCTATGTGGCGGCTCAAAATAAGGATTTGCTGAGGGAATCAAGAATAAGAATTGTTGAAGAAAAGCTTTTAGAAGCTGTAAATGCATCAAAATCCAGTGATTTAACCTTTGATGAACTTGTGGAAATGTTGAAATTGCTTTATGAGGAGGATATTTAGTATGGAACCTATTTTGCAAATACAAAATTTGAGAAAAGAATTTAAAGAGTTTACTTTAAAAGACATAAACCTGACTTTAGAGAGAGGATTTATTATGGGCTTCATAGGGCCGAATGGTGCGGGAAAAAGCACAACTATTAAGAACATATTGAACCTTATGAATAGGGATAGTGGTGAAATAAAACTATTTGGAAAAGACAATGTAAAGCACGAAATCGAAGTCAAAAATAAAATTGGTTTTGTGTTGGATGAAAGTTATTATTATGAAGAAATAACAGTACTTGAGATGAAAAGCATCATGTCCTCTTTTTATAAAAATTGGGATGAAGCTGCATTTAAAAGATATTTAAAGGATTTTGGAATTTCGCCTAAGAAAAAAATAAAGGAGCTCTCTAAGGGCATGAAGATGAAGTTTTCTTTGGCAGTCGCCCTGTCACATCATGCAGAGCTTCTGATTATGGATGAACCGACGTCCGGGCTTGACCCTGTAGTGAGAAGTGAGCTTCTGGATATTTTGTCAGATTTGATGCAGGATGAAAACAAGGGTGTATTTTTCTCTACACACATAACCTCTGATCTTGATAAAATTGCTGATTATATAACCTTTATCGATAACGGACAAATCGTATTCAGTGCCGCAAAAGACGATATTTTAGATAATTATGGATTGGTAAAAGGTCCAAAGGAGCTTGTTTGCTATAATAACCCAGCAGATTTTATCGGTATAAGGGAGAACCAGTATGGTTTTGAGGGGCTTGTACAAAACAAAGAGGAATTCAGGAAGTCGTGCAAAGAAAAGGTTGTAATAGAAAAGCCGACACTTGAAGATATAATGGTTTATTATACAAGGAGCATTCCTGTAATTAAGAAAAATGATCTTTGAAAAAATAGATACCCTGCCGT
>CAZLZR010000038.1:0-45957 GCA_964564015.1 uncultured Acetivibrio sp.
AACCCTTCAAATTGGGTTTAGTGTTAAATTTATTTTCATGCGTTTACCGTGAATAAGAATAGCGATGGCTTTTCAAAAGAGATAATTTAATATATAATAAGCTAATATAATAATTTTAATTTTATATTGTTTTCTGAGTACTTTTTTCCGATATATATTACGGTAGCTTCACAACTATACTTCAATGGGAGTTCGTGAACCATGTTTAAAAAAAAGATTCTTATAATTGATGATACTGAATTTATGACTAAACTGATCACAGACATTTTAAGTGGTGCAGGTTATGATGTCGTAACTGCTTCAAACGGTCTGCAGGGGGTACAAAAGGTCAGGGAGGAGAAGCCCGATCTGGTGATACTCGACGTAGTTATGCCAGGTATGGACGGGTTTGAAGTGTGTAAAATCCTGAGGGATGATGAGAGTAATAATCTGATGCCTATCATTATGTTGACTGCTCAGGATAATGAAGATGATAAGCTTACAGGTCTTGAAATAGGAGCGGATGACTACATTATCAAGCCCTTTAATGGTCGTGAGCTTGTCAGCAGAGTCCGGAATACTCTCAAGCGTATTGACAGGAACAGATGGGCGAATCCGCTTACAGGCCTTCAAGGGAACATTGAAATCCAGACCGAATTAAACCAGAGAATAGCAAAACGCATGTTATTTGCTGTGATATATGGAGATTTGGATAACTTTAAGGCTTACAACGATGTTTATGGCTTCGCCAGTGGTGACAGAGCAATAAAGTTAACTGCCGATATTATTGTAGACAATGTTCATAATTACGGAAATCAGGGCGATTTTATCGGACATATCGGAGGGGATGATTTTGTTCTTATCAGTACCCCTGACAAAGTGGAAAAAATATGCAAGGGTATAATAAGTGATTTTGATGAAAAAATCAAATCCCTATATTGCGATGAAGATGTTCAAAGAGGGTACATAGTTACAAGTAACAGGCAGGGGCAGATTATGAAATTCCCTCTTATTTCGATTTCTCTTGCAGTAGTTACTAATGAATCAAGGGAATTAATCAGCCATATACAAATTGCAGAAATTGCTGCTGAAATAAAGAAAAAGGCTAAATCATTGCCAGGAAGCACTTACGTGAAGGATAGAAGGAAGGTTTAAAGTAAAGGGTAGTGGCGATACCATTACAAAATTGGAGGCATTTAAGTTGGAAAAGGCAGAAATACTTTTTGAGAGCTACAACATGGCTGTTGAAGAAAGTTTCAACAAAATATTTACCGAAAATAAGTCACATGACCTCTTAAATATTGAGGATGAAAATATAAAACAGCATCTTGCAGCAGATCTTGAAAAATGGGCAAATACTCCAATTGGAGAACTTGATGGCATAAGTCCGGCAGACTATTTTAAAAATATAGAGGATATTGCACAACTTCTTGAACTGTTCAGACTTGCAGCAAAACTATGCGACAACGATATACCTGATCCGCTTACCGACCGGTTGAAAGCCTTTTATGAAAGTGCTGTAAACGGCTTGTTGGAACTGATAACTGATGAGAGCATTTTATATAATGATGAAGATCAGATTATTTCATTGATGGCAATAAGGACTATCGGGAAATGGAAGGCTGCGAGTTCTTTAGAACCTTTAATCAAGCTTTTGGATAGTATCAGGGAAGACAGTGAAATAGTAGTTGAGGAGATATGTGGCGCATTGGTTCAGCTTGGAGAAAATTCTGCAAACCGTATTATAGAGATTTTAAGTGAAAGCAGCATTAACAGTTTGGAGGAATACCTGTTAGATTCCCTGGTTAAGATAGGAATTACAATAAAAGACAGAAACTTGTATGACAAGATATTCAGGACAATAAAAAGCACTTTTAACAAAATGGAAAACAAGATTTTCGGAGCAATTTGCCTTGGAAATTTTGGAGACGGAAGGGCAATTCCTGCTCTTCGCGGTTTCGTTGAAAAGAATAAAAATACCATAGATTATGAGACTTTTTTGGAGATAAAGTCTTCAGTCCACAGGTTGGGTGGAAATATGGACGATATAGAGATACGGTTTTAATTAATGAATAGATTTTTGCATTTCTTCACAATGCCCGTAGTAATTAACCGGGCATTGGGTTAGGGATAACGAAAAAATAACTTCCTATTCTCATATTTTGAAAACATTATTAAATCAAGTTTTTTCGTTATCCAGAGTAGGAACTTATATTTTAGTCATACCTTAGTTACTTTTCTGAAAATTCTACGTTATAGTTTAACTTCAAATCTTGCAGACTGTCGTTCTTTAGCTGACATCTTGTAACATATTATAAAATATCCTGACAAGCACTGAAAAACTTAAAGGAGGATTTACTATCATGAAGTCTGGTAGGGGTGTTTTAGTATTTACAGTATTCTTGATGTGTTTTAGTATATTTTTTACCGGATGCAGCAGCGAAAAGGTAGTAAAAAAGCATGAGCTAACAATTAGTCTTGGAGGCGAGCCCAATATTTTAGACCCGCAGTTGGTTGTCGATGTTGTACCAATGAGGGTAATAAATTCAGTTTTTGAAGGCCTTTGTCGCAAGGACAAGAATGGTGCACCGGTCCCTGGGGTTGCAAAGTCATGGGATATCAGTGAGGATAAGCTTGTATATACTTTTTATTTAAGAGAGGCAAATTGGGCAGATGGTTCTCCAATTACCGCAAGAGATTTTAAAGAGGCCTGGTTAAGGGCGCTTGACCCTACGCCGGCAAATTATCAACCGGCATATTTGGGATATTTGCTTATTTGCATAGAAGGTGCCGAAAAGTACTTATATGGAGAGGGTAAAAAAGAAGATGTAGGTATTGAGGTGAAGGATGATAAAACTCTGATTGTAAAGTTAAATCAGCCTACTCCATATTTTCTTGAACTTATTTGCAGCAGTGTGTTTATGCCGATAAATACTGGGTTTTATAAAAGTCAACCCCTTGTAAGTGGTATGAGCACATATGGTGCAGATACACAAAATATATTGGGAAATGGCCCTTTTGTTGTAAAAGAGTGGAACCACGATCAGAATATAATTCTTGAGAAAAACGAGAAGTACTGGAATGCGCAGGAAATCAAACTTGATAAGGTTGATTTCAGGATAATTGCAGATAACTCTTCAGCTATTACATCTTTCAAAGCAGGAGAACTTGATGTTGTTGATATTACAGAAGTGCATCAAATTGATGAACTAAAAGCTAATGGGAATAGGGTTGAAAATTATGATGTGGGGGCAACCCAGTTTATTGCAATTAATAATGAAGATACTGTTCTAAAAAATGAAAACATGAGAAGAGCGCTGACCTATGGGGTTGACCGTAAAACTCTGGTCAGTAAGGTGGTTATGGATGGTTCAATGGAGGCTCATGGATTTGTCAGCCCTGTTATCAGAGGTGTTGAAAAGTCTTTCAGAGAAGAAACCGGAGATCTTTTTAGAGGCGATAAAACAGCTGAGGCAGAAACATATGCGTTGAAATCCCTTGTAGAATTGGGGTTAAAGGATATGCCAAAGCTATCTTTACTTGTTGATGATACGGAGACATCAAAAAGAGACGCTCAGGCCATAGTGGAAATGTGGAGAAAGAATCTTGATTTGGAAGTAGAAATAATTACGATGTCCTTTGATGCCATACAGGAGAAAATGCTCGCGAAGGATTACCAGATGGTACTTTTGAGGTGGTCGGGCGACTACAATGATCCAACTTCTTTTCTGGAAATCTTTGAAACGGAGAACTTCTTTAATATAGTTGGATTTAAGAACCCTGATTACGATAATATGATAAGTAAAGCGAGACAGGAAACCGATGATAAAAAGAGAATGAATCTGCTCAGTGAAGCGGAAAAACTATTATTTGAAAAAATGCCTGTTTGTCCCCTTTACTTTGTTCACAACAGTTATGCACTAAAGCAGAATTTAAAGGGCTTTGTGCGAGGTAGCAGTGCTATACAGGATATAGATTTGTATGAGACATACTTAGAGTAGTTATAAATCATGATACCGAAGCAGACCGCAGCGGTAGCTGCAGCCATAGTAGTAATGCCCTGCCAAAACCATGGGATTATAACTTCTACTAAAGCAGGTGAATGCAAAGGTGACACAATTTATACTAAGAAGAATAGTACTAGGTCTTATTGCTATGTGGATGGTTGTAACGCTTACATTTATACTAATGCACAATTTGCCCGGTGATCCTTTTGTCTCCAAAAAGGCTGTGCCTCCCCAGGTATTAAAAAATATTTCAGAGAAATACGGTCTTGATAAACCTGTGCTTGAACAGTACTTTATATACCTTGGAAATATCTCTAAAGGGGACATGGGAATATCAATGAAGTACGCAAATAAAAGTGTAAATTCCATAATTGCAAGGGCATTTCCAATATCCTTGGATTTAGGGTTAAGGGCACTTTTTATTGCACTTTTTATGGGATTATTTATTGGTGTCATAGCAGCGTTAAACAAAAATAAGCCTATAGATGATATCAGCCTTTTTATAAGCGTAATTGGGGTATCAATTCCAGGGTTTGTGATAGGAACACTTTCACAATATCTATTGTGTTATAAATTTTCCGGATTTGTGTCGGAAGTTACAGGAAGTAATTGGAGGTTGTTTCCTGTAAGCGGATGGGGAGGGTTTAATTACACAATAGTGCCTTCAGGGGTTCTTGCCTTCGGGGTAATGACCATTATTATAAGGATGATGAGGACAAGCATGCTGGAAGTCCTGAACCAAAATTATATACTAAGTGCCCGGGCCAAGGGGTTATCGAAGAGGGAAATAGTTTTAAGACACAGCCTGAAAAATGCACTGTTTCCTATTGTGTCAGTACTTGGGCCATTAACAGCATCAATACTTATGGGATCCTTTGCAATTGAAAAGATTTTTTCAATTCCGGGACTAGGGCATTATCTTGTTTCAAGCGTCCAAGAAAAGGATTATACAATGGTTATAGGGATATCCCTTTTTACTTCATTGGTATTGGTTTTGGTTAATACTGTAACTGATATCCTGTATTCTGTTATTGATCCTAGAGTTAAGCTGTAATTAAGGTGAAAATCAAATACTATTAAACACCGGGTGATGGCTATATGACAATAGGCAAGACAATAAAAGCTTTAGTTAGCAACAAAATTGCTTTAACAGCGTTAATATTTTTAGGTGTTGTTTCTGCTGTTTCCGTTATAGGACCATTATTATCGGAGTATAATTATTATGCTCATGATCTGAACAATTCTTTCCTGCCACCCTTTAGTGGTAAACATTTTTTTGGAACAGACAATTTTGGAAGAGATATTTTCATTAGAGTATGTGAAGGCGCCAAAATTTCACTTACTGTGGGAATTGTCGCTGCAATAATCCAGACAATTATTGGCGTGTTATACGGGTGTACTGCAGGTGTTTTTGGCGGCATTGTTGATGAAGTTCTTATGAGGATCGTTGATATAATCCATTCAATTCCAAGCTTGATTATAGCAATTCTCCTAACGGTTTTTATGGGGCGAAGTGAAATTACGATAATTTTGGCACTTTCAATTACTGATTGGACAGGTATGGCAAGAATTATGAGGGGACAAACGCTTAAGCTGAGAGAACTGGAGTATGTACAGGCAGCAAAAGTACTAGGTGCGGGGAAGCTTCAGATTATTATCAGACATATTATACCAAACAGCATGGGCCCAATTATTATTAATCTTATGTTAAGCATACCGGCAGCAATTTTTTCAGAAGCTTTTTTAAGCTTTTTGGGGATGGGTATAGAAATCCCTAAAGCCAGTTGGGGAACTCTTGCGAACGAAGGGTTTATCTATATTTCTTCCCATCCATGGATGATTACGGTTCCTTTATGCTTTATTGCAATTACAATGATATGTTTTTATATGCTTGGCGATGCCGTAAAAGACGAACTGGAAATACAATGAGATTTTACAAAGTACAAGAGGGTGGAACTAAAAATGAAAAACATTCTTGAGGTGTGTAATTTTTCTTTGTATTTAAGAGAAATTAAAATTCTGGATAATATAAATTTTAGTGTCGCAGGCGGGGAAATTGTTGCAATTGTAGGAGAGTCAGGCAGCGGGAAAAGTATGCTGGCAAAATCTATTATGGGGCTTTTTGGTGGAGAACACTCCAGAAGGGAAGGGGAAATTTTCCTTGAGGGGAAAAGTATAGATTCACTTCCGGAAGATCAGATGATTCATATACGCGGGAAAAATATGGGAATGATTTTTCAAGAACCCATTTCATATATGAATCCTACTATGAAGGTTGGAAAGCAACTGACGGAGCCACTGGTTAAGCATTGTGACGTTGGATATAAAGAGGCGAAATACAAACTTAAGATGCTGTTGGATAAGTTGAAGATAAATGATCTGAACAGATATTTAAGCAAGTATCCCCACGAGTTAAGCGGTGGAATGGCTCAAAGGGGTATGATTGCCATGGCGGCCTTATGCCTGCCGAAAATAATCATTGCCGATGAACCGACCAGTTCTCTGGATTTAATAACTCAGCAATCTATTATAGAGTTGCTTAAAAGTATGTCTTGTGAGTTTGATATTTCAGTGATATTTATTACTCACGATCTGCAGTTGGCAGGCAAGTTGTCGGATAGGGTGATAGTCTTAAGCAGAGGAAGGGTGGTTGAGCAAGGGAAATCGGTAGAAGTGCTTAATAATCCAAAGAGCGAAGCGGGAGCCAGCCTGACAGCTGCAGCTATAAGAAATGTATGTGAGGTTGGGAATAAAAGAAAGCTTGATGATAAAGACATTTTATTAAGAGTTACGGATCTTTGCAAGTCTTTTAACAAGCATGACGGCAGTATATTGCAGGATATTTCAATAAGTTTACATAAAGGAGAGATGCTTGGTCTGGCAGGTGAAAGCGGATGCGGTAAATCCACTCTTGCCAGGCTTATTGCCAGAATTATCAAACCCTCATCAGGGGGGATTTTTTTCAAAGGTACTGATATATATAAAAATAGCAGCTATCCCCAATTTGTACAGATGGTATTTCAGAATCCATTTTTGTCATTGGATCCTCAGATGAAGGTTAGGGATATAATAATGGAAGGCGCCCGGAGGAAAAAACATTTCGGTAAAAGAGAAATTGATGATATGGTTGGTTTCTATCTTGAAATGGTAGGCCTTGATGCCGGCATAGGGTCACGATATCCCTGGCAGCTCAGTGGAGGACAATGCCAGAGGGTTAGCATTGCAAGGTCATTGATAATGAAGCCTGAATTAGTGGTGTGTGATGAGCCTACTTCCAGCCTTGACACAGTTTCACAGGCTCAGATTCTGGAGTTGTTTGGAAGTCTGAAAAATGAGAAAGATATAGGATATTTGTTTATTAGCCATGATATAAGGATATTGGGAAGTATATGTGATAGAATAGCTGTGATGCATAAGGGACGGATTGTTGAAACAGGAAATTGCGAAGATATACTTACCAATCCCGTCCACCCATATACTAGGACACTTGTAAAGGCTGCATATGAGGCTTTGTAGCATGTTTTTTTGAATAAAAGTATGTAGGAAATATTGTGAAGAAAATTTTTAAGCCTGTTAATACGACGAGGAAAGAGAGAACATCCTTCTTGGCGAAGCGAGTTTTGCTCGATCCTTTGGAAGTTGAAACTATCAATACATTATCTAGGAATGAATATCATAATGTTGGTTCCCTGTCCCGGGGCAGACTGTATATCAAATCTTCCTTTCAACAGTTCAACACGTTCTTTAAGCCCATTCAGACCCAAACCACCATTAATAGTTTGATGCCTTTTTGATTGGGTTTCTATGTCAAAACCAATTCCGTCATCAGTTATCTGAATTGAAAGACCATTGTCATATATTCTGAAATCTACAATAACATTATTTGCTTTTGCGTGCTTTTGGATGTTGTTTAGAGTTTCCTGTACCATTCTGTAAAGTGCGTATACAATATAATATTCAATTTGAGAGTCATCTCCTGTAACGGTAAAGTCTACTTTTAGACCCGTATTTTCTTCAAAAATAGCAAGCCTGTTTTGAAGAGCTTTAGTCAAACCATCTTCAAGATATGATGGCTTTAAATCATAAAGAACAGCACGTATTTCTTTTGAAGTTTCTTTTATGCTTGCATTCAAGGAGTCTAATTCATGGAAGCCTTTTTCTGACATATCATTTTGAAAATATTTTTTCGAAAGTTCAAGCTTAAGGGAAAGGTTTACCACAGCCTGGGCAGGGCCGTCATGAATTTCTCTGGCTATACGTTTTCTTTCTTCTTCATGAGCCTTCAATATTCTTTTGCTCAATGTGTCCAGCTCAATATTCTGTTTTTTTAAGTTGTCCAGAAGAGAGTTCATATTACTGTATAAAAGATTGTTTTCAAGGACAACTGCGGCCTGACCTGCCAAAGAACTCATTATATGTTCATCGGAACGGTCATAGGTGACGATGTTGCTTAAAGACATACAATCTGTATAATCTATTTTTTCATTTTTGTTTTTTTTCTTATTTATTAACTGAATAACACCAAGTATATTATTTTCATGATCCTTCATAGGTATTGAAAGTATGGATCTGGTCACATACCCGGTTTTTAAATCAAAAAAGTTGTTGTGGGTATATTCAACATTTGAATCCAGTTTGTAGGCATCATCAATCCTTAACGGACTGCCTGTTATAACTGAATAACCAAAAATACTATCCTTTGAAATAGGTGAAGTATGGGCTTCAAGGTTAATATCCAAGCTCATATTTTTTGATACAACGAATTTAAGGAGTTTGTCTTTATAATCATTACCTTTAATGGAGGTCCAGTTATAAGAATTCTTATCGATAACAAGATATATTGTGCCTGCGTCGGAAGAAGTCAGATTAATACTGCTCAAAATAATCATTTCAAGAAGTTTGACCGTGTCTTTTTCTGAGGACAGGGATTTACCGATTTCATAGAACTCCATTAATTCGTATTTAAGGGAATAGATGTTCCTTTTGTT
Source organism: uncultured Acetivibrio sp. (assembly GCA_964564015.1). Taxonomy (GTDB): domain Bacteria; phylum Bacillota; class Clostridia; order Acetivibrionales; family Acetivibrionaceae; genus Acetivibrio. The sequence goes on from CAZLZR010000038.1 coordinate 8,975, forward strand.
GTATATTTCCTTTGAAAGCTTGTTAAGGAGGAAGATCTCATCAAGTTTTCTGGTATTAACAAAATCAAAGATATTGCCGAAATTACCTATGGAATATTGGTCTTCATCATAATATCCAACTAGTATATAACTTGAATTATCTATATTATTATCAAGGTAAGAACATATTTCACTTAATAAGGGATATTCAACGAACAATATTAAAGAGCAGGGTTCGGTAATAAACTTTGGCTTGCAGCTTTCTATACTTTTAATAAATGTATCTGTGCTATCAAATAGGGTGATTTTACAAAATGTATTATTCAGAAAGCTCATAAAATCCTCATAAACACCACTGGAACTGCTTAGAAAAAATACATTTTCATTCAGCATATTATGGCTCCTTATTTTTTGACTTGGATATTTTAAGTAATAAAACTGACAATTGATATTTCAAAACTTATTGCTTTTAAGTTAATCAGTTTAATATGAAACAAACAAGAAATTAATAGAATGCTTTTGTGACTGTGGCATCTAAAGCAGCAGCAATACTATAAAAGATATACATATATTATACTATAAAACCTCGATAAATACAAATATATTTACAGTTAATGGGTGCATTTTATGTATATGAAGAAAAATATTCCAGAAACTAAAGTTTCGCAGCTTAGAGCCTGTAAATACTCCTCGGGGTCGAGCAAAACTCGCTTCGCTCAGACAATGCTCTCCCTTTCCTCGTCGTATTAACAGGCTCTACAACTTGCTTTACAATGTTTCTTCCATATTTTTCTTCACTTAAATAATATACACCCACAATTACTGGTTTTGTAAATTTGAAGAATAGTAAAAACTAAGTATACGGGTGGGAGATAATATGATTTGTTTTAATTGTGGAATTAATATTGAGGGTCAGGCGCAGAAAGAGTGCCAATTATGTGGAGTAAAGTTCGGGACTTGTTGTCCTGCGTGCCTTTCCCCAAACCCTCTGATGGGCAGGTTTTGTTTCAACTGTGGGAGCGGGCTTGAAAATATTGAAAGCAGGAGTACTGTTCAGAACTTTGAAACCTTGCCTGAAAACAGAAGAAATGTGGCTGTTATATTTGCTGATGTTTCAGGATTTACAGCTCTTTCAGAAAAACTGGATCCGGAAGAGGTCAGAGAGCTTATAAATGATTGTTTCAACTATATAACAAAACCTGTTTACGAGATGGAAGGTACCATAGATAAGTACATAGGAGACTGTGTTATGGTTCTCTTTGGTGCGAAGTATATACATGCTGATGATGCAAAAAGGGCAGTTCTGTGCTGCATTAAAATGTTAAAACTTATCAGTGAATTTTCTGAAGAAAGGCTTTCTGCCCAAGGTATATCCTTGAATCTCTCTATAGGGATAAATTTTGGACTTGTCGTTACAGGAAGTATTGGAAATACTTTTGATAAGGACTATACTGTCATGGGCGATATAGTCAATACTGCTCAAAGACTCCAGTCCAATGCTCAAACGGGAAGTATCCTGGTGTCTGAGACAGTCTATGTTGAGACAAAAGACATGATTGATTATTCGGAGCCTAAGGAGATTAAGGTAAAAAACAAAGAGCATCCGGTAAAATGCTATACACCAATAAAAGTAAAAGATGAATACTATTATCAGAACAAAACTGCTTTTATAGGAAGAGTAAAGGAACTTAACGAACTGATTACTACATACAACAATGTTCAGAATTCCGGTACAAAATGCATTAATATTGTTGGAGATGCAGGTCTGGGAAAGACGAGTATTATAAAGAAATTTATAACAAAGTTAAGTTCCGAAATCAAGAAAGTTTGGGTAGACTGTAGTTCCTTGTACCAGAATAGAGTAAATTACACAATCTCAAGTATCCTTATGGAGATTATGAATATTAATTCAGCAGATAGTATAAGCGTAAAGCAGCATAGATTATTCTCTTTCATGGATTTTATTCTGAAGGACAAGACTGAAGAGGAGATTAAGAGGAATGCTGACTTTATTGGACTTGTTTTAGGGCTTCCCAGGGATAATGATTTTCAGAATATTCTTAATTCAATGAATTTTGACAACGTCCGGAAGGAAATTGTAAAGCAACTGAGGATTTTCTTTGTTTATTTGTCAAAAAGGTATAGGATGGTTATTGTTGTTGATGATATACACTGGTGCGATGCCAACTCACTTGCTATCATGAGAGAGCTTGTTGAATTGCTGTCAGAAGTGAATATCACATTTATTTTATCTTCAAGGTATGAGCCGGATGAATTTAAATGCCTTGATATTAAAAGGTATAAAGTATTAAAAATAAGAAAATTGGATAAAAAGCATATTAAAGAATTGGTATGTAAGCATTTAAATTGCAAGGACTTAGATAAGCTGTTTCTGGATATCGTTATAAAGTATACTGATGGCAACCCGCTTTACATAAATGAATTTATACAGAAAATAAGAAGAGCGCAAAGTTTTGCAATAACAGAAGGTGCTGCTGCAATAAATCCAATGGAAGCGACTTCGATTCCGGATAATATACAGAACCTTATACTTGCAAATATAGCTGAACTCAACGAAAAGTCTCGGAATTTGCTGCAGGCAGCCTCTGTAATAGGAAAGGATTTCCGTTTGTCTATTGTGTGTGCCTTGGTGGGGCTGAATGCTGAAGAAGCATTTGATGCTTTGGGGGTTCCAATACAAATGAATATTATATCACTAAAGACTGCATATACTGCTTCCGGTGTTGTTGAGAAGGAGTTTATGTTTAATCAGGATACCGAAAGGGATGCTATATATAATAATATATTAAACAAGGATAAAAGGAGATATCACAAAAAAATCGGAGAAATAATTGAAGAAAGATATGCTAAAGAAATTGAGGACTATTATGAAATGCTTTTTACTCACTACATCAAAGCCAATCAGGCAAAAAAGGCAGCAAACTATGCATTCAAGATTGCTTTAAAGTATAGGAATATATTTGACCTGCAAAGCTCGCTGGAATACTATCGGCAATTTCTTAAGCTGTCAGAGGAAGAAAATGATTCGGAAAAGGAAATGAGAGTGCTGCAGGCATACCAGGATATGGGTTATATCAACTTTGTTATGGCAGATTATGACAGTGCACTTAAGAATTTTGACAAAGCACTTGAAAAAGCAAGGCTTTACGATGATATTTATTCTATCAGACTTATGATTGCCGATATACACAAGGAGCAGGATGCTTATGAAAATGCTCTTTCAATACTTGATGATATTGAGCCTAAATTAAAGCCGGAAAACATCCTTTATGGCAAGCTTTTGCAGATGAAGTGCAGTATATACAGAACAATGGGCAATCCTGAGGCTTTAAAAATTGCCCGAAAGTCGGAGAAACTTCTGACTAAAACCAGAGACTATGAGAACTTTTCCGAGATGATGAACCAGGCGGGTATCATATATTTTACAAAGGGGGACATCAGGAATTCTTTATTTTGTCTGGATAAATCCTATAAATATGCCGAAAAAATAAACAACCTTGCGATTATGTCGAAGGTTTCAGGGAATTTAGGTGCAATTTATCATGCTACAGGTATGATATCAAAGGCACAGGAATACTTTGATAAATGTATTTATATATCAAAAAGGATTTCAGATCAACAGGGATATATAGCCGGATGTATAAATCTTGGAATACTGTATATGGACAAAGGATTATTTGATCAAGCAGAGATCCTTTTTATCCAATCTCTGGAGATCTCAAGGGAAATAGCTGCGAGACTGAATGAAAGCATTTTACTTACAAACCTTGGTGATATTATGTATGAAAGAGGCTTTATGGATAATGCACTTGATTACTATGACAAGTCTCTTAGGATTGTGAAGGAGATAAATGTGCCAGTTGGTGAAGGAATTAATTATATCAGCATTGCCAGGCTCTATATTAAGATCAGGAAGCTCGGGAAGGTAGAGGGTATTTTAAAAGCTGCATATGATAAATTTGTAGAAGCCGATGAAATTGCTTATATTAGCGACTATTACGGGCATATGTCCTTCTATGAGCTTCTTACCGGAAATACAGCCAGCGCACTGGAACACTGCAAAAAGGCAATATCAATTTCAGAAGAGGTAAAGAGCGATATAAGGAAGCTTAAAGGACTAAGGTTAAAGGCGGATATATTGGCAGGAATGGGTGAGTTTGAGAGGGCTATGGAGCTTTTGGGTGAGACTGTTACACTGGCTCACCAGTTGGAATCCGATTTTGAGGCAGCGAAAGGTTATTTTTTCAGATATAGAATGAATAAGCGCTTGGGTAATTTGGATGCAGCCAGGAAGGATTTGAGTCTTGCAAAGAAATATGCCGGCAATATAGACAATTGCAGATTTGTTGAAAAAGTCAGAAATGAGTAGTACCTAATATTCTAGTGAATTATGAACATTCTATGATTTTTGCTGATTAGCAGAAATAAATTCTGGATTTTACTTTTGTTAATCAGCACTAGTCGTACCTTATTTTGAATTCCTTTATCTTTTTATAGACAAAGGGGATTGACATATCAATAAGCTTGGCGGCTTGCTCTACATTTCCTCTGCATTCTGTCAGTGCAGTGGAAATTAGTTCGTACTCCATGCTTCTGATAAACTCCCTGTAGTTAAATATTTTAGTACCGCCGGGATGTAGAGGTGGATTTTGCGGAATCCTTGAAAGATCGATATTGTTACTTCCGGCAAATATTACAGCCCTTTCAATAAAGTTCTTGAGCTCTCTTATGTTACCGGGCCAATTGTAAGCGGAAAGAGCTTTATATGATTCGTCGGAAAGTGGATTTATTTCGGTTCCTGTCTCATTGGAATACTTTTTTATATAATGATTGGATATCTGAACTATATCAAAACCCCTTTCCCGTAAAGGAGGAAGTTTGATTTCAATTACAGCCAGTCTGTAGAAAAGGTCAGACCTGAAGTTGTTTGCCTGTACTTCGCTATACAGATCTTTATTGGTAGCAATAATAAACCTTGCGTTTGTCCTTTTGTATTCCGTATCTCCAACCTTTCTGTACAGCCTGTCTTCAAGAAGCTGAAGAAGCTTGCTCTGTATAGATGCGGAGGCGTTTTCGATTTCGTCAAAGAATATACTTCCATCCTCGGCTACTTCAATCAGCCCCTTTTTTGAATTGATTGCACCTGTAAAGGCACCTTTCTCATAGCCAAAGACCTCGCTTTCGAAAATAGTTTCTCCGATGTTCGGGATGGTTATCTTTACAAAAGGTTTCTTATTCCTTTTACTGTCATTAAAGTGAATCCAACGTGCAACCAATTCCTTACCTGTTCCTGTTTCACCTGTAATCAGTACACTTGAGTTGATGTTCAGGATATTCTTAAACTGGGTAATATATTTGTTGGTATTGTCACCAATCATACTGAAGTTCTGAAATAAGGTGTTTTGTGCCATGAGTTTATCTCCTGATAGAATAATGGGATCTACAATTTATATATCGGTATAAAAAATTATATGTTTATATAAAAAGAGGGGTATGGAAATTTGTACCTATAGGAAGGTAGTCCCGTTATTACCATAAGTAAACAAAAATCCTATGCCGATATGGTAAAACGGTACTATTAAATTATCTGATTTTTAGGCCTAAAATACCAACTTTCAATAGTCTTAATAATTTTTGAGAGTTTGGCATGATTCTTGCATTTTAATATAGTAGTAAGTATCAATTGCATTTAGCTTATGCAGGTAATAATAAGGAGGTACTATTTATGTTTAGGAAAATTTTATCCGGCTTAATACTCATGGTGATGCTGCTTTCTGGTGTTCCTGCAATGGCAGCACAAGGGCATGAACTTCAAAACGCAACTTCTTATAACTCAAACGTTATGATTTTCGAGAGGACAGTTACAGTTACAGAAAAAGGTGGAACCTTTGAGGTTGGGTTTGTTACTGTTAATTTCCCCAAAAACTTTCTTGAAAAGGGTAAGTATACCAAAACCTTTACATTAAAGGTCTGTGCCAGAGACGGAGAAATTGGCATAGAAGCGACCCCGGATACCAATAAATTCTTAAAGCCTGTCTTAATCAAAGTTAACAATTATAAAGGTTTCTTGTACGATGAAGTAACGGGCGAAAATATTTTTGTAAATGTTAAGAAGCAGACTGTAGTTGCAAAACACTTTTCATGGTATAGATTCAGATAGTGTTAAATATACTTATAAGAGAACCTCTTCAGCTTAGTGCTGAAGGGGTTTTTGCTATAATGCTTAAGAAAGTGCATTACTTTCTGGCATCAAAAAAGTCTACCGCAAGGCTGTTTGCTGCAGAGAAATACCCTGGCTTTAAATCGGCGAAGCCGACTTTTTTCTAATTCCAAATACATGATGCTGCTGTAGCTGAAATCATAGAAGTAATGCCTGATGTACCTGAACAGCGGATCTATATCTTTTTATGAAGAGTAGTATATTTACATATCAATAATAGTTTGTTTGCATATGGTCAACCCCATATTGAATATGTTAATTGTAGATTCATATACAGGGGGAAAAACCGATGATTTTGATTATTAAAAAGGATAAGATTGTTTTTGCAGCAATAATTCTAGCAATTGCAATTGCTGCTTTCAGCTTTGTTTCCGGAATGGAACCTGAGACACTAAAGACAACAAATAATGAACCTAAAAGCAGAATTATAATTCTAGATGCCGGTCATGGTGGAGAAGATCCTGGAGCGGTAAGCGAATACAACGGAGTACGTGAGAAGGAAATAAACTTATATATAGCTTCGAAGGTAAAGGAGTTGCTTGAAGCAGAAAACTTTAAGATTATTATGACCAGGGAAGATGATATACTTCAATATGCAGAAGGTACGACAAATATTATACAGAAGAGAAAACAGGATTTAATCAGAAGGAAGAAAATGATGGATGAATCCGGTGCGGATCTTGTTGTCAGTGTTCACCTTAATAAATTTACAGAGGCAAAGTACTTTGGAGCTCAAGTGTTCTTTCCGCCTAACTCACCGGAAAGCAAACTGGCAGCTGAATGTATCCAGAAGTCATTAAGAGAAAATGTAGATCCAAACAACAAGAGAGAAGCGATGTTGAAAAAGGCAGAGATTATTATACTGAAAAATTTAAGAACTCCGACGGTAATTGTAGAATGTGGTTTTTTGTCAAATGCGCAGGAAGAACAGAGGCTGGCTTCAGTAGAATATCAGGATAAACTTGCTGTTGCGATAAAAGAGGGAATAATGAAATATTACGAAAAATAGAAAAAATGATTTTTGCAGCGGAACTTGATATATTGATGGCAGCTTCCGCTGCTTTTTCTTTGTGAGTTATGCTTATGACAAAATTGTGTAATGCTAAGGTGCGACAATATAAATAATGTACTGATATCAAATTTTCTGAAAGGAAATTTTTAGCTGCTGATTTATTCTTTTGGATATTGTATAATAAAATGTACATTATGTAAACCATATCTGAAGGAGGATTCTCATGCTAAAGAAAAAGATGGTTGCTTTTTTTTCAGCCATAATAGCAGTAATGACGTTTGTTCAGGTATCTGCAAGTGCGGCGGGAAGTAATGTGGCAATATTTATTGACAATAATACGGCAGTCAGTGGAGTTTATTCAATTGTGGAAAATAATACGATGTTAGTACCGGCAAAGGAATTGGCAGAAGCTATTGGAGGAAGTTTTAAGTATGATACCAATGCAATGACAGGAGTAATACTATATAAGGAAAATGAGCTTGTATTCAGGTTGGATAATGATATTGTGAAGTTTAACGGAAAGTATATTAAAGCACCTTCACCAATGAAAATAAACAATTATAGGTTTATGGTACCGGTGGAGTTCTGTTTTAGGAAGCTGGGAATTGAAACTTATATTAATAATAACAAAAATATTATATTGGCATACAGACAGACTAGTGGCAACCTTAGATACAGAGTGAGGTCAGGAGATTCTTTGTGGTTGATCTCCGGTCTGTTTGGAACTACAATAAATCAAATCAAGCTTATGAACGGTCTTGTCAGTGACACTATAAATATTGGACAAGAGCTTCAAATAAGACCGTTTGGTATTTACGACAACAGTTTTATATCGTACACATCCAATAGTGCAACATTAAGTAGTGGGACAAGCCTGAATGTAGCAGCGGTAGGATATCTAAAAGCATGGACGGAGGTTAGGATTACAGGGAAAACAGGAGGCTGGTATAAGGTGCAAACAGCAAAGGGCAGCGGTTATATACACAGCAGCGTAACCTACATAAATCAGGATATATGGGACAACAATGCCGACAGTAAATATTTTGAGGGTAAAATACCGGTGGACACATCAAAAGATTATATAACATATCTGAATTACACAGTTCAAAGAGGTGACAGCATCTGGAGTATAGCAGAGAAAATGGGAATACCCGACTATGAACTTGCATCGGCAAATAATATTTCACGGCAGGCAACTCTTTATATAGGAGATGTATTGAAAGTTCCTGTTCATAATGTTCCTGTTAAAGATAAGGTCTCGCCGGGATCGGGTGAAATATTGGATTGGTTCAGTGAAGCACAGTATGTTTTTCCGATAGGAAGTGTTGGTAGGGTAATTGATGTTGAGACGGGAAAGAGCTTCATGGTAAAGAGAACTACGGGTGCAAACCATGCTGATAGCGAAACTTTGACCAGTAATGACAGTAAAATTATGAAAGAGATATTTGGTGGTTATTGGAATTGGAACAGAAGGCCGTTTATTCTGGAATTCAACGGCAGGAGATTTGCGGTATCAATTTCAGGTATGCCTCATTCAGGTGTAGATGGTGTACCCTATATGCAGTATGTTGACAACAGAAGTGATAACTATGGATACGGACCTAATTATGATGCTATTTCAGGTAACGGTATGGATGGGCATTTTGATCTTTATTTCTTGAATGGTATTCGTCACAAAGACAATAAAATAGATCCTGCTCACCAGCAGAATATACTGGTGTCGGGAGGATTGCAATAAAGCTTACTTAAAATGCAATAAGTTTTATACAAAACATAGAATTATAAGATTGAATTAAAGCCGCCGTTAGGGAGGAGAATACTCTTCCTACGGCGGCTTTTATATGTGCAGAAATTATTTTACCTTCGCTATTCCACCCACTTTCTATAAAGTAAATCAAGAGTTTGTTCAAGCTCAACCTTCTCGCTGTATAGGACATTTAATTGTTCCACATCATAGGCGGCAGCCTCCATATCGATACATAAAGATTTTAACCGACTCTCAACCTCTAATATCTGATCCTCAATCTCCTTTCCCTTATTTACTGCCTTTGCACTTCTTGTATCCCTCTCACTACTGACCTTATTGTTCTTTTCTGGCTTTTTAGCTGATTTGCCTTTGTGGGCATTCTGTTGGGTATCAGAACTCGATAAACTTTGTTTCCATTTGGAGTAATCATTCATAGTGCCATTAAAATCTATTATTTTCCCATCCTTAAAGTCCCATATCCTATTTGCAAACCTGTTTAAAAAATACCTGTCATGAGAAATAAAAACCAGTGTATCCTTATATTGCTCTAGAGACTCTTCAATCCACTCCCTTGAAACAATATCCAGATGATTTGTTGGTTCATCAAGGATGAGAAAGTTTGTCTCGCATTGCATGAGCAGACATAATTTCAACCTGCTTTTTTCTCCTCCTGACAATGCACCTGCTTTTTTAAAAACGTCCCTTCCCTTAAAATGAAATGCTGCAAGGATTGCCCTTGCTCTTTCTTCACCTATTTCAAGAGCGTGCCGTAGAATATCAAGGACTGTCGCCTCATTATCGTCAAAATCAATTACTTGTGGCATATATTGAGCTTTAATACTTTTACCCGTTATGATTCCTCCTTCATCAGGAGCCACTTCGCCTGTGAGAATTTTTATAAGAGTTGTTTTACCGCATCCATTAGAGCCAACAACAGCAATTCGGTCATTTCGATGAACTTTTAAGCTGACTTCGCTAAACAGCTTTTTAGAACCATAAGATTTGCCGATGTTATTTAAAGTAATAATCTCTTCACCTGAAAAGTTACTTTTCTTAAAATCGGCCGTAATCATGCTTTCTGAAATAGGTTTTTCAATACGTTCCATTCTTTCAATTCTCTTTTCAATGGAAAATGCTCTTTTGTGCATTGCAGGGTTATCTGCATTTCTTGCCCATTCATGCATTCTTTTTGCGGATTTCTCCAGCTGACTGATTTTCTTTTGTTGCTGCTCAAATTTTTCCTTCTGAGCTAATAGCCTTGCTTCCTTCTCCCTTTGATAATAACTGTAATTACCCTCATAAAAACTTAGCTTTCCATCATCAATTTCGATTATTCTTTTTATAACATTATCCAAAAAGCACCTGTCATGGGATATAACCATAACGGTACCGGGAAAATTCTCGATAAATTCTTCAAACCACTTAATAGATTCCATATCAAGATGGTTTGTCGGTTCATCCAGCAGAAGTATATCAGCATCCAAAAGGAGAATACGTGCAAGATTTACCCTTGTCTTTTCACCACCGCTGAGTTTGGAGAAAAGCTGTGTACGCATTTCATGACCTATATTCATTCCGTTGCACACTTTATCAATTTTGCTTTCAAAATCGTATCCCCCCAAAGCCTCGTATTCTGTTTGAAGTTTTCCGTACTTGGAAAGGAGGGTTTCGGAACAGCTTTCTTTAATTAATAGCTCTATCTTGATCATTTCCTTCTGTAAACTGTAAAGCCTCTCAAAAGCTGTGTGCAAAATATCTTCAACAGTACAGCCATCCTTAAACTGGGGAATCTGATCAAGAACCTCAATTCTTTTACCCGAAGCCCTATCAATTCTTCCGCTTTCAAATTCCTCGCTACCTGATAAAATTTTGAAAATTGTTGTTTTACCCGAACCATTTTTACCAAGCAATGCAACCTTATCTCCCCTTGATACTTCAAAGGATATACCCTTTAATACATGATTACTTCCATAATACTTGTTTATATCATTTACACTTATATCTATCATAAAAATATCTCCTTTCATGCCCGGGTAAAATAAAATACCGGATACTGGTGGACAAATTCCACTTTCCCGGTATTTTAAACGCATTTGTAGATATCTTTACAGTCAGCTATCTCTAATATAGGACAACCTTCAAGACAAATAAAAAACCCGGGCAAAGAGAATCACCCAGGCGTTAGTACTATTCAATATTATAGTAAAATGATGATCCACCAGCTCCAAATCAAAAATATTCTCTTTTGGACAGACTCCTCCCTTTAAATACAGAAATTGCTGTAATACGGGAAACATAGCAATCCAATTTATCAAGAATATTATTGTAATTAGCTGATACGTTCATCATTTCACCTCCTTATTCTATGTAAATTCTACCATATTCCTATTTGATTTTCAACAGGTATCTTAAACCTGGGTGTATATTTTTCTTCACATTTATTACTTGTACTCTTTATATGTGAGCAAATTCTTTTATGAAGGTCTCATGATTTGTTGGAATAGCAGCCATCAGGAAGGGAGTTATAATTCCCTTCCTGATGGCTGTTACTAACGGTTATGACTAGCGAAGCGATATTTCCGATACACCCTGCATATCACTGTAGTTTGTTGCTTTAACTTTTTCACCGGATAATGTATATAATATACCATCTGAATATATAATTCTGTCTATTTGGGCACTTTCCCAAATATCCTGCAACGGCTGATCAAGGTGGGTAATCTTTCCTCTCAGGTTAAATCCTTCGGTGCTATTAACATTGTATACATATGCACCTTGAAATACATTATATTCGTATGGATTTTCCTGAGAAGTGCTTTCCACTACCGATACCGGAAAGGCCATAAGCTCTAAGTTCGCCATGTACATTAATGCCTTATGGTTGCTAAGAAGCGGCGAGTCTGAACCTCTATCTCCAATTATTTGAACGAACTTCTCCTTAGGATTTTCAACATCGGTGACATCGAAGATTGCAATTTTAACACCTTGAGACCAGGCAAAATTTCCACTATTGCTATCGACAGTATCTTTACCAAAACCGATGATGTGATTTTCGTCCAGGGGATGAATGTATTCACTGTAACCTGGTATTTTTAGTTTTCCCAGCACTATAGGATTTTGAGGGTCAGCAAGACTAATTACGAAAAGGGGATCTACCTGTTTGAAGGTAACTAAATATAGCCTGTTTCCCATGAACCTTGATGAATAAATATGTTCTTCCGGGGCAAGTCCTTCTAAAGAACCGCATAGCATCATATTTTCATCAAGAACATATACATTACTGGAGGCATCGTTCCACATGCCGGTTTGTGTAGTTAAGCGGAAATAGCCATTGCGCTCATCCATCGAAAACTGATTGTGTATCTTGCCGGGAACAGAAGCACTGTCAAATTCACCGATATTTCCATCACTTATCTTTATTCTGTATATATTTGTCGCACTTTGGGATCGAAAGGACAAGGAGTCCTCAAGTGAGATACAGTCAAAAAAGTCTGCTATTGGCTCTTGGACAACTGTTTTGCCTTCTATTGTATCGGCAATATAAATGTAATCAGTTGATACGTATACATTCTCACCATTTCCACCGATATATGCCTTTACCTGAGCCTCACTGCCGGCATCATCTATAGGGAAAGCAGCGACTACATTCATTTTGGAATATCTGTTGTCTGAACTTTTCATCAAAAAAAGGTTTTTATAATCCATTTCAACAATTGAACCACCTGCAGACGAATCACTGTATTCAGGGTACTCTATATCCCTTAAAATTGAAGATGCAACCAGATACAGGTTATTATCCAACATTCGTGAGGTCAAATAACCGCAATCCAATTCCAGATTTCTTTCAGCTACAGGATTGGAGTGATCTTTTATGTTAAATGTTTTGGCAATTGTTTTTCTGCCAGTGTTTATAATTACAGCAATACGGTCCTTATATAAGAACATTTCCTGAGGTTCGCCCTCTAAGAAATCGTGCCGGTAGATTATTTCCATCTGTTCTGGAGGATTTGCCCGGACGATAAATAAGTTGCTTTCGTTAATGTAATAGATATATTCTCCGTCAGTTTTTACAATATCGGCTTCATCCACACCCTCAACCTGGATATTGGTTTCAGAGGTTCCCCCATAAGATCCGCTACTGGTTGGGGAGGTGTTATATGTGGCGCTTTTCTTAACACCATTATAGATACCTCCCAACATACCAAAATTGTTCATGCCGATTGAAAGCCCAGAAATGGGAATGTTTGCAATATTGATAAATAATTTATTAAAATTAAACAGGAATTCTGAGAAATCATTTGAGTTATCCCTGTAAGAAGTAGTTGCTTTTAAAAAGAATTTCTCTACTTCTTTTCTGCTGGAGAAAGCTTTCATAGAGGGTTTACTTGAATCAACAACCGTTAATCCTATATAAGGAATAGCTATACAAAAGACATATATACATGCAATTGCCGATGCCCCCAAAACCAAAGCTCTTTGTTTGCTATATACCCATTTTGTTGAGCCGCTTTTTTCCTGTTCCATACTTTTTCCTTCAGTATCAGATGCTTCCGAGGATCTAGGCGGGAGCGTTCTTTGATAATGCTTTTTTTTCATTAATACCAAGGTTGAAAAGAAGGTGTTTATAAGCCATAGTACAACAGTTCCCGATAAAAATATCACGAAAACATTGCTTGCAAAAATTCTTCTGAAATCCTGGGTATAAACTGCTATAATCAAAAAGCAGAATATAAAACTGTATTTGAGCAACTCTAATAAGAAAGCCTTTTTATTAAACTGCCATTTAAAAGAATCCGGACAGGAGCTTTGCCAGCGTAAAACTATGAAGTTTTTGAAGTTGTATAGAAGCATATCAAGCAGTGCAAACACCAAAGTATATATTGCAAACAGCATGAGTATCTTGTGTAAATAATTATCTGCAAATAATAGGTATAATAAATATTCATATTGATCAATTAATAAGGCAAGAATAAGGAAGACAAATACTTTTAAAATTGTCGATAAATACATGTAAAAAAAGTATGAGATGAAAGCCCGGTTTTTGGGCAGAAAGTTTTTTAAACTAAAGTGCTTGCTGTCAATATTATACATGCACAAGTATATAAATAAAGACATGCAGCTAAGCAGGATAAAGTACAGGATAAAGGGTACGCTTCCGGCAAAACCGATGGAAATACCGGAGCTTGAGAGAAACCCATCAGTCCATCCTATGAAAGCAAATATAGTGAAAAACAAAAGTTCTATAAAGGTAATTGAGAGAGTTCTCAATATAAACTGTAACTTATTTTGTACAAGTGGAATTTTAGTTTTTTTATCTATGCCTGCCTTTTTCAAAACAGATGACTTTATTGTGTTTGTGGTTTTAAAGTCAATATTTTCGTCTAATTTATCAGTGTCAATTGAATCAAGAAGTTGTTCGGTATCTTCTACATTAAGTTCATCTAATTTTTTGATAATTTTATCATCCATCTATAATACACCTCCAAGTGCTTTTTTTAGTTTTTCAAGTCCCCGGGATATTTTTTTGTCAATGGTATTAACCTTAATGCCAAGGGAATTTGCAATGCTTTTTGAGCTCTGGCCAAAATAATACTTCCGAATGAAGATTTCACTGTCAGGAACGCCCAAATCCTTGATGCACTGTATTAATACATGCTTTGTTTCTGTGTCCACTGCACTGCTTTCATCAGTAGCAATGTTGGGGATACTGTCAATAGAATCCGTCTGATGAATCATTTTACTGCCTGCTCTATATAAATCCACAGCTCTTCTTTTTGCAATAACCGCCAAAAAGGATTTGATAGAACCTTTGCTTAAATCAATGCTGTCCCGCTGACTGTAAAAATCGTAAAATACAGTGCTTACGCATTCCTCAATATCTTCTTTGCGGTAGGCTGAAACAAGCTTGTTTTTTACAATAGCGTAGACAAGCCCCATATATGTATCCATCAATTTGAGAAGACCTTCTTCGGGATTTGAGTTCATCTCGTTCAGCAAAATTTCGTCCAATTACACACCTTCTTTCCCATGCTGTTTCAATAATTATATTCGTCTAATATAGCAAAAATCTGACAAAGTAATTATATATTTTTTTACTCAAACTTTGCAGTAAAATAATGTAGAGTCGTTCTTTAATACTTCGTTTTGGTTGATAGTGTTCTATCAAAGGAATAATATCTCGTTTAAAGTTTGTCAAAATATCATCAATATAGTTTATATAATTCGATTTTTTGAGAAGAATAGTATATTTGGAGAATTATAGCTGCCGTTCGAGGAGGAGAAGACTCTTCCTACGGCGATTTTTTTATGTGCAGAAATTGTTTTACTTTCACTCCTCAAAAAAATCCATAGGCCTCGCATATAATACCGATGGCCATAAAACAACGTAGAATACAAAATTTTAGTATGTTTTTTATTAAAATAAATTTATAACGGGAAAAGTGAGGGGGATATGATGATGAAAAGGAAATCAGTTCAAGTATTTTTGTCAGTGTGTATTGCAATATGTTTTATGTTTTCAAATCTTATGTATCCGGCGTTATCACCGGTTAATGTACAAGCGGCTTATACTTTGGCTGGTGATGTAAGTGGAGATGGCGGCATAAACAGTATTGACTTTGGATTAATGAAACAGTCACTTTTGGGTATGATTGCAGAGTTTCCGGTACATGATGATTTAAAGGCATCTGATTTAAATGGAGATGGCGCATTTAATAGTGTGGATTTTGCTATTATGAGAATGTATCTTCTGGCTATGATAACAGATTTTCCGGTAAATACAGGTAATACTACCCCAACACCAGCAGTAACATCAACACCGAAGCCTGCAATCACACCTGTAAAAATAACAACAGATTGGTCTGTAAAAGTAGTAGATTCTGCAATGCAAAGAAATCCAAAACTAAGTGGTTGGGGATATTGGAATGGATTTTACCTTTCTATGGTGTACAGGGTCTATAAGAGGACAAATAATGCCAAGTACCTGAACTATATCAAAACCTGGGCTGATTCATGTATTGACAGTTCAGGCAATATAAAGACAGCAGTTACTTCGCTTGACCTCATTCAGCCTGGACTTGTACTCCTGTTACTTTATAAGGAGACAGGGGAACAAAAATATAAAAATGCTGCAACCAAAATAAGAAAGATTTTTGATACCTATCCTCGTTCAGCAAGTGGCGGTTTCTATCATATGACCAAAGGTACTTCAGCAAATCCAAAATTGGGAATTGGTCAATTATGGTTGGATGGTACTTATATGTCTACTCCTTTCTTAGTAACATACGGAGCAATGTTTAATGAAAGCGAATATTGCAATAACGAAGCTGTTAATCAATTGTTAATATACGCAAGCCATTTAAAAGATCCTAAGACAGGATTGCTCTATCACGCATATGATGAAGATGGATCTGAGAGTTGGGCAGACCCCGTAACACATCATTCACCTGAATTCTGGGGAAGATCTATTGGGTGGTACGGCATGGCTATAATAGAAGTTTTAGAAGTACTTCCGGCCAATCATCCCAAAAGACAGGAGCTCTTAAAAATTTTGCAGGATCTGATTGATGCTCTTGCCCGCTATCAAAGTGACAGCGGTTTGTGGTATCAGGTAGTCAACAAAGGTACACAGTCGGGCAATTGGCTTGAAACATCCTGCTCATGTATGTATACATATGTTATATCAAGAGCTGTTGAGAGGGGATATGTTGAATCCGATTATCAGACTTATGCAAATAAAGGCATGATGGGTGTATTGACTAAAGTTACAACAAGCAACGGCTCAACCAATGTGACTGATATTTGTGTGGGAACAGACGTGGGTAATTACAACTACTATATAAACAGGAATAAGTCGACTAATGATTCTCATGGGTTAGGAGCTTTCATAGTCTGTTTTGAACAGATGTACAAGAATCAGTAAAGCTTAATATCAGGGTAAATTTGGTTTGTGCAGCATATTGCAAAAGAATGTAAATCCAGTTCTTTTCGCAATATGCTGCATGTTTATTTTCTTGCGTTTTAGATTCGTAGAGACAAATTTGGTGAAATACTATAAAATAAAAAAAAGAATTTGTAAGGGGAGAAGATTAAAATGTGGAGAATGAAGATATTATTTTTGTCTTGTATGATATTGTGCGTTGCAGTAGTTTTGTCGATGCTTCCAACTAATGTGAATGCAATTACTGAGATAGAACAGGTGGGCCTTGAAAACTGCGTAATACTTTATATAGGTAGCTCTAAGGCATACGTCAATACAGCAAAGACAAAAATAGATCCGGGAAATACCAAAGTTGTTCCGATTGTTAAAAATGGTAGGACGCTAGTTCCGGTAAGGTTTATATCAGAATGCTTAAACGCTGAAGTCAATTGGAATGCTGCCACATCAACTGTTACAATTTCCTATGATGGAAGAACTGCAAGGCTAATACCCGGATATGGCAGTATGATGATAAACAATAAAGAGATACAACTAGATGTACCTGCTGAAATAATTGAGGGGAGAACTTATTTGCCGCTTAGAAGACTGGTAGAGGATGTTTTTAAGAAAAGTATATACTACGATAGAAATGTTATTATAATTAGTGAGAAATATAATACTTTTAATAGTATTGAAGATAAGAATATGGTGGATGATTTGATTTACATGTTTGAAAATGATGGTGGTACTAGACATATATCAGCAGGCATTAATCATGTGGCAGCAATAAAGGAAGATGGTACAGTCTGGGGATGGGGCGAATACGAAGATGAAAGTATAACGATACCCAGGAGAGTACCAGGCCTGAAAAATGTTGTAGAAGTGTCGGCAGGGTATAAGTATACAATGGCTCTAAAGAGTGATGGAACTGTCTGGGAATGGGGGAAAATAGAGGGTGGAAAAAATTCTGAAGAATTTAATGAAATTCCCACTCAAGTACAAGGTTTAAGTGACATTAAGAAGCTTTCTGCTGGTTGCGGTGGTTATCATTTAGCGTTAAAAGAAGATGGAACAGTATGGATGTGGGGAAACGATTGGTATAATAACATGGAGAAATATGAAGCAGGAGAAAATTTAAAACCTACTATGGTTAGAGGAATGTCAGATATTATTGATATATCCTCAGGGAAAGATCTTTCTTTTGCAATTAAGAAAGACGGGACAGTATTGTGTTGGGCGGGAAATGATCCGGGGTCTATAGAAAAAGTCAATGGTCTTAGTGAAGTTGTTGCTATTTCAGCCACTTATGGACCTACACTTGCTTTGAAAAAGGATGGTACAGTCTGGACTTTGAAGCATTCCTTAGATGAAGAAAAGCATTATTTAGGACAGAAATACATAGAATTGAATATACCTGTTCAGGTTAGCGAGTTGAGTGAAATAATAGCGATTTCTACCAGTTGGAAAGGGTCTGTAGCTTTAAATAGAGATGGAAGTGTTTATGTATGGGGTGGTGAGGAATATTATGGTGATGGTAGTAAGAAGCCTTATAAGATTCCTGAACTAAATGGGGTTGTAGAGATAACTGCAGGGAATGGATTTTTTTTGGCAATGAAAAGTGACGACTCTCTTTGGGGCACTGGTATTAATAGTAGTGGACAGATTGGGAACGGAAGTTTTATTACCAGAAACGTACAGTCAAAAACAGCTTTTAGTACAAATCCTTTACAATTTGTAAAACCCGAAATTAAGGATGACTCTGTGTACGAATTTGATGAAGAAAAGACAAAAAAATTTGATGATGTTGCAGAGAACCTGATATCCAACTATGAGAGTGGTACATATGAAAAGTTTGTCCAAAAAGATAAAATGGATAGCGTGTTGGTTAATAACGGAAAGGAATTGGTAAATGCAATTAAACCGAATCGTGAAATTATTTTAAAGGCAGGACAAACATATAATTTAACAGATGCTTTGACAAAAGTTAAAAACCTAGATTACTATGAAGGTGAAGATAGCATATATGAAAGTGCAACCGGAGAATACCGATATTCCTATGAAGGCAAAAATAGGGAGTATGTTGGTGTAGATGGAAAAGGTCTTGTTTTTACTAATATTGAAAACCTTATAATAAGATCTGAATCTGATGAACCTGCGTACATAAAAAGTAAAGATATACCGCATGAGTTGAGGTTTGAATGTTCAAAAAACATAGTAATTGACGGGATTAACATAGGGCATAAAACGGAAAATATTGAACTGTTTCTGGCTGATTCAGTGTTATTTTATTATTGCAAGAATATTTATATAAATAACTCTCGTATTTTTGAAGGAGATTCGTCATTATCGCTTATATTTGTCGATGATTTTGTCATGAATAATTCGGTAATTGAAGATTGTGGCGGTGGAGTTACTCTATCGGATTCTAATAATGTTTTATTCAAAAACTCGCAATTCAAAAATAATGTATATTTTACTTTGTTTACCTTTGAGACTGTGGATAAAGTAGTCTTCTCTGCTTGTGAAATAAATGGTAATGTGGCTAATTGTGGATTTGCGTGTTATGAAATAAGTCCATCAATAACAGGCGTTGAAAGGACAAAACCTATAGTTGTGGATACTGTAATAAAAAACAATGAAATTGACTATTTGCAGTTAAATATTGATGATATTTATTTTAAAAATACTATATATAATGACAATAGTTTTTTTAGAGCTTTGTATAAATATGATTTGAAATAATCCAGTACTCAGGATACATCTTGTTGTTGATTTATAAAGGGAACTGCTCACAATTAATGGACAGTTCCCTGTGAAATTTGTAAAACCTTGAACAGACCACTAGCGTCGGCTTACGACTACCTGATTCTCCAGCATGGTCCAGATGCTTTCGTCTTCCATACCAAGCCTCCAAAGGGCAATTCCTTTTACGCCAAGTTCCCACGCAAGCTCTATCTTTGCATAGATACTCCGGGCGTCTTCAAACCAAACTTCGTGGTTGTTACCCTGTGCATCCACGTAGGCAAACATTGGGGTCTGGGTTTCTTCGTCAAATATGATATCTTTGTTATACCTCCGGGCAAGATTCACCGCCATGTCATATGTTACGTAGGTGTTTCTGCCCGTTGTAAGATTAAAATCGAATCCGAATACCGATACAGCTCCGACTACCTTTTCTTTAGGCATTTTTGAGATTGTGTACCTTAATACCCTTTCCATCCAGCCAATTGAAACAACAGGGCCAGGGCCGCTGCCAGGCCAGCCGTGTTCGTTATATAGCATTGCGACAAACTCGTCGACTGAATTTCCTATTGCTGCATAATTGAAGGGGTCGGAAAAAGGATTAAAAGGCGCATCACTGACTCTTGCAGGTACAGAGGCTGAGAAGAAATACCCGCGAGGTCTTAAAACTCTTGCGATTTCAGCATAGAGTAAGGATAGATTTGCACTGTCTTCAATGAAAACATCTTCAATATCAATATTAACTCCGTCAAAATCAAATTTTTGCAGCAATCTTAATACGTTGAGTGCAAAGGCGTTCCGGTTTTGTTCATTGGATACGAGAACCTTGACAACATTTTTAGCAAGGGTTGTTCCACCCGGTCTATAAAGCAGATTGTGTACAACAGGCATAATTTTTACATTATTTCTGTGTGCAATTGCAACTAGAGTCCTTATATCCTGGTCTGAAAATTCTCCAAAGTTTTCAATGGTGGTTGGATTATTTGCACTGATCCGGAACATGAATAGTCCGGTTGATGAAATTTGCTCAATATTGCTTGTGAATGAAGCGAAGGAACTTGGTAGTGCAGGACCTTCTTCGAGAGTATAAAATCCTAAAATATTTGAAATCGGTTTATCTCCGCCATAAGCGTTAAGGCTTGTTACGGATGATGAAATCCAGGCTTCCCTGCCGTTATGCAGCCGCACTTTGTACCAGCCACTGCTTGAACCGATTACGGGAAGTTTTGCGTTTCTGACCATGCGTGTAACTATACTGTAATTTGTTCCCGGGCCGCTTCTTATATTTGCTGAATTGACGTTTACAACAGCTTCAGAATAGAGAGGTATGGTCAGAGTTTGACCGACCCGGAGTTCCGTGCCTGTAAGGTTGTTTAACTCCTGGATGCTTTCAACTGTTGTATTATATGTTCTGGCAATCAGGTAAAGAGTATCACCGCGCTTAACTGTATAAATGATTGGCCTTTGACTTTCGACAGGGATATATAAACGTTGACCTACATAGATTATATTACCTGAAAGCTGATTTGCCTGCCTGATTTGCTCTACAGAAACTCCGAACTTCTGGGAAATTAAATATAAAGAATCTCCTGGCTGTACTGTATACATCATAATCAATCATCATTCCTTTTACAAAATTTGATGTCATATCCAGTATATTCATACAGCGCTCTGAAGGTTCTTTTTAGTAAATATAAATCGTGAAAATGATTTTACAGGGATAAATTCAATTTTCACGATAATAAATCAAGGAAACTGAAGCGTGATGTAAAATCTTTATCGCGTTCAATATATAATAAATTATCTTGAATTCTTTAGTTTTTCATTTAATTTATATCCCAAGACCATCAAACTATCACTTAAGTGGACATTCTCAATTATTACGTCATAAGGGATTTTCAAGTCCATCGGTGAGAAATTCCACAACCCCTTTATGCCCAGTTGTGCCACTCTGTCTGCAACTATAGGAGTTTGATCATATGGAACGCATAACATTGCAATATCTATTTTGTTGTTCTTAACAAATTCCTCTAAATTATTAAGGTCCATAATTTCAAGGTCGTTGATTTTCTGACCTATCAAATTTGGACTCACATCAAAAATTCCTTTAAGTTCAAAGCCTCTTTTTTCAAAATTATTGTAGTTTGCCAGTGCTTGCCCCATATTTCCTGCGCCGATTATTATAAATTTAAATTTGTCATTAACACCTAGAATATTTCCGATTTCGTTATAAAGATATTCCACGTTATATCCGTAACCTTGTTGCCCAAAACCGCCGAAACAGTTTAAATCCTGACGTATCTGTGAAGCTGTAATGCCCATCCTTATACTTAACTCTCTTGAAGAAATCCTTGTAATCCCTAACTTCAACAAATCGGATAAATACCTATAGTATCTAGGTAAACGTTTAATTACAGCAATAGAAATCTTTTTATCCAAGCTCATCACATTCACCTCATATTCATTTAATTGGGATTAAATTACGCGAATCCCTTCTGTTACTTTGCACACACAGCGAAAATTACCATTTTACTTTTACTTACGCTGCGATTTGATTATACCACCTTTGTTATTTTATTGTCAATATTGCTTAAGAGTCTCATTTCTGCTACAATTGATACGAAATTATTTTAATTTAGGAGTGTGGCACAATTTAATCTGTGCTGCTAAATTGTAAGGTGTGAAACTATGATAGTATTGGGAAGTAATAATATATCAATTTCCTTTGGAACCCGACAAATTTTAGAGAACGTCACTTTCAGTGTTCAGGATACAGATAAAATCGGTGTTGTTGGCGTTAATGGAGCCGGAAAATCAACCCTGTTTAAAATTATAACCTCAAGCTACACAGCAGACACAGGAGATATTTACCTTGCAAAAGGATGCAAAATTGGATATCTTGCTCAGAATTCCGAGCTTGAGTCGTCAAACAGCATTCTTGAGGAAGTATTGTCCGCTTTTTCACATTTAATAAAAATGGAAGAGCGTATTAAGGAACTGGAAAAACTCATTAGTGTGGAAAAAAATGAGGAACGTCTGTCTTCGTTTATGAAGGAGTATTCAAATCTCGGTGATAATTTTTCCCGTAATGGTGGATATGAGTATAACAGCAGAACAAGGGGGATATTAAAAGGGCTTGGTTTTAAAGAGGAAGAGTTTGATTTGAAAACCAGCAGCCTGAGCGGTGGACAGAAAACCCGTCTTGCAATGGCCAAACTATTGACGGAAGAACCTGATCTGCTTCTTTTGGATGAGCCTACAAACCACCTGGACATAAATGCTGTAGAATGGCTGGAAGACTTTCTGATCAACTACAGAAAAGGCGTTATGATTATATCCCATGACAGGTTCTTTCTGGATCGAATAACAAACAGAACCCTTGAGATTGAGAACTGTGAATGCAGGTTTTATAACGGAAACTACACAAATTATATAAAGCAAAAAGAGCAGGACAGGGAAATTCAGCAAAAGCACTATGAGCTTCAACAAAAAGAAATTGCCAGAATGGAGGCCTTTATTGAGCAGCAAAGAAGATGGAATCGGGAGAAAAACATTGTTGCTGCCGAAAGCAGGCAAAAAGCCATTGACAGAATGGAAAAAGTAGACAGGCCTAAAAACCTGCCTGGCAAAATAAGAATAGATTTTAAAGTCGAAATGCAGAGCGGCAACGATGTTTTAAGTGTAGACAGGCTTTCTAAGGAATACCCCGGCAGACCGTTGTTTAACAACCTCAGCTTTAAAGTTAAGAAAAGTGAAAGAGTATTTGTTTTAGGGCCTAATGGATGTGGTAAATCCACACTGCTTAAAATTCTGACAGGAAAGATAGATGATTATTCGGGTAATTTTCAGTTTGGACACAATACAAAGACGGCCTTTTACGACCAGGAGCACTCGGATCTTTCACTTAATAATACAATAATCGATGAACTGTTGGAGGCAAGTAATAATCTTTCACAGACAGATATCAGAAACGCTCTTGCCATGTTCCTCTTTACGGGGGATGATGTATTTAAGGAGATTTCAAAGCTCAGCGGTGGAGAAAAGGGAAGAATTTCACTATTAAAAATAATGCTGTCAGGTTCAAATGTTTTAATTCTTGACGAGCCTACAAATCATCTTGATATAAATTCCAGAGAAGTGCTGGAGAATTCACTGGCTGATTTTGAAGGAACGCTAATTATAGTTTCCCATGACAGGTACTTTATCGACAAACTTGCGACAAGGATTGTGGAACTGGACAAAGATTCTTATATTGATTATAATGGCAATTACTCAGGCTTTAAACAGTATAAAAACAGGGTTTCCGTTGAAACAAAACCGGATAACCAGGTTGAAGCCGTATCTGCCGCCAAGCTTTCTCACATAGCTACAAAGGAAGAAAAAGCGAGAAGGAGGAAGCTGGAAAAACAGTATTCCGATACTGAAAAGGAAATAGCACTATTGGAAAAAACTCTTAAAGAACTAAGTGTAGAAATGCAGTCTGAAGAGGTTTTGAGTGATCATGTGCGACTGACGGATTTGCACAACAAGCAGGTGGAAATGGAAAAAAGGCTTGAATCACTTTATGAACTTTGGGAATCGTTGGCTGTAGAAATTGAAGCTCAATAAAGAAAAAACGCAAAAAATAAGAGGGAGCTAAATGCTCCCCCTTAAATTTCTATTTGTTTTTTAAAGTCTGTTTAATACCGAAATAAATTCCGGGTACGCAATGTCGAGAACCTGAGTTTTTCTTATCATAGTTTCTCCGTCTGCTACAAGACCTGCGACACACAAAGCCATTGTAATGGCTGGGTAATTATATCCCTCAACGATTGTACCGTTTAATTTCTTTCCGCCTTCAATGACCATTCCGTCCTCAGTTTCCTGAACTGAAGCACCGAGCTTTGCCAGTTCTGTTGCCAGCATTTTAAGTTTGCCAGAATCCTTCAATTTAAAGCCTTTTAAATTGTTGATAATAGTTTTACCTTTGGCCATAGTAGCTGCAACTGCAATTACAGGAATTTCATCTATAAGTCTTGGAATAAGATCACCTTCAATGGTTACTGCATTTAAAGAAGATGAAACGACTCTTATATCTGCGACCTTTTCATTACTAACAGTACGTTCGTTTAGTATTTCGATTTTAGCACCCATAGATCTGTACACATCAATGATTCCAGTCCTTGTAGGGTTAACACCTACATTCTTGATTACTATGTCGGAATTTGGTACTATAAGGCCTGCTGTAATAAAGTAGCTTGCAATTGAAATATCACCCGGAACTTGAATGCTCTGAGCAAACAGGTTTTCAACACTATGGGTAGTTACTTCCAATCCACTTACGGATATATCTGCTCCAAAGTAGCTGAGCATAAGTTCTGTATGA
This sequence comes from uncultured Acetivibrio sp., assembly GCA_964564015.1. Lineage (GTDB taxonomy): Bacteria > Bacillota > Clostridia > Acetivibrionales > Acetivibrionaceae > Acetivibrio. The sequence goes on from CAZLZR010000038.1 coordinate 33,979, forward strand.
TCTCTTGATTTTACAGCTTCAACTACTTTAGTATCTCCTTGAGCATAAAGGCCTGCTAAGAGAAGAGGAGATTTGATAGGCGTGTCCCTTAAGGAAAGATTATGCGTTTGACCTTTTAGCTTTGATGGAAATATGGTAAGAGGACATAAATTGCCGTCATCTCTTCCATTAATTATCGCCCCCATACCTCTAAGTGGTTTGACAACCTTTCCGATGGGTTTTCTGAGTGATGATTCGTCTCTTGTCAAAATCGAATTAAAGGGCTGACTTGCTAAAACACCAAGCAGCAGTCTGAGGGCTGTTCCCGACCTTCCTGCGTTCAATGTGGAAGATGGAGGCTTTAAGCCATAAAGGCCGTTACCCTGTATTTTTATCTTGTTATTAGCAAGTATTTCTATGCTAACGTGCATTTTCCTAAAGCAATCAATAGTACTAAGGCAATCTTCGCCCATCAGGAATCCATCGATTTCAGTCGTTCCCTTGGCGAGTGAACCCAAAAGTATTGCTCTGTGTGATATGGACTTATCGCCAGGTACTGTAATTTCGCCCCTCAAAGAATCCCTTTGTTCAATTAACACACTGTATTCCCCCATTCCTTTAGTAAGTGAGTTGTACATTCTGCAGCACATTAAAAATATATAGTTATGTGCCGGCAAAGTACTAGGTGTAATTGCAGCTATATTATCAATTATATTTTTGGATCGTTAGTAATAAATAAACCTTTTAACCAAACAGAGTACACAAGTTAATAATATTACTATGCAAGATCCATAGGTAAATATAATAGTATTACTAAATTTTATATACTTTATATCCTTCATCAGATAATAAACGAACAGCATTTTTTACACTTTCAGGATCCGGTAGGGTTATTCTCAGGCATCCCTGTTCAAATTCCCTGCTGTTTGAAACATTAATATTTTTTATGTTTACGCCATTATTACCAAGTATAGTTGCAATTTCTCCAATTATACCCGGTTTATCTACAACATCAACAATAATTTCATCAAGAGAAATCAATAATCCCTTTCTGTTGTCAGCAATAGAATCCCGAAGCTGCTTGGCAGTTCTGAAATAATCGTTTATACTTCCGGAATTATTATTACCGAGATGCTGTTTAAATTCGTTTAATGTTTCAACAAAGGAGTCCAAAACTCCTTCAATTTTTGGCTTATTACTTAATACTATATTTTCCCACATTTCCGGGCTGGATGACGCAATACGTGTAATGTCTTTAAATCCACCTGCTGCAAGCATTTGCATCTTGCCATCAGAGTAATCGGTTCTTTCAACCAGATTTACCAGTGTTGATGCAATAATATGTGGAACGTGGCTTATGGTAGCAGTTATAAAATCATGATCCTCCGCATCGATTACTGAAGGAATCCCTCCGATGCGGTCTATTATATTGCGCATAGTAGCAATATCATCATTATGTGTGCTTTTAGCTGGTGTCAGAACATAATATGCATTCTCAAACAAATGTGACAAACTTGATCTGAATCCGGATTTTTCCGTGCCTGCCATTGGATGGCCTCCTATAAAGCGGGGAGGATTGTCCATTGAGTTGACAAAATTTACAATCTCTGATTTTGTACTTGCAACATCAGTAATTAAGCAATTTGGTCTAACCTTTGCCGAAAGAACTTTAATATACTCAATAGTATTTTTTACCGGGGTGCAGATGAAAATGAGGTCGGAATTATAAATATCCTCAGTTATTTCTGTGAAGCCCCGTTTAATATAACCTTCTCTTATAGCCTGATCCAGGTTTTGGGCACTGACATCAACAGCTGTAATATCGGTAATGTTCAAGCGTTCCTTAAATGCTTTTGCCAAAGAACCCCCAATGAGACCAAGTCCGATAAATGCTACACTATTGACCGCCATGTTTAAACTCTCTTTCTAGTATTTCGGCAATTTTAGCAATATCTTTACACAAATCGTCAAAATCTTGTGGGGTTAACTGTTGTGCGGCATCTGATAATGCACATTTGGGGTTTGGATGAACTTCAATAATCAGACCGTCAGCGCCTGCAGCTATTGCAGCTTTAGAAAGGGGAAGTATATATTGGGATTTACCGGCCGCATGGCTTGGGTCTACGATTATAGGCAAATGGCTCATGTTTTTCACTACTGGAACGGCACTGATATCCAGAGTATTTCTGGTTGCAGTTTCGAAGGTTCTTATTCCACGTTCACAAAGTACCACGTTATAATTTCCCTCACTCATAATATATTCTGCGGCATTCAACCATTCGTCAATGGTTGTGGCCGAACCGCGTTTAAACAAGACAGGTTTCATTGATTTTCCGATCTCTCTTAAAAGTTGGAAGTTCTGAACATTTCTTGCCCCTACCTGAAACATGTCGACATATTTATCTGCAATTTCAACAGCCTTTTCGCTGGTAACTTCGGTTATTATATTCAGCCCCGTTGCGTCCTTTGCTTCTTTTAACAGTTTCAGACCTTCTTCTTCAAGTCCCTGAAAGGCATAGGGAGATGTTCTGGGTTTGAACGCACCGCCCCTTAAAAATTGGGCTCCTGATTTTTTTACGGCGACAGCTGCTGATATGATCTGGTCATGATTCTCTACAGCACAAGGACCTGCCATTATGACTAATTCCTTGCCTCCGATTTTAACACCATTAACATCAACGATGCTTGATTCAGGCTTAAAGGTTTTGCCTGCCAATTTATATGATTCCACAATGGGAACAAGCTTTTCTACTCCAGACATTAACTCCAGGGGAACATCACTTAATTTCCGTTTGTCACCTATTACACCTATAATAGTTCTTTCGGAGCCTTTTGAGATATGTACCCCAAGTCCAAGAGAACCGAGAACTTTCGAAATTTCCTGTATGTCATTATCCTTTGAGCTGGGTTTCATTACAATAATCATAAAATCATCCTTCCTTTCTAACCGTGAATGCCTTAAATAATACCATCCATTCTTCCGTACTTCTTAAATGCAGGTGTCAATAAAAATGTATGAATTTTTGAATATTTAACAGTGAAAATATTTCATATAATGGGGAAATAAATATTCCAAAAATGCAGACCATTTGTTACTTTCTTATAATTTACAATGATAACATGGAATTGTCAATAAAAATAAGCGATATAAGGCTGGTAGAAATGATACGCATTATTTACATATATTAGTATATATATTATAATGTAAGCAAGTTAAAAACTTTTAATGGAAAAAGGAAAATATAAATATTAATAGAATACTTAATATAATAATTTAATGGTAGTTTGATGCTTGCTTAAAGTCTTAATGTTGTACATAATCCTTCGTAACCTAAAGGTTAGTTTTAAATATATTAAAATAACAAGGGGGAATTGGTATGAAAGACTTTACATCTGAGAAGATCAGAAATGTCTGCCTGATCTCGCATGGAGGGGCCGGTAAGACCACTCTTGCTGAAGCAATGATGTTTAACTCAGGCGCTTTGGAAAGATTTGGTCGAGTCGAAGACGGCACAACGACATCGGATTTTGACCCTGAAGAAATCAAACGCAAGAGCTCCATTAGCACTTCTATTTGTCCATGTGAATGGAAAGATCATAAGATCAATGTAATTGATACTCCCGGATATTTCGATTTTGTTGGAGAAGTTAAGCAAGGAATCAGAGTTGCTGACAGCGCTGTAATTCTAGTACCGGCCAAAAGTGGCGTCGCAGTTGGAACTGAAAAAGCATGGGCATATGCAAATCAAAGAAATCTTCCCAGAATGTTTTTTGTAAACGGTATGGATGATGAAAATCAAGATTTTTATAAAGTGCTCGATCAATTGGTCAGCACATTCGGAAAAAATGTAGTGGCATTTCAAATTCCCATAACAGAGAATGGCAAATTTTTAGGATATGTGAATCTTGTATCGATGACAGCTAAGAAATTTGATAAAGATAAAATGTCGGATATAGAAATTCCAGCAAATTTAATGGATAAAGTTGAAGAAATTAGGAATGCTTTAAAAGAGGCTGTTGCAGAGACAAGTGAAGAGTTAATGAACAAGTTTTTTGACGGAGTTGATTTTACAGAGGAAGAGTTCGAAAAAGGACTACATGATGGAATTAAAGAAGGATCATTAGTGCCGGTTTTCTGTGGATCGGCTTTAAATAATCTAGGTGTAAAGCTCCTTACCGATTCAATAATACAATTGATGCCTTCACCGATTGAGACTGAATCTATTAAAGCTGTTAAACCCGGAAGTGATACAGTTGTTGATCTGAAGGTGGAACAGAATGCTCCGCTTTCAGCGTTGGTATTTAAGACAATAGCAGACCCGTTTGTGGGTAAAATTTCAATGATAAGGGTCTTTTCCGGAGTGTTGAAATCCGATTCGGTAGTATACGATACCGCTACTGAAAAAACGGAAAAAATATCCCAGTTATTTTTATTGAGAGGGAAAAAACAGATACCGGTGAGTATGCTTGTAGCCGGTGATATTGGAGCGGTTGCCAAGCTTCAAAGTGTTAATACGAATGATACTTTGTGCAGCCAGTCAAATATCGTGGAATTAGAAAAAATTGAGTTCCCCGAACCGGTTATGTCAATGGCTGTTGAGCCAAAGACAAAAGGAGATGAAGAAAAAATCGGTACCGGTCTCCACAGGCTTCAAGATGAAGATCCTACCTTTAAGGTGTCATTAAATACAGAGACACATCAGACCATCATTTCAGGAGTAGGTGAAATTCACCTGGATGTAATTGTGAGCAAACTAAAATCAAAGTTCGGAGTTTCAGTAAATCTTACAGATCCTATAGTTCCTTATAGAGAGGCCATTAAAAAGAAAGTCAAAGTTGAAGGAAAGCATAAAAAGCAATCGGGTGGACATGGTCAGTATGGACACGTATGGATTGAGTTTGAACCGGGTCAGGCTGAGGGGTTGACTTTTGAAGAAAAGATATTTGGAGGTGCGGTTCCAAGACAGTATTTCCCGGCTGTTGAGAAGGGGTTGCAGGAAAGTATTAAAAAGGGAGTTCTTGCAGGTTATCCTGTGGTTAACCTTAAGGCAACTTTGGTTGATGGATCTTATCATGCGGTTGACTCCTCTGAAATGGCGTTTAAGATTGCTGCGCATCTGGCATACAAGAAAGGCCTTGAACAGGCATCACCTGTATTGCTTGAGCCTATAGCACATGTTGAGGTATACGTGCCTGATAGTTACATGGGTGAAATCATAGGTGATCTGAATAAGAGAAGAGGACGGGTTTTGGGGATGAACCCGCAGGAGGGAGGTATACAACAAGTTTTGGCAGAAGTTCCTCAGGCAGAAATGTTTAAGTATGCTACCGACCTCACGTCCATGACCCAAGGAAGGGGCCGATTCAAACTCTGGTTTGAACGATACGAGGAAGCTCCGCCTAACGTAAGCCAGAAAGTAATTGAGGAATCCAAGCACAGGTTGGAAGATGCTATTGCAGAATAGTTGATATGCAAAACATAATAATCCTTTAATTTATATGCTCCCTTTGCAGGTAGCCGTAATAAACTGTCTGCTTCAAAGGGAGCATATTTTGTGACATAAAGTTGTCTGCGACTAAAACTGAGGCCCTAACTTATTTTTTATTTCCTGGGAAGGATCAATAGGTTGAGGAATTTCCACTTTCGGAAGGTCAGGCTGTGGGTTTACTAAATCAGGCAACAGATCCAGATTAGGATTGCTTATTCCTGGAACTGTCTGATCTGGGTTCTTACCGGAATTGTTCATGTTTTGCAACTTTTCAAGAGCCTTTTCTTCAATATCCCTCGTGGTTATTAACTCATCGGAGTTTAGAGTCGACATTTTGTCATTCTTTTCCTCAGTATATTTCTCTTTATCCTTAAAATACGCTTCGATATCAAGGCCTGACTGCAAAGAGAAGAGATATTCGTTGAAGGCATCCTCCATGCTATTAAAAACCCTGTTTAATTTGGCGAGGTAGTACACTGATTTTTGCTCATCTATTTTTGACAAAAGCTCAGAATATTTGGAAGCATCATCAGTGTTGACGCTTTCAATACCTTTAGGTTGTGCATATATGCTTCCGAAGGTTTCGATTTCGTTTAATTGGAGTACGACTCTACTTACATAAGATTGTGATGCTTCGATTTCCTCTGCGCTATAACCTTCGGATTTCAGTCTTTCAATGTAATTGGTTTCGGTTTCAGCATCACTACCAGTCGATACCGGGGTATTAGTGGTTGAGGTCGGCAAAGCTGAAGCCTTTTCGGCTGAGTTTTGCCCGCAGCTTGAAAGCAGAAATGCCGATACGGCAATTAAAATCGCTATGTTAAAATAGTACCTTATTTTCATTTTTTCCTCCTTGCATGATGTGGTTTGTTTTTATTATAGCAAATATTTGCAATTGTTCTATACCCTTCATACATTTTTGCTTTTTAAATACTTAAAACATTGAAGATAGTGTGATAGAATTATCATGTAGAAAATTCGCATCATTTTGCTGGTCGCGTTGCGGCTCTAACAGGCAGTTCTCTGGGGTACGGTACATACGATGTCGCACATGTAAACGATATAAAATTACGCATAGACCGACGCTTCCTACGTCAGATTGCTGTGCAATTGCTTTGTAAGTTATATTTGAATTTAAAATCACTAAAATAAAGCAGGAGGAGCTTGTATAAGTTTTTTGCAAAAGGTTTACCAATAATTCTTATAATATGTTTTTTGTCAATAAATAGCCGCAATGACGAGTATTATAATAGAAATATACAATATTATCTTTAGGAGGAGAGAGAAATGTTTTGTCGGGAATGTGGTACAGAAATTGATAATAAAGCAGTCATATGTGTAAATTGTGGTGTGCGTAGGGGTGTGGGAGAACCTGATGCTGTTATGAGGATGTTATTGCCAGTGGGTAGATCTGGATATGCTATTGCGGCAGGATATCTGGGTCTTGTTTCTGTTTTAGTAATACCTGCTCCATTGGCAATAATATTTGGCATTCTTGCAATAAGAGATATTAAGAAGAATACACATAAACATGGAATGGGAAGAGCAATATTTGGGATAACAATAGGAGCAATATTTACATTATTATATGCATATGCATTTTTAAGCACTTTATTTGCAGCAAAAACTTAAATAAAGAATGGGCTTAGTTTAGAAGCTGACCTTTCTATTATTACTTCAATAGAATTATTAATTATCAATAAGCAGATATATTTTTTGTATAATATTATTCACTTCAAACTTTTATTCTGTGTAGTTTCAATTATACAGTTTTAATTTATTTTGTCCTGACATCTTCTGACTCTAACTCGCCTTTTTTTGTTTACTTTAATATTAATTATTGCTAAAATAGATAATGGTATAGAATTTATGATTATTTTGGGGGGTAGATTAATGAAAAAGAGAACAAGCTTTATTTCCATGCTCATTTCATGTGTGTTGTTGGTTCAGATAATGGCATCGGGTATGATTAATTTTTTGGGATTTAGTCAGGTAAATGCCGAAGGGGAAAGCAGCATACCTATAGGTGATGTAGACGGCAACGGAAAAATAAACAGTTTGGATTTTGCCAGTATGAAAATGGTGCTTCTTGGCATGAGAACCGAATTCCCTGTTGAAGACCAATTATGGGCATCCGATGTTACCGGTGATGGCAAATTCAATAGCTTAGATTTTGCCTATATGAAAATGTATTTACTTGGTATGATAGATGAATTTCCAAAGCAGAAATTGATAGCAACGCCAACAGTTACGGTGACGCCGACATTAACGATAACACCAACAGCAACTCCAACACTAACGCCAACAAAGACAGCAACACCAACAAAAACAGCAACACCAACACCAATAGTTACGATAAAACCAACTGAACCTGTACAAACAATTGAACCAAAAGCAAACGATGTGGCAAGGAACAAGATTGCTATTTGCTCATCCTATATCAGCGATGGATATGAAGCTGACAAAGCTGTTGATGGGGTACTGAACTCAATGTGGACAGCAGAAGGCTTCGGGCAATGGATTAGAGTTGATTTGGGTGATGAGTATACTATAAACAAAACAGAATTTTTAACCGGAGCAGCTAAAGCATACAAATACAAAATTGAAGCTTCAATGGATGATGAAAACTATTCTGTGGTTGTAGACAAAACTAAAAACAGTTCGGCATCTGATACATATATTGACAGCTTTGCGGATACAAAGGCAAGGTTTATCAGATTGACTGTGACGGGGATAGAGGGAAGCACAAACGTTAGTGTTTCAATAAAAGAGTTAAACGTATACAGGACCGGACAGGTTGCTTTGCCTACGATATTGCCTTCTCCATCCCCAATTATTGTGACAGATTATATAAGGCCCTATGTGACAATGAGTCTCAATTCTGAAAAAGTTTCGATAAACAGCAGCGTTCAAATTACTGTTGCTGCAACCGATGATGTGGGAGTAAAGACAAAGATCTTGAAAGTTAATGGTTCATCAGTAACCTTAAACAATCAGGGAATAGCATCATTTGCACCCACAACTGCAGGGGTATATAAAGTGGAATTTTTCGCGCAGGATAACGCAGGTAACACTGGGTATGCATCGAAGGAACTAAGGTGTGTTACGACTTCTGATGGAACAGCACCCCAGGCGGCTATAACCTCACCCGAATACGGTAGTTCTGCAAATATGCCTATTGAAATAATAGGAACTGCAAAGGACACAAATATCTGCAATTATATACTTGAATACAGTGAAAAAGATAAAAACAACTATATCCGTTTTGCAGAGGGAACAACCAGCATTGAAGCAGGAGTTTTGGGAAGTTTTGACCCCAATGTTGTAAAGAAAGGTCTGTACAACATAAGACTTACCGTATTTGACAAGGGAGGGTTGTCCAGCCAAGCGGTTACAACTGTATTGGCAGAGGGCAAATTGACCTTAAGGAATTTTAGTGTTGCATACTCCGATATTTCCATACCTGTAGTAAACGGAATGCCCATTGAGCTAAAAAGGTATTACGACAGTACAAACAAACTAAAGGGTGACTTCGGATATGGATGGACTTCTGAAATAGATGGAATAAGGATTGCAGAAAGCTATAAGCTGTCGGAGGGCTGGTCTAAAAACTCTGCGGCAGGTGTATATTTTGTAAAGGAAGATAAGCCCCATTACATAGTGGTATCCTATCCTGACGGAAGAACAGATAAATTTGTGATGAAATTAAAAAATATTTATGCAACGGATCCTTTAGGCTATTACAGTCTTGGGACCGAAGGCATGGCAAGTTTTGAGGTCATATTTGAGCCTGTTTCAGGAACTTATTCGAAATTGACGGCTGAAAATATGGAAGTTCATATTTATAACAACTTTATGGCAGACAATAAATTTGGACTGTGGAAGTATTTTATAGATGAATTTTCCGAGGAAGTATATTCCCAAGGTAAATATACACTTACAACCCAGGACGGAACGGTGATTAAGTTTGATGCATCTGGAAAAGTAGCAAGTCTTACTGACTCCTACGGAGCGAAAATTGTGCCTCAGACAGATGGCTTGCAATATACCAGGGGAACTGTTACAAAAAAATTAGGCTATTCAAAGACAAATGGAGTAATATACAGTGCATCGGATTTGAATAAAGCAAGTGTAAGCTATGAATACGACCAATACGGTGATCTGGTGTCCTTTACCGATCTGGAAAATCATAAGACAAAATTTATTTATGACAGCGAGCACAGAATTGTACAGGTTATAAACGCAAACAACGAGGTTATAACAAGAAATGTGTACGATGAAATGGGAAGGCTTGTCTATGTATATGATGCGGCAGGCAGAAGAAGTGAATTCAAGCAGGAGACTGTAAATTCAAAAGAGGTTGTAACGGTCATTGACAGGAGAAAGAATTCAACGGTTTATACCTTCAAAGCTGACGGGAACTTGGAAAGTATAAAAGACGCTGCCGGAAATACCACATCCTATGAATATAAGGAAAACGGTTTTGTGGCTACTGAGACAGGGCCTAAGGGTAGCTTTACATATGACTATGAATTGAATGACAACGGTACAGTCAAGAAGACCAGAATTACTGATGCCGCAGGAAATTATGTTGAGACAGAATATGATGCAAAGGGTAATGTAGATACAGTATCGGACTTCTCCAATACTACCTTGAAATTGGTGGACAATGACTACGATGCTTACGGAAAATTATTGAAAACCAAGGATGGTGAAGGCGGCACTATCGGTTTGCAATATGATTCGGCAAATAGGGTCGGATCAGTTACCGATCAGATGAATAAGGAGATATTGAAAATACACTATGATTCTGTTACCGGAAATGTTGACACTCAAACTGATGCCCTTGGTGTTGTAACAAGTTTTAAGGACTACGATGCCAATGGAAGATGGAAAAAAGCCGAGTTTACAAGGACTGTAAGCGAAGGAATTACCGAACTTGTAACAACTATTAACACATATGACAATTTAGGACGCATAACTGAAAACACCGACGGAGCCGGAAGAATTTCAAAGGCATCCTATAATGAAATTGGGAAAATAGGTACTTTTACAGACAAATACAACAATACTGTAGAGTATAAGTATGATTGTCTGGGGAATTTGACACAAGTGATCTATCCGGATAGAACTAATGAAAAATATACCTATGATGAGGAAGGAAATGTAAGTTCTTATACCGACAGGGATTTGAAGACTGTATACTACACTTATGATTCCATGAATCGCTTGGAGTATATCATATATCAGGACGGTTCGAGGATAAAATATGAGTACAATGCTGTCGGAGATATAAAAAAGGTAACCGACCAGAGGGGAAATTCTACCGAGTACCAATATGACAGCCTTGGAAGGTTGGAATACGTATTTAATTCGGCAAAACCAAATGAAAAGATTCAATACATATACACCACCAAGCCTTACCCCGATGAAATGATAGATGCAAAGGGAAACAGGTTTATTTATAGTTATAACGCAAATGGTAAGTTGGAAGTAATAAAATATTCCGATAATACCACCTATGATATGAAATATGATGCTGCTGGAAGAATTTCAATAGTAACCGACCAGAATGGAAAAGTTACAAAATATGATTACGATGACGCAGGAAATATTGAAAAGGTAACTCTTGCTTATGGAATTGAAGGCAAGGAGGAGACTTGGGCTTATGCTTATGACGAAGCAGGCAACCTAAAGAGTATAACTGACCCAAGAGGCAAAGTTACACAAATGGAATATGACAGCGTTGGAAGGCTGAAAAAACAGACACTGCCTTTAAAAATGTACATGGAAGCTTCCTATAATGATGACAAAAAGGAAGTTACCGTAACGGACTATAACAAGAACTCAATTGTATATAAATACGACAACAACATGAGGCTTGATGTAAAAGAAGTCGGAGACGAAAATACCGTTGACTTTGATTACACAAATGAGGGATATGTAAAGAAGGTAGTTGAAAAAAACGGTACCACAAGCTATGAATATGATGATTTACACAGGCTTACAAAGAAGACAAATCCCGATAACAGCACAATAGAATATTTCTATGATTTGGCTGGAAATTGCACTGGAGTTAAAACAAAAGGCGGAACCACCAGCTACATATATGATGTTTACAACCGACTGAGTAAGGTTGTTGCAAATGACAACAAAATAACTCAATATTTGTATGATGCGGTTGGAAACCTTGAGTATGTTTTGTGTGTAGATGGTTATAAAATCCAGTACGTTTATGACGACCAAAACAGACTCACGGATGTAAAAAGGATAAAACCTGACGGAAAGACTGTAGAATACGCTTACCACTATGATTTAGGCAACGCCGGAGAACGTAAAAAGGTAACAGAAACCAGTGGGCGTGTGGTGGAATATGCTTATGACGATTGCTACAGGCTTAAGGAGGAAAAAATAACCGACCCGTTACTTGGCAACCGGGTAATAAGTTACAAATATGATAAGGCCGGAAACAGACTTGAAAAGAATGACAACGGGATAATAACCATTTATG
>CAZLZR010000039.1:0-45675 GCA_964564015.1 uncultured Acetivibrio sp.
CCATATTTAGTCATCCTTTTTCATATTCTTCATTATAGCCAACAGCCAGAGTACAATAATATCCTTCGAATTCAGTCCCTGGACCACTGATATTCTCTGCTGGTTCCCAACAAGGTAAATTCAGTAATTTCCGGTATAAAGAAGCCAGAAATGTAATATCAATACGCTCCCAGCATTTGTGTTAATACAATGAATAAGAAGTATACAATAGCAACGAAACTTAAACATACCTGTTTTTCTTCTACATAATCTTCACCATAAATCTCCTTGTTTGTTGTTCTATATCTGATTAATACACCATCACACTTTATTGCACAACTTGTAGTTCACCGAATTGCGGCACAAAGCGGTTTTAGTGTCAAATGACGTAATTGCTTGACCTGAGCATTAAAATCAGTGGACGAAAGCTTGATAATTTGATGCAAAAATGCCACGGAGGGCATTTTTAGCGTCTTGGGACAGGAAGTCCCATAGACGCGTGCGAAAATTATCAAGCTAAGTCCTACTGATTTTTTGCGAAGGTCACGCAAATGGAGTTATTTGACACTAAAACAGCAGGAAACCACCTCCAAATCAGTTCCACAACATCAGACTTAGCTAATTATAAAGCCATTCCTGCACTCACATAAAAAGCAGCTGCCGGTTTATATTACTCCAACAGCCGCCTTGTTAAATTCACCTACATTTTTTCCGGTGCGCTTATACTTAACAAATTCAGAACGTTTTTTATTACAATCCTTGTACTGTCAACAAGAACTATCCTTGCATTCATGATGTTCTCTTCCTCGCCCTTTACTCTGCAAGCATTATAAAAACTATGGAACAAACCTGCAACATCCAGTACATACCTTGTAAGTCTGCTTGGTTCAAGTGTCTGAGCAGCTATCCTGATTTCTTCCGGGTATTCTGCAAGTTTCTTCATCAATTCTATCTCTTCCTTAGCAGTAAGTCTGGTTAAATCAACCGATTCAACACTAGGGAACCTGATATTCTCACTTTCGATTACCTTTAACATGCTGCATATTCTCGCATGTGCATATTGCACATAAAACACAGGATTTTCATTTGATTGCTTCACTGCAAGGTCAAGATCAAAATCAAGATGACTTCCCGATGCTTTTGTATTAAAGAAAAATCTTGCTGCATCCCGTCCAACTTCTTCCAGCAGATCCATAAGGGATATGGACTTTCCTGTACGTTTTGACATCCTTGCAATTTCGCCATTCCTGTAAAGGCGAACCAACTGGAACAACACTACATCAAGCTTGTCCGGATTAACTCCTAAAGCTTTAACCGCAGCCTTCATTCTTGCTACATGCCCATGATGATCGGCTCCAAGCAAGTTGATAACCCAGTCATACTTCCTCTTTAAAAACTTATTTCTGTGATATGCAATGTCTGAAGCAAAATAAGTAGGCAATCCATTATTCCTGACTATGACCTCGTCTTTTTCAGTACCGAGTTCAGAGGTCTTAAACCAGATTGCTCCATCCTTCTCAGTTGTGTGTCCATTATCTTTCAATAAATCCAGTGTTTCCTGAAGCTCTCCACTGTCATACAAAGACTGCTCTGAAAACCAGTTATCGAACTTAACACCGTAGCTTTCCAACCCGCTTCTGATTCTTTCAATATTACGCGGAAGAGCAAACTCAACAAGTTCTTTCCTTCTTTGCTCGCTTTCAACATTTAGGAGCTTGTCCCCGTTTATAGCAATGTAATCCTTCATATGATCAATTATATCTTCGCCATGATAGCCGTCGTCCGGAAACTCTACAGCGTCTTCACCCTTTAACTGCTGAATATACCTAGCTTCAAGAGAAATCCCAAACTTCTCTATCTGATTACCTGCATCATTAACATAAAATTCTCTAGTGACATCATAACCGGCCTTGGACAGCACACTGGCAATACAGTCGCCTAATGCTCCACCTCTTGCATTTCCCATATGAAGTGGACCTGTGGGGTTGGCACTGACGAATTCAACCATTACCTTCTTGCCCTGCCCTATGTTGATTTCGCCATATTTATCCTTCATATCCTGTATAGTCTTTAATGTATCATACAGCCATAAATTATTGAGATAAAAATTTATAAACCCCGGCCCTGCTATTTCAACCTTTTCGATGTATGTACCAGTAAAGTCCATGTTTTTGGATATTATATCCGCAATTTGTCTCGGAGCCTTTTTTGCAGCTTTTGCAGCCTGCATGGCTATATTGGTTGAAAAATCGCCGTGCTCCTTTTCTCTTGGAGTTTCGATTACTATTTCTCCGGCTTCAAATTCGGGGAGCTCCCCACTTGCCACAGCCTTCGAAAGAGACTTTTTAACTACTTCACTAATTTGAGACTTCAATACTTCCACTACATTCGTCATTAACTTGCCCTGCCTCCCTGATAAACATATGAAAATCATTTCCACCTTGTTTATTATTATCTATTTCAAGGTGATAATCAACCCTTATTTCTCCACCTTCATCATCAACATCCACCGTTACCGCATTTGTCATTACACCAACAGTAAAGGTACCATATTGTGTATCATAGTATGAAACATGTTTTTGACCCTTCTCAAAAATAAACTGCGTGTTTACCGAGCCGAATCTCATTAAAGTCACAATTCCATTGGCAATCTTTAAAGTCGTTGTTGTGCCATCCATTCCTGTGACTTCACTTTCTTTATAGGTCACATAGTATGTATTACCCTTTTTATAATATCTTCCTTCAGTAACAAGTTCAAGTGTATTTGTATCTTTACCGGATGAAGTCTGAATCCCTTTTACGGAAATAATAACATTTTTATTCATATAGTTTCGCCTCCATTTTTTTAGGAACCAACTGTCCTTTTGTACTTAATACTTTCCTGCTTACAATGTACATTAATCCCTTTTCATAGATTATGCTGCATAGTAGTTATTATCTAAAACAATAACCATCTGAATATAAGCTGCCGCCAATACAAGCAGCAGCTTATATAGCGCTAATATCTCTCAATATCGACTTTTTCAGCAGAATGTATTTTACTGTTCAAAATGGAATTTCCTAACGATTCAAACTTCTCAACGCTATCACTCGTGTAATATCTGTACACCGGAGTAACTTTTTCATCTCTGCAATTATTATTTCCTTCTATCCCCTCCTTTACTACTTTCGCTACCTCTAATGCTGAATTTACCAATTTAACATCATCACCCATAACTTTTTGAATGGTGTTTTGCAAAAGCGGGTAATGCGTACATCCTAAAACTAAAGTATCAATTCCCAGTTCCTTGAGAGGAAGCAAATATTCCTCTGCAATTTTAAATGCAATTTCATTCTCCCACCAGCCTTCTTCAACCAGCGGAACAAACATTGGACAGGGTTTTGAAAATATCTCTATCGAGCTGTTTATCCTGGTTATAGCCTTTTCATATACACCACTGCTTACTGTTGCCGGTGTACCAATTACGCCAATCCTGTTGTTTCTTGTCGCCTTTGCAGCGGCTGCCGCCCCAGGCTGAACTACTTCAACAATAGGAAAATCAAAGCTGGTTTTTACCCTTTCCAAACTACATGCACTTGCAGTATTACATGCTATAACAATCATCTTTATGTCCTGGTTCTGCAGGAACCTTATGTCCTGAAAAGTGTATTTGATAACAGTTTCTTTTGATTTTGTCCCGTAAGGTGCTCTTCCACTGTCTCCAAAGTAAACAACACTTTCCTGTGGTAACAACCTGTTTATTTCCTTAAGGACTGTAAGTCCTCCAATTCCCGAATCAAAAACCCCAATAGGTCTGTTGTCCATGATTATATTTCCCCCGAATTCGGCGCATCTAATCATTCTTAATGCGCTAATTTTCTACTTCTCTTGTATTGTCGTCAAACCTCTCAATTGCCAGATCAATAAGTCTATCAATGAGCTCACTGTATGGTATCCCTGATGCTTCCCACAACATGGGATACATGCTTATACTTGTAAATCCCGGCAGAGTATTTATTTCATTGATGTAGACTTCACCGGTTTCCTTGTGAACAAAAAAGTCAACCCTGGATAGCCCGGCACAATCAAGTGACTTAAATGCCTTTACGGCATAATTCCTGATTCTTAATATCGTCTCTTCCGGCAAATCTGCAGGAATAACTGTTTTCGAACTTCCGTCTATATACTTTGCATTATAATCGTAAAACTCATTACTAGGAACAATTTCTCCAACTGTTGATGCAATTGGATTATCATTTCCGAGAACTGCACACTCTACTTCCCTGCCATTGATAAACTCTTCTATAAGAACTTTTCTGTCGTATTTAGCTGCAAAACTCAATGCCTCAATCAATTCTTTTCTGTCATGTGCTTTTGATACACCAACCGATGATCCCGCATTAGAGGGTTTGATAAATACCGGATACTTAAACTTTTGCTCAATGGCGCCAGCTGCACTGTCAGCATTATCCCTTATCTCTTTTCTTGTAAAAAACAAATAGTCGGCCTGTGGGATACCTGCCTTTTCAAATACTATTTTAGCATATATCTTATCCATTCCGAGAGCTGAACCTAAAACTCCCGATCCTACATAGGGTATTCCAGCCATCTCAAAAAGCCCTTGAATAGTCCCATCTTCACCATTACATCCATGGAGCACCGGAAAAACCACATCTACAGAGCCCCCACTTTCCTCTTCATTCCCATTTTTCATTAATGCTTCCGATGAAGCTCCCCGGCTTACTATCGCATTAATAATATTATCACGGCTAGGTATACTTTTCACCATTTTATTTATAGCAATTTCTTCCCATTCACCGGAAGCAATTTTTTCCACCGGACCATTATACGGAAGCCATCTACCTTCTTTAGTAATTCCTACAAAAGAAACATCATACTTGCTTTTATCCATATTGCTAATTATTGACGTTGCTGAAAATCTTGAAACTTCATGCTCGGATGATTGTCCTCCGAATATAACTAATACCCTTTTCTTATCGCTCATATTTGCCTCCCCTTGTAGCAGCGTCCATTACTTACTTTGATTGAAACTATCGCTGCGATATGTACACAAAAACATATAGTAAATATATATTTCTCATTTTACTATTTAAGTACGGCAACTTCAATATTAAAGGGAAAATAGCCAAAATTTAATAAACAATCAGAATACAAAAGAGAACTTTGCCTGTAATGGAACTTCTTTACGAAAAGCTGTAAGTTTATGAAAAACAACAAACATTTAAGTTAAGACTACGATTTAACATTCTGGAATTGCTTTTGAACTGAACATAAAATAAAAAACGTGTCTATTACTATTTTATCACTAAAATTGCATTATGTCTATAATTAAAATTATTGCAAAAGAAGCCGGATCAATGATAGACATCTGTACCGTTTGCAACAATAATTGTATATACTAAAGATTTATAATCCCATGCCGTCTCTCACCTAACATGTAAGATATTTCTATATATTCTAACTTTAATTTGTAACGCTCTTATTTTTATTCTTTATTCACTCATTGTTGCGGACATGATATCTCCAAAAGCCCAATGGTTTTTATCTAAATCTGAGAAATGGGTTTCTGCATCCTTTAGAGGCTCAATACCTATAACTCTGTTTATCAGTGTAACACATTCGGAACGTTTTATATTGTTGTTTGGTCTGTATGTTTCGTAAAATCATATATCACTATATCTTTATAACTAAACTCAATTATTTATACTTATTGATTATTGAACTGAATAACCTTTAGTTGTATCAATACTAATTAATTTCGTAATATCATCGTATATTACGGAAAAATCTAACGCTGCTGACAGGTCACGAAGTTTAAAGTAAGTTCTGCCATCAATATTATATGATTTACTACCAATATTTCTCCCATCTAAATATGTTAATGAATTTGAAATAGCAAAAAACTTCAATAGAGTTTATAATAACATTAGAACTAATACATTCAGTTTTTCGAGGAGTTGATATAATGCCTTTTTATGATTTGAAGTGTGAAAAATGCGGAAGTGAATTTAATATTATGGCAAAAATGAGTGAAAAAACCGACAAATTGATTAAGTGTCCTGACTGTGGAAGCAATGAACTGAGTTCTGTGTTTAAGAACATAAACATTACCAAACCCAAAAGTTCGAGTGCTGCCGATTGTCCAAACGTACACAAATGCGGCGGATGCTGCCATCATTAATAAGGGACAACCAAAGGGGAGTATTAACAAATTGTTAACCTCCCCTTTTTAATCAGCCCTTCAATATTGGCAAAATTGTATTGTTAAAAAACTCTTCCGCCTTTTCAGGCAAAACTCCATAAGTTTCATTGTTGACTTCTACAGCAACACCTTTATTCTGGCACTTTTTCATGCAAAACTTTGCTTTTATGTCGATTTTGTCATGTAAGGATTTTTCTTCAACAAGATGTTGAAATTCCTGAATTATGTTATAAGATCCTTTTAAGTGGCACGAGCTTCCTATACAGATTTTAATTTCCAACACTCTTATCTGCCTCCTTTTTTGCTGAATAATCAACATGAAGCAATTCATGAACCCTGCCTCTTAAAACTCCGTTGTAAAGCGTCATCATAAGAGGATTCTCTTCCGAAGATTTAATATTGCAAAGTTTATCTGCACTGTAAAGGCCTTTGCCTCTTTTTGCTTTCTCTTCACTTGATACAAAAGGCTGACCTCCGCCATTTATGCAACCGCCCGGACATGCCATAACTTCCACCAGGTCATAATGCTCACCGGCTTTGATTTTATCAATCAGGTCGCTGGCATTTTTAAGTCCGCTAACGACTGCAATTTTGAGTTTTCTTTCTCCATACATCAGTGAAGCTTCCTTTACCCCCTCCATGCCGCGGACACCTGTATAGGCCAAAGACATAAAGGATGTGGCAGACTTGTCGGAGACCACTCTTCTTAGAACTGCCTCGGTAACTCCCCCCGTAACTCCGAATATTACACCTGCACCCGTATGAGTGCCGAAAGGCATATCAACTGCTTCCGGTTCCAGATCTGAGAATACAATGCCCGATTCCTTTATCATCTGAATAAGCTCCTGGGTTGAAATAACATAGTCCACATTCGGAGCACCGTTAACTTTAAATTCCTCACGGTCTGCCTCAAACTTCTTTGCAGTACATGGCATTACCGCCACATGAACAACACGTCTGCTTGAAGTGGAATTCTCTTCCTTTATTATCGCAGCAAACATCTGCATAGGTGAACGGCAGGTTGAAACGTGCGGCAAAAGCTCAGGATAGTGCTTCTCACAGTAGTTAACCCACGCAGGGCAGCACGATGTAAACAGCGGCATATCCTTATTACCTTCTTTAATGCGCTTTAGCAGTTCAGCTGATTCTTCCAGCACTGTCAGGTCTGCTCCTGTAGAAGTATCATATATTTCATCAAATCCCATCCTCCTTAGTGCTGCGACAATTCTACCAATGGCATTTTCCCCATCGTTAATGCCTAATTCCTTACCAAGTGCAACACGTACCGCCGGAGCTATCTGGACTGTTACCTTTGCATTTTCATCATAAATTTCTTTCCAAACTTTGTCAGTATCATTTTTGACAACAATTGCACCTGTCGGACATGCAAGAGCACACTGCCCACAGCCGACGCAATTTGATTGTGCAATTGGTTTGTCAAATGCAGTACTGATTTTCATCTTCGAACCCCTGTAAGCAAAATCAATGGCACCTACATTCTGCACTTCATTACACACACGAACACAGTCACCGCAAAGTATGCATTTATTCTGATCCCGTGTGATACAAGGCGAAGAATCGTCCACCATTGGCTCCGATGCAGTATTGGGGAATCTTACAGAGCTAATATTGTAGCGCATTGCCAGATCCTGAAGTTTACATTTGCCGTTGTTGTTACAGGTGGTGCAATCACGGCAATGATTTGCAAGCAGAAGCTCCAAGATCATTTTACGGTATTTCTGAAGTCTTGCAGTGCTTGTTTTTATAGTCATTCCCGCCTTCGGAGGAGTTGAACACGCTGCATCCAAGCCTCCCCACTCATTCTCAACCATACACATACGGCATGCACCATAAATTGACAACTCTGAGTGATAGCAGAATGTAGGAAGTTTAATACCTACTTTTCGAATCAGTTCAAGAAGGTTTTTTTCTCCGTTTATTTCAACAGGAATTCCATCAATTGTCATATATTGTTTATTATCCATTGATCAACCCTCCACTATCGCGTGGAATGCACAGTTTTCAATACAAGCTCCACACTTTATACATTTACTCTGATCTATTACATAAGGCTCTTTAACTTTACCGTTTATTGCATTCACAGGACAAACCCTTGCACACTTTGAACAACCCTTGCATAAAGCTGCATCAATGGTTATCCTCTTTAGTTTCTGGCAGTTACCGGTAGGGCATCTTTTATCATATATATGAGCTTCGTATTCCTCACGGAAGTTTTTTATCGTACTTACAACCGGGAACGCAGCCGACTTTCCAAGCCCACATAGGGCTGTGGCAGAAATAGTATCTGCAAGCTCCAAAAGCACTTCGATATCTCCGGCTTCGCCTTTACCTTCCACAATTCTCTCAAGAATTTCAAGCATTCTCTTTGTGCCCTCACGGCAGGGTACGCACTTACCACAGGACTCGTTCTGTGTAAACTTCATAAAGAAGCGAGCAACTTCAACCATACAGGTGTTGTTGTCCATTACGACCAAACCACCGGAACCGATCATTGCCCCTGCTTTTTTCAGCGAATCAAAATCCAGTGGAAGATCCAGATCTCCACCGGATAAGCACCCACCTGACGGGCCGCCAATCTGAACGGCTTTGAAATCTGCATTGTCCCTCATACCCCCGCCGATATCAAAAATTACTTCTCTCAAGGTTGTCCCCATAGGAACCTCAATGAGTCCTGTATTTTCGATATTTCCTGTAATGGCAAAGGCTTTTGTACCCGGACTGTTTTCAGGCCCTATTGCTTTATACCATGCCGCACCATTATTGATAATAAGCGGTACATTGGCATAGGTTTCAACATTGTTAAGAACTGTAGGCTTGTCAAACAAACCATGTTCAACGGTTCTTGGAGGCTTAACCCTGGGCATGCCCCTCTTTCCTTCAATGGAAGCTGTAAGAGCACTGCCCTCACCACAAACAAATGCTCCGGCACCACGGTTGATATGCAAATTGAAATTAAAACCGCTGCCTAAGATATTCTCTCCCAGCAAACCACATTCAACAGCCTGCTTGATAGCATTTTTCAGCCTTGAAACAGCCATAGGATATTCTGCACGGACATAAATATAGCCCTCGGAAGCACCACAGGCAAGGCCGGCAATCATCATACCCTCTAACATCCTGTGAGGGTCTCCTTCCATGATACTTCTATCCATAAATGCACCGGGATCACCTTCATCACCGTTACAAACAACATATTTCTGTTCTGTCTTCTGCCTTTTCACCTGTGACCATTTACGACCCGCCGGAAAGCCTCCGCCCCCACGTCCTCTTAAGTTGGATTCGGAAATTTCATTTATAATCTCATCTGCGGTCATGTCAAACAAAGCCTTTTCAAATGCACTGTATCCACCAATTGCAAGATATTCATTGATGGAGGTGGAATCAATATGTCCGCAGTGGTCGAGTACAAGTCGGGTCTGCTTCTTATAAAAAGGAATTTCATCCTGTTTTTTATAAACAACGCCATCTTTTTTGTAGGCAAGTCTTTCAATGTGCTCTCCGCCAACTATTGTTTTCTCCACAATCTCTTCGCAGTCCGAAAGTTTTACCTTTGTATACAAATAACCCTCAGGCTCAATTCTTATAAGCGGCCCCATTTCGCAAAAACCGTGACAACCACTTTTTTTCATACCTATTGATTCATCATGAGGCTCTTTTTCAAGTTCAATCTGACAATCTAAACCTCTTTGGGAAATGAGTTCTGCCAAACGGTCAAATATTTCAAGAGAGCCACTGGATACGCAGCCTGTACCTGCACAAACAAGTACCTTTTTCTTTTGCAACTGAAGGTAGTCTTGATACATTTTACGGATTTTTTGTAATTCATCTCTATTCTTAATCATTAACGCTTCCCTCCCTCAACTCTTTTAAAAGATCAGATGCCTTATCGGGAGTCATAGCAGGATAAACCTTGTCATTAACTGTTATAACAGGAGCGAGACCACAGGCACCAAGGCATGATACAGTTTCAACTGTAAACATCAGATCATCGGTGGTTGTTTTCTTACTTGAAAGTCTGAGCTCTTTTTGAAGGCGTTCTAGGATCGGAATTGATTTTCTTACATGACAGGCTGTTCCATCACATATTTTTATGATATATTTACCTTTCGGCTCAAGTGAAAAGTTTTCATAAAATGTTGCAACACTGAATATTCTTGCTTCGCTCACATTAAGCTTTTTTGACAGATATGGGAATACCTCTTTGGGAATATAGCGGTACTTTTCCTGAATACTTTGAAGTATCGCAATGATATAAGTTTCGCTTAATCCATGCTCTGAAAGAATATCATCAATAGTACTGTAGTCAAATGTTTCATTCATAATTATTCACCTCTAAAAGTAACTTACATTTATTGTTTTCCCCATTAGCTTCAACGTTTTTGAAAGTTCCTCAACCAACTGCATCTTTATATTAAACCCGATTGGAAGATTTGGATTCTGATGAGCAGGATTAATAGCCCTTCCAACATAGAAATTAATATCTGTAGCTTCTTCAAACAGTAACTTGGCTATTTCTGAAGCTCCATCCTTTTTTAAAATCCAATCATTGTAAAGTGTATTTTTGTCTACATAATCTTTTGCATATTCAAGAACCTGATTTATTGTAAGCACACCCTCTGTTACAAGGTCAACACCTTCAATTGTGGCAGCAGGCGGAATTCTGGGATCAATGTAATTAATTGAGGTTTCAAGTTTTTTACCCAGAAACTGTGCTGCCAGTGACGAGGTTGTCCCACCGGATACAATGTGTCTTCCCTGCTTTGCAAAAAACAACGACATCATTTTATTAACATCCTTAGGGTTTTGCGGCGGACCGAACATCAGATTGACTACTTTCCTTTTTCTGATTTTTATAGCCGCAATAGTGGTGTCATCGCCGGGCATGTTGGCATATAGGTTGTTACAGGCATCAAGCACAAGAGAGGAAACGGCATTTGCAGAATATCTGAAATCATAATGAAATTCAATAAATTCTACTATATTTTCTCTCTGCCAGCCATAGTTAAGTGTCTGCCCAACACCTGCATAAATTGCGCCATCACTCATTGCAACAAACACATCGCCGCACTTTAAGTCAATTTTTGATTCTATGATTTTTTTGCCCGAAATAATTTTTGTCTCGGTAGGATATTCATAATTTTTTCCGTCACGGATAAGAATTACATCAGGATTGTCATACTGTATAATTTCTGCATAGGTATTGTTGGTAATTTTTATTATTGTAAATGTGGAATATGCTATACCCCTTACCTTGCATACCGGCAAAGTCGCCATAATTGTGTTGACACAGTCCTCTATACTCATATGTTCAGAAATCATCGTCGATATTATTTTCGACGTGAGTGTTGACAAAATATTTGCCTTTACACCACTTCCAAGCCCATCAGCAAGAACCATAATCGTAGTATCATCATCTCTGACCACCTGTACCATGTCTCCACACAGTTGTTCACCATATTTATTCAGGCTTCTGTAACCTAAATCTACGCATAAATCATTCATCCTGCATGGTCTCCTTCAACTTAGTAAGAGCAATTTTAGTTTCTGCTGTCGTCTCACCCAAAAGCAGAGCAATCTCCTGCACTACGCGCATCTGCTTTTCGACAACTTTATCCGTTATTTCGATTGCTGCCTTACTCTGTTTGATTTTTAAGCTCTTTATCTTTTCTTCCTCGCTTACATCTTTCATAAGTATGATAATGATATGGTATTCCTTATCATAGATTATTGTTTCATCAATATACTTCTGATACTGCGCAAAATATTTTCTCCTGTCATAACAATTTTCCTCATTTAGCGCAAGCGCATAATCTACAGGATCAAGAATTCTTACAACAGGACTTCCCAAAAGGTCGGTATTAACCGGCAAATTCAATATGCTTTTTGCAGCCTTGTTGATTTGCTGTATTTCAAGCTCCTCATTCAAAACTATAATGCCGTTCGGAGTGTTATTAATAATGGTGTCGGAAAAACTTTCCGCTTTCTCCTTTAAGTATGGAAGACACATTGACAGGTCAGCTTTTCCATTCAATACCGCCATTGCCTTGTCACGGCAGGTGTCATAGCCGCAGCTTCCGCAGTTGAGTTCCTGTTCCGGGGAGGTTTTTCCCATTTCCTTCAGAATTTCCTCAATGGCTCCTCTACCCGGTATTATTTTCGTTATGCCCTCAAAGCTAATTTCTTTTTTAAGAATTTTGCTATCGGGTATGGAAACTCCAAAATCTTTTGCACCCGTTTTTTCATTTACAGCCAGTACAGCACAAATAGTACTATGTTTTTTTCTTCTTGCCACAGGACCGTTTATACAACTACCACTGCAAGCTGACATCTCAATAAAGCAATTGTCAAGCTCACTGCTGTCTACATTCTCCAAAGCATTTATGCAGTTTTCCATGCCATCAACAACTAAATAATTATACCTTTGATTTTTATCCATGCTGTCAATTATGCCGCCCGACCTTGGAAAACTTCTTGTCCTTCCTTTTTCATAGTCCCTACCGGTGCTCTCAATCACGATACCTTCCGAATTCAGCCAATCATCAAGCTCATCAAAGGTAAGCACAAGGTCAACAAAGCCGGGATATTTCTCTGCTTCCTCCTTTTTGGATATACACGGTCCGATAAACACGACCTTGCAATCTTTATGCTCACTCTTAAGCATCTGTGCATGTGCCAGCATAGGTGATATCACATCGGCAAGATACGGGATAGCATTGGTATAATGCCTTTGAATCAATGTATTTACCGTATGGCAGCAGGATGATATTAAAACTCTTCTTTTATTGCCTTCAATAATTCTCTCATATTGTTTTTTTACAACACACGCACCCTTTGCAGTTTCATCGATTCCTTTAAAACCAAGCTTTTTTAATGCCTCTTCCATATCATATATGCTCTTATCGTGAAACCATGCAACAAAGGAAGGTGCAAGACTTACATAAACATCATTCTCTGAAACCAGACTCTTTGCTTTTTCAACATCAGACCTTATCTGTTTTGCGTTTTGTGGGCAAACAACATAGCATTCGCCGCACAAAACACATTCGTCCCTAACAATATGTGCCTGACCATCGGTGAATTTTAATGACTTGACAGGGCAGTGTCTTATACATTTATAACAATTCTTGCAATTCGAGTTTTTTGTTTCCAGATATTCAGTCATTTAGAATTTACGCTCCTTTTCACCAATGAACCAGTGTATATCACAGGCTCTAGAGTGCGCGTGGCACTACTTCCTTTTCAAAAAAACTCTTAACATCCTCAGGCGTAACTGAAAACATTTCATCATTAACAGTAACATTTACGCCATTGACACAGTTTTTCATACAAAAGGCACCACAAAGTTCCACCTTATCGGTAAGATTATTCTCAGCAATCATGGTCTGTAACTGTTCTATTATCTGCCTTGCACCTTTTAGGTGACATGAGCTTCCTATACAAATAGCGACTTTCATTTTGAAATCCTCCTATTCATAATCTACAACATCTATCCAGTGTAGTAAGAATTCCCGCTCTACTTCTTTGCCTTTAACAAGCTGTGAAGCTGCTACAATTGAAATCCATTTCTGGACATACTGTTTTGCAGTATCGCTCTTTTTGCAGAACAGATTCAGATATTTATCAGCCTTGTCAATATTGCCTGAAAGCCAGAACAGCAGATATGTCCTTGCTGCATCGGCACTTGCATTTCCCTGTGTCGCATGTGACCAGTCAAGAATATAGGGCTTATCATCCTGAGAAATGATAACATTACTAGGATTAAAATCACCATGGCAGACCTTGTCATGATCAGGCATGCTTCCAAGCCTTGTGTGAAGCTCATAACGTGTTGTAGCATCAAGACCAGTCTCGGATATTTTTCTCTTCATTTTATCCTTAAGCTTATTTAACATTGGTGCCTTTTTACTTTGAATTTCAAGCTGTATATCAACAAACAGATTCAGATATTCATCGTATTTATGAGGATTTTCCTTCATCAACTGTTCCAAAGTCTTTCCTTCAATATATTCAGTCACGATTGCCCATTTATCCTCAATCTTCGTCACTTCCAGCAACTTTGGAATGTTGAGGCCTGTTTCTTCAACTCTCGCCTGGTTTAAAGCCTCATTGAGTATATTGGCTTTAGAGTAGTTACTGTTAAATACTTTTATTGCCTTATCCCCATCTCTGAAAACTGTTTTATCCGTTCTTACAGCTATGACTTTTTCAAGTTTCATCATCTTGCACCTCCATAATAAGCGTTAAGATACATTTCTTTTATTTCACTCATAAGCGGGTACCTTGGATTTGCGCCTGTGCACTGGTCGTCAAAGGCCTGTTCAACCATTTCGTCAAGTCTTTCAAGAAAAACCTTTTCATCAATTCCATATTCCTTGATAGTCTTTTTTATGCCAACCTTTTCTTTAAGATCGTCTATAGCTTTTATCAGGTTCGCCAGCTTTTCTTCGTTGTTCTTACCTTTTATACCCAAATAATCTGCAACTTCAGCATAACGTGCCAGGGTGTGAGGGTGGTCATACTGTGAGAATGTGCCCATTTTTGCAGGAACCTCGACAGCATTAAACTTAAGCACCTCATTTATCAAAAGTGCATTTGCAATACCATGTGGCAAGTGATGGAAAGCACCAAGTTTGTGTGCCATTGAGTGGCAGACACCTAAGAATGCATTTGCAAATGCCATACCTGCCATTGTTGCAGCGTTAGCCATCTTTTCTCTTGCAACCGGATCATTTGGTCCATTGTCATAAGCTTTTGGAAGGTATTCAAATATCATTTTCAATGAACGAAGTGCCAAACTGTCCGTATAGTCAGTTGCCAGCATTGAAGCATATGCTTCCATAGCATGTGTCAGGGCATCAATACCCGAAGCACTTGTCAAACCCTTTGGTGCATTCATCATCATGTCGGCATCTACTATTGCCATCTTAGGCAATAATTCGTAATCGGCCAGAGGGTATTTAACTCCGGTCTGTTCGTCGGTTATAACTGCAAAAGGTGTTACTTCGGAGCCTGTACCTGCTGATGTCGGAACAGCAATGAAGTATGCCTTTTCACCCATTTTCGGGAACGTATACACTCTCTTTCTTATGTCAACAAACCTCATTGCCATATCCATAAAGTCCACTTCCGGATGTTCATACATTACCCACATAATTTTACCCGCATCCATTGCGGAACCGCCACCTACAGCAATGATTGTATCAGGCTGGAATTCCGCCATTTCCTTAGCTCCTGCCTTTGCACATGCAAGTGATGGATCGGGCGCCACATCAAAGAAGGTCTTGTGAATAATTCCCATTTCATCTAATTTATCAGTAATCGTTTTTGTATAACCATTGTTATATAAGAAAGTATCTGTTACAATAAATGCTTTCTTTTTACCCATTACATTCTTAAGCTCATCTAAGGCAACAGGCAGACATCCCTTTTTGATGTATACCTTTTCAGGTACTCTGAACCAAAGCATATTCTCTCTCCTCTCGGCAACTGTTTTAATGTTCAGCAAATGCTTAACCCCAACATTTTCGGAAACTGAATTTCCTCCCCATGATCCGCAGCCGAGGGTAAGTGAAGGCGCAAGCTTAAAGTTGTACAAGTCACCGATACCACCATGTGATGAAGGGGTATTAACCAGAATACGGCAGGTCTTCATTCTTGCTGCATGCTTATCAAGCTTTTCCTTTTCTGTTACCGTATTTATATAGAGTGATGAAGTATGGCCAAACCCACCGTCTTCAATCAGCTTTTCCGCTTTTTCAATAGCGTCGTCAAAATCTTTTGCCTTGTACATTGCAAGTACAGGAGATAATTTTTCATGAGCAAACTCTTCGGAAAGGTCAACACTGGTAACTTCACCAATCAGAATTTTTGTATCCTCAGGTACATCAACTCCTGCAAGCTTTGCAATTGTGTGTGCCTTTTGACCTACAATTTTTGCATTCAATGCACCGTTTATAATGATTGTTTTCCTGACCTTCTCTATTTCATCCTTATTTAAGAAATAGCAGCCTCTGTCGGAGAATTCCTTTTTAACCTCTTTATATATACTCTCCATAACTATAACAGACTGTTCCGAAGCACATATCATACCGTTATCGAAAGTTTTAGAGTGAATTATTGAGTTTACTGCAAGAAGAATGTCCGCAGTATCATCAATAATTGCAGGAGTATTACCCGGTCCAACACCAATGGCAGGTTTACCGGAGGAATATGCTGCTTTTACCATCCCGGGGCCACCGGTAGCTAAAATTATGTCTGCCTCTTTCATTACCATATTTGTAAGTTCCAGACTCGGAACATCAATCCAGTCAATAATTCCCTCGGGAGCGCCTGCTGCAACCGCTGCTTCCAGCACAATTCTGGCCGCTTCAATTGTTGAATTCTTTGCTCTGGGATGTGGGCTGATAATTATTGCATTTCTGGTCTTTAATGAGATAAGTGTTTTAAAGATAGCTGTTGACGTAGGATTGGTTGTAGGAATAACTGCCGCAATAACACCAATCGGTTCTGCCACCTTTTTTATACCGAAGGCAGCATCTTCTTCAATAACACCACAGGTTTTGGTATTCTTATAAGCGTTATAAATATATTCTGCTGCATAGTGGTTTTTGATAACTTTGTCCTCTACAACACCCATGCCGGTTTCTTCAACAGCCATTTTGGCAAGTGGAATCCTCATTTTATTTGCGGCAGAAGCAGCTGCAAGAAAAATTTTATCAACCTGCTCCTGAGTGTAGTTTGCAAAAATGCTCTGTGCATTCTTTAAGCGCTTTATTGCTTTTTCAAGCGTTTCTACATTTTCAATAATGTAATCTTTATTCATAACCTCACATCTCCTTTATCGAAATTCATTTTTGTTGAATGTCTTTGTTGAATGTCTCTGCTAAATGTGCAGAAAGTACTGCAAGCGAAGCAGCCATATTTTCCTGCTGTACTAAAATTCTATCCGGAACTTTCAGGTGTACCGGTGCAAAATTCCATATAGCCAATATACCGCTGTCTACAAGTATGTCGCAAACTTTTTGTGCCGCACTGGCCGGAACTGTTATAATAGCAATCCGAATTTTCATCCTTTCGCATAATTCTTTGATTCTGCTAAAAGGAAATATCACCTTCCCGCATATTTCGGTACCAACCTTGCTATCATCAATATCGAATGCCCCTACAATGTTCAGTCCATATTCCTTAAATCCTTCATAAGATAAAAGAGCTCCTCCAAGCCTGCCTGCACCTACAATTATCGCATCATTCGTATCGTCATATCCCAGATAGCTTTCTATGTCCCTTATAAGATCTTCAGTAACATAACCCAGCTTCGGACGACCACCCTTGCTCACAGAGGCCAAATCCTTTCTGACTTGCACATCATTTAACTCCAATGCCGAAGCAATCATTGTTGCGGAAATATTTACAACCCCCTGCTCGGGCAATGATTTTAAATAGCTTAAGTATAACGGTAATCTTAAAAGTGCTTGCTTAGAGATCCCTCTTTCGCTCATTTTTTAATGTTCCTTTCCGAAAGGCACCAGCCTTTGCTAAAAAGTAAAGTTTGTATTGGTTTTTGTTTGAATTTGATTAATTGATATAATTATATCGATATTTTGTTATCGATATAATTATATCGCCTTCCTGAAGCAAAGTCAATAATAAAGTGATAAATTTTTAACAAAGTTTTTGGATTTTTATCAAAGATAGTAATAATCGAGGTTTGAGTACTATGGTACAGATAGAAAAAGGGAATGATAGTAACATTTGATTAGTTTTTACTTTTACCAGGGATGCTATTAAGGATATTTTTGGTGTGGATTTTTATAAAAGGTTCATTATAAAAAGCTCATTATCGTTAGAGCTTTTTATAATAGCAGAGTTGTGATTTTGTGAAACCGATTTAAAAGTGATACCTACTGTTTTAATGTCAAACGATTCCATTACGAGACCAGAGCAAAAAATCAGTAGGATGCCATTCGGCAGACAGATGAACGATATTTTGCTTCGCAAAAATCGTACCTCGACTTGCTAATTTTTCGCCGCGTCTATGGGACCTCCTGTCCCAAGACGCTAAAAATGCCATCCTTGGCATTTTTGCTTCAAAATTATCAAGCCTTCGGCCACTGATTTTAATGCTCCGGTCAAGTAATTACAGCATTTGACATTAAAACGGGTTATTCTTGTAATATGGAATTATTGGGATTGTTTGCTACAGCTGGAATTACCGATTTAATTGCAGCTGTAGCTGTAATAGGGATTCTTTTGCTATAATTTGTTATTGCGTTTATTTATATGGCTGACATGGAAATTCCTTTATAATGCCTAAGAAATATTGTCTCATCAAGCCAAAGTCAATTGAATTTACTTCGTCATTATCATCTACATCGGCAGCAAGCATTCCTTTTTCCGCCGGAAAATCTTTAATCATTCCCAACAGAAA
Source organism: uncultured Acetivibrio sp. (assembly GCA_964564015.1). Classification (GTDB taxonomy): domain Bacteria; phylum Bacillota; class Clostridia; order Acetivibrionales; family Acetivibrionaceae; genus Acetivibrio. The sequence continues at coordinate 18,631 of CAZLZR010000039.1, forward strand.
CTGTTTCATGTATCCCAAATCGATGGAATTTACATTTCCATTGCCATCAACATCTCCTGCCAATATTGCATCCCCGGATATTCCACCTAAAGGAACTTTATGATCAAGGCCTTTTCCAAAAAGGGCTCCCTTGACTATTTCATATTTATCCTCGTCCACAGTCTTCCAGTCTTCGAGCATCAATCCTCCTGTGTCGGCAGAGTTTGGATTGAAACTCCAGAAAGTATGATGTACTTTATTTTCTGCTAAAAACTCACCAAGATATGTAAGCCAGGCCTTATTATTATCATTTTTAAGTTTTCCACCCCATTCTCCAATCAGAACAGGTGCTATATCCTGCTCCATGATATAAAACCAGTTCGGCTGCCAGCATTCTTCGTACAGCGTCTCTTTTGTAAACGGCTTCTTAAACCAGGGTTGCACATAAATATCCGGTCCATAGTCATGGGCTGAGTATATCAGCTTATCCGGAACAGATAATTTCACCGGATCTTTTGCAACACCTCGAAGGTTTCCTCCCCACCAGTTACAGTAAGTTGTAAATTCTCCGCAGTTTGTATAATCATAGCCATCCATAGGGTAGGCTTCTACACCTTCCACCACAATAAGCAGATTTGGATTTATAGCCAATACTGCATTCCCAATAACTTCAGCCGCATGTTTCCAATTATTAGGATCCTCCGAATCATCCCATTTTGCAATATTAGGGCCGGAGAACTTACCATGGGGCTCATTTTTGAGATCTACCGCAATAACGGTGTCATCGTCCTTGTATCTGGTCACAAGCCATTCCCATGCCTCAACAAACTGATCCATTGAAACAATCTTGTCATACCATAAATTGTCCTGATAGGAGTCTTTTGAAGCACCATGCATATCAAACATTACTTTCATACCCGTACCTTTTAAAATCTTTATGGTATAGTCGAGTATCTGAAGGCTGTTCATGCCGTCAAGGTTCGGGCTTTCAAGCGTGCTTACAAATGCCGTATTGACAATGTCCCCTTTTTTCCAATCCAGAATCAGCTCGGCACTTATTGGAATTCTGAGGAGATTAAACCCGCGCTTGGCCATTAAATACAAAGAATCTTCAATATTACATTTATTCAAGCCGTAAAAGCCATTTGCACCGTCGGTTTCAAACCCAAACCAGTTAATACCCGTTAAGTAAACCTGCTCTCCTTCTTTATTAAAAATTTTACTACCCTTCACATACAACCAATCATCCCCGCTTGGCGGCGGTGCCGGTGGTTCGGGAGGTGGTGGAGCTTCAATCCCCCATACAAGTTCATCCTTATAGTAGAGAGTCATTTTATCATACTCAGTATAATCCGTTATTTCCGGGCTGTAAGAGTAATCATTAGACTGCTCATAATAGCCATTTGTTACTTTCTTCAATACAAGCTGCATTACACCACTGTTACCTCCAGGTGCAATATTTCCCGCACCGGCTGTAAACCCTATGTCCGCATATCCCAACTCAGGATAAAACTGGGCATTAATATTGGTCGCACCTATTGCGGTGTAAAAACACATCAGTGTTTCTTCTGCTATACCTTCCTTTGTGTAATAATATCTCACCTTAAGATCTGACATTGCAACAGTTTCAGTACCCTTGTTACAGATTTTTATGTATGGGCGCATACTCTGGTATCTGTCATCGAGCGAACCGCACATATACTCAATTGTCAGACCAGTTTCATTGTCTGTATCAGCTTCGTCGGCATTTACCGGGACAGTGACAACTGATGAAATTAAAGCCATTACTGCGGCTAAAGCCAACACTCGCAGCTTTTTTGAAATTTCTCGTTTCATTACAATAACCTCCCCCTTTATATACTATTCTTCTTAAAAATTTTTAACTAATTGATAAAGAAGATATAGTTCCGCTGTTATTGGCAGCGGGCATTACTACTTTGATGGCAGCTATCGCTGCAACTTGTAACAACTAATCGGCGATTTTAACATTACTATCCGGTAATTTTTGTTCAGGCGATACAGATTATCAGAGTAAAGCGAAGAGATAAAACAATAGTTTCGTTGATAGAGAAGAAATCTTTCTATGAACTTGCAATGTCAAAAAGCACAAGTGCTCTGTAAATCCCAATTAAATTAGAATTCAGTCGGCAAACACAAGAAATACCTTTTTAACATCTTCAAAGACTGTACATTTGTCATGTTAAAAAGCATTGGTACTACTTGGAATTGTCTATAATCCTCCCCCTTTTGAAAAGTTATTATATATGTAAATTTAATACTTACTGTTTATATATTTATTATAACTTATTTTTGTCTCTTTGTATCTTACGTTTATGAAAAAAGTGAAGAAAAATACTCACATAACAAACCGGAAACAAGCTTTATCCATAAAGTCTTGTTTCCGGCTATAAAAAGTTCATAATAATTTATTAATTATCAACAATTTGAGGTGTTGGGTAGATGACGTAATATAAAAAACACTGGGATTATTTTTTTAGGGACCCCAAAAGTCCACGGATTAAAGTTCTACCAAGCTCTCTTCCCATTGAGCTTACCGCAGAACCTGCTGCTTTTTCCAGCAATGACTTACCGGTTGATTTTTTGGTGGAAGTTCTACCACTAGAGGGTTTATTGCTTGCTGGTTTGCTACTTGCCGGTTTACTACTTGAAGGTCTGCTGGCTGAACTTCCGCTGCCGTTGACACGTCTTCCGGAGTTATACTGCTGTTCTCCCTGTTCATTCTCATTGTCTGACTGTTGTTGTTTTGCTTCAGCCTGCAACACTTCATAGGCTGATTCATTATCAATTGCCCTGTCGTACTTTCCGGACATAGGTGAAGATGCTATAATTTGCTTTCTTATTGTCTCGTCAATAGTACCAAACTGGCTTTGTGGCGGCAATATAATTGCACGTTCCACAATACTGGGGCTTCCATTTTCATCAAGGCATGAAACCAACGCTTCTCCGGTAGCAAGCTCCGAAATGGCGGTTTCAACATCGAATTTGGAATTGGCTCTGAAAGTCTGAGCCGCTGTTTTAACAAACTTCTGATCCGAAGGTGTAAACGCACGGAGAGCATGCTGAATACGGTTCCCCAACTGTCCAAGCACCTCATCGGGTAAGTCGGATGGATTCTGCGTAACGAAATAAACACCCACACCTTTTGAACGAATCAATCTTACTACCTGCTCTATTTTTTGCAGCAATACCTTCGGAGCATCTTTAAATAATAAATGGGCCTCGTCAAAGAAAAATACCATTTTGGGTTTATCCATATCTCCCACTTCAGGAAGACTCTCAAACAACTCCGAGAGCAGCCACAAAAGGAAAGTTGAATAGAGTGCCGGTGACTGGTACAGCTTGACACTGTGCAATATATTGATGTATCCCCGTCCCTCAGCATTTGTCTGCATCCAATCGGCAACATCCAGCTCCGGTTCTCCGAAAAAGAGATCCCCGCCCTGATCTTCAAGGGATATCAAACTACGAAGTATTGCACCTGCACTTTGAGTGGAAATGGTACCATACTGCAAAGTAAATTCTTTAGCATGCTCACCAACATATTGTATCATGGCTCGCAAGTCTTTTAAGTCAATCAGCAACAATCCCTTGTCGTCTGCAATACGGAATACTATATTCAAAACCCCTGCCTGAGTATCATTCAATCCAAGAAGCCTTGCCAAGAGCAATGCTCCCATTTCGGATACAGTGGTACGTACAGGATGTCCACCTTCTCCAAATATATCCCAAAAACGCACCGGATAAGAACTGTATTTAAACCCTTCAACACCAAGCTTTTCAACTCTTTCCTGTACTTTAGGGTTATCGCTTCCCGCAACTGCAAGACCGGCCAGATCCCCTTTGATATCTGCAAGAAAAACCGGAACCCCACAATCGCTAAAGGATTCTGCCAGCACCTTCAAAGTAACGGTTTTACCAGTACCTGTAGCACCGGCTATAAGTCCGTGTCGGTTGGCTTTACTTGGCAACAAGTAAACCGGAACTTCTCCTTTTGCTATCCAGATCTTATTATCACAGTACATTTTCATCTCTCCTTACAATATCAGAATGCAATCACAATAATTATAACATATCGCAACGGTAGCGGCAATCAAGGGAGAGAATTGATTATTTTATTTTTTTAATATACTTATATCTCCATTGTCATTACTTAATTTGAACTTAACATTATCATTGATAAGGGTGCCCTTAATTGTTTCTTTGGTCACATCTTTATTTACATTAAAGCCAAAATCCGTCTCAATGCTTCCCATATTAGTATTCGCATCAAAATATCCGTTTTGCATATCCGGTAATTTCAAATTGATATCTCCAAATTTATTTTCAATGTTAACGTCCTGTTCAATAATCTTATCGGTTTCAAGTGTGACCTCTCCGCTATTTGCAGTTAAATTTATGCCCTTACTGGCATTTGTTATCTTTATATCTCCAAATTCATTAGTTACCTTTACATTTTCACCAACACCGGACATATCAACACTTCCATTTTTCTGACCCACATCAACATTTCCCGAGACCTCTGAAAAAATAACATCCCCAAATTTGCTGACTATAATCAGATCACCACCTATGCGGCCACCCTGAATGCTTCCGTTTACATTTGATATCGTTGCTGTCCCTTTTATATCATTAGCCTCAATATCCCCAAATTCATTCTCTACCTTAAGACTGTTCCATATACTATTAGCAACTACTTTACCATTCTTTGAATATATCTCAACTATCCCCTTCACATCCCGGGCATATACATCTCCAAAACTGCTGTCCACCATCAGAGTTCCACCTAAGGTTTCTACCGTCACATCACCATTTTGGTTGCGCACATTTCCGGAAAGTGCAATTCCATTTAGAATTACATCCCCAAATTCGTTGTCCACTTCAACATTGACTGTGTCAGGCACCTTAATCAAATAGTCAATTGTTATGCTTCCAATTTTTGCTTTGTCAAAATTCTTCTGGACAGTTGAGCTTATCTGAATGTTCTTTTCCTTTGCTACGTCTATAAGGGTATCTGCAATACCAGAAGCGTATTCCTCATCATTGTTTCTTACAGTTATATCCGCCTCAACTTCTATCTTTTTCCCTTCCCCCTTTACTACTTTAACATCTCCATTATTATTGCTCACCACCAGTTTGTCGCTGTTTGCATCTATAGACAAACTCTTCTTGAACTTTGACTCAAATTTGTACTTGTCAAATACATAATCAAATGAAATATTGCCGTCTGAAAATGTTATAATACTACTCACAGCATAAGCTCCTATGCTTACCACCATTAGTATTGAAATAATAATTATGCTGAATATGTCAAACTTGACTTTGGGCTCTTCCTGCTTTGAAAGATAGATATATGCTAAAATTTCAAGCCCGATTATAATAAGCACTACAGGCCACCACTTGATAATGTGCTCAATGGCCGGTATGCTGAATATCTGGGAAATCAGCATAACAACCCCAAGTGCGATGAGTATAATCCCCATCGATAACGTTCCTACTCTCCACTGTCTCATCCGTTGTCTTCCCCTTCCTCAAAAGCCTCAGTATTACTACTTCCCATCAGGAGCTTAACTCCCCCGGCTATAAACAGCACCGAAAGCAGGAGGATATTAATATATTCTCTTATCCGAAAACTGATAAATTTCTCAAGCTCAGGTAGAACAAGCCTTTCAAACAAAAGAAAACATCCAATAGCTATCAGGGCATAAGCAAGAAATTTGTTAGCATTCCTTATAAATGGCTTACCTGTTCTAAACCAGGAAACAAGCAACACATCCCCATCATTCTTATTCTCATCCCCTGTTGCCTTGTTCATTGCATCAAATAATCCAAAGAACCATATTATCGGTATCAACGCCATAAATATGCTGATGTTGATCAAATCGGTAATAAAGAAACTGAAAAAGAATATGGTCATAAGCTGAATACCCTGCCTCTGTAACCCTAAAAACATATGTCCTGCACCGGGAACTATAGACAAGACCATAGCTATAATCTTCCGGTTTTGCTGCTCCAACTGTTCAAGCAAAACAGCCTTCTTTCCTTCGTCATTACTCATGGCAATATGGTTGATCTTGTCCGCCAGAGTCATGCTGTCAACCAGTGAAGCTATCCATACTATAGGTATAAAAGCAGCTGGAATAACCATGGCATTGCCATTAAATATACCTGTGGTACCCAACCCCACAACCAATAAAACCGCAACCAACTCGGCAAGCATGAATATTCCTCCTCGGGTATTGAACCCAAGATATATATGTCCAAGTCCTGGAATTGGAGACAAAATAAATGTGGCAAACTTACTTTTTATTCTCATAAATAATATACACTCCTTTTATATTGATTGACTTTCCAAATATTTTTTGCTCGTTTTGAAAACTACATTATGGCTCACCAGGCTGACCTCCAGGCTTTAACCCCGATATTATTTTTGAGGTATCATTTACAAGTCTTTCAGTCCAACCGTTTGAAACTGCTTTTTCAAGGCTTACAGGCGTATGTGCAATAGATGTGGTCATATCTGAAAATCCGCCAAGCAGAGAATCGAACACACCATTGAAAGAAAACATTAAGGCTATACATGCAGCTGCAACATAATATATGAAAACTTCCGGTGCAACTCTCTTTTTCTTCGTATTTTTGCGACACCTGCCATCAATATCCAGCCTGTTCATTACATTATTTGTAAACTCAGCAGATATCTGACCTGTGCCCTCATTCATACAGCAACGTTCAATAATCTGTATATATCTTTCGTTGCACTCATCACAGGTTAAAAGATGTTCTTCAATTTCTGCCTCCTGAGCTTCATCAACACATGCTTTACTGTAAAGGAGCAGTTCCTCTTCTCTAAAGTGGTTCATATTTTTCAACCTCCTCCCATTGCTTTCTTATCGCCTGTTTTGCTCTATAAAGCCTGGACTCCACAGTCTTAACGCTTATACCATCTTCTTTTGATATCTCGTTATAAGATTTTGATTGAATGTAAAACTTTATCAGCACTGTGCTGTATATCCCGGGCAATTTATCGCACAATTCCAATAACCTTTTTGTGTTTTCTTTTTTTATCAATTGTTCATGAATGCTACTGTCATCAGCAGTCAGTTCTGAGATATCCTCAAGATAGACTATCTTCCCCTCGTTTTCCTGCTTCATTTTCCTTTTCCAGTCAATTGCCTTATTGGTTGCAATTTTTCCAATCCATGTCTTAAACCCTTTGTTCTCGTACCGGGATAGGGAGCGATACACCTGTATAAACGTTTCCTGCGCAAGATTTTCTGCTTCCTGCTTGTGCCCTGTTATATTGAAACAAATCGCATATACCAAGCCCTGATACTTTTCAACTATAATCCTGAAAGAATCGCTGTCACCCTTAAGAGCTCTCTTCACCAGCAGTTCATCCGCCTCCATCGCTCCCCTCCTTTCCCATTCATTAATATAGACGATAAAAATCCGATAAACCCTGCATTATTTTTAATATTTTTTTCTTGATGGAATTCTACAACAGTTTCTCATAGTTTTCAATATAAAGAAAACCTTTACAAAAATAAAACAAGGAGTTGTTTTATTTCTCCTTGTTCTTTAATATCCTTATATTAAAATATTTCGCTATTCCAGTAATTCTTCTTCGATGGATTCATCTTCAAAATAAAATGTTGCCGTATCTTCCTCAGCTTTTCCCGAAGCTTCCACACCTTCATCTTCAATGGTTTCCGTTGTAATTATATCCTCATCCTCCAAGCTATCCAATGTTGTCACATCATCATCCAACTCAAACACTTCAGTTTCCGCACCCTCGTTAGAGATAGTTCCCTTGCTCTCCTTGTCACCACTTTGTGAGCCGTCCTTTGCCTTAGTATCCCCGGCATCAGTGCCATTTGAGCCATTATCTATCCTTCCTGAAGGTGCCGCTTCCTTGCTGATTAGTGAAGTACTTCTTGGAAATTCATTGTCAAACTTGTAATTGCCTTTAAATTCCTTTACACTCTTTCCATCTATCTTAAACTTAACCTTGCTGATCTCCTTAAGTTCAGTTAGTGAATTAACAATTGAGTAAATGGTAAGCTGTTCTTCTGCCTTTCCTCCGGGGTGTTTTTCCTTAAATTCTTTTGTTAAGTCTACGGTAGCAACTTCCCCGTCTATTTTTACGTTTGAACGCAGCTTTGTTTCCGCTGGAATTGTAGGTTTCAAGCCCGATTCCTTAGGCCCGTTTATTAACTCCTTTACAATCAACGAAGCAAGCTCATTTGCAGTTTTCTTAGCTTCACTCATTGGTATATATCGTACTTCCAACTTAAGTTTAGTGCCTTCCTCATTTGAAAAATACAGATAAATCGGCGCTTTATTTGCGATTTGCTCAGCTTCAGCCTCGCTCAGGGCTATACTGCTGACAGGGCTAACCTCGTCATTGTTTTTCAAGCCAAACTTTTGCAGTCCCGAACACCCCGTAAGCATTGATATTATCATAATACATGTAAGAATAACACAAAACAGTCTTTGCATTAACCGGCCACCTCACAAAAAATTCTTTATAGGATATTCTTATGCCGGTAATACTTTCAGTATTCTATTTTGAATTAAAAATTCGTACTTCCCCTGCCTGTTCCTTCAATTTCCTTAAAACTCTGAAATATATTCTTACAAGTATGTGATAGAATTCATCAATAATTCGAATCCCAAGCCACTGAAGCAAAACCTTCTCCAACAATTTCCACCGTTGAACTTGTGCCAAGTCTGGTACAACCTGCTTCTACAAAAGCCACTGCCTGTACAAAATTCTTTATCCCACCGGATGCTTTTACGCCAACCCTGTCACTAACACACTTTTTCATTAACTTAACCTCATCAAGATCGGCACCTCTGCCGTTAAACCCGGTAGAAGTCTTTACAAAGTCCGCTCCACACTTATCTGAAATCTTGCAGACAATCTCTTTTAATTCATCTGTAAGAAGTGCTGTCTCCAGAATAACTTTTACAATAACATCTTTAGAATGGGCTTCATCAACCACACTCCTAATATCGTTTTCAACATAGTCCAAGTGGCCCGACAAAAGCTTTCCGATGTTTATAACCATATCCAATTCACTTGCACCATTCTCTATGGCTTCCCTGGCCTCAAAAACCTTGCACTCTGTTGTAGTGGAACCATGGGGAAAACCTATAACTGTGCTAACCTTAACAGAAGAGCCCTTCAACATCTTGGCTGCAAGGGATACATGGCTAGGTTTTACACATACTGAAGCGACCCCATACGTTAATGCAATCCCGCATTCTCTTTCAAGATCACTGTCCGTAGCGTCAGGTTTCAAGACAGCGTGGTCGATCATTGATGCAATTAACTTTTTATCCATAATGGTTTTTCCTTTCCTATCAAGAAACTCTCTTCGCTCATGAACTAAAACCCTTGAGGTTTCGGTCTGAATTAGAGGTAACATATTTTTATAACCTACATAAAGCGAGTACTCTGCTGTTTTAGTGTCAAACAACTCCATTCCATGACCTTCGCGCAGAATCTGTAAGCCTCAGCTTGATAATTTTCGCACGCGTCTATGGGACATCCGGTCCCAAGACGCTAAAAATGCCATCCTTGGCATTTTTACTTCAAATTATCAAGCTTTCGGCAACAGATTCTAATGCTCAGGTCAAGGAATTACGTCATTTGACACTAAAACAGGTTCACTCTTAATAAGGTTAATTTTTATCAGTCTTAATCAGGTTTGTTTATAGCTACTTTTTAATCAAAGCTCTGACAATCTCTATTGTTTCTTCATCGACAACACTGTAGCAAATTTCCAGACCTTTTCTGCTCCCTTCAATAATCCCTGCTGCCTTAAGCTTTGCAAGATGCTGCGACACTGTAGATTGTGGAAGCCCCAAACACTCCTGTATAGTCGTTACATTACACTTATTATCTATAAGCCCTTTTACAATGCATAATCTATGCGGATGTGCCAGAGCTTTTAACTTCTCAGCTTTTTGCTCATAGTTTCTTAAATCTTCCATGGTAATTCTTCCTTTTATCTTTAAATAAACAAACTCATGTCCGACTCTTCAGCCGAACCGAGGAAAGTTGCAACCCCTCCGATTTTTACACCGTCAATGAGTTCTTCCTTCTTAATTCCCATAACATCCATAGACATATTACACGCAACCAGATTTACACCATTTGCTACTGCCATCTGTATCAGTTCTTCCAAGGATGATACATTTTTGTTCTTCATAATATGCCTTATCATCTTAGCCCCCATTCCTCCCATATTCATCTTGGAAAGTGAGAGTTTTTTTGAACCTCTGGGCATCATGAATCCAAACATTTTAGCAAACAAATCCTTTTTCACACTTACTTTATCATGCTTTCTCAAAATATTCAATCCCCAGAAGGTAAAGAACATCGTAACGTTTCTGCCCATTGAAGCTGCCCCGTTTGCAATAATAAAAGACGCAATTGCCTTATCGAGATCATTGCTGAAAACCACCATAGTCTTATCATTTTTTCTCCCGGCAGCCTGTGGACTATCTTCTTCCTTTTCTTTTCTGATGTAGGCGTTAAAAGCAGAATTTTCAAAGTTTAAACCCAGTAGTTTGTTCCCTGTTTTATCGCACCACGACTTTACATCTTCCTGAAATGCTGGGTCGGTTGCTTTAATATGCAGCACCTCTCCATAATTCATGGATCTAATGTTGTTGTGTATCTGCATTATGGGACCCGGGCATTGAAGTCCGCAGGCATCAACCTGAATATCCGCATCAGCCTTGCAGTCACTTCCGTAGCAATCTGACGACCTGATTTCATCATTCCCGGTTATCTTGTCATACTCATATATGTCTTCATTTGATTGTTTTTGAACAGCAAGCTGATAGGTCTTATATCCTCCGCTCAAATTCTTTACTCTATATCCTTTTTGCTTCAGAATCCTATAAGCTACATAACCTCTTAGTCCAACCTGACAGAACAAGAGTATTTCTTTATCCTTAGGCAAGTCGTTTAGGCGCTTTCTCAAGTCATCCAAAGGAATGTTGACTGCTCCGTCAATAGAACCAAGTTCAAATTCCATCTCCGTTCTTACATCAACAAGCACTGATTTTGACCTGTCTATTGAATCCACTTCATGCCAATGGAATATTTCTGCGTCTCCCTTAAGTATGTTTGAAGCTGTAAAACCAGCAATATTTACCGGATCCTTTGCAGAAGAATATGGTGGTGCATAGGCAAGTTCCAGCTTCTCAAGATCATAAACAGTCATACCTGCCCGGATTGCTGTGGCTATAACGTCAATTCTCTTGTCAACACCCTCATAGCCTATAATCTGAGCACCTAATATCTTCCCGTTTTTACTGTCAAATATAAGCTTTATGGCCATCGGAATTGCTCCTGGATAATAACCCGCATGAGACCCCGAATGGGTAAAAGACTTTTGGTACTCTATATTGTTCCTTTTCAGGAGCTTTTCATTATTTCCAGTTATTGCAACAGTAATATCAAACACTTTAACAATTGAGGTTCCCTGAGTTCCTTCGTATTTCTCTTCAATTCCACAGATATTATTTGCAGCAATTCGTCCCTGTTTGTTTGCAGGACCTGCAAGTGGAATAAGAGCCGGACTGCCGCTTATATAATCTTTTACCTCTATAGCATCTCCAACAGCATAAATGTCAGGATTTGATGTACGCATATTATCATCTACTAAAATTCCACCTGTTTTCCCCAACTTAATACCTGCATCTACTGCAAGTTTTGATTCAGGTTTGACACCTATGCCCATAATAACCATATCAGCCTTAAGAGACCTTCCGCTGCTTAGCTCTACAATTGTGCAAGTATTTGTGTCCTTCAGGGATTTAACAGCATCATTAAGATAAAACTCTACGTCCTTCGATTTCATATGTTGGTGTACAATAGCAGCCATATCATAATCAAGTGGTCCTATCACATGGTCTGCAAGTTCAACTACCGTCACCTTGACACCTTTTGCATGAAGATTCTCGGCAACTTCAAGTCCGATAAAACCTGCACCAACCACAACTACTCTCCTGGGTTCCATCGAATCCACATAATCCTTTATCTTATAGGTATCCGGAATATTTCTCAGTGTAAACACCCTTGAAGAATTAATGCCCGAAAGCGGTGGCCTAACCGGTTCCGCTCCTGGTGACAGTATTAACTTGTCATAGGACTCGGTATAAGTTTTGCCCTCAACGCTATTGTATACTTCAACAATTTTCTTATCCGCATCTATCTTAACAACTTCACTGTTAATCCTTACATCTATATTAAATCTATCCTTCATGCCTTTCGGTGTCTGGACAACAAGTTTATCCTTCTTGGTGATTACCTCTCCTATATAATAAGGAAGCCCACAATTGGCAAATGAAATGTATTCACCTTTCTCAAAAAGCACTATTTCCGCATCCTCGTTAAGCCTCCTAAGACGCGCAGCTGCACTGGCACCTCCGGCAACCCCTCCAACTATGACTACTTTAAGTGACATATTGTTACCCCCTTTGCACATTTCCTTCCAACCATCGTTATATTCTTATATTATAATTTTACGATATTTAGTTGTATTTGTCAATCGATTAACAAACTTTTAGTATAATTTATATAATTCAAAAATGGAAGTTACCCGATATATATATAACAAAGGGGATGAGTTTATGAATAACAAGAAACTACTGGGCGATTTGTTGGTAGAAGTTGGGCTCTTGAGCAAAGAACATCTTAATGACGCCCTTGAAATACAGAAAAGATCCGGGAAAAAACTTGGGGACGTCCTCGTACAGGAAGGATTTGTTACTCAGGATGATATCATACAGGTACTGGAGTTTCAGCTAGGTATCCCCCATGTAAAGCTTGAACAATATAATATAGAGCCTTCGGCCTATCTTCAGATTCCGGAGCACCTTGCCAGAAGGCATGCATCCATACCCATTTCCAGCAAAAATGGTGTCTTGACTGTTGCCATGAGTGACCCTTTAAATATAATAGCTATTGATGACATAAAACTATTTTCAGGTATGGAAATCCAACCGGTTATAAGTGTATATAACGACATTATGTCGGCCATCGACAGATGCTACACAACTCAACAGGCAATAAACGCCGTTGAAGAATTTAAAAAGGGACAGGTTATACAAAAAGCTGCTCAGATTGCAAGAGATGTAAAAGACTTAAACAGCTTTACAGATCCGAACGGCGAAAATGTCAATAATTCTCCCGTAGTAAAACTTGCAAATTCTATAATTGAGCAAGCTGTACGAGAAAAGGTCAGCGATATTCATATAGAGCCCTTCGAGAATGATATACGCATAAGATACAGAAAAGATGGCCACCTCTATGAAGCAATGAGGGCAGAAATAGGAATTCTTCCTGCCCTTAGTACCAGAATAAAAATTATCAGTGGTCTCAATATAACTGAAAAACGTCTTCCACAGGATGGCAGGATAACCATCCAGATCGATAACAGAGAAGTTGATCTCAGAGTAGCTGTTTCTCCCACCATATTCGGAGAACAGATTGTAATCAGAATTGCAGACCAAAACGCTTTTATACTTCCAAAAGAAAAACTCGGATTTTCCGAAGAGGACAAAAACAAATTCAGCAAAATGCTCTTAAACCCACATGGAATTATTCTGGTAACAGGTCCTACAGGAAGCGGAAAAACTACAACTTTATACAGTGCATTAAACGAAATAAACAAGCCCACTATAAAAATTATAACTATTGAAGACCCTGTTGAGTCGACCATTTCAGGTGTTAATCACATACAGGCAAACGTCAAGGCCGGTCTGACCTTTGCAGTGGGATTGCGTTCCATACTAAGGCTAGACCCTGACGTTATAATGATCGGAGAGATAAGAGACAGCGAAACAGCCGAAATAGCTGTAAGAGCCGCAATTACTGGTCACCTTGTTTTGAGCACCCTCCATACCAATGATGCCCCAAGCACCATTATCAGGCTGATAGATATGGGAATCCAACCTTTTCTGGTTGCCTCTTCTGTAGTGGGAGTAATCTCTCAGAGACTCATAAAACAAATCTGCAGCAACTGTTCTGCTGCTTATCCTGCAAACAGGGACGAACTAGAAATATTAGGGATGGGTTCTGACGAAAAAGTTAATCTATATAGGGGCAGGGGCTGCGCAATGTGTGGTGGGTCAGGCTATAGAGGCAGATTAGGTGTTTATGAAATAATGGTGATGACTTCAAAACACAAGGAGGCCATATCTAAGAACTGTACCGAAGGGGAACTCAGGCAGCTTTCCGTTGAGCACGGAATGAAAACTCTCAGAGACAACGCCAAAAAATTTGTATTGTCAGGAAAAACAACTATTGAGGAAATGATCAGAATATCTTATTCCAATGATTAATAAAAATTGATAAAAGGTGATGTAGAATGATCAAACTAGGTATAGAACAACTCCTTGAAGGCATGATAACAGCAGAACCCATAAAGTGTCCAACTACAGGAAAGACTTTACTCAACAGCGGTTCGAAACTTACAGCATCAATAATTGAATCTTTAAAATCCCGGAAAATCGAAAAAGTTTCCATTACAGATCAATATACATTATTTGTTGATCCTGTTGACACCATGTCCAAAGAACTTGGAAGACTTCTGGAAGAAGGTATAGCAAGAATAGCACCGGATATACCCGAAGCAAACACATCGGATAAAATGGTGAAAATATCTCAGTCTGCCAGAAAAATATCAAAGAGAATTATTGAGAACAGAGATATCGTACAACACTGCGTTGTGATGAAACTTCTCGATGATTGTTTTCTTTTCAAACATTCGGTAAACACATGTATTCTTTCTCTCCTTATTGCAGGAGCCATGAATATGACTGAAACATCTGTTGAAAATGTCGGCATTGGAGCTCTTCTCCATGATCTGGGGCTTTGCGAAATGCCTCAGGTTATAAGTGCAAAGCAACGCAACCAGCAATTGGAGGCGTTGTGGCGGGAACACCCTACGTATGGCTATTATTTTGCAAAAGAAATCAAGCTGCACGATGAAGTTACAGAAATTATTCTGAACCATCATGAATGTTGGAACGGAAGCGGATATCCGAACGGGTTATCTTCTGAACAAATACCTTTAGGAGCAAGGATTATATCAGTGTGCGAAACTTATGACCGCCTGCTTCACCACGAAGGCTATCCTCATCACAAGGCAATCCAGCACCTATTAGATGAACGCAATACTATTTTTGACGGTCATATAGTTCAATTATTTTTTAACAGCCTTGCTGTGTACCCACTAGGATCTATGGTCCGGCTGTCGACCGGAGAAGTTGGAGTTGTAGTAAATGTACGTAAAAATCCTGGTTCACGCCCTGTGGTAAGAGTTTACTACAACAGAGTAAACAGACCCTTGACAACCCCATATGATGTGGATCTAGCCACGAAAAGGAATGTATTGATTGATCAGGTATTTTAGGGCAGATCAAAAACTCTCCCTGATTTTTCTATTTATTAATTTTCTGACTCCTGATAAATTCAATAGCTCTTTTTCCTGCTAATGCGCCTTGGCCTACTGCTATAGATATCTGCTTGAAGCCTCCGGTACAGTCTCCGGCAGCAAACAAACCATCCAGATTCGTTTGTTGGTCTTTGTCCACAATTATTGAATTGCCATTTACCATAATACCGAGCTTTCTTGCAAAATCCAGACTTGACGGGCTGTCATATGCTACAAACAACCCGTCAAGATCTTCACTGTTTCCATCCTTGAAGGTTATTTTTTGCAAATACTCAGACCCTTCCAGCTTTTCAATCTCCGCCTTATTCACTTTAAATTGATTTAATTCATTAATATATTTATCCGACACTGCTAATTCTCTGCCATTTGTAAAAATGGTAATCTCTTTTGTAAAAGCCTGAAGTTCAATAGCTTCATGAATCACATAGTCGTTGAACCCCAAAACTCCAACTTTTAAATTATTATAGAAAAATCCGTCACAGGTTGTACAGTAACTCACACCAAGACCTTCAAACTTCTCAAGGTTTTCTATTTTTACCTTTTTTACCGGTTGGCCTGTTGCCAGAACCAACGCTTTTGAAGAATAACGACCTTCTGATGTAACAACCTCAAAAAAGTCGTTTTTCTCTAAAGCTATTACCTCATCGTTTATTATTTCTGCGCCCAGCCTGAGAGCTTGATTTTCGCCATTTTTCAGGAGATCCTCTCCTCTTATCACGTCGGCAAAGCCATAATAGTTTTCAATTTTTTCAGCTTTTCTCAGTGCACTGTCATTCTTTCCAATGATCAGTGTCTTGAGATTTGATCTTACTGTATAAAGTGATGTTGATATCCCAGCCGGGCCCTTACCAATTATTATAACATCATACATGCGAATTCTACCCCTTATGCATTTATTTACTTATTGTATCTTTTGTTGATAAACTTTTCAATAAGCATCACTGTTTTCCATTTATATACTTTTCAACCATTATCCCCGCAACAACTCCGTCACTCACAGCTGTAGCTATTTGACGAATCTCTTTAACTCTTACATCTCCTGCCACAAAAACTCCCGGTATGGTGGTCCTCATATTTTCATCAGCGTTTATATACCCATATTCGTTAAGTTCAAGCTTTCCTTTCAGCAACCCGGTTTTTGGTTCCATTCCAATATATACAAACAATCCGTCAGTTTCCATTTCTTTAACTTCCTTTGTCTTTAAGTTCTCTATCATAACACTTTTCACAAAATTATCGCCGTTTATTTTTCTGACTTCAGTATTCCATACAACACTTATATTCGGGTTTGCTAAAGCTTCGTCAACTGCAGCCTTTGGTGCTTGAAATTGGTCACCACGAAGAATAATGGTAACATGCCTTGCATATCTTGTCAAAAAGACTGCTTCCTCTACAGCCGAATTTCCTCCTCCAATGACAAGAACATTGGCATCCTGATAAAATGCTCCATCGCAGGTTGCACAATAATGCACCCCTCTTCCTCTGAACTCGCTTTCCCCCTCTGCAGGAAGTTTCCTTGGAGTTGACCCTGTTGCTATTATTAAGCTTTTAGCATAGTAGTCAGTATCTTCAGTCTTTAAGTATTTTTCCTCACCCTCAATACTTATATCAATGGTCTCTTTAAGATCATCTATTTGAGCACCAAAGTCAATAGCCTGCTTTTTCATATTCTCCATCAAGTCTATGCCTCTAACCACCCCATTGGTTCCCGGGTAGTTGGCAACATGAAAGGTAGTCGCTACCTGGCCTCCGGTCAGGCTTTCATCAATCACAACAGAAAAAAGCTTTGCCCTGGCTGCATAAATTGCAGCAGACAAGCCTGCTGGACCTCCTCCAAGTATGAGAACATCACAATGAACTTTTTGTCTTTCTTTTCTTGTGCACTTTCCTCCTGAAACATTCTCAATGCCTCTCCTGAGTTCTAAACTATCTATATAACCATTCAATCTTGAACATACTTCTTCACCATTTCTGAAAAAAATTACCGTCGGGCTGCTTTTTACCTTTAACGTTTCTGCAAGCTGCCTGTTCTGCTGACGGTGAATCATTACAAACTTCATATATTCACCATAGGTCTCAGCCATTCGCCTGAGCATATTAGTCAGGGAAGAACATGGTGCACAATCCTCAGAATAAAAAGTTACAACAACGGGCAATTCACTATTTTTTACTTCCCTCTCAAAGTTTTCTGCATTGGTATAAATTATTCTTTCACCCATTACAAACCTCCTTGAATGGCATACTCAAACATATTTATTATTTTATTATTATACCTCGTTTTTAGTTCCAATGACTCGTAAACAGTATTATTATAAGCTATTGTTTCAATTTATTGTAATCACGCATAAGTGTGTCCTCTGTTATTGCACCTTCATAATGAGTATACAGTTCACCATCCTTATTAATAACAAAAGTTGACGGTATATAGTTAAAGCTATACTTATTCGCTGCAATGCCATCCTTATCTAAGAGAACCTTAAGTGTATAACCTTTTTCATTAATAAATTTCCTGGCTACCTCCTCTGTTTCTCCTCTGGCACCATTAGTCAGATTAACAGCCAGTATTACTGCATCTCCCGCCTCTGTAAATACTTTGTTCACCCTATCAAATTCAGGCATTTCACTCCGACATGGAGGACACCATGTCGCCCAGAAATTCAGAAAAACGATTTTTCCCTTATAGTCTGAAAGCTTTACAGTATTGCCATCAAGATCCATAAGTTCAAAATCAGGGGCAGGCTTCAAGCCACTACTCTGGCCTTCTTCACCAGAATTATTCTGTCCGTCCACATAAGTATTGCCACCCGAATTACTATTCTTGTCACTCATGCTGTAAAAAGCATAAGCACCTCCCAATAAAGCAAAAAGTACTACTAGCCACAATAGTGATTTATATAAATTATTTTTATCCATAAATTCCTTCCTCTCTTGAGTAAACAGTTTAAATAATATTTAAAGCCAATGCAACACCTGCAGCCATTAATAAAATTCCCGAAATAATGCTTATAATTCTGTTGTGTCGTTGAATAACCCTGAAAGCTCCTTTAATGTTCTCAAAAATAATTGCTGAAATAATAAACGGCAAGCCCAAACCGACAGAGTATATAAATAGTATAAGCATACCTTTTACAAGTGTCTCCGAAGTGCCGGCCAATGCAAACAAAGGAGCTAAAAAAGCACTTACGCAAGGTGTCCATCCAAAAGCAAAAACCAACCCAAACACTATGGATTTTGCAAAATTCAACTTTTTAAACTGATAGTTTAACCGTTTTTCCCGATTGAGAAAACCTATTTTCAAAACTCCCATAAAGTTAAGCCCAAAGATAAATACAACTATTCCACTTACAATTTTCAAGGTACCCCTGTGATCTTTGAGAAACGAACCCAAAGATGTTGCAGTGGCACCAAAGAGAACGAATACCAATGTAAAACCTAATACAAACCCGATGGAGTTTAGAATTAATGTGCTTTTCTTAAGCTTTTCATCAGCTTTATCTTCATCAGATGTTCCTGCAAGATACAAAAAATATATTGGCAACATAGGCAGTATGCAAGGTGATATAAAAGTCATTATTCCTTCAACAAAACTAAACAAATAATCCGAAAACAAAAAAAGACCACCTCCGAAAAAAAGTACATAATAGTAGTTACCACATTTTTCAGATATTAATCAATATAATTAAGCCTATTAAATATGGGTGAACGCGAAGAAAAATATTCCAGGAACTTAAGTTTCTGGAATATTTTTCTTCGCTTAAATTATATACACCAATTAAATAGGGAGTTGCTCACCATGTGTGATTTCTCCCCTGATTGATTAAAAATTTTCATAATCAAGCCCTTCTTCATCTTATTGCAAGTACCTCAAATCATATAATCCTCCGGTATAAAAACCTTAAAATTCCTAGGTTTTACATAAATTTTCTGCTTTTCCTTCAAATCAAGTTTCCGGTATATCTCTCTGCTGATTTCAGCCTCGATATATTCTTCAACATCCAGCCTCTTCAATTCAAGGCTTACAATGGGGCCAACAGCCCTGGAAAAAACAATTTCTGCAGCAATAAATTCATTTTCCCGGGCTTCCAGGCTTATTTCAATATCATGTGGACGAATATAGCTTATAACCTTTCTATCCTTGGTTTTTGCATGTTCCGGTGCATCCAGCTTAAGCGAACCTAGTTCAACCTTTCCGTTATGCACTCTTCCGTGAAAAAGGTTTACATTCCCCAGAAAATTATAGACAAAGGGGTTAACAGGGTTGTCATACACCTCTTCCGGCGTGCCTATCTGCTCTATTTTCCCTTGGTTGAGAATTACAATTCTATCAGCCACATCAAGCGCCTCTTCCTGATCATGTGTAACAAAAACACTTGTTATAGGGTATTCATCATGCAGCTTCCTCAACCATCTGCGAAGGTCTTTTCTTACCTTTGCATCCAATGCCCCAAAAGGCTCATCAAGCAATAATACCTTTGGTTCCACTGCCAATGCTCTTGCAAGCGCTATCCTCTGACGTTGACCACCCGAAAGCTGTGCAGGATAGCGCTTTGCCAATTCTTCCATTTTTACCAATGCCAATAGCTCATGTACCTTTTTATTGATTACTTCCTTACTGGGCCGTAGCTTTGAAGGTCTGACCTTTAAACCGAAAGCTATGTTTTCATAAACAGTCATGTGCTTAAAAAGTGCATAATGTTGAAATACAAAGCCAACCTTTCTGTCCTGTGTACTTTTTCCGGTATTATCTTCACCATCAAAAATAATTCTTCCCTCGTCTGCCGTTTCCAGTCCGGCAATTATCCTTAAAAGAGTAGTCTTCCCGGAACCTGACGGTCCCAATAAAGCAACCAACTCTCCTGTGTTTATTTTAAGATTGATATCATTTAGCGCCTTGAATGTGTCAAAAAACTTTGTAATACTAGAAATTTCAATACTCATAGCCAACCCTCCAGATAATCAATAAAAGTGAATACATAATCACAAAAATCAGATGTCAGAAACCGGATCAAGTAAAACTTTGAAGCAATTCGCCAAATTCTGTCATCCAATCTCTGTTTTCTTCCTATGCCTTTTCGGAATGCCTCCTTCTGAATTCACACTTAGGCCTGTTGCCTTATCTTCCAATCTGCGATATTTTTAATAATGAGATTAATAACTGCAATCAATGCTAAAAGTGAAGCTACCGCAAAAGCAGCAGAAAATTTATATTCGTTGTACAATATTTCTACATGAAGTGGCACTGTATTTGTGAGACCCCTTATGTGTCCCGAAACAACCGAAACAGCTCCAAACTCTCCAGCAGCTCTGGCAGCAGTCAGCATGACTCCGTACATAAGAGCCCACTTGACATTTGGAAGCGTTATTAACCAAAAGGTTTTAAAACCGCTTGCACCTAAGGTAAGTGCCGCCTCTTCTTCCGCTGTTCCCTGAGCTTCCATTAATGGTATCAATTCTCTCGCCACAAAAGGCAGTGTTACAAATAAGGTAGCAAGAATAATCCCCGGCGGCGCAAAAATCACCTTTATACCCCAGGCATTTAGAAGCGGAGCTAAAAGACCATGACTGGTACTGAAAAGTAATACAAATATCAGACCCGCAACAACAGGCGAAATGGCAAAGGGTAAATCAATAATTGTTATTAACAGGTTTTTACCTATAAACTTGAATTTAGCCACTGCCCAGGCTGCTATTAGTCCAAATGCAGTATTTATCGGTAAAACAATCGACATTGTAAAAAGAGTAAGCTTTATGGCTTTCAAGGCCATCGGATCACTGATTGCAGCATAATAAACACTTACTCCTTGTTCAAAAGCTTTAACAAATACCGAAACAAGTGGAACCAGAAGCATCAATACAAAAAATATCAGTGCAATTGCCGTAAGGAAAACCGGGACAATCTTTTTGTCTTTTGCTGTTCTTTTCTGTATTTGATTTTGCTTTGTCCTTTTAATATGGACAGGAATACTACCGGCCATCTTATCCCTCCTCTTAGCTCGATTTGTGTCTGTTGCTTGCCCACCACTGGAAAAGGTTAATAATTAACAACATTATAAATGAAATAACAAGCATTATCACGGCAACGGCCGTACCGCCGGCATAATCATATTGTTCCAGCTTTGTTCTGATTAATAAAGGTGTTATTTCGGTTTTCAGCGGCATATTACCGGAAATGAAAACAACAGATCCGTATTCGCCCAAAGCCCTTGCAAATGCCAGCGCAAAACCGGTTATTATTGAAGGCAGCAATTCGGGTATAATAATTTTACGAAAGGTTTGAAACCTTGTTGCTCCGAGGCATGCAGCCGCTTCTTCAACCTCAGAGTCAATACTTTGCAAGACTGGTTGAACCGTTCTTACTACAAACGGAAAGCTTATGAATATTAAAGCAACTGTTATCCCCAGAGGAGTATAAGATATTCTTATTCCCAACGGTGCAAACAGTTTGCCTATCCATCCATTCTGAGCATATAGCGTAGTAAGCGAAATACCTGCCACAGCTGTCGGTAAGGCAAAAGGCAAATCAATCAACCCGTCAATAATTCTTTTACCCGGGAATGTATATCTTTCAAGAACCCATGCAAGAAGAAGTCCAAAAACTGCATTTATTGCGGCTGCTAGAAAAGATGTACCAAAGGATACCTTTAACGAAGCCAATACTCTATCAGAAGAAGCTATATCCCAAAATTTCGTCAAACCTATACTTGAACTGCTTATAAAAACCATTAAAACAGGAATTAAAACCAACAGGGTAATATACAGCAGGGAGAGTCCCATTGTTATTCCAAAACCGGGTATAACGCTATGTTGCCTTATTTTAAATGGTTTGATTGACAGATTCATGAACTCACCCCTGCTTATTTCTCTATGTAAATTTGATCAAAGACTCCACCATCATCAAAGTGCTCTTTCTGCGCCTTATCCCAGCCGTCAAAAACTTCATCAATTGTAAAGAGATTTATTTGAGGGAATTGTGAAGCAAACTTCTTTGCAACAGCCTCATTTCTCGGTCTGTAATAATGCTTTGCAGCAATTTCCTGCCCTTCGTCACTGTACAGGTACTTTAAATATTCTTCTGCAACCTCGCGGGTTCCCTTCTTGTCAACTACTGAATCAACCACCGATACAGGTGGTTCTGCAAGAATGCTCAGAGAAGGAACAACAATTTCAAATTTATCTTTACCAAGCTCTTCAACAGCAAGAAAAGCTTCGTTTTCCCAGGATATAAAGACATCTCCTATGCCCCGTTCTACAAATGTAACAGTTGATCCACGCGCTCCAGAGTCTAGAACCGGAACATTCTTAAAAATTGCTTTTACGAATTCCTTTGCTTTTTCCTCATCATTACCGTTCTTTTTAAGTGAATATCCCCATGCTGCAAGGTAATTCCAGCGTGCACCGCCTGATGTTTTCGGATTCGGAGTAATTACCGAAATGCCGGGCTTTGCCAGATCATCCCAATCCTTTATGTTCTTTGGATTTCCCTTTCTCACAAGAAAAACAATGGTCGAGGTATAGGGCGTTGAGTTGTTTGGCAAACGTTTTTGCCACTCTCTATTAAGTATTTCTTTGTTTTTATTTATGGAATTGATATCATAAGCCAGCGCCAGAGTGACTACATCCGCTTCATTTCCATCAAGCACTGTCCTTGCCTGGCTGCCCGAACCCCCATGGGACTGTTGTACAGTTACGTCCTGTCCGGTTTTTTCCTTCCAATACTTTGTAAAAGCTGTGTTGTACTCCTGGTATAGCTCACGGGTAGGGTCATAGGATACGTTGAGAAGTGTAACAGGCTTCGCATTATCTGTTTTTGAGGTCTGCTGAGTTGATGCTTCCTCTGACGAGTCCCCAGGATTCTGTATTGGCTTTCCACCGCAACCAACAAACGTTGCAATTATCGCAATTATCAATGTTGATATTAAGATTCCCTTTAATAAAAAGCCTGCTTTTTTTGATTTTTTCATATTAACCTCTCCTCACAAAATTTATTCCAAATTATTTCTATAGGTTTAGTAATATATTAACGAGTATTCCCTTCCATGTCAATAGATTTTGAAAATATTTATTATTACTCCTAGCGATTTAATTTGGTTTGCCTTCTGAAAATTTATCCTTTTCAAGCGGTATGGCTGCATGTAATAAATGTGAAGAAAAATATGCACCCAAGCGGTATTAGTAATTTTGTCCCTGAATAATCCGGATTTTTTTCGCCAAACTTCCATATTCAACTGCTTGTTAAGAATCTAGAGCGGCCCCAACCGTAAATTTACCCTGAAGCTCACTCTGGGTATCCGTAACCGTCACTGACCTCCACAAAGCATCAGTAACGTTTAAAAAGCCCTGTGAATACTATATAAACAGAAAACACCATACGTTTATGTCTTTGGAGGCGGTTCTCATGACTTATCGTACAAAGCTTTATAACAAAAGCAATATGTTGTATTTCATTATAATTTTTCTTCTGCTCTTTTATGATAGCAGACCCATAGGAATAAATAGATATGTTAAAGAAAAGAATGACAGCTCACTATTGTTTTTTATGCTGGTTTACCTTGAGTTGTTTTACTTCTGATTCACCGTTTAAGTCACATTTATTTAATTCATTCATAATATATTACCAGCATTAGAACCAAAGGAGGTGTCTTTATGAATTTCCTTGGCGACCTTTTCAATGGAGACGGTGATGAAATTGTTTTTTTTATTATTGCATTCCTGTTTTTATTTAATGGAAGCCGTTCAGAAGAAACCCGAAAAGACGATTGGGATACAAATGACAAGAGCATGCCCTTGTTCTTAATTATTTTATTTGCCATGCTCCTGTTAAGTACGACTATAAATCATGCTCCTGCTTAGGGATAACGAAAAAAATTGATCCCAGAATCTTTCACATAATAAGAACCATAAGGTATTTTTCGTTATCCCTAAGCAACGATTATAATTAAATTCAAAGCACAACAGACAATAATAGTTCTATTCTATAACTTTATTTAATATATATTAAGTAGGAAAATGCCAAAAAATACATAGCTGTGGCACGTAGAGATAAAAGTACAGACCTTAAATAGTTGATATACTTTGCTGCGGCTACAGTTTTTATATTTACGGTATTGAAGTAATATAACTACCCAACCGCAATAATGTGAAAGGATGATATTATGAGCAATTCAGGAAATAAAAAATTAAGCGAATTATTAGGTGATAAAATGCTTCAGATGAAGCTCAACAGTGCAATGGATATGCTAAAAAAGGGTAATGTTGATGATCTGGCAAAAAAAATAAACAAAATGGATAAAAATGAGTTACTTGATAAAATCGATGAATTGGATGATGAGAAGTTAAAGGATTTAAATCTGAATATAGACAAAGATGAGATGAAAAAGCTACTCAGCGGGGTTGATATTAGCAATCTCTCTCAATTGCTGGGCGATCGTGGAGATGAAATCGTGGATAAATTCAAGAAAATTATCGACAAAAAAGAATGAATGATTTGGAGGTGACAAGTTAGTGAATGATGACGAACTTAATATAAAGTTTAAGCAAATAGCACAAATGCTTGGAAAAGAGAATGTTAATGTACCTGACAATCTTGGCAGTATATTGTCAATGCTCGCAAATTCCGCACCAAAAGAGCAAGTTTCTCCAAAGCAGGAAGAGAACCCGTCTACACCTGAAGAAAAGGAAATAAGAGAAGAGTCCCCCGTAAAAAACAATCTTGATGAAAATATGGAAATGATGCGCAAAGTAACAACAATCATGAACAGCATGAGAAATATTAACGATCCGAGAGTTAACTTACTTACTGCAATAACTCCTTTTTTGAATAATACAAGACAAAAAAAAGTAAGCAACTGCATTAAGCTTTTTCAGATGACGCAATTAACCAGAATGATGTCAGATATGGAAAAGAACAGTTAGGGAGGTCTAGCATGAATTATAGAAGAGTGCCTAGGTTTAGAAGATATCCTTCAATAAGGCCGGATTCAGGTACGATGCAGGACAATAATGCCAATATGGGAAATACCGAAAACGAAAAACCTAAAAATGAAATAGAGAATATTCCTCTGCCAAACGAAAATGAAATTTCCATATCAGCCGCTCCGGAATCCGCCAGAAACAATAAGCCTATGTTTCTTAATAATTTTATCAAAAACATTCATGCTGACGATCTGATCCTTTTGGGGCTGATATTTATACTTGTACAGGAAAAGCTAGAGGATGATTTTCTGATAATAATACTTATATACCTATTAATAGCCGGTAAAGATTAATATAAAAGGAACTGCTGCAAAGCCAGAATTTAATTTCAGTTTTGCAGCAATTCTTTTTTAACGTCTAAGAAAGCTCATTTCTTTCCAGTGCTTTTTAACATTACTAATTTCCAGTCTTTCAAAATGTAAAAAATGCACTTCCTCTGTTTATGACCTGTCTGGTTTACAATTAATTTCTGTTACAGGGCACTTGTATCATGTAATTTTTTCTATTAATAATATTTTAATTCAAAATACACAAAATAAAGTCAATTATATACGTATTCTCCATA
Organism: uncultured Acetivibrio sp.; assembly: GCA_964564015.1. Lineage (GTDB taxonomy): Bacteria > Bacillota > Clostridia > Acetivibrionales > Acetivibrionaceae > Acetivibrio. The sequence continues at coordinate 44,647 of CAZLZR010000039.1, forward strand.
GTGAGATTGCAAAATAACAGAATAGAGAAAAGGGGAATTAACTTGCATAGAAGAAAAATATTATTAACTGTAATTGCATTAACCGTTGTCTCATTAATTAGCACTGCGTTTGTCTATAGAGACGATATTGCTGCATTATACGGATATAGATCTGCACTGTCATATTACGGTTCCACCGGGCAGGAAGTAAAAAACATACAATACAGGCTCTCCAAATGGGATTACTATGACGGAAAAATTGACGGAGTATATGGCTATAAGACTTATAAGGCTGTTCGGTCATTCCAATATAAAAACGGCTTAAAAGTCGATGGTATTGCCGGTTCGGAAACTCTGTCCGCCCTGGGACTGTCCTCAGGTACAAAGGAGGCCGCTGCTTCAGTAGCAACAGGTAATAAAGACTTGAATCTTCTCGCACATCTTATACATGGTGAAGCACGCGGAGAACCCTATATCGGTCAGGTAGCAGTAGCTGCGGTTGTGCTCAACAGAACTGCCGACAGCAGATTTCCAAGTACAATAGCAGGAGTTATTTATCAACCGGGTGCTTTTGACGCTGTAGCTGACGGCCAGATAAATCTTGAGCCCAATCAGGAATCCTATAAAGCTGCAAGAGATGCCATGAATGGTTGGGATCCCTCCGGAGGTGCGGTTTACTACTACAATCCTGCCACAGCAACCAGTAAATGGATCTGGTCAAGACAGATAATCAAGAAAATCGGAAAGCACAATTTTGCAAAATAAATTAAGGAATTCATTATGTATTATTTCCACTTCTCACATATACTATTAGGAACCAACAAAAGCAGAAGTGAAAATATAACCAAATTTATATTTCCAGCATACGTATGAGGGACTGTTGCATGAACAATAAAAAACATAGTGCAACGTCCTTTTATTATTCTTCCTTTTTTAAAATTTTCACGAAAATTATTTACACTATCCAAAAATTTATTGTTATTTGCTCTTTTTCTCAGAGCTGAAGCATAAAAAAAAGATTCAGTAATGACAAGGGAAATAAGATGCCTA
>CAZLZR010000040.1:0-43921 GCA_964564015.1 uncultured Acetivibrio sp.
AAATTAAGCTGGAGGTTGACAAACAGTCCAGTTAATTGCTTAACGATATACTAGTAATGGATAACGCAGCCGAAAAGACCAGTCTCTCTGCAAAACAAATAGAGGAAATCATCCAGCAAATAGCTGCAGATGCCACTGAACAGGCAACAGAAATAAACTCTTGCGCCTCAAGCATCCGAGTACTTTCAGATGGGATTAACAAAGTCGAAAGTAGTATGGGAGTGATGACCGAAGTAGTGACAAATACAAAAAAACTCAGTCAGAATGCACTTGAAATCGTCGAAACCTTAAACGACAAGACTACAAAAACAAGTAGCGCGTCAAACAAAGTAATTCAAGACATTACCGCACTCAGCAAGGATATGAATCAGATTAAGGACATAATTGCAACAATTGCAGGAATTGCCGAGCAGACAAACCTTCTTTCTCTTAACGCGGCTATTGAATCAGCAAGAGCCGGAGAGGCAGGAAAAGGCTTCGGTGTAGTTGCCAATGAGGTAAAAAATCTTGCTGAACAGTCAAAAGAAGCTTCCAGCATGATAACTAATATCATCAACAGTATTCTGGTTAAAACAGAAGAAACTGTAAAAGTAGCCTATAGTGCACACAGCAATGTAAACGATCAAGTATCTGTAGTAAATGAAACCAATGATTCATTTAAGGCAATATTTAGTGCAATGGAAAATATAGTAGTTTGTATACATAATGTATCCGATTCAATTAAAGAGGTTTTAGATTCAAAAGATAACGCTGCAACTTCCATGGAAAACATAGCTGTTATTTCTCAGGGAACTGCTTCCATTACAGAGGAAGTGTCTGCAACAACCGAACAGCAATCACTGTATTCCCAGGAATTGTACGGCATTTCCAAGGAATTAAACAACATGGCAGAACACTTAGGTGAATCAGTATCAAAATTCCATATTAAATAATGTGCAAAATATTATTGCCAGGAAGCTTTAGTACCAATAGTTAGTAAGTCGTGGGCATTAGAAATAAAAACAGAGGAGGATACGCAATGAAAAAAGCACTTTCAAAAGCACTTTGTGTGATTTCCATAGCAGCTTTGCTATTCGGTATGTCAGCATGTGCAAATAATGGTGAAGCAAAAACTGATACAAATCAGCCTGTCTCGGAAAAGAAATCGGAAACAGATAACAACGGAGCTAAAGATAAGGTAACCCTCAAGCTTTGGCACATGTGGGTATCCGATAGTGATGGAAATAAAAAACCATTTCAGAATGTTTTAAAACATGTTGAAGAACAGTTTAAAGATGTAGAGCTTGTAGTAGAAGGAATAGATAACGAGTCTTATAAGACAAAACTCAAGAACTCTGTGTCTACCAATCAGCTTCCTGACATTTTCTTTACATGGTCAGCAGGATTTTCGAAACCCTTTGTGGAGTCTGGCAAGGTATTGGCTCTTGATGAGTATATTGGAGACCTAAAGGGCAAGCTCCTACCCGGTATAACAGACAGTATGACTTATGACGGCAAAGTGTACGGCTTACCTTATCAGATGCAGGTAGCTCCTTTGTATTGTAATAAGGAACTGTTTGAACAGAATGGTGTTAAAATACCGGAAACCTATGAAGAACTGCTAACAGCAGTAAATACCTTCTCAAAAAAAGGTATAACTCCTATGGTAAATGGTGCCAAAGAATTATGGCCTGCCATGTTCTATTACGACATTCTTGCACTTCGTACAGCAGGAGCACAGCAGTGTATAAACGCTCTAAACAAAAAGTCTTCTTTTGACTCCCCTGAATTTATTGATGCTGCAGCAAAGTTGGTTGAATTATCCAAAGCCGGAGCTTTTGGAGAAAACCCACTAAAATTGTCCTACGATAGTGGTAACACTCAATTTGCAGAAGGAAAGGCCGCAATGCTTTTCAATGGTAACTGGGTAGCTGGTGTTGTTGAAAGTGAAACTTCACAGGTTAAGGGCAAAATTATTGCAACAAAGTTTCCATTAATTAGTGGTGGAAAAGGGATTGCAACAGAGTATTTAGGAGGTGCGGGAGATGGATTTATGGTTAGCTCCAACACTCCAAATAAGGACCTTGCCGTTAAGGTAGTTAAGTTTATAGCTGAAGACATGGCAAGAGAAGCCTATCTGGCAAATGCAGGAATGCCAGGATGGAATGTGCAGGTAGATGATTCAAATATATCTCCTATGGTCAAACAAATGGTTAACATGACTAAGGATTCTACAGCATGGGTTCTCTGGTGGGATGTATTTCTGGAATCTGCTGATGCAGACATTCATAAGAATCTCGTTGTTGAATTAATTGCTGGTCAGATATCACCGGAAGATTTTGCAAAAGAAATGCAAAAATTAAATGATAAGTAAAGTTTTTCAGCTTCTTATATGAGGAATGTGAACTCTTTATATGTTCACATTCCCTTTTTATGTGGTCCCGTGATATAAGCAGCGAGAATTACCCCGTCGGCTTCCCTGCCTCTACCAATGCCTTGTTTCTCAAAATAAACCCGCTTAAAATTATTATTGACAAGCCTGTTCCTAAAAGTATCCACTCTATTTTGACATAGTCGGCTAATGGTCCAAATATAAGCATTCCTGACGGCATCATAATACTTGATATCATTCCCATAATTCCAAATACTCTACCGAGATATTCCGGCTCTACTTTCTGTTGTAGCAAAACAGTAGATGGAGTATTAAAAAACGGCATAGTTATTCCAACTACACCCATAAATATCAGGTAAATCCAAAACGCAGGGGTAATACCGAGTGCCATGGTAAAGATTCCAATAGCCATATTTGCAAACACCATCGTATAGACCTTATTCTTAAACCCACCCCAGGAAAGCATAATTATGCCACCAACCAACATTCCTCCTGCAAAGGCAATCTCAATTGCAGTCAGCCTCCAAACATCGCTCCCATAACTACGTGTGACCTGGAGCGGTGTCAGAAATGCTGCCGGAGAAACCAGTACAAAGAATAACGTACAGAAAGCAAAGAATGCCTTAACATAGTCATGATTTCTGATATATATTATGCCCTCTTTCATATCTTTAAAATAGCTTGTTTTTTCGTTAGTTACAGTTACCGCATTTGCAGTTATATTTAAAAACAAAGTCAGTGTCAAAATCGCAATAGCTGCTGTAATAACATCCACCAAGAAAATATTCTGGATTGAATAAAAGCTTAACAGTGCCCCACTGATTGCTGGGGACAAAAGCATAATCATTGATTGAATACTGCCATTTGCTGCATTCACTTGGGTAAGTTTATCCTCAGGAACAATTTGCGGAATAAAAGCACCTACAGCCGGTGTCTGTATTCCTGTCCCCACCGATCTTATGGCAGAAATCACAAAGAGCAGCCACAACTTATCGTATCCAAGGAAAAATAAAATGGCAATAATAAGAGTTGATATGGCTATCAAAGAATCTGCTAAAACTATAAGTATTTTTCTGTTATACCGATCGGCCCAAACTCCCGCAAACGGCGAAATAAAAAACGCCGGTAAAAAACCGCAAATAATAGATATTGTCATCATTATTGCAGATTGAGTTGTTAATGTAATATACCAGTTAATCGCATATTGAACCAGAGAGGAACCAAAAAGAGATATGGTCTGGCTGGCTAAAAATAACACTATTCGTTCTTTCCATTTTTCATTCATTTACGTTTGATTCATTCCTTTACTCGTTATTTATAATGCAAAAAATGCTCTTCCTCTTTTGCTCACAGTGAAATAATAAAGAAAATAACATAATTCTATTAGGCATCTAACAGGGAAGCAGAATCATTTAAAAATTCTTTAATTGATCCGGCAGGTATAGGTTCGCTGTAATAGAATCCCTGACCCCAATTGCAACCTTTTTCCGTCAGAATTCTCGCTTGTTCTTCGTCTTCTATCCCTTCGGCAATAATTGAATAGCTGCGCTGGCAGGCAAAATCAATGATCAACTTGATTAAATCTATTGAATTCTTATCATTTTTCAGTTCAAAGGTAAATGACGGATCAATTTTCAAAATATCAAATTTAAGATTTTTTAACAAACTAATTGAAGAATAACCTGTTCCGAAATCATCAATAGCCACCTTTACATTAAATGACTTAAGGTCATTAATTATGCGATCAGTCTTTTTGAAATCCTGCATTATGCTTTCTGTTATTTCCAGAATCAAATATCGTGGATCCAATTTCGTTTTATTAAGTGCCTCAGATACAATTGATGCAAGGTCAGAGTGAAGTATCTGATAAGCAGAGACATTTACTGCAACCGGTATGCAATCAAGCCCCATCTCCTGCCAGGATTTATTTTGTCTGCATGCAGTTTCCAGTACCCATTTCCCGATTGGAACAATAAGCCCGGTTTCCTCGGCAAGAGGAATAAACTCAGCAGGATACACCAGTCCGTATTCAGGGTGATTCCATCGAATTAGCGCCTCAAGTCCTACAATCTTTTTAGAATTCAAATCTATCTGAGGTTGATAATAAATGGAAAATTCATTATTTTCCAATGCTTTCCTAAGTCCGTTTTCAAGCTCCATTTTTCTTAAAAGTTCTTTGTTAAAGCTCTCATGATAAAACTGGTAGTTATTTCTCCCAATGTCCTTAACAACATACATTGCCACATCAGCATTCTTTATCAGCATCTCGGCATTGCTGCCATCCTCAGGGAACAAGCTAATCCCTATACTGATGGTGGAAAATATTCTCTGTTCATTTATGATAAATGGCGTCCGGAAAGCGTTGGAAATGCTTTTTGCAGCATCCGCACATTCCTTGGTATCTGTATCAGGCAGTATTACTACGAACTCATCCCCTCCATACCTGAAGACGGTTTCATTTTCTCCAACGCAGTTTTTTAACCTTTCTGCGGCTTCTTTAAGAACCATATCTCCAAAACTGTGCCCTAGGGAATCATTAATAATCTTAAATCTGTCAAGATCTACTAGCATTACTCCCATCATCGTATTCTTGGAATCATCAGAATTCTTGCGAGAAATTGCCTTATCGATATAATCATTTAACATATATCTGTTAGGTAATCCGGTCAACGAATCGTGATAAGCAATAAACTTGATTTTCTCTTCAGTTTTCTTAATATGGGATATATCCAGCAGTGTTACGATAATTGTCCGATTTCCTTCATAAATTGTCTCTGCAGCATGTGCCTCCACAAATATAACACTTTTATCCCTTTTCAGTATTCTATACTGCATTCTTGTATCGGAACCTATACTACTCTGGTTATACTGTCCAATCAAGTATTTGTCTTCCGGATGTACTATATCATAAATGGTCATATTATAAAGTTCCTCTTTTGAGTAGTCTAAAAGCTCCTCAAGGTATGGATTTACATATATAAATTTCTCCATATACAGAAATACTCCAACCAAAGTGCTTTCTATAAGACCACGGTATCTGGACTCCGCTTCAACAAGCTTTTTTTCGGCCTTTTTCCTGTCAGTTATATCTCTAAACAAGCACATAATAACCGATTTCCCCAAATGTTCAACCTCAATGGCTTCTGCCTCAACTTCAATGGTGCTTCCATCAAGCAATGTAAGCGTCCTTTCAACAGAATTAAAGCTCTTATCCATGCCGAATTTTGCACAATTTTCACAATCATGATTAATTAGATCACCAATTTGTTTTCCGATAATATTTTCTTCCCCGGATAATTTGACCATTTTGCAAAATATTGGATTTGCATATAGAACTACCCCCTTCCTATGAATAAGAATTCCGAGGGGAGCCATCTCAACTAATTTCCTATAATGTTCTTCTCTTGCTTCAAGCTCCTTTTGTGTATATAGTTTTAGTTTCATGCTAATAAAAGCAAGTGTGAAAAAAAGAACTATAAAAAGAGCAATATTTCCCTTGTTAAATGGAGGATCTACAGCTATATATAATAACACCATAGTTAGTGTACCCATTGTACATATATAAATCAACAGATGCAAAATCTTTTTCAAAATCAATATCGCTGCAAAAAATACCAGAAGCAAGAGGAAAATGGGTTTTTCGCTAAAATTATCCAAATATGCCAGATATAGCGCTATCGACGTTGCAGTATAGAAAATAAGATTAACAAATATATATGCATTTCTTCTGATAAATACATTTATATATGACAATATATATATGCTTATAAAAAGCGTAAAAAACATACTTCCATAAAAAAAGGCATGCGTTCTCATCATAAGTTCAGAGTCTGAATACAGAATTCTCCAAATAATTGCTATAATCGGTGCCAACAGTGCCCCAAGCAGGCATATAATCCGAAGAGGTTTGATTTCCCATTTATTATTATATTCAAAGATGTGCCTATTCATATTCATGAAATAAATCCCCAATTACCAAAATTGTACCTATCCCCATATATTGCGTTATGGTTCTCTGATTAATGTCTCACGCTAAGATTATTCTTAAATAATTCTAATTATGCTAGCGAGTATATTATAACACAATCTCTTATGGCTATCTAGGTTTTGTAGAATATTTTTCCTTAAACTTCTGGTGGGCATGACAAGATAAGAAGTCCGTCAAGTGAAGTTCCTACTGAAAAATATGATTTTGCGACTTATATGGGTACATATTTTTCTTTACATTTATTACATGTAATCGAATAATAAATTAATGTGTTAAAAATCATCACATAAATGTTATAATAAAAAGGCAAGGGCTTGACCCAAGTATTTCCAACAAATACAACAGGAATTTGTTAGTCCTGACTTTACAAAGGAGATGAAAGGTATGGCATTAATAATAGTATTACAACTAGTCTTGTTTGCAGGAAGCGCTCTTTTTCCGGAGTATTACAAACCCCTTGACCTTACTGTAAGTTTTCTATTTTTGGCGACTTCTCTTGTTTTATGGATCAAAAATAAATATATTTATAATAAATATGCTTTTTGGGGAATGATTTTTTGCTTTATCGGCGACCTGATAATGGCTTCAATTATCAAACTGCCTGACAACTTAATCTGTGGCATAATCTCATTTTCCATTGCTCACATATTGTTTATAATAGGTTTTAACAAAACAGCAAAATTCAGCGGTTTAAGCTTAGCAACACCAAAGCTGCTAATCGGATTGATTATATACCCTGTTCTGATGACCTTAGCCTGGTGGTTTTATATTTATAACCCGAATAAGATTTTATTATCTTTTGGTGCTCTGGTATATGGGATACTCTTATGTTTAACGGCTGCCTTTGCATTAGCTTTATATATGACCCTTGGGAAAAGCTATTTATTAGCAGCAATTGGAAGTGTATTTTTTATCATATCCGATTGTATAATCGGAATGACAAGCATCAGAGGTTCTGTTATTTCACACTCAATTACTTTAATCTGGTTTACATATATAATTGCATTAATGGGAATTATCTATAGCAATTCAATCGTTATTCATAAAACCGAGGCTAACCTCAATAACAACAATAATCCCAGTGACCCGTAACAGAAATTAAGTCTAGAGCAGACGGGTCACAAACAGCGGAAGTGCATTTTTAATATTTTGAAGGTCTGGAAATTATTAGTGAAAAAAACTAATATCTCGCGCCAATAGAATTAAACAAAAGCTCTCTGTTAAGGAGCTATATCGCAGCGGAAAAATCATACAGATTTGTAAACTCCGCTGCGATAAATAAAGGAATTTATCTTCACTAAAGGTATCCTAAATAAGCAGTCATTTTCCCTAACGGTTCTGTTTTATTTTAATCCTAAACCTTTTCTTTTGCTCACAATGTGCGCTTCAATATTAGCAGCAACTTCAACCGGATTATCTCCGAGGGCAACCTTACCACCGGTCAACTCCTCTACACCTTCAGTCAAAAATTTTACAAGGTTTGGAGCTCCTGTAACAAATGGCGTCGGTGAAAGGTGCGTATACGCACCGTATGCCACTGCAAAGATGCCGTCTATCGTCGCTTTCTGCTCCATCCATTCCGGTGCCGTTACCGCAATAGGAAGCTGTGGTATATCCACATCAAGATGGTCTGCAAGTGCAGACACCAACATGGATATTCTCCCTGTATCCGTGCAGGTTCCAAAACTCAGTACAGGTGGAATTTTAAGTAGACCGCAAACGGACTTAAGCCCTTCGCCAGCCAAATCTGCAGCCTCCAGACTACAAAGTCCGGCAACTTCAAGTCCATGATTCCCACAGCCTGCAGCAACTACTAAAATATCACGTTTTATCAACTCTTTTGTAAGATTAACCGTATTCCAATCGTGAGGGCCATTTCTTAATGTTGCGCAGTTTGCCAGTGCTACTACACCTTTAATTTTTCCCTCTGCAATTACATTAACTAATGGATCCAGCTTATTTCCAAGGGCACCTAATACAGCCTCTGTAGAAAATCCTGCAATAGCCTTCTGTACACGTTTTGGTACATGGGTTCTTATTTTGCCATGTCTTTTTGGAAAATTCTCAATTGCCATACTAATTAACTGTTCAGACATTTCGTCAGCTTTTGCCGGATTATAAGGTATCTTCCCCTGAATTCCGGGCACTCCGATTATTGTACTTATCGCAACTAGTGACACCTGGTATTTTTCTGCATAACTATCAATTGCAGGAGGGGAACAGTTTTCTTCCATTGCCAGAACGTCCACCGCTCCGGTTGCCAGCATAGGTTCAATTGCAAGCCAGTTCCCCATAAGGCCTGTAAACACATCATCGATAGGATATCTTTGAAGAAGTTCCTGGCCCGTCTCAATAGAACCAATAACCCTTATGCCTTTAGCTCCAACTGCTTTTCCTTTATCCTGATACTTTGAATTATGGAGTTTTTCAATTGTTAATGCACCAATCCATGGCTGGTGTCCGTTAAATACTATATTTATATAATCGGGATCGAATATTCCCAGATCTGTATTTACTTCATGTGGCATAGGTGTACCGAAAATAATGTCCTGAACCATTTCAAGGCCGATTTGTGAATTATATATGGTTGCCAGACCTAAACGCAAAGCTTTTATCGCAAGAGATGCATAATCACCATCAACGTTTGTAAGGCAACTGGCAACACAGTTCTGCTCCTCATGAACTGTACCTGCCGGGTAGATATGAAGTTTTTTCCAGACTTCTTTCCTCTTTTTAGGTGCAAAAGCTTCAACCATTAAGTTTTTATCCTCTACTCCTATATGCTGTTGTACTTCAAGCAAGTCTGCGAGCTGAACTGCCAGTTTATTTATATCCTGTTTCGAATCAATTCCAAGCTTTTCACACATCCACCTGAGTTTATTTTCATCTTTGATTTTAAATGGCGATTTTCCTTCACCGATAGACTTCAATGTTCTAAATGCTTCATATGCATGATGGCTGTATGTTCCAGCTCCCAGAGTGTTCTGAATCAACAGCTTTCTCATGGCATTTGCATCCGGCCCGATGCCACAAACACCTTTATCAATTCCCTTGTCCGGAACCCATCTGCATGGCCCGTGGGAACAAAGCTGGCAGCTTAGTCCCTCAAGACAGAATTTACAGCGTATTTTTTCCTGCTGAACAAATCGGTCAAATACATTGGTCATTCCATCTTCTCTGATAACCTTTAACATTTCTTCAATCGAATCATGATAACTAGCTCTTCCCTGCGTTTTCTCAAGTATTGTCTCAGCCATATCTTGTCCTTTCTTTCATACTTTTTATATAAAAGTATCCCCAAATCATTAGTAATTATGTTTAATAAAAATACTCCTTTCTTAGAAAACATTTTTTATCCCTGTTTGCTAAGAAAGGAGTATAAATCTTGGATCTTTAGTATACTAAAACTCACAAATACCATATAAGTTTTATTAATCGTAAAGAGCTATATTCTCCATACCTATTTGGTTAAATTCAACAGTAACAAATCCTCCATATTTTTCCTGAGGCACCCCCTCAAAAATAATGCTTACATACCCCTCTGAAAAATTAAAAATATCTTCTGACAAAGCTGCAAAATCCTCTTTGGTGATTCTTGAACCGTCCATTAACTGATAGGATTCAGAATCAACTATTAACTTGGCAATTTTGGCCTTATAATCAAAATCTTCAATAAAAAGATCTTTTAACTTCATTGGCTTATTTTTATTAAAGTCATAGTTTACAGTTCTCCATGTATTGGTAACATTGCCATTCTCTTCAATCCAATCATTAGCAACAGCACTTATGTATCCACCGGAGTTCATTGAATGATAAACATAATGTCCTGTTCCAGATTTAGAATCTGAATTTTTATTAGCTTTGAGCCGCTCCATTAACCCTACCGAATCCAGATTGTATTTGGTTAACTCATCTAAAAGGCCTTTTGCCTCTTCGTTGTTGACATTTTTAAACTCTCCATCCCGTATATGCACAGAATAATTGCTTCCATAATCTTCGATAATTTTTGTTTCTTTATACTCTATCATATTAGGCATAAGACATTTTAACGGTTCTTTTTCAAAAAGGTTTATTTCCTTATTGTAATACTTGTCAAATATTACCAAGATATCCTCAAAAACTTGTAAAGGAATTTCTATCATCGCCGAATAAAAAGTACTAACGAATTCATCATTCTTTTCATCAATTATTATGCGAAGACTGTTAGTGCCAAAAGAGAAGCTCTGATTTTCCCGTATTCCCTGAAAAGGCTTTTTCATAACTTCGGTCTCCGGGTCATCAAAATTGTTTTCAATAATATGCATCACTATTGAATCATTAATCAAGTCTCTATAATTACTGTTCTTAACAAAAAGGTCTTCGAGTTTCAGTCTATTTCCTGTATTCAAGTCATATCCCTGGGATATGGTCTTACTTCTATAAACTGAATTTGCGGACAAATAAAAATTGAAATCTATAAACATTACGTTGTTACAATTATAGGATACGTAAGCACTACCTTGCTTTGATTCTATTGTGAGCGGCTCCTTTGTTTCTTTGGTTATGGACTGTTCGAGCTCTTTCATCACTGTATCAAGAGTTGACATTATTTGATCATTCAGTTTTTCCTCAACGTCCTTGTTTTTAATGCCTCTGATAATAGGATAGTACTTATAATAATATCCAACTTCCCCTTCTTTATAGGAATCATTATTGTCTACTATATTCAAACCATTAGTATAAATAAACTTCCTTTCGCTAAGAGGAACTATGCTGAATTCTTCTGTGTCTGTATGTTGTACAATTTGGTCAGTAGTTTTGACGGGTTCAGTCGTTTTTGCCAATTCAGTCGTTTTTGACGGTTCAGTCGTTTGAGGGCTTTTGTCAGATTCTGTTTGGCATGCCGCAGTCGTTATCAAGAATATAAAACCTATACATATTGCCGCAATTTTCTTTATCATAATGCCTCCTATTTCAACTTCACATAGCCGCTGTCCTCAGCAACTTTCTGACCTTCTTCGGATAATAACCAATTCAAGAGTTTTCTTGCATTTGAATCGACAGGTTCATCCTTCTTCAAAACGGCATAATAGGCACTTGTAAAAGGATAAGCACCGCTGCTTATATTCTGGTTGTTCGGTTCTATTCCATCCACCTTTACGAACTTGATTGTATTCTTGCTGTACATCGAGTTGGCATAATAGTATACGGAATAGCCGATAGCTCTGTCTGAGTTATCATAGGAAGCTATAACCTCAACAAGTCCTGACATTTCCTGTGGCTTCATTTCCGTCGGAGCCTCTGCCATTTTTAATCCCTTCATGACCTGATTCTCCATAATTGTCTGACTGCCTGAATTGGTAGGTCTTTGATACGCTAAGATTTCCTCGTCCGGCCCGCCCAACTCTTTCCAGTTTTTTATTTTTCCCTGGTAAATATCCTGAATCTGCTTCACAGAAATTTTCTCAACAGGATTCTCTTTATTCAGAAGAAAAACAAAGGCCTCTTTGACTACAGGTACCACTTCGAGTTCAATTCCCTTTTCCTTTGCCATTTGCAACTCTTCCTCGGAAGGTTCGGTAACAAAAATGATATCTGCTTTCCCATCTAAAAGATTTACATATGCGTTATGGGTTGTATTATGTTTTATAAAACTTGTAGCTTCCTCTTCTGACAGGGATAATAGTTTTGCTGCCATGCTTTCCGACAGTGGTATTGTCGCTGTAGAGCCGTCAACCCTAGGGTAAGTTTCTTTGGTAAACTCCAAATTTATTTTTGTGTCCGGTGTTGTCATATTCTCCGAGGTCATTGTGGTTTCCGGCGAAACTGTTGTTTCCGGTGTTTTTTTGCTCGGGCTGTCCTGGTTACATGAAGTCAGAAGCACCATAGTCAATACTCCGACAATTAATCCGTTTGTTAAAATTGCTTTCCTGAAATATTTCTTTTTCATCATTTTCTTCCCCCTGATAATAATACTTTAAATATCGTCAAACTTCGAAAAACTAAAGATATGCAAATAAAAACTTTCCTATTTAAACCAAAATACAACAATAAAACCATACCCATTTTATATCAGACTTCCAACAATGTCAATTAACGTAAATACCAAAGGGTGCATGCTTTATGATATAGTTATGAGTTTTAGCTATAAAGTATATTTTCACTCTTAATTAGCAAATACTAATCCAGTACTCGTAACAGAGCCAATCTAAGAAGTTTCGTAGGGCATTAATAAATAAAGCCAGGAGGTTTTATATGCAAAATCTTTCTACAAAAGAAGTAAACTACATTAAAGACTTATTGTCATGGGAACTGCTCACAACTAAAAAGTGCTTTCACTATGCCAACCAGGAGACAAATTCCGAGCACAAAAAAGTATTCGCCGGTCTGGCAAGCATGCACCAACAGAATTACTTAGGACTACTAGTTTATGTAGATCAAATTATCAGCAGACAAGGAGGTCAGGTACAATAATGGATACTCAATTAACAGTAACCTCCAAAACAGGAGTGCAAAAGATCGGTAAAACTGTATCTCCGGGACTACCAAAAGTGAAAGACGCAAACTTGAACATCAGAGATAAATTTAATGACATACTGTTTTATGAAAAACACAACCTTGTTAGTTATCAGATAGCTGCTAACGAAATAATCAACGACGACCTTAGAGAGGTGGTTATCAATAATCGTAATAATATTCAGGGTGCACACACAAGCCTCTTTAACGAGTTATTCAACCTTGGTGAATACCAATCTGACGTTGCAACCAAGCAGCAAATAAGTGACATATCTGATGTATTTACCAGCTACAAAGTACAACTTCCACCTACCCAACAACAATAAGATTTGCTTTAAACATGAATAAGTCCCGGGTTACCGGGCTTTATTCATATTTACCTTTATATCAGGCCAATCAAAGCGCTATATTCTTTCTCTCTCTTCAAAATGGGTATGGAGCAGTTCATGGGCATTTTCACCAAAGGGTTCTCCAAGATAATTCTTATAAAGTTCCAGTATTTCCTTATTCTCATGGGACTTTCTGACCTTTTTCCCTTTATCCTCTTCATATATTGCTTCTATTCGGCTCTTAATAATCTCATTGTTTCCATGGTGATAGGGTTGCCCTCCTCCTGCAACACAGCCTCCCGGGCAAGCCATAATTTCAATGGCATGGTAATCAGCCTTTCCATCCCTTATATCCTCGAGAATCATTCTCGCATTTCCAAGTCCACTGGCTATTCCTACTTTTAACTCCTTATCACCAATTTTTACAGTTGCTCTGCGTACCCCTTCAAAACCTCTAAGTTCATCAAATTCCACCTTTTCCAGGGGTTCTCCTGTCATCCATTCATGAGCAGTCCTCATTACTGCTTCGAGCACTCCTCCCGCTGTACCGAATATAACGGAAGCTCCCGTTGTTTCCCCTAAAGGTCGGTCAAATTCATTGTCAGGAAGTTTGTCAAATTCTATTCCAGCTTCCCTTATCATAGCTCCTAATTCCCTTGTTGTAATAACTATATCTACATTATTATGAGAATCCTTTGTAAGCTCAGGCCGCTTGGCTTCTGCTTTTTTTGCTATGCAAGGCATTACAGAAACCACTACGATATTGTCAGGATCTATCCCGTTCTTCTCTGCATAATATGTCTTGGCTATAGTCCCAAACATTATATGCGGAGATTTACATGTGGATGGAACGTGTATCAGTTCAGGGAACTGGTGCTCAATAAATTTTACCCAGGCAGGACAACAATTTGTAAGTATCGGAAGTGTTTTGTTGTTCTTTATCCGGTATATAAGTTCAGATGCTTCTTCCATTACCGTAAGGTCTGCACCGAAATCGGTGTCAAACACGCCGTCAAATCCCATACGCTTTAGAGCAGTTACCATTTTACCGGTTACTATTGTCCCGGCATCCATACCAAAAAGCTCTCCTAATGCTACACGTATAGCCGGAGCGGTCTGCACGATTACATGCTTGTCGGGATCATGAAGCGCTTCCCATACCTTATCGGTATGATATACCTCGGTGAGCGCAGCTGTAGGACATACCTGGACACATTGGCCGCAATACGTACAGGAAGACTCTACCATCGGTATATTGGCAAAAGGACCTACAAAGGCATTAAACCCACGTCCTATACCCGATAATATGCCACATGTCTGGACTTCGTTGCAAGCCGTTTCGCAGCGTCGGCAATATATGCACTTATTAGCATCCTTTACAATGGCATCACTGGAAATATCCTTAGGATAGCTCATTCTCTCGCCTTCCCATCGGATTTCTCTCACATTCAGTTCCTCTGCCAAAGCTTGAAGCTCACATTCAAGATTTTTAGGGCATGTAAAACACTCATTGGGATGATTGGACAACAGAAGTTCAACTGCACCTCTTCTCGCTCTTATCGCCCGTAAAGTATCAGTGCGTATTGCCATGCCATCCTGAACCCTTGTTACGCAGGATGGAACTAATCTGTTGCGGTTGTTCACAGCATCAACCAGCTCGACCATGCAAACTCTACAGGATGCTGTATTGTTGTACATCTGAAAATCGTGCAGATCTAAATGGCATAGGGTGGGTATTTTTATTCCTGCTTCATGTGCTGCCTCAAGAATAGTTATTTCTTCCGGTACTTTTAGTTCCTGGTCGTTTATCCTAACATTAATTACTTTCTTTGATTTATTGTTTTCCTTACTATCTACCATTATTTCACCTCTTTAAGCATTCAGGATTTTATTCCAATTTTGTTCTTGGGAGTGAATCTGCCTTCTCCTCGGGGATGATCCACATCCTTTACAAAAGCCATGTATTCATTCCAGAAATGCTTCATTGTGCTGATCACAGGGTTTGGAGCCGTCTGGCACAACCCGCACAAAGCGCTGGACTTTATCAGATACGCCAGTTGCTTCATTGCGTCCAACTCCGCCATTGTTGCCTTACCTTGCGTAATTTTATTAAGCATTTCAAACAACCTTTTAGTTCCAATACGTCCTGGATTACATCTTCCACATGCCTCATCCATTGTAAATTCAAGATAGAATTTCGCAATGTTCACCATGTTATCATCTTCATCCATAACAATCATCCCACCTGAGCCCATCATTGACCCCACTGCCAACAGGCTGTCATAATCAATAGGCGTATCCAATTCTTTTTCCGTCAGAACACCACCGGATGGTCCACCTGTCTGCACAGCCTTAAACCTTTTACCTCCAGGTATTCCTCCTCCAATTTCATAGATTATTTCACGCAATGTGATACCCATTGGCACTTCTACCAGACCTACATTGTTTATTTTCCCTGCAAGTGCAAATACCTTTGTCCCCTTACTCTTTTCGGTTCCCATAGAGGAAAACCATTCCGCGCCCTTTGTAAGGATGACGGGAATATTGGCAAAGGTCTCTACATTATTTACACATGTAGGGTGTCCCCAGTATCCTTCCTGTGCAGGATAGGGGGGTTTGTAATTAGGCTCACCTCGTTTACCTTCACAGGAATTGATAAGCGCCGTTTCTTCACCACACACAAAGGCACCCGCTCCATATTTCAAAGTCACATCAAAGCAAAAATCAGTACCAAATATACTTTTACCCAATAGTCCAAGCTCCCTTGCCTGACTTATTGCTGTATTCAATCTTGCCACTGCAAGGGGATATTCAGCACGAATGTATACTATGCCCTTATCTGCTCCTATGGCATAGGCACCTATGGCCATTGCTTCAATTACACTGTGGGGATCTCCTTCAAGGATACTTCTGTCCATAAAAGCGCCAGGATCACCCTCATCGGCATTACATATAATAAACTTTTCCCTACTCTCCTGCTTCTTGGTAATCTCCCATTTGAGCCCGGTGGGAAATCCGCCACCACCCCTCCCACGGAGTCCTGATTTTTTCACTACATCGATAACCTCATCCCTTGACATTTGTGTCAAAGCCTTACCCAAGGCTTCATAAGCTTCCACAGCAATAGCCTCATGTATATTCTCAGGGTTTATAACACCACAGTTTCTGAGCGCAACACGAACCTGCTTTTTATAAAAGGGCATTTCTACCTGAGTATGAACCCTTGCATTTGTCAACGGGTCTTCAAAAAGGAGTCTCTCTACCCTGTTTCCCTTGGCAACATGCTCATCCACTATATCTTTGGCATCTTTGGGACCAACACGTACATAAAATACATTATCCGGCTCTATTTTTACAATTGGTCCCTGCTCGCAAAAGCCAAAACATCCTGTCCGGATTATTTTTACTTCATCGGCATATCCACGAGCTTTAAGTATAAGCTCCAGGTTTTTGATAACCTTATCACTATCGCTTGACAGACAACCTGTTCCTCCGCAAACCATAATATTCATACGAGTTCCACGCGCATTACGATGCTCCCTTAATGCCAGCATATCAGAGTATTGCTTCCTGAACTGATTTAAATCATTTAAGGACTTTATCAACTTCTTTTGCCTCCTTTCCCCGGTATTCATTTATTATGGCATCCACATCCTCTTCCTTAACTCTGCCATATACCTTGCCGTCAACCATTATAACGGGTGCAAGACCGCATGCGCCAATACACCGGACATCCTTTAAGGTAAACAAACTATCCTCCGTAGTCTCATTGGACTCAATTCCAAGCCGTTCCTTGAATTTTTCCAGTATCTTGTCTGCCCCACGGACAAAGCAGGCTGTTCCCATACAAACACTTATGATATGCTTGCCGGAAGGCTTGGTTGTAAAGTACGAATAAAAACTCACCACACCGTACACCTCTGCGCCCGGTATTCCAAGTTTTCTTGCCACAAAAAGCTGCACATCTCTTGGAAGATATCCGAATATTTCCTGCGCCTTGTGCAGAATTTCAATCAGGGCTCCCTTGGTTGTCTCCAGGCTTTCAATATAAGCCCCCAATTCATCGTACATTTTCTTGGGAAATTCCCGTTCAAGAGGTTTCATAACATCTATTTCCTGAGGTTTAGTCAAAATTATCACCACTTTTCAAATTTTAAGCATGTATATAATATTGCCGTCTAAAGGTTATACTATCCAAATAAAGCTCCCAACTACGCGGAGATAAAAATTCCAACCATTAGTATTATTAATATGGACAAATCGGTTAAAAACGTGCATGGAGGTATATCTGCGTCACTGACATACAATTAGCAGAACACTATCCGGACAATAGGCAGCAAAGCTGTATATTGCTTGGGAATAAAGAAAGGCAGTCTAGGTATTTGCATGAAATCTCCACCGGATGTCCACCTGACGCCGGGGATAAAGTATGAGTTTAATATTTATACTAAAAAGAACACTATCTAAGATTGTCTCTAAGGTAGTGTTCTCTAATTTAATTATTGTTATTATTTACAGTCATAAAACCTGATACTTTTGCAAATGTAATCAAATTTATAGTTGGTAATTTTACCCAAATAAGATCTTAGAACTTTTCATCTATAACAGATAGACCCTTTCCCCGTAAATATTCCTTAACCTCACATATACGGAAAGTCCTATAATGAAATACCGAGGCAGCAAGAAGAATATCTGCACCACCTTGAACTACGGCTTCATAAAAATGCTCCAATGTACCTGCCCCACCCGATGCAATTACCGATACATCAACCACATCCGAAATGGCTTTTGTGAATTCCAGATCATATCCAGCCTGTGTTCCGTCTCCATCCATACTTGTCGGCAAGATTATTCCTGCACCAAGCTTTTGACACTGCTTAGCCCACTCTATTGCATCTTTGCCAGTACACTTAGTCCCACCGGAAACAACTAGTTCAAAGCCTGATGGCATTTCCTTATTTCTTTTTGCATCGATTGCAACAACAATTTTATCGGAACCAAATTTGTCGGCGGCCTGTTTTACCAAGTCAGGATTAGCAACAGCAGCACTATTCATTGAAACTCTGTTATATGAAGAAAATTTATTTAAGGTAACCGTTCTAGCCCTAACGAATGGACAAATCTGTGGAACAATTATGTAAAAACATTGCTAAAAAAGTTCAGATGGATGGTTGATATTATATTTAAGTTAACAATCCCAAAGAATTTCAAGGCTTAGAACCTCAAATTGTTGTTTTCTGCGTATTTACAATTGCTATAATACATTCTATTAAGAATTCAAATCTCTGATAAACTCAGAATCTATTCTGCATATTTCATAAGCCCTTCAACAATCTCCGGGTATCTCCAGAAATTTTGCTTTCTGTTTAAAAGTCCAAACAACTCACTGTCACCACTAAATGCATTATTATCCCACCACAGGC
Organism: uncultured Acetivibrio sp.; assembly: GCA_964564015.1. Classification (GTDB taxonomy): domain Bacteria; phylum Bacillota; class Clostridia; order Acetivibrionales; family Acetivibrionaceae; genus Acetivibrio. The sequence continues at coordinate 18,607 of CAZLZR010000040.1, forward strand.
ATGTCATGCCCCTGGCTTTGGCAGCAGCAATGTAATAAGTTGCATAATCAACTCTATCCTGTGTATTACCAATCTTGTCTCTTGCTCCAAATTCTCCAATCAATACCGGAATTTTATTAATTATAAACTTGTTATAAAGCTTATCCATAAAAGATACTATTTCCGCCACATCCCTAGCACTATCAGAATCAAATGTGCTAACACTACTTGCCTCCTTACGGTTTTGCAATGCAAAGTTAAAAGGAGTATATGCATGAACCGATACAATAAGTTTATCTTCCGTAGGATCTATCGGCAGCCTGAAGCCCTTATTTAATGCGCCCTCCGGCGAAGCATCATAACCGGGCACAAGTAAATATCTCGTAGCATTATTGCCACCTGTTGCCCTTACTGTATCAACAAAAACCTGATTTAGTATATTAATGCTTTCTATTGCATCCTTACAACTGTCATCATTTTCTTCTATCCGCCATTCATATATAGTGCCGACCATTCTTGGCTCGTTCATAGACTCAAAAACAAGTCGGTTATCATAATGAGAAAATTGCTGGGAAAGCTGATTCCATATACTTCTCATGTAATGTTCCGATTGTTTCAAATATTCACTGGTAGGATACATATATTCAGTTGAAAAATCATGATGTATGTTAATTATAGCATACATGTCATTAATTATAGCATAATCCACTACTTCCTGCACTCGATCAATCCATATCTTACTTATTTTATAATCCTTACCGGAAACATGGTTATGCCACGAAACCGGTATTCTGATTGCATTAAATCCGGCATTTTTAACAGAAACAATCATTTCCTCTGTGGTAATAACTTCACACCAAGCTTTTTCATAATCCAACTCATCTTTAACCCAATCAGAATCATGTGCATCTAATGTGTTTCCCAGATTCCATCCAATCTTCATATCCCTGATAAATTTAAAGGCCTCTGTATTCGGTATATCGTAAGGCTCTACCTGAACATCAGGTAGTTCAATGGAAGTAGTCTGTTGTCCGCCCTTGGGTGTATTTTCTTCTGATGGTTCTTTGCTTGAATCGTCTGTTTTCTTTGTGTCACTTACATCTTCCGAAATACTATCTTTCCCTGAATCTACTTTCGCTTCACTATCTGACGCACTACAACCACTGAACACAAATACTGCCATCACCATTGCCATTGCAAGAGTAATGCATCTTTTTTTCAAGATATCCATTTTCCACCTGCCCTCATTGATTGTTTTCTTGTAAAACAAGATATAAACCAATTTGAAATAATTACAAGAAAAATTATTTACAATACAACTTCACGTACACTTTTGAAATTTTATGGTATCAGAGTTCTTTAAGACTTACGAAATAGCTATACAATGGAATCCTTGCTAAACATACGCATTGTGACAGGATATTTAAAACCAATCATCAGCATCTCCAATTAAACACTGCTGTCTTTGTTTCTTTTTCCTTTCGTGAAAATCATAAGAATAATAAACAAAAGAAATGTTACATTATGTAAAAATTATATCATATGCTTCACCTCTTTGTAAATAGGCTTTTGGCAGTATATGCACATCCTGAATTTACCTCTCCTTAATCCGATCTCCTTTTTAATCCCCTGCACAAAAATAGGCTTAAATTTTTTGTGCAAATGAACACTAAAAGTTACCATTCCTACGAATACTGTCTTAAAAGAAAACACAACCACACTTTGATTGGACTTGGTTTCTGCAGCTGTTATAATTAATATATAGAATTAATTATAAAGGCTCTCATTTCTCTTGGCAGACTAGTCCCAAGCTTATTGTCACATCATGTTGACAGACACCAAACGGCTCATAACCACCATATATGGTTTGCTAAATAAGTAATAATATAATTTTAGTACGTAATACAAATTTTTAGTGAAGGAGGAGATAAAAATCCGAATTACCAAATGTATCAGAAATTATGGGAAAGAGGGGGATTAGGCGCTTATCAATCTAAAATCAGAATGGGTAGAAGAAAATATAATAAAATAAGTTTAGGAGGTTAGTTTTTATGCTCACAAAAAATATTAAAAGTTTAAAGATACTTTTTTTGCTTATTGTTTTTGTAAGTGTTACTTTATTCACTCCACACTATACCGTAAAGGGTGCCGGAAGCGTGCCCTACAAATGGGATAATGTTAAAATTGGCGGCGGTGGTGGATTTGTTTGCGGTATTATTTATAACCCAACTGAAGAAGGCCTTGTTTATGCTCGTACCGACATGGGAGGCGCATATATAAGAAATAAACATACACTAGAGTGGGAACCTATTACTGACTGGGTATCACCCGATGAATGGAATCTATTAGGATGCGAAAGTATAGCAACTGACCCGGTTGAAACAAACAGAGTTTACATTGCAGCCGGTACATACACAAACAGCTGGACGACAATGAATGGATACATTCTGCGTTCAGATGACTATGGTAAAACGTGGGAAAGGACCGAGTTACCCTTTAAATTTGGTGGAAATATGCCGGGACGTTCAGTTGGAGAACGTTTGATGATAGACCCCAACAGTAACAATATATTATACTTTGCAGCAAGAAGTGGTAACGGTCTATGGAAAAGTTCAGACTATGGTAAAACATGGGCAAAAGTCAGCAGTTTCACAAACGTCGGAAATTATGTCGAAGACCCCAGTTTCGAATATTCAGCAGATAATTTGGGACTGTGTTTTGTGACTTTTGATTCTGATAAAGGTACTAAAGGCACCCCAACCCAGGACATTTATGTTGGTGTTGCCGATAAAAAGAACCCTCTATATGTTAGCCATGATGCAGGTAAAACATGGGCACCGGTTGAAGGCCAGCCTACCGAGAGTACTTTTACACAACACAATAGCAGTGCTTTGAAAATCGGTATACCTCATCATGGAGTTATAAGCGGCAAAGGAATTCTATATGTCACCTATGGTGACAGAGGTGGCCCTTATCAGTGTGATGACGGTGCAGTTTATAAATATGATACAAATACAGGTGTGTGGACAGATATAACTCCTCCTTCCGGGTATAGTTGGGATGGTTCGGCACAACACGAAAATTGGTATGGATATGCAGGTTTAAGTGTTGATGCACAGAATCCCGATACACTTATAGTTACATCTTTACAATCATGGTGGCCGGATAACTACATTTTTCGATCAACAGATGCCGGTACAACCTGGGATGCAATCTGGAATTTTGGCGATTCATGGCCATCAAGAAATATGAAATATACAATGGATATCTCAAAAGCACCTTGGCTTTCATGGGGTAAAAAAATAAACGCTGCAAGTGGCGGATTAGTGACCGGTAACGAAATAATGGACACTCCCTCACCAAAACTTGGCTGGATGATGGGTGACATTGAGATTAATCCTTTTAATTCCGATGAAATGATGTATGGTACCGGTGCTACCATATACGGTACTAAAAACCTAACTGACTGGGATAAGGGTAAATATGTGAATATCGAAGTTATGGGAATGGGAGTAGAAGAAACCGCGGTACTAAGTCTCATTTGTCCACCGATTAATGGCGTAGAACTGATAAGCGGTGTTGGTGATATCTGTGGATTCGTACATAAAGATTTACAAGTAGGTCCTGACTCTATGATGGCAAATCCTACTTTTACAGGAACTACAGGCATGGATTATGCTGAACTTAATCCAAAAATTATTGTAAGGGTCGGCACTACCGATAAGGAACAATATGAAATGGTTAAAAAGAGTGTTGCCATTTCAAAAGATGGCGGTGCAACATGGTCGGAAGTTCAGCCAAATGTAAGCTACACATTCCCTGCAAACAGTGAAGATGACATTGTACAAGGTGGTACAGTCGCAGTATCTGCAGATGGTTCTACATTTGTCTGGTCACCAAGCACAAGTCAGGGAGTATTATGTTATGTAAACGGAGGTTGGAAATCTGTCAGCACACTCCCTATAGGTGCAAATGTTTGTTCTGACAAAGTTAATCCCAATGTATTTTATGCATATGCAGAAAATACTTTCTATGTAAGTGAAGACGGCGGTCAAAGCTTTGAAATTGTGAAAACAGATCTGGAAACCTATTCTTCTAAAATTAAAGCTGTTCCGGGAAAGGAAGGTCATGTGTGGATACCAGGATCAACCACAGGTCTTTCTTACACTACTGATGGGGGTAAAACAATAACCAAAGTTGATGGTATTACAAGATGTGACGTGATTGGATTCGGTAAAGCAAAAGATGGAGAAGATTATCTTGCTATCTATATCTGCGGTGAAACAGATGGTTTATATGCTGTCTACCGCTCTGATGATATGGCAAAGAGCTGGTTGAGAGTGAATGATGACCAGCACCAGTATGGTTCTATAAATTACGCAATTACAGGAGATCTAAGAGTTTACGGACGTGTTTTCGTTGGAACCAACGGTAGGGGTGTTGTGTATGGAGAACCTGCATCAGGCTCAGTAATAACTCCTACTCCTACAAAACCAACAACTCCCACACCTACAAAGCTTTCTAAAAAGGGAGATATTATTATTGACGGGAACATTAATTCTATCGACTTTGGAGCATTAAAAATGCATTTACTTGGTATGAATAAACTTACTGGGGATCAATTAACAAATGCTGATATTAATAGTGATGGTAATGTTAATTCTATTGATTTTGCATTGCTAAAAAGTTATTTATTAGGATTTATCAGTTCATTCTAGTTATTTGAAAACCAATGCAAGATTTTTAACATCCCGCACTTTGTGCAAGTAAAATCAAAAAATCTATTTTCCTTTTATTTATAATTATATTACAAGGTGGTGATAAGCGTTGGATTGGAAAGAATGTGTTCAAAAAATGATTGATTATATCGAAAGCAACCTTAAAGAAAATATAACACTAACGGATGTTTCTTTGCATGTGGGGTATTCACAATTCTATTGTTCTAAAGCCTTTAGCAGAGAAGTAGGCATTTGTATGAAAAACTATATCCGTCTACGGAAAATGACAGAAGCCGCTCTTGAATTAAGGGATACAAAAAAGCGCATTTTAGATATTGCTTTTGAGTACGGTTACAACTCCCAGGAAGCATTTACCCGTTCCTTTACGGAAACTTTTGATGTAAATCCCGGTGCTTACAGGCGCCTATTAGTGCCTTTGCCCCTTTTCCTCCATCGCCATATTAACCATCAACATATAAAAGGAGATGATTTGATTATGAATGAAAAATTTATACAGAATGTAAGTATCACCTTTGTTCGCAAACCTGCTCGCAAAATGCTGGTGTGGCATGTTGAAGGAGCAACAAACTATCACGAACTATGCGATGCTAAAGATGCGGAAAAGGTATGGGGACTTCTTGAAAGCATGAGTGGAACTCTTGATGGTGTAATTGCTGCATGGTTAAATAAAAATGGAGAATCAAGGTATGTTTGGGGAGTTGAAATGCCAACAAATTATGACGGAGTAATTCCCGAAGGTCTCGAATGTGTTGATGCACCCGAATGTGACTACGTCAAATTCTGTCATCCACCCTATGCTGAAGAAGTTCACGAACCCGTGACAGAAGCCGTTTGGAATGTAAGTGAAGCATGGTCTCCTGAAGCCAACGGATGGAAATGGAACGATTCAGACAATCCTGTGTATGAAGATGATAGAATCTCAGAAGGATACATGGTGTTAAAACCTATCAAAAAAGTTTAACTAAAAAACAAATCATTTAGAAGCAATAAATAATAACCTATAACTTCCACAGCCGGTGGAGGTTATAGGTTACTTATATCAAATCAAAAAAAACAAAACAACAAAAACATTAGGATAATCTGTTCTTAAAATCTTCATACCCGAAACGTCTTATTATTTTAATGCCTTCCTCTTCATTATAAAGTGCAATAGACGGCAAATTAACTCCATTAAAGGTATTATTCTTGACCATTGTATAATGAGCCATATCACAAAAAACAAGCTTATCACCGGGCTTCAAAGGCTGTTTAAAAGAGTAGTCTCCAATAACATCCCCGGCAAGGCAAGTATTACCTGCAAGCCTATAGGTATAAGGATTCTCTCCAGGATTTCCTGCATCAATGATATTAGGTCTGTAAGGCATTTCCAATACATCGGGCATGTGGCATGCTGCTGAAGCATCAAGAATAGCAATTTTCATACCATTGTCAATAATATCAAGAACTTCAGAAACAAGGTAACCGGTGTTTAAAGCTACAGCCTCACCAGGCTCAAGGTAGATATCCACCCCATATTTATCCTTAAAGTACAATATTGAACTTATAAGCATTTCAATATCATAATCAGGCCTTGTAATATGGTGACCACCACCTAGATTAACCCACTTCATTCTCTTAATGTACTCTCCGAATTTTTCATCCACAACCTTAACTGTCCTAAAAAGCGTGTCTGAATTCTGCTCACACATAGTATGGAAATGCAGTCCGTCAATACCGTCTAACTCATCAGGTTTGAAATTAGCCTGTGTCACTCCAAGCCTTGAATTTTTATAGCAAGGGTTATAAATCGGAGTACTTATTTCGGAATATTCAGGATTAATTCGAATACCGCATTCAATCTTTTTAGAAGTGTTATTTTTCACTTTATCTTTAAACTTTTTCCATTGATTAAAGGAATTAAATACTATGTGATCACAGTATTTAATCAGTTCATCAAATTCCTCTTCAATATAGGCCGGCGCATAAGCATGAACTTCCTTTCCCATTTTTTCAAAACCCAACCTGGTCTCAAACAATGAGCTTGAAGTAACACCTTTAAGGTACTGACCCACTAAAGGAAAAACCGAGTACATGGAAAAACCTTTTAATGCAAGAAGAATACTACATCCTGTTCTCTCCTGAACAGAATGTAGTATTTCAAGATTTTTTCTAAGAAGTCTTTCATCAACAATATAACACGGTGTTGGAAGACCGGAAAAATCTATATTCATATTATATACCTCAATCTAAAAGTGTTGGTAAAAATTGCTCTTGCCATGGTAGCCCATATTTATTCAATGCATCCATAAAAGGATCAGGGTCAAATTCTTCAATATTGGAAACCCCGGGCTTTTTCCAAATCCCTTTAAGAATCATCATGGCACCTATCATTGCAGGTACTCCCGTTGTATAGGAAATAGCCTGTGATCCCACTTCTTTATAACATTCTTCATGCACACAAACATTATAAACATAATAGGACTTTGGTTTTCCATCTTTAATCCCCTGGATAATACAGCCAATATTTGTTTTACCCTTGGTTCTAGCTCCAAGAGATGCAGGATCAGGAAGAATAGCTTTTAAAAATTGCAGCGGAATTATTTCCTTACCTTCATAAACAATTGGCTTTATCGATGTCATTCCAATATTTTCAAGTACGCGCAAATGATTCAGGTAATTGTCAGAAAAAGTCATCCAGAATCTTGCCCTCTTTAGTCCCTTTATATTAACAGCTAATGACTCTAATTCTTCATGATACAAAAGATAGATATTTTTAGGACCTATCTCAGGGAGATCATAAACTTTTTTCATTGAGAGAGGATCAGTTTCCACCCATCCCCCGTTTTCATAGTACCTGCCGTTTGCAGTTATTTCCCGGATATTTATTTCCGGATTAAAATTTGTTGCAAAGGGATATCCATGATCACCTGCATTAGCATCAACAATATCAATATAATGTATTTCATCAAAGTAATGCTTTTGCGCATATGCACAAAAAACACCAGTAACTCCCGGATCAAATCCACTTCCCAACAGAGCTGTAATACCCGCCTTTTCGAACCTTTCCTTATATTCCCACTGCCACTTATACTCGAATTTTGCAGTTTCGGGTGGTTCATAATTGGCCGTATCTACATAATGAACACCTGTAGCAAGGCACGCCTCCATAATTGACAAATCCTGATAAGGAAGCGCAACATTAATAACAATATCCGCACCAAACCATTTTATCATGTTAATTACATCTTGAGTATTATCTGCATCCAACTGCGCAGTATAAACTATAGTACCCTTATCAGGCAAAGTATTTTTTATTGCATCACATTTTTCGACAGTCCTGCTTGCTATACAAATTTCCTCAAAAATTTCTGGGTTCTGGCAACATTTGTGTGCTACTACATTAGCAACTCCACCAGCACCAATAATTAATGCTTTTCCCATATCCTTCCCCTCCAAATACCTCAAAAAAAAACAACAAAAATGATTATATATAAAATCTATCAAATAATCAATAATATTGACAAAATTCGTTCCACTTCCTGCAATTTTTTTATTAGAACATTAATTTCTCCAGAATCCTCAAATCTTCTTAAATTTCCTCCAATTTTCATATTACTATCTACGTAAAAGTTCAACATAGATATGATAGACTTAATTAACACTCTGGTATTAGGCATCTAACATCACATAGCGTTTTTAACATTACTAATTTTTATTTTTAACATCAAAAACGCACCACCTTCATATACATCAGTCATTCCGCAAAAATCAATTACGTTACAGGCATTAAAAACTAATAAAAATATGAAATTTATGCATCAAAAAGTAACAAAATATGATATAATATTGCCAGATACAATTACATAGTAACATTACTTGTAATATTATTTTTATAAAGGGGTGTATTTATGAGTAAGTTTTTCAAAAAAGTGCTGTCTCTTATGACAACATTTGTTATGGCATGTACTGTTTTTTCAACCATGCCTGCTTCAGTTCAGGCTGCTAATTCTCTGCCTGTAAATGTCGAAGCAGAAGCTTGTACCATAGGCAATGGTGCAACTATTGCTACGAATGTCTACGGAACTCCTTATCCCGGATATTCAGGCGACGGATTTGTATGGGCATCAAACTCAGGAACAATAACTCTCGAAGTTACAATTCCTGAAAACGGCATGTATGAGCTTTCTACAAAATGCTGGATGTATCTTGGCGAATTGAATGCCACCAGACTTCAGGCTGTTAGTATCAACGGCAAACCACTAGGCAATTTCTATATTCCAAACAAAGGCAAATGGATTGATTATAGTTTTGGGTTTGCCTATCTTGAAAAGGGAACAGCGAAGATTGAAATAGGCACCTCCGGAAGCTGGGGCTTTATACTTTACGACACTGTATCTTTTGACTATGCCGATCTGCCTGACCTTGACATTGACCCTGCTCCATGTGATAAAAATGCGACTGCTGAAACAAAATCCCTTATGAAGTATCTTACCAGCGTTTACGGCAAATATGTAATTTCCGGGCAACAGGAAATTTACGGTGGCGGGAATGATGGCAATATGGAACTTGAATTTGATTACATTAATGATAAAACCGGTAAATACCCTGCAATCAGAGGCTTTGATTTTATGAACTACAACCCTCTATATGGTTGGGAAGACGGTACAACAGAACGCGCTATTGAGTGGGTGAAGGAACGTGGTGGTATTGCAACAGGATCTTGGCATATTACTGTTCCCTCCGATTTTACAAGCTACAAACTGGGCGCTGCAGTGGATTGGACAAATTGTACATATAAACCTACAAAAAGCTTTAATACTGCCAACTGTCTTGACAAAACAACAAAGGAATACGCTTACCTGATGCTTGCAATTGAAGATCTTGCCGAACAGCTTCTTATTTTACAAGAAGCAAACGTTCCCGTGCTTTTCCGTCCCTTCCATGAAGCTGAAGGTTACAACAACACAGACGGGTCAGGCGCATGGTTCTGGTGGGGTTCCGCAGGTTCGGAGGTATACAAGGAACTCTGGAAACTTCTTTACAAAACACTGACTGAACAATATGGACTCCACAACTTGATATGGGAAGTAAATCTCTATACATATGCCAATTCGTCAGAGTGGTATCCTGGAGATGAATATGTGGATATCGTCGCATACGATAAATATGAAGGTTCCCCTTCCACATGGAACACAAGTGCCGCAACAACAGTATTTCTTTCCCTGGTAAATTACACAAACGATACAAAAATGGTTGCAATGACTGAAAACGACGTTATTCCGGACATTCAGAACATAGTTAACGAACAAGCCTGGTGGCTGTATTTTTGCCCATGGTATGGAGAATTCTTAACGAGCTCAAGATATAATGATCCTAAACTACTAAACACTATTTACAACAGTCAACATGTAATTACTCTCGATGAACTACCGGCAGACCTTTACGGAAATGCAGGAAACGCAACTCCTATCAAAACTGCCACACCAACTGTCACACCAACCCCATCAAAAGTTGTTTTGGGTGACCTGGACTCAGACGGACGCGTTACCTCCCTGGATTTTGGTATTCTAAAATTACATTTACTTAGTCCGTCAACCAACCCTGTTGATTTAACTAAAGCAGATGTGGATGGCAACAAACAAATAAACTCTTTGGACTTTGCATATATAAAACAAAAGCTCCTTGGCATGATTAACAAGTTCCCAATTGAATAATTTATTATTTCAACATACTGGCGCATCAGTAGTCAAATGACCCCTGATGCGTCAGTTTTTTATCCCTTTAGCTGTGAATCCATTTTAGCTTTAATTTTATTATTAGCTTTAACTTTTTTAGCTTTAATTCATTATTTTTGTCACATTAACCTGCCTATACCTATTTGCAATTCAAGATTCAATATTTATCAGTGGGTAAATTGACTATTATACAAATTGGCATAAAAGCCTTTTTGCAGGAGTAACTCATCATGGGTACCCTGTTCGATTATATCCCCGTCCCTCATGACCAGAATCACATCCGCTTCCCTGATGGTGGACAGACGGTGTGCAACAACAAAGCTAGTCCGACCTTGCATGAGTTTTGCAAAGGCCTCCTGAATTTTAATTTCGGTACGGGTATCAATGGAAGATGTCGCCTCGTCCAAAATAAGCATCGGTGGCAAACAAAGCATAACACGGGTAATACTGATCAATTGCTTTTGACCCTGGGAAAGACTTCCCCCATCTTCACCAATGATAGTGTCATAACCGTTTGTCAGGTGTTCGATAAAACTGTGTGCATGAGCAGCCTTTGCCGCAGTAATGATATCTTCGTCAGATGCATCCGGCTTTCCCATAGCTATATTTTCCCGGATCGTTCCGAATTTCAGCCATGTATCCTGCAATACCATTCCATAGTTTTCTCTCAAGCTCTTTCGGGTAATATCACGAATATCCACACCTTCCACTTTTATACTTCCGGATTTAACATCATAAAAACGCATCAGGAGATTGATGACGGTAGTCTTACCGGAGCCGGTGGGTCCAACAATCGCCACACGCTGGCCTGGTTTTACACTAAGGCTAAAATCACGAATCAAGGTGTGCTCAGGAACATAGGAGAAAGCAACCTTTTCCAAAACTATATTTCCACTGGCCTTTTCAATTTCGATAGCGTCCTCTTTGTCCGGAATTTGCGGCTGTTCTTCAATCAACTCAAGAACACGTCCCGCACAAGCAATGGCATTTTGCAGCTCTGTTATCACACCGGAAATTTCGTTGAAAGGCTTTGTGTATTGGTTGGCATAGCTCAGAAAGATGGAAAGTCCACCTACTGTCATCGTGCTGCCCACATCACCACCGATTACCGCTAATGCACCCGCAAAGGCAACGGCTGCGTAAACAAGACTATTTATAAAGCGGGTGCAAGGGTTTGTGAGAGACGAATAGAAAACAGCCCGAAGCGAGTATTTTTCCAACCTGTCGTTAATTTCGTCAAACTTTTTCAGTGCTTCTTCCTGATAGGAGAAAGCCTGAACTGTTTTTGCATTGCCAATCATCTCGTTTATTAGTGAGGTTTGTTCGCCGCGGGTTTCGGACTGCAGCTTAAACATGGAATAGGTACGTTTTGCTATAAAATTTGCGACAAAGAGGGAAAGGGGTGTAAGGATGACTACAATAAAAGTAATTTTCACATTTATGGTTAACATGAAAATCAGGGTACCTATTATTGTAACAACACCCGTGAAAAGCTGCGTAAAGCCCATAAGAAGCCCATCTGCAAACTGATCGACATCAGTGATTACACGACTTACAATTTCACCGTGAGGGTGGGCGTCAATATAAGAAAGGGGTAAAATTTCAATTTTACGAAAAGCTTTATTACGAATATCACGCACAACTTGGTAAGTAATATTGTTATTTATAGTGCTCATCAGCCATTGAAGCACAGCAGTAATACCGACAGCAAAACCGATCTTGACAAGAATTTTAGCCACTTCTTCAAAATTAACATTACCCTGCCCAATAATACTATCAATGGCATTGCCGACAAGAATGGGAACATAGAGAGTTAGTGCCACTGTAACTGCCGCTAGGGCAAGGGAAAACAATAGAAGAATACGATATTCCTTAATGTATTCAAGAACTTTTCGGATGGTGTTCATTTGAATTTTCTGCTTCTTCATATCATATCTCCTCCTTCTTGAATTGGGAGGCGTAAATTTCACGATATACCTCGCAATTTTCTATTAGCTGGTCGTGTTTATCAATACCGACAATTTGTCCATCATCCAGTACAATGATTTTATCAGCATATTGAATGGATGAGGTACGCTGGGAAACAATAAAAACGGATGTGTCTCCCGGCAATTCGCGGAGAGCCCTTCTAAGTGCCGCATCAGTTGCAAAGTCGAGCGCCGAAGCGCTGTCATCAAGGACTAGAATTTCAGGCTTTCTCACAAGGGCACGAGCTATGGTGAGGCGCTGACGCTGGCCGCCCGAAAGGTTCTTGCCGTCCTGTTCAATAACAAAATCAAGGCCTCCCTCTTTCTGTGCTATAATATCACCAGCCTGAGCCATAGTAATGGCGTCCATAATCTCTTCATCGGTTGCATCCATATTGCCCCAGTGCATATTTTCCCGGATACTACCTTTGAACAACACAGCCTTTTGGGGTACAATACCGATTTTGTTACGAAGCCTTTTTAACTTGTAATCCTTGACATTGATACCATCCACAAAGACCTCTCCTGCGGTAGCCTCATAAAATCTTGGAATCAGATTCACCAAGGAGGATTTACCGGAGCCTGTGCCACCGATGATACCTACAATCTCACCATGGCGAACCGAAAAGTCTATATTCGTCAAAGATTCGCCTCGTGCATTTTTATACTGCAATCCCACATGACGGAATTCTACGGCATATTCGCACTGATTATTTTTTGCCGGAGTCTCATTTTCCGCCAGACTGGATTTCATATCCAGGACTGCACTGATCCGGTTTCCACTGGCAACAGCCTTTGTAATAGTGATGATCAAGTTTGCAAATTTGATAAGTTCAACAAGAATCTGGGACATATAGTTGTAGAGCGCTAGAACAGCACCTTGAGTAAGTAGCCCTGTTGATACCCGGAAAGCACCGATATGTATAAGCCAGATAATTGCAAGGTTAATAATAACATAGGTCAAAGGATTCATCAGCGCAGAAATCCCACCCACAAATTTCTGTGTTGCGGTCAATTCTTCGTTACGCTTATCAAATTCTGTTATTTCTTTTTCTTCAAGGCGAAAAGCTCTTACTACCCGAACACCCGCAAGGTTTTCTCTCGTGGAATTCAACACTTTGTCCAGTCTTTGCTGTACCTTTTTATATAGTGGGATAGATAACAACATAATGGCAAAAACAACTACAGAAAGTGCTGGAATCGCTACTACAAAAGTAAGGGCTGCATTAGCATCTACGGTAAATGCCATAATCATAGCGCCAAATACAATAAAAGGCGACCGCAACAACAAACGCAAAGTCAGGTTCATTCCTGACTGCACCTGATTCATATCGCTTGTCATACGGGTAACCATACTTGATGTACCGAGAGTATCAATCTCTGTATAAGACAATTGACCAATATGCTTAAATAATGCACGACGCAGCTTTGTCACAAAGCCGACTGATGCTTTGGCTGCAAAGTACTGGGCTGTTACCGAACATATCATTCCCACTACACCAAGCAACACCAGCAGTAAACACATCTTAACAATATATCCTTTGTCAGCTTGTCCAATTCCAATATCAACAATACTTTTGATAACAATTGGCACAAACAATTCAAAGGATGCTTCCAGCAGTTTGAACAAAGGACCAAATATACTTTCTTTTATGTAGCCATTAAGATAAACCAATAATTTTTTCATGAACCGTCCTCCGGAGTGCTGTCTATTACATTTAACCCATGCAACTGCAGAACCTGAAATCAAGGCAGTGATACCTTCTGCAGCAAGCAATAGGGCAATCTCTTCTAAATTGTATATATTTTATCATGCTTTATAGAGTACTGCACGTCTTAGAATATAATACCATTACAAAAAATCCTAAAATCAATATTATTGTTCTTATAATATTTAATGCCAAAAATAGATGCGACCCCGGTTTGAAACCGAGGTCGCTTAAATAATGTATTTTCAAATTGCATTTCAAAATTATGAATTCGTTATAAAAAGCGCATATTTCTCCAACCAATAATTCACCTGAATCATATAAGCCATAAGCTGCGGCGCTGCCATCAGCTGTCCAAACCACGGCTTGCCGTACTCAGCAGGTGCTTTAATAAAAGAAAGTGCTTTTTTCTTATCTGTAAAAGCCATGATTGGTGAATTCGGATTATTAATAATATCTGAAAAGGTATCTACAAGCAATTGCTCATAGTTAGGATTATAAGTTTTGGGATACGGGCTTTTTTTACGGAACAAAAGCTCCTCGGGTAGCAACTCCTTACACGCTTCCCTCAGAAGTGACTTTTCCACTCCATTCTTATATTTCATATCCCATGGCACATTAAATACATATTCAATAATTCTATGATCAGCAAATGGCACTCTTGCCTCAAGTCCGGAATACATACTAGCTCTGTCCATTCTATCTAGCAGAGTTTGCATAAACCATTTTATATTAAGATACGCTATTTCTCTACGCCTTCTCTCAACAGAATTTTCACCGTCGAGATGAGGCACCAGCTTAAGCGAATCATTGTATTTAGCGGAAATATAATCATTAAGCTGAAGTTCATTGATAAAATCATCAGATAATAATAGTGTTCTTGTACTTACATCCTTCGACCACGGGAAACCATTTACCTGTATAAGCTCACTTTTATAGAACCATGGATAACCACCGAAAATTTCATCTGCACATTCACCGGTCAAGGCAACTTTATTGTGGGTTTTTACCAATGAACAGAAATATAAAAGCGAAGCATCAATATCAGCCATGCCCGGCAAATCCTTTGCATCAACCGCTTTATACAAAAGGCTTGCCAAAACACTCTCATCACATTCAAGATAAGTATGGTTCAGGTTGTATTGCTTAAGCATTATGTCAACAAACGGTCTGTCTCTCTCGGGTTGAAAGTCATTTGACTTGAAGTAAATGTCGTTCCCTGTAAAATCAAACGAAAAGGTATTTAACTGGGAGCCTTTCTCAGTCAAAAAACCGGAAGCTACTGCCGTTACAATACTTGAATCAATTCCTCCCGATAAAAAGCTACAAACGGGAACATCCGCTACCATCTGTCTTGTAATTGCATCACGGACTAAAAAAGATACCTTCTCCACAGTTTGTTCATAGTTGTCTGTATGTTCATGACTCTCAAGCTCCCAATAACAAACATCCCTTAATCCAACCTCTGAAAAAACAGCATACTGTCCGGGCTTCACTTCGTTAATACCTTTAAAAACTCCATTACCTGATGTCCGTGCAGGCCCTATTCCAAAAATCTCCCTGAATCCGTTTAAATCAATTTCAGGATTTAAACCCGGAAAGCAGAACAGAGACTTTATTTCAGATCCAAAAACAATGGTATTATCTTTTATTGCATAAAATAAAGGTTTCACACCGACACGGTCACGGTATAAAGTCAGGCATTTACGTCTGCTGTCCCATATTGCAAAAGCAAATATCCCGTTCAGTTTATTAACAAAATCAATCCCATAATGAATATAAGCATAAAGAATGACCTCTGTATCAGTTGTGGTTTCAAAGGTGTATCCAGCTTTTATTAATTCAGGCATTATCTCATCAGTATTATAAATCTCTCCGTTGTATACAATCACATATTCAATACCATCAATACTTCTGACAATAGGCTGTGCACCAAGAGACAAATCTCTTATAGAAAGGCGGGTATGGCAAAGTCCCACATGCTTCCTTAAAAATTCGCCTGTATTGTCGCTGCCACGATGTGCTATGGATTTTCTCATATTAATTAAGGTATTGTACCAAAACCCTTTATCTTCGGTATAATTAATATCAAAGTTGCAAAAACCTGCTATTCCACACATACGAACACCTCATTTACCTGTCGATTATTATGTTCAATTGCATTTATGATATTTTATTATTCCCGAATTAAGATTGCGGAGATACTCCTCTCCCTTTTTTAAATAGTCATCGTGTTTTTGGTATCACCCTAGTGATCTTTATTCCATACCCATATTATTGTATATTGCACTCTTTTATTTAAATTTGTAATTTATTTATTAGCGGTACCTTTTGTCAATTTTCAACATAAAGCTGCTTGTAAGGATTTTTTGCATTTGGTGTCAAGCGATAAAAGGTTTTGCACAATATTTCGTCCATTGGAGTGCCGAATATATCGGAAAACTCACTTAACACATCTTTTATTTTCCCTATTTCGTCCTTACTTACCTCGCATACACTTACCTGTTTCGGCAAATTCTCCGGTGCTTTTTCGGATCTTATATATATTTCACCACCGTGCATTCCCGTTCCAGTAAATTCTCCAACCGGTAAATCCTTATTGTCCAAACCTAAAACAATAATAATACCTCCTGCAAGATATTCTCCTAAAAAGCTTCCTGTACTTCCACCCACCACGATAAGAGGTCTTTTTTCCTTATATTGTTTCATGTGAATACCTGTACGATAACCGGCATTCCCTTTTACAAATATTTTCCCGCCCCTCATAGCATAACCCAGGGCATCTCCAGCATTTCCGTTTATAATTATTTTACCGTCATTCATTGTATCCCCGACAGCGTCCTGTGCATTGCCGTTTACAATTATTGTAGTACCATCCAGATACGCACCAAGTGCATTACCAGGAGTACCTTCTATGGTGATGCTTTTTTCCGAAGAACCACTTCCTATGAAACGCTCACCATAACAATCAACAACGACAACATCTTCATTTGTACTGCGGATTTTTTCGTTCAACTCTTGGTAGCCTAACTTCTTAGCTGACAGCTTCATGATTAGCACCCCCCAGTTTTTCAGCACGTATTTCCCTACTAAAAGCCATAAGACAAGGCGTTTTGCAGATAAGCTCAAAATTCAGTGTATCAAGCGGAGTTTTATCTCTTATCAGTGCAGTGTATATACCCGCTTTTTCAACATTGCCTACCAGAATATACCCGTTTAATCTATTGTCCGAATAATATAATTTTTTGTAGTTCTCTTCGTCAGCTTCAACATAAACGTCACCTTCATAGGTTCCAGCGGTAATGATGTGTTTTCCGAAAAAGCCGATTGCATTCATCGGTATAGCTTTATCAAATACAAAATCCACTCCCGACATGTTCATTCCCGCGCATTCGCCCTGCATATATGCATTAGGCAAAAGTGCCATAATCTTTTGCTGCCCTGATGAAATATCCATGCTTTCACAACAATCACCGGCTGCATAAATATCAGGAATGGAAGTCATGCATCTTTCATCAATTAGGATGCCTTTATTGGTTTTACCGCCGATGTCCTTTATCAAAGAAATATTAGGGCGGACACCAACAGCCATTACAAGAACATCAAACGGGATTTCTGAATTATCATCAAGTATGGCAGAATTTTCATTTAATTCTTTAATCTTTTGTTCAAGATGAAACTTAATATGGTTATCTTCCAAGTGCTTCTTTACAATTTTTGAGCTTTCGTCATCCAAAATACTTGAGAGCACCTTATGGGATAAGTCCACACATGTAACTTCCGCCTTTTTGCAAATACCCTCGGCACACTTAAGTCCAATAAGACCTGCTCCCGCAATCAGTACCTTTGTATTTTTATCGAGTACTCTTTCCAATGCTTTTGCATCATCAAGTGTGGAAAACGTGAATTTGTTTTTAACCTTTTCAATTCCCGGCATAGGAGGAATAAATGGAGTAGAGCCGGTAGCTATCAATAGTTTGTCATAACTTATTTGTTCACCACTCTCAAGGATAACCGTTTTTTGACTTGCATCTATGCTTTGGACAGTTTTATTCAACATCAATTCGCAATTATTATCACTGTAAAAAGAATTACCCCTGTACTTCATTTTTTCTTCATTTGTCTTTCCCATCAGCAGGTAGGAAATTAATGGTCTCGAATAAGTATGATAACTTTCATTGCTGATTATTACAATTTTGCCTTCCTTATCATTTTTACGAATAGCTTCCACTGCACCGACAGCTGCTGCTGAATTGCCTACAAGTACATAATTCACTCTATTCACCTCTCTCTTCAAACACAATTGCACTATTAGGACAACCTGCAACGCATTGAGGCGTCCCGTTATTTGTTTTTATGCAAAGCTCACACTTTTGTATAACTCCTTCGCTTGAAGGAGAAACCGCTCCAAAAGGACAGGATAATATACAAGTGTAGCAACCGATACATCTGTCTTTGTCAATTGTAACAACACCATCATCTTTTTTTGTCAGTGCACCTGTTATACATCCCTTAACACATAGCGGAACATTACAATGCCGGCAAGATACAGCAAAGTTTATTCCATCAGTTTCCTCAATTTTTATTTTCGGATTGATTTTTGAATCCTTCAGCGCTTTCACCATATCTTTTTCATTGCTTGATGCAAAAGCACAGTAATATTCACACAAGTGACACCCAAGGCACCATTTTTCATTTACATAAACTCGCTTCATTTTTCGCACCACCACCAAATAATCATTTATTCTTATTCTCCAGCATATTTAATTCCCAATATCTCAAGTTCCTTTTCGTTTAATCCAACACCGCGGAGCATTAGCCTGTTACCCTTCAGGCTTTCAATAGAGTTAATACCCATGCCGCCCATCATTTCCTTAATTTCGTGTTGCCATGCAGTCAAAAGATTAACAAGTCTCTTATAGCCCATGTTGGGGTTTAAGCGTTTTACCAAATCTGCTCTTTGTGTTGCAATACCCCAGTTGCATTTACCTGTCTGACAAGTTCTGCACAAATGACACCCCAAAGCAAGTAAAGCAGCAGTTCCTATATAAACACAGTCTGCCCCAAGCGCCACCGCTTTCACAATGTCGGCACTAGAACGTATACTACCCCCTACAACAATGGATACATTATCACGAATCCCCTCATCGCGAAGTCGTTTATCAACACTAGCTAAAGCTAATTCGATGGGAATACCCACATTATCACGAATACGGGTTGGAGCAGCACCTGTTCCACCACGGAAACCGTCAATGGAAATTATATCGGCACCACTACGTGCAATACCGCTTGCAATTGCAGATACATTGTGGACAGCAGCAATTTTTACGATGACCGGTTTTGTATAACCAGTGGCTTCCTTTAATGAATATACAAGCTGCCTGAGATCCTCAATGGAATAAATGTCATGATGAGGAGCTGGCGAAATAGCATCGGAGCCTTCTGGTATCATACGGGTTTTGGAGATATCACCCACGATTTTTTTACCCGGAAGATGTCCCCCAATACCGGGCTTTGCACCTTGCCCCATCTTTATTTCAATAGCGGCAGCACTGTTCAGATACTCCTTATGAACACCAAAACGTCCTGAAGCCACCTGAACTATAGTGTTGGGGCCGTATTTATAAAAATCTTCATGAAGTCCGCCTTCTCCAGTGTTATAGAGAATACCCATTTCTGTGGCGGCTCTTGCCAAACTTTCATGAGCATTGTAGCTGATTGAACCGTAACTCATTGCTGAAAACATTATCGGCATGGAAAGCACAACATGCGGTGTCAGATTTTTCTTAAGCCTGCCGTTTTCATCTCTCTCAATCTTAACCTTTTTTGCTCCTAAAAAGACTTTGGTTTCCATCGGTTCCCTTAAAGGGTCAATTGGAGGATTTGTTACCTGAGATGCATTGAGCAGAATTTTATCAAAATATACGGGATAATTTTCCGGGTTCCCCATACTGGAAAGCAAAACTCCACCACTGTTTGCCTGCTTGTATATCTCTTTAATGCTTTTACCGCTCCAATTTACATTTTCTTTAAATGTATGGTCGGTCTTAACAATTTTTAATGCCCTTGTTGGACAAAGAGAAACACATCGGTGACAGTTTACGCATTTTGCATCATCAGATACCAATTTATTGCTGTCTTCCAGATATTCGTGTGCTTCATTCGCACATTGACGCTCACACACACGACATGCAATACAGCGGTCATAATTTCTTATAATTTCATAATCAGGATATAAATAATCAACAGCCATTATATCGTTCCTTTCTCTAGTGTAATAATAACTCCCTCGCCGCCCTTTGGCGACCATACTTTGTCCAAGTCATTCTGTATTACCCTTATGGCCGCTTCTTCACTGGCGACATACACAAAATCATCTTTTTCTCCAATCACCATACTGCGGAGCTTAAGTCTGTCATTTAATGCCATCATTCCACCCTCAAAGCCCACAAGTATTGAAAAGGGTCCGGTAATTAACTGAGAAGCAAAAGCATTTCTTAGAAACTCAAGTTCTTCCCGCTCCTCTTGGGATTTGCCTTCTATGGTTGACCAGAAGGGTGCGGCAATTACCGAACAAATTTCCCCAAAGGTCAGTCCTTTCTTTCTGTGCAGGTAATCTATAATATAAGTGATAACTTCGGTGTCGGTTTGTAATGTGCACTTATAACCGTACATTTCAATGGCACGTCGGTTTGCATCATAAGAGGAAATCTCACCGTTGTGAACTACGGAGTAATCCAACAGTGCAAAGGGATGAGCTCCCCCCCACCAACCGGGAGTATTTGTCGGATAACGTCCGTGTGCGGTAAAGCAATATCCCTCATATTCCTCCAGGCGATAAAACCGTCCCACATCTTCAGGAAACCCTACTGCTTTGAATACCCCCATATTCTTTCCGCTTGAAAAGATGTACGCACCATCAATAGTGGTATTCACCTTGAATACACATTTAGCTACAAACTCCCTCTCATCCAACTGGCTATCTGCAAGCTTTGTAGGCAGCGGAGCTACAAAGTATCTCCAGATAAGAGGCTCATCTGTAATTTCAGGAATCTTCTTTGTAGGAATCTTCGATAGATTAATAATATCGAAATGCTCCTCTAAAAAAGCTTCACTTTCTTTTTTTGCAGTATTGTTATCATAAAATATATGAAAAGCATAATATTCTTTATATTCCGGATAAATGCCATAGCCTGCAAACCCACCTCCAAGACCGTTAGAACGATCATGCATAGAGGCTATGGAATCAATGATGCTTTTTCCTGAAAAGCGTTTGCCTGATCTGGAAATAATTCCTGATATTGCACACCCTGACAGGTTTCTAAACATTCCTTCTCTCACATTTCATTCCCCCACTTATAAATTAAGGCATTCATCACATAGTACCGCGTTAATGGCAATAAGCTAAAACAGCTTGTTTTGCCGGACACTATTTGATGAACGCCTTTGTTCATACTCAACATTATACTATATATATTTAAACAGGTCAATAGGTTTTTGAAAGTTGGGTTTTATTAACTTGCAAATTCATTAGATAAACTAGCGTTACCGAATGTTATTTTGTCCATTTTTGCAATACTTTTTATATTTTATTGCATTTTCAAAACAAACCATTTAAAAATAAGTATTGACGTATTATTTTTATTGTGCTATACTCTGCTATTGGGCAAAGATGCCGTGGGTTTATTAGTCCTGCGCACCTTTGCTCTTTTTGTTTAATTTAATTTGAAAGGAGCACAAATAAGCATAAATATGAGTAAACTAACAATACCAAAGGGGTACAAATCCTTAATAAATCTTTATGATACCCAAAGCGCAATCGGAACAATCAAGAGGATTTTTGAGAACAATCTAAACAATGCTCTTAATTTGAAAAGGGTTTCCGCCCCATTGTTTGTCCTTCCTAAAACAGGCCTCAACGATGACTTAAACGGAATTGAACGTCCTGTAGAATTTGAAATCAAAGAAACTACTACAAAAGCACAGGTTGTTCATTCTTTAGCAAAGTGGAAACGTATGGCTTTGCATAAATATGGGTTCCCGGTAGGTGAAGGGTTATGCACAGATATGAACGCCATTCGCCCTGACGAAGAAATGGATAATCTTCATTCAATATATGTAGATCAGTGGGATTGGGAAAAAGTCATTGACCAATCTACGAGAAATGTAGATACTTTAAAAGGCACAGTAGAAAAAATTGTTGCTGCCATTTGCGACACCCTCGAAGAAATAAAAAAGCTATATCCGGCGATTTCATTGACTCTTTCAAGAGATGTTTCCTTTATAACTACCCAGGAGCTTGAGGATTTATACCCTACCCTCTCTCCTAAAGAGCGTGAAAATGAATATCTCAAGCAACACAAAACGGCTTTCATTATGCAGATTGGTGATGTATTAAAATCCGGCATAAAGCATGACGGAAGAGCTCCCGATTATGACGACTGGAAATTAAACGGTGACATCGTATTCTGGAGTGATGTTTTAGAGTGTGCTTTCGAGGTATCCTCCATGGGTATCCGTGTCGACAGCAAATCTCTTGATGAACAGCTTACTAAAACAGGTTGTGACAACAGACGTAGTTTACCGTTTCATAGTATGCTGCTTAACAACGAATTACCACTTACCATGGGTGGCGGTATAGGACAGTCAAGAATCTGTATGTTGCTTTTACAAAAGGCACATATAGGTGAAGTTCAGGTTTCCATATGGGACGATAATACCATTTCAGGTTGCAGCAAAGCAGAAATAGAATTGCTGTAAGGAGGGGTAAAAGCTGAAAACAAAATAAAAGGTCATAATCAACTTTGTTATTATGCCAAATTACACGAACCAGCTTGATGTTTTATACATCGACAGCTGGTTCAAATTTTTGTTACAGAAACCATCCAATTTATTGTCAAGTCATCCCTTCCAATGGGGTGTATGTAATGGCATTTATGTTCTTAAATCTGACGGAACGGTGTTTTATCAGGATATGTCAAGTACTAATGTCAAACCTGAGATTGAAACATACTTGGAAGGAGTCACTACCCTATCTGCATTTTATAAAGATCATCTGTCTTGTCATTCCGCCGTCGATGCGAATGATTTCAATTTCTGTTTCAATTAGCCCAGCGTAGCACAAATCCAGCTTTCTATCTCTTCCAATTGAATTATATAGCATGGATATTATTTTACATATTAATACCTTTGCTAATTTTCTATCCTTCTTTCCATAAGCCAACAACTTGCATAGAATATACCCGCAAAAGAAATCACACTGAAAACACTGTCAATGACGTTAAATTCTATTCCAAGAAGCTTATAATTTAAAACAGGAAGTTTTGTTAATTGGTTACTTATAACGACTAATACGGTCACGGAAGCTATGAGAGTTAATACCGATATAAACCCTGCCAGCCTATTATTTCGTGAGAAGCACCTTGATATAATAATTGAAAACAAAAACAACATATATATCAGTAACAGCAAAAGTATAAAATGGAATAAAAATAATATGCTCTCCAAAGGATTTCTAAAAAGTTCAACAGATAATTGAATTAAATTTTCTATCAACGCAAATTCCAGCTTTGGTCTGAAATATATAAGCAATGATACCGCGCTTATGAGTGAAACTATGACCGAAGAAATAATAACTGCAATAACCTTTGAAGATATCTTTTTCCACGCAGGGAAAGGCAGCATATGTTCTAAAACCGATTGATTCCCACCTAAATCCTTATCAAATCTATATATACCTTCAAGCGCAGGTAAAAACAATATAAATAAGCTTAACATCAAGTGCAATATAAACATTATTCCAATTGAAAGAGAAGTTCTATCAGGGTTAGCCTTATCCATTATTTGAATAACAGAATTGTTCTTTGATAATATAGCTGTAAAGACTGTCAATGTAATCTGTATCAAAATATATGCAAATATGAAAATCCTCAATGACTTCCACTTCTTTACCAATTCATATTGTGTAAGTTTCATTAACATGCAAACACCTCCCTGTAATAATCATCAAGGGTCATATTTTTTTCTTCTCTCAAAGTATCTATATCCGTTGAGTATACGATTTTTCCTTCTTTAATAAAAAACGCTTCGTCTAATATTCCTTCAATCTCATTTACAAGATGGCTTGTTATCAGCATTGAACTTTCAACATTAAATCCCTTTAGTATGGCACCTAAAATCATCTCCCTTGCAACAGGATCAACACCATTTAAAGGTTCATCAAGAATAATTAGCTTAGCCTCTCTTGAAAGAGTTAGTGCAAGAGCAAGTTTTTCCTTCATCCCTTTAGATAATGACTTAAAATTACTGTTTATATCAAGTTTCATAAATTGCAGAAGTTCATCAAACTTATTTGCATTAAAATCGGCAAAGAACTTTTGATAAAGGTTTTTAGCATCACTTATTTTCATCCAGGGATACAGAAATTCGCTGTCCGGAAGGTATGCAACAATCTCTTTTGTTTTGTAGCATATCAAGTTGTCACATACTTTTATGGTACCTTTTGATGGTTTTACCAATCCGGAAATCATTTTTAAAAGAGTTGTCTTCCCACTGCCATTAGGACCTAAAAGCCCTGCAATTTTTCCTTTTTCAAATTCAAGGTTAAGCCCGTCTAAAGCTCGTTTATTCAGATAATTCTTTGACACTTCATGAACTTCGAGTACCTTCATTTTCTCCCCTCCATTACGCTTTTTACATATTCAATGATTTCTTCTTTTTTTAAACCCAATTCGGTCATTTCTTCAGTAAATCTCTTAGAGTATTTTTCTGCTTGAGTTGTCTTTAATTTCTCTATTAGTCCATTATCTTCGGAAATAAATGTGCCTATACCTCTTTGAGAATAGGTAATCCCTTCTCTCTCAAGTTCCATGAAAACCCTTTGTACCGTATTGGGATTCACTTTATAGTTTTCTGCAAAATCTCTTAGTGACGGCAATTTATCTCCCCCCCTGATCTTTCCTGTAACAATATCTGCTTTCAACTTCTCTATTATCTGCAAATATATAGGTGCACTACCTTCAAATTTCATCACATATATTCACCCCCATGTTCATTTTTTCACTCATGCAATTAATTTTCTAGTACACTATTATACTAATGCACTATTACAAAAATGTCAATACTAAAATTTTACCCCGCCTCAACAATAGAGTAATTAGGGTTTCCTTAACGACACAAAAACTATTATAAATACTGGAATTCAAGGC
>CAZLZR010000041.1:0-42156 GCA_964564015.1 uncultured Acetivibrio sp.
GAATTGCTGGATTAAAGGTTGCGAAAAAGTCCACTTTTTCAGTGGTTTCGGATTGGTACGTTGTCCCATTTGTTTATCGATACTGCTAGAGCAGGCTGATAGTCGTGCTCTGGTAGTATTATTTTTTGCCGGAATGCGCAGTATCATACGCCAACTTCGGGAAACTCCGGTTCAAGACAGAACAAAAACAGCATTATATCTCTTTCACAACCTATTATCAGAGAATCAAACTTATCCGATATAAATAGACGAAAGCACAATGATATTATTGAAGTAAAAAAGAAGGTATATCTCTGCATTAGAATATTAATGAAAAGGAGATTTTAAATGAAAAAACGAGTTTTAGTTGTATTACTTATTTTGTCTATGTTTGTTACAGAAACTGTATTTGCCTTGTCTTGGGATAATTGTGTTTTTGAGCTTTTGCGAGGCACGAAAGAAATTGCCGGATTAAAAGCTTTTGACGACTACATCGTAGGTGAAGTAATTGAAGTTGCCAGATTAACCCTTGGCTATTGGAAACCGGAAGGAGGCCAAATACATTACGGAATTGATGAAGGTGTTAAATACTTCGTAGATGGTCAAGAGATTACGGATAAATATGAGTGCACAACAGTAGGTGAGCATACAATAACTTTAAAAAAAGATAATCTGGTAGCAGAAAAAGGCTTTCATGTTATACCAAAGCTACAAGGCAATAAGCTTTCTGAGATCGCACTGGTTAACCCTCCGGCAAAAATAAGGTTTCGTTCAAATCTTGACTCATTTAATCCTGAAGATATAGTGGTAAAATGTAGTTTTGCAGATGGCGAGCCAGATCAGCTCTTGAGTTATAATGAGCTTGCGTTTTATAGTGTGCCACGTAATAAGGCAGTGAGAAAATTTGATGAAGCTACGCCAATATACCCCGGATATGTTTTTACAATACCAGAAGAAAAGGATGTGATAATAAGAGTTGCAAGCCAATCAATACGTGTCCCGATAACAGTTATATCGGCGACTGAAGGGGCTTCGAATACACAAATGCTCAAAGAGCCTTCTCAGCTTGAATATATTGTGGGCGAAGGCTTTAAAATGAGTGATTATGTTGTAAGATGTTACTATCCTGATGGCAGTGTTAAGGATTATTCAGATAATAACATTGTGGTAACAGCTAACGGTGTTAGAATGTATGATGGATACAAATTTACCAATGCAGGCGAAAAAAAGCTTGTAATTAAGTTTGGTGATTTTAGACAGCAATATACGCTTTATGTCAAAGCTAAAACAGAAGTGGTAAAAATACCGAAAAATTTGTGGTATAGAGTGGGCGAAGGCTTTAGAATGAGCGAATTTACCATAAGATGCAACTATGAAGGCGGAACCTTTAAGGATTTTTCGGGCAAGGAATTATCCATCACAGCAAACGGCGTAAAAATGTATGAAGGATATAAATTTCAGACGCCGGGAAATAAAAAGCTTGTTGTAAAATATGGAAGCTTTTCGAAAGAATATACGTTGAAGGTTGTAGATTCAAACAGTCCCATTATAGAAATTGCAAAAGAACCTCTCACCTTTAATTACAGGGTAGGCGAAGGATTCAGGATGAGCGATTATGCGGTAATTTGCAAGTATAGTGACGGCACCTCGAAGGTGTTTACCGGATCTGATTTATCCATTACCGCCAATGGAGTAAAAATGTATGAAGGGTACGCTTTTAAGCAAGTCGGCTCGAAGAAGCTTATCGTAAAATATAGCGATTTTAGCAAGCAGTATACATTGAATGTTAAAAATGCGGGCGAGGCAGATGAAATAAGTGTAACTATTGACGGAAATCTTGTAAAATTTGATCAACCTCCTGTAATAAAGGACGGTCGGACTCTGGTGCCACTTCGTGCAATATTTACTCAGCTTGGAGCAACTATAGATTGGAACCAGGATACACAGACTACAACAGCAAAAAAAGATAATACTATTGTATCCATGCAAATAGGAAATAGTATTTATAAGGTTAATAACAGCGAAAAAACATTGGATGTTCCTGCGCAGCTTATAAACTCAAGGACGTTGATTCCTGTAAGAGCGGTTGCGGAAAGCTTTGAATGTGATGTTTTATGGCATGGCGACATTAATTTAGTTGAAATAACAAGAAGCAATGCCTCTTCAGTTAATAACCCGTATGCAGAGCTTGCCAGAGATGTTCTTTACTACACCAATGAGGAAAGAGCAAAGCATGGTCTTACTGCTCTTTCATGGGAGGACGATGTTGCAAAGGTTGCACAAAGTTATAGCGAATATATGGCTAAAAATAATTTCTTAGAGCATACAGGTATAGATGGGTCAACACCTAAATCTCGTATTGATGATGGTGAAATCAGATATACAAGTTTGGGTGAAAACATTGGTATGGGTACTGAAAATGCAAAGGATATTGTCAGAGCATGGATGGAATCGGAAGGTCACAGGGCAAATATTTTACAGCCTGAATTTACACATTTGGGAGTAGGCGTTGCAAGAGGTGATAATGGGTATCTGTTCTGGACACAGAATTTTATTTCATACTAATTAAATAAAAAATTGAGACTGCACAGTTTGTGCACGTGGCAATAATTGTTCAAAAAATGCAGACGGAAAGCCCCGCCCGATTGTCCGCGATGTGAATGCTTACTATGAAGACGGTGTGTTCTATATTACAACTCATGTGAAATCAAACAAAATGCAACAAATCGAGCAAAACTCGGAGGTTTCGATTCCAGTTTGTTTCGAGTGGTTTACTGCTAATGGAATAGGTGAAAACCTCGGTTGGGTGCTTGACCCGAAAAATGCCGAAATAAGAACCAAACTCCGCACAGTTTTTGCCGAATGGTATGATATTGCAAATAATGAAAAGGATGAAGGTTGTTGTATTTTAGCAATTCGTCTCACAAGGGGAACGTTAAACATAAACCATTGGGAAAAATTATACCACTTGGATTTTGTGAATAAAACAGATATGGAGAATGGGGGCATTTTTTAAACAGTGAAAGCTTTTCAAACTGTTTGCACAGCAGTTTCAAAAACTGTAGTACAATAAGTCATGTCGTTAGCTCCTTTGTTAATTGATGTGGTTGCTTGTCAGGCTTGTTTTGAACCACCAAACACATTATGATTCATAAGGTTACAGTAAGACTTCCAGTAAAATAAGGATTGAAACATGATGCCTCCATCCGCAAATGTATGACCTAACAATTGTTACAGTAAGACTTCCAGTAAAATAAGGTCTGAAACTATTTTTTCATAAGTAAAATACAAAACAACAGTTAGTGATTACTGTTGTTTATATATGCAGCTTTACAAATACCTCGAGTTGAACTAGAGGTTAAGGACAATAATACAGCGAAAAAACAACCTAATTAAGGGATTAACTTGGGTTAGTGTCAAATGACGCAATTACTTGACCTGAGCATTAGAAGCTGTTGCCGAAAGCTTGATAATTAGAAGCAAAAATGCCACGGATGGCATTTTTAGCGTCTTGGGACAGGAGGTCCCATAGACGCGGGCGAAAAATTATCAAGCTGAGGTACGATTTTTGCGCGGCAAAATATCGTTCATCTGTCTGCCGAATGGCATCTTACAGCTTCTATGCGAAGGTCATGTAATGGAGGCGTTTGACACTAACCCAATAGGCACTACTTTCATACAGCTTCAAAATCGCAAAGAGCCATATTTATCTACGCAAAGTAAAGTATCCTTTAAGTATAAAAAAATACTGGCAGTAACCTGATGTTTTTAGTATAATTAAGAGACACAAGTATTTTGTTTGGAGGAGTATATGGCTATTATCGGAATCGATCTGGGGACAACAAATAGTTTGGTCTCCTATTGGACAGACGAGGGATCTGTAGTTATACCAAATTCATTAGGGCAGAATCTAACTCCATCTGTGGTCAGTATTGATGATAACGGGGAGGTATTGGTTGGGCAGATAGCAAAGGAAAGGCAGATTACACACCCGGAGTTAAGTGCTTCCGTGTTTAAGAGAAACATGGGAACTAAAAAGAAGTACATACTTGGAGAAAAAGAATTTTTGCCGGAAGAACTTTCGGCAATTGTTATAAAATCGTTAAAGGAAGATGCAGAACACTATCTTGGAATGGCTATTTCTGAAGCCGTTATAAGTGTACCGGCGTATTTCAGTGATGCACAAAGAAAGGCTACAAAAAGAGCAGGAGAATTGGCCGGGTTGAGAGTTGACAGACTGATTACCGAACCGACTGCTGCAGCTGTTGCTTATGGTTTGCACCAGAGGAATGCCGATACAAAATTTCTTGTGTTTGACTTGGGTGGTGGAACTTTCGATGTATCCATTCTCGAATTGTTTGAAAATGTTATGGAAGTTCGGGCAGTAGCCGGGGATAATTATCTGGGAGGGGAAGATTTTACAGAGATATTGATATCTCTATTTCTAAAACATCACTCTCTTTCAATAAAGGATCTCGATAATAAAACTGTTGCAATGCTTAAAAAGCAGGCGGAGGTCGCTAAAAGATCTTTCAGTGACAAGAAGACAGCTTCCATCAGCTGTAATATAAACGGAGAAAACCTTTCGCTTGATATTGGTCTTGATGAATATGAAACAGCTACCAGGCATTTGTTCCAGAGGCTTAGGGAGCCTGTTGAACGTGCATTAAGTGATGCTTCGCTGAAGCTTAGCGATATTGAATCAATAATTTTAGTTGGAGGCGCCACAAAGCTTCCGTTGGTGCGTTCTTTTGTCAGTAAGTTGTTTGGAAAACTTGCATATATAAATATAAACCCTGATGAAGTGGTTGCAATCGGTGCCGGTATACAGGCTGCCCTGAAGGGAAAATCGAATTCCATAAAGGAAGTCATACTTACCGATGTATGTCCGTACACACTTGGAACAGGCATTTCAATCCGAAGATCACAGGGGTATCACGAACCTGGGCATTTCCTGCCTATAATAGAACGCAACACCACAGTACCCGTTAGTAGAGTTGAACGGCTCTATACGATATATGACAACCAGAAATTCTTAAACGTTGATATCCTTCAGGGTGAATCACGATTAACCAAGGATAACATTTATCTTGGAGAGTTAAATATTCCTGTTCCGCCAAAACCAGCCGGAGAAGAGGCTATAGACGTAAGGTTTACATATGATATAAACGGAATTCTTGAAGTAGAAGTAACCGCAGTATCTACCGGATTGAAGAAAAGTATTGTCATTGAAAAAGATCCGGGGTATATGACTAAAGAAGAAATAGCAGAACGTATTGAAAATCTGGCTCATCTCAAGGTTCATCCCAGGGACAACCACGAAAACAAATTGTTGTTAGCCAGAGGTGAAAGATTGTTTGAAGAAAATATCGGAAACACACGACTGGAAATCGGACGTTTACTAAGAGAGTTTGAAGAAGTGCTGGATGGCCAGGATACAAAGCTTATTGCCGAAACGAGAAAGAGACTTTCTGAAATATTTAATTCGCTTGATTTGAAGGGAGAATTCTGATATGGATTGTTTTGAAGCATTGGGTATTAGCCCGACTAAGGAGATAAAAGAAATTAAAAGAGCATATTCAAAGATGCTTCAGATTTATAATCCCGAGAGTGATCCCGAAGGGTTTCAGAAGATAAGAGAGGCATATGAGGAGGCAATTGAGAAAGCGGGTAAGGAAGATACAGACACTCAGGCAATGACCCCGGTGGATGAATTCATGACCAGGTTCAAGGCCTGCTACGACGATTTTCAGAAAAGAACAGATGAAAAATCCTGGCGTGAGTTATTAGACAGTGATATTTGTTGCAATATAGAGACCGGTAAGGAAATTAGCGAGAGAATTCTGGCCTTTATGATGGAAAACTACAACTATCCATACGAAATATGGACGTTGTTTAACAGTTATTTTTCATGGAGTAACAAAAAAGAAAAATTATATCAACAGTTTCCCAAGAATTTCATTGATTTCGTAATTTACAAAATAACAAATAAAACATACTTCAGGTATGACTATGTGAAAAACTGCAAGCATGGGCAGGAAGAGTTTTTCCTTACGGAATATTCCAAAGCGAATAATGCTTTAGAGGAATATGACCTGTATAATACAAAAAAATCAATAGAAAACGCCAAAGAAGTATGCAGCGATCACCCCGATTTGCTAATTCTAACGTCACGTTATCTAATGACAAACGGTCAGTTGGAAGAAGCAAAATCAATACTTGATTCGATTATTGAAAGCAACGAAAATGATATGTTTGCCCACTACTACAGAGGCAATCTGTTTTTTAGGCTGGGCAAATTCAACGATGCTTATAATGATTACAAAAAAGATCTGGAATTCAAACCGGATTTTATTGATGTACTATATTCGATAGGAAAGTGTTGCATTAGCCTTGGTAAATATGATGAAGCAGCAGGGTATTTTGAAAAGCTTGCTGAGTTGGTTCAATACAACAGGGATGTAAGAATTTTATTAAATAGTGCATATAGTTTTCAGTTGGACAACCTTATAGCTCTTAAAGAAGCAAATCCTGAGGATACCGATCTCAAATTCAAGCTGGCTAAAGCCTATTATGCCTGTCAGAAGACAGAGGAAAGCTATAAAATCTTAAGTGAGATTGAACAAAATGATCAATTAAGCAGTGAAATGTATGTTTTGCTGTGCAAGGTTTTATATGATTCGGGTAAAAAGGATCTTTCCTATACGACTGCAATCAAGGCTTATGAACTATACCCTCAGGATTATAATATCATTTTTTACAAAGCCTGTATGCTTGATGAGTATGAAAAGTACGAAGAGGCTATTAAATATTACGAAAAAGCCATAGAACTAAAACCGGATGATGCTATTGCCTACAGCAATAAGGCTTATGCGCTTAATAAGCTCAAAAGGTATAGTGAAGCGTTGGAAAGTGCAAATCAGGCAATTAGAATCGATTCATATATGGCTCATGCTTTCAAAAACAAGGCTGAAGCACTATTGGGGCTTGAACTGTATAATGAATGCCTTTCAGCTTGTGAGGAAGCATTAAGCATATTTGTATTTCTGACTGACGTATATGTAATCAAAATGAAGCTTTATTCAAGGGTAGGACAATTTGATGAAGCGCTTGATGTTTTCAACAAAGCCATGGACAACGGACTGAAAGAAAGCAGGCTTTTCATACAAAAAGCCAATGTTTTGCGTCTGACCGAGAAGTATGATGAA
The DNA here is from genome assembly GCA_964564015.1 of uncultured Acetivibrio sp. Classification (GTDB taxonomy): domain Bacteria; phylum Bacillota; class Clostridia; order Acetivibrionales; family Acetivibrionaceae; genus Acetivibrio. The sequence continues at coordinate 7,188 of CAZLZR010000041.1, forward strand.
GCTATTAACTTCTGCGACCAGGCTATTGAACTGAATGAAAATGAAAAAGACGTTTACTATTACAAAGGTCTTTGTTATTTTAATAAAGAGAAATATAAAGAGGCAATCGAATGCTTCGAAACTTCAATACAAAGAAATGACAATATCAGCAGTTCTTATTTTTACAAGATTTTAAGCCTGCTAAACAGCTCAGAACAAAAGGAAGCCATGAGAGATTTGCAAAACGTAATAAGTTTGCGTTTGGAGAATCTAGACAGGTTTTATGAGCTTAAGGGAGATGTTTTTGTACATCAAACTAAATATAATGAAGCTCTTGACGAGTACAAAAAGGCAATTGAAATTAATCCGTCTAATTCTTCATACTACTATTCGATGGGGTATAACCTAAATAATCTTGGCAAGTATGACGAAGCTCTGGAATATTTAAACAAAGCAATTGAACTTGACCCTTCTGTTGCAAACTACTATATATGCAAAAGTCACTCGCTATTCAGTCTTGGAAATTTTAAAGACTGTATTGAAGAATGCGATAAAGCATTACAAGTTGAAGCGGAGTATATGCCTGCATTACGAAACAAAGCCTGGGCTTTTTATAAGCTCGGTAAATTGGAAGAAGCGAGACAATTCTGCCAGAGTGCTCTGAAAATTGACGGAGATAATGTAAATTTACTATATTTAAAATTAAATATCCTGAAGCAAAAAGGGTTGACGCAAGAGGCTCTGATTGTGTGCGACAGAATCCATGAACTTGACCCTGAGGATCAGGAAATTGCAGGCATACGTAAAGAGCTACTTAAGAGTAGGTCTAAAAAGGGAATTCTAGGCTCAATTTTCGGAAAGTAGCAGCCCAAATAGCCAGAGATCTTTTTAAAGTTTCAGAATTTATTAGGAGTGATATTATGAGGTGCCCAAATTGTAAATTAAGAAATACAGATAGAACAGTAAAATGTAGTTGCGGGTATAATTTTCTGACAAAATCTATGGATGATGGCAAATCAGGTATAGGCCAGCAAAAACCAAACCGTACTCTGCTCACATTAGGATGGATAACAGCTATTATAGGCGGTCCTATAGGTGTAATAATAGCATTTTTTATAGGATTTGGGAGAGTAAGAGAAACGGGAGAATATATTTATGACGAAGAGTCAAGACGTATGGGCAGAATAATGCTTCTTGTCTCAATTATTACACTTATAATTGGGTTTGTTCTGGGAGCAAGGTAAACATATAGCCAATTATATGAGAAAAGTAAAGGAAGTTTCAGATTGCGAAAATTCGTATAAATACAAAAACTGTATAGTTACAACCAACTGGATTGTTGAAAATAATTTGTTTCGTCCTTCAATAACAAGGAATTATTTAAAAAAAGAATAACCTTTGTATAGCTGTTTATACAATAAAAAACAAGCTGCAAACAAGATTAATAATGTTGGCAGCTTGTTACTGATCAAAGATCTTATAAATCAAGCATTATTTCAATATAGACCATAAACCTTATTAACATCCTGTACAAAAATTATCCCATTACCGGGCTCATCCATTTTGAGGTCATTTTTGATTGAGGATGTAATTGCATCTGTTAGTTTATCTTCTGATAATATCAAGACAAATTCCTTTTCTGGCTCTATATCCATTAAAAATAATTTACCATGCTCATGAATACCGGAACCTCTGGCATTGATGACTGTACCACCACGAGCGCCGGCTTTCTTTGCAGAAGCGACAACATTTTCGGCTTTGCCCTTGTCAACCACAACGTAAATTGCATTATACATAGTTTTTTCCGCACCTCCATTTTCTCTTTTTCCGTTGCACTTTAATGATTTAGTTCCCAAAATACTCATTACAGTACTACTAAAAGCTATCCCGTGATTCGGTTTTTTCAGATTGAATTTAGTATTTATTTCATCAATAGTTTTATAAGCTAATGTTTTCTCTGCCAGCAGTAAAACAATTTCTTTTCTAAGATCAGCCATTTCTAAAAACTCAAGGATCTTATTGGACACAGTACCTGAGCCTAAAAAAATTGTTCCGCCATGGATTCCGAGCTGCTTTGCATACTTTAGTATTTTACTTCCCTGTCCGAAATTTACAATAACACATAATAGCTCAACTTCTTTTTCACCTGTTTCATTCGGCATTTGTACTTAACCCTCCTTTTCGGGATTGTATTTTATAGATAATACCTAAAATTTGTAAAGTTATTAGCGGTGTCAGCGCTACCATCGATATCAGTCCGAATCCATCTATTAAAACATTTGCATGTTCAATTCGTTCTGCAGCACCCTGTGCAAAAGCCATTATAAATGTTGCGGTCATTGGACCGGATGCAACGCCACCGGAGTCAAAGGCGATACCAACAAACAGTTTTGGAACAAAATAAGATAAAACAATGGAAATAACATATCCAGGTAAAAGATAGTGCCACAATTTGATTTCAGGAACCAATATTCTGATTATTGATAGAGCAACTGATAAACCGACCGCTATGGAAAGAGCAAATAAAATTACATTTCTCTTTACATATCCGCTGGTTACATCTTCGATTTGATGAGTTAATACATATACAGCCGGTTCAGCCATAATAGTTACCAATCCGAGAACAAATCCAACAACTATCAGAGAAAATTTGTTGTCATATGATGCAAGGCTATAGCCTACAATGCTTCCCACATCAATAAAACTGCCGTTAACACCAACTAAAAAGTATACCAATCCGACATAGGTGTATACAATACCTTTTATTATTTTTGAAACTGCCTGTTTATCGAGCTTAAATGATATTTTCTGAAAGATCAGAAATATAACCAGCAAAGGAAGTAAAGCAAAGAAAACGTCAGTTAATATTTTAGGCAACTCCTCAATAAATGGGGCAATAATTGAGTTTGTCTGTGACAAATCTAACTCGAGGCTGGCAGTAATTTTATCTGTCTTAGATATAATGCTCATGATCATAACCGATATTATTGCACCGGTAGAGGCAATCGCAACAAGTCCAAAACTATCTTTTTCAGACGCTTTACTATCTTTCTTCAACTTTGAGACACCTAATGCAAGAGCTAAGATAAAAGGTACAGTCAAGGCGCCGGTAGTAGCACCGGAAGCATCAAAAGAGATTGCCAGAAACTCTGATGATGTAAACAATGATAGGACAAAAACAATTAAGTATACTCCCGTCAGGATTTTAAAAAGCGGGATATTATATACTATCCTGATTAAACCTAATGCAAGCATAACCGCAATTCCGATTGAGACTATAATAACAATACTCATTTTTGATATCAAGCCTGAAGATACAAATTCAACCTGGGACGCAAGTATATGAAGATCCGGTTCTGCAACAGATACAAAAAAACCCAGAATTATTCCTGCGATCCCTATTATCCATATTTTATTGGATTTTGTTAAAATCGATCCTAGCAGATTACCAATTGGAGTGATACCAATATCAACTCCTAATAAAAATAGTGACAGTCCAATAACTATCAGAGAAGCACCGATTAAAAACCTGATAAGTAATGGGGCACCCAGGGGTGCAATTGTAAAATTCAGAATCACTACAATAAGTGTAATCGGAAGAACAGCTAATATTACTTCTTTAAACTTATCTGTGATTACATTCAAATACTTCACTTCCTTTCTTTTATGTTTATTTCTATAGTATTATTGGATATTAAATAACAATATATTACATACATCATTTTAAAGCTATCCATAGACATTTTAATGTAGAATAATGCAATTTTATTAAAACATAATAATGTAGTATTTACAATAGTGTATGACATACAGTATAATGTAATCAGGAGGTGATAAATTGAAGGAAAACAATGGAGACGGGTTACTTGAAGGTTTGGTACTGGAACTGCGGAGAGGTACAATAATTTTAAGTGTTTTAAGTCAATTGGATTCACCTCACTATGGTTATTCTCTGGTGTTGTTGCTTGAAGAAAAAGGGATAAACATTGAAGCGAGCACATTATATCCGCTCCTTAGACGACTTGAGAAGCAAGGGCTTTTAGAAAGCAGCTGGGAAATGGAAAGTGCCAAACCGAGAAAATATTACAAACTAAGTGATTATGGCAGATATATTTATAAAATGCTATGTGATCAGTGGTTTGTCATGGCGAAGCATATGGATATGCTTATTAAAGGAGATGAGTGATTTTATGGAGATTATTGATAGATACATTTATGCTGTAACAAAGGACCTTCCGGAAAAACAACGGGATGATATTAAGAATGAATTAAGAACTCTTATTGACGATATGGTTGAAGAGAATGAGGGATCTGAATCCTATGAAAAAAAAGTTGAAAGGGTTCTTATAGAGTTAGGAGATCCTCGTAAACTTGCCGAGAATTATAGTGATTTAAAGCGATATTTAATTGGTCCTCAAATTTTTGACCAATATTTACTTGTGCTCAAAATTTGTATTGGTGCTGTTTGTATTGGAATTTCCGTTGCTACTTTTATTGGTAGTATATTCTCGGGTACTGGGGATGTTGTACAAATTATTTCTTATTATATAACGTCACTACTTTCGGGCGTTATTCAGGCTTTTGCCTGGACTACACTGGCTTTTGCAATAGCAGAAAGAATTCAGGTAAGCGAATCTAAGAACAAGTCAGTAAATGATGATAAAAACAAGGAGTGGACTTTAGCAGACCTACCGGAAATTCCTGAAAAGAATTCCGCTATTTCGAGAAGTGATTCTATAGTTACAATTGTTTTTACTACAATTTTAATGTCGATAATAATGTTCAGACCAAGTCTTTTTGGTGTTCATATTCCAAAAGGTAGTGAAGTAACGGTAATTCCTTTTTTAGACGGTGAAGTAGTGAAAAGCTTTATGATTCTGTTTGGAGCTATTTTTGTAGTGAGTATATTAAAAGAAGTATTTAAACTTATTTCAAAGAGATGGACTTTAAAACTTTCGGTTTTTGTTGCAGCATCAAGTCTTATATCGGCAGCACTTACCTTATATATATTTGCGCACCCTGGAATATGGAATCCTGATTTTGCTTATGAATTGACAAGGAATTTTAAGCTTGAATTTGATATTCTTTCCGTTTGGTCAAATATTAAAATAATTTTTGTTGTAATTATAGCTGTAACATATGCAGCCGAAATCGGAAAAACCCTTTATGTTGGTTTTAAAAACAAATAACATTAAGAAATCCAATCTATAAAAAACTTCCAGTGTATTAGTGCATTGGAAGTTTTTTTTATTTGCAATTGACAAATCGGTTGTATAGGTATTTAGTTAATCACATAAGTAATGAACCGCATAACAAACGGAGGTGAAAAGATTGTATATAGATTTTAACAGTGAAATTCCAATATATCTTCAGTTGGCACAAGCAATTGAAGACAATATAATAAGAGGCACATTTGAAGAGGAATCACAGGTACCGTCAACAACAGAGGTATCAATTAACTATAAGATAAATCCGGCTACAGTTGCTAAAGGATATAACATACTTGTTGATGAAGGGATTATATATAAAAAGCGGGGGATAGGGATGTTCGTGTGTAAGGGTGCAAAAGAAATGCTCACTGAAAAACGTAAGAAGAGTTTTTTTGAAAATTATGTGGAGTGTCTTATTGAAGAAGCAAAAAAACTGGATATAAGCATAGATGAAATTATTAAGATGTTGGAAAGGAGTAAATAATTATGAGTGTAATTCAGGTAAAAGACGATACGAAATACTATGGAAAATTGTGTGCTATAGAAAACATATCGGTTTCAATAGAACCTGGTAAAATATATGGCCTACTCGGTAGAAACGGAGTAGGAAAAACTACTCTGCAAAATCTTATGACAAACCGTTTGTTTCCTAACAGTGGAGAGATAATGGTGGATGGTGAAAGTATAACTGAGAATGACAGGGTTTTAGAGAAAATGTTTCTTATGACAGAAAAAAATCTATACCCTGAAAGCTTCAAGGTCAAAGATATTTTCTATTGGACAAAGGAGTTTTATTCTAAATTCGATTTAGAATATGCAGAAGTTTTGTGTGAAAAGTTTGAGCTAAACAAGAATAAAAAGTTCAAGTCGCTATCAATTGGTTATAAGACCATATCGAAGATTATAACCGCACTGGCTTCAAACGCTGAAATAATGATGTTTGACGAACCGGTTTTAGGACTTGATGCAAATCACAGAGAATTATTTTATAAGGAATTGCTTGCTAATTTCATGGAAGAGCCAAAAACAATAATTTTATCTACGCATATAATCGAAGAAATTGCTAAAATGCTAGATCGCGTGATAATTATTAATGCGAGAAAGATTGTTATTGATGACAGCACGGAAAACCTTCTCAAATCTGCTTATTGTGTGTCGGGCATGTCGCAGAATGTAGATAAGTATATTGAAGGGAAGACCTGTGTTAACATTGAGCAGATGACCTCTTTTAGCTTCGTCATTCACACTCAATATAGTAGTCAGGGACTAAAGGAATAGCCTGAAGACATAAAGCAATAAAACTACCTTAGTCAGGTGAAGTTCAATCTCCACCTGACTTTTTGAGTGTGTCGGATAATTCTCAGGTATACATTTTATTGTTCAGTATCATTAAATATCTAATTATTGTATTTTATCAATATGGCCATTCATAGCTTCAATATAATCAGAAAGCTCATTGCCTTTAATATTTATGTCAGGTTGAATTTTTTTGTCCGAAACATTCTTTTCTTTTATATTCCAATAGCATTCTACCAGAAATATCATGTACTTTTCCTTTTTGTTTTCAAACACTGTCTGACAAACACCTTTACCGACTGTAGGCCTGCCAATAATAGTGACATTATTGAGATAAGTTTTAAGACCTAAAGCCAAAAGCTCGGAACTGCTTGCCGACCCTTCGTTAACATAAACATAAATGTGTTTAAACTCTGTGTTATTTTTATCCGAGCTATAGGAATAAATTTCGCCGGCTCTATCAATCATATAGCTTGTGACACATTCAGGAAGCAATGTATCCAGCATATTGTTTGCTGTGTTTGCTAGTCCTCCAGGGTTATCCCTAAGATCTAAAACAAGTATTTGTTCATTGGAGTCCGGAATTTTTTTTACAATACTCCTGAACTGCTCATCAATCCCTGATGTAAATGAATTGATTTTTATATACTGAATATTATCAGATAAAGCTCTATGCTCAATTTTGTTGTTTTGTTCCTCTTCTAACATTTGCTTGTAATATTCGTCAAAGATAAAAAAGGTATATAGGTCGTCTTTAAGCCTTACAGATTCAAGAAATTCGTAAATATCAGGCAGATCAACATCTTTCTTTTCAATGAATTTTTGAGCCATTTGCTCAAAATTTGTAACTTTGTCTAAATAAAGATAGTTATTCCTGACAAAGTTGACTATTCGCTCGGCTTCAGGTTTCATAGCTTCATTGGCGTACTCGTCAAGGCTTTTTGCCATATAGTCTTCACTATCTAAATCCAGGGCTTCCTGTGCATACTGCTTTGCTTTCTCGTACTCTTCAAGACTGTAATACTCCCAACCAATGGCGGAAAGTAGTGAAGTATCCTCAGGTACCAACTTGTGGGCTTCCTCATAAGCTGAAATTGCTTTATCATGTTCGCCTAAAATGGAATAGCAATCTCCTTTGTAATAGGCTATATCATAGTTGTCAGGTAAATCGGCTTTGACACTATTACAGTAGTCAAGACAATCGGAATAGTTCTTCTGGCTGTACAAAGCCCATGCTTTGTTAATATATGCTGCATTAAATTTACCTTCCTCATTATACAATTTAATTGCTTTATCAAAGTTTTTTATACCTTCTTCGTAGTTTCCTGTATAGACCTTTGTTAAGCCACGGATATTACAGGCGTAAGCATTGTTTTTATCAAGGGCTTCCAGGGCATCTGCACATTTATCGGCTTCATCATACTTTTGAAGCTCCGCCAATGAATAGCCCTTAAATATGTACGCATCCATATATTCTGAGTCTAAGTCAATTGCCTTGTCCAGATACTCAACGGCTTCATCATATTTTTGAAGTTCATAGCAAGTATATCCGAGTTCAAAGTATAAATCACTATCCGAACCAAATGTTTCAGCTTTTTTGAGAGCCTCAAATGCTTCGTCAAATTTATCGAGATATGCAAGGGAAGAACCCTTAATAGCTAAAGCATTGTAGTTGTCAGGTTCTCTGCCAAGAATTTTATCACTGTATTTTATTGATTCTTCAAAGTTACCGTTTTCATAAGCTGAAAACATATTGTTTTCTGTGTTGCCATATAAACTTGAAATTGCCAAAAAAACAACAAAGAGTATGGACATCCCAATGGGAGTAAATACAAACCGTATTATCTTATTGAAAACAACTCTTTTTGAATTTGAGTCTGTATACCCGTAAAACCTTTCCTTATAAAAAGTGTTTGTAAAGGCACCGGATTCACCTTTTTCCTTTTGCTTTAAATCTTTTTCCAGTTCTTTCATTTGCCTTTTAAAATTCTTCTGAACATCGTTTTTCCAAAACATACCCGACCTCACAAAATAAAAAATTAAAAAGCAACAATGAAGTAAGATTCCAGTTGCTTTAAGGGGTTATTTCGATTGCATTGTAATAGTATTTAAACACCAGTGACCTGTAACAGAAATTAATTCTAGAGCAGACGGGTCACAAATAGAGGAAATGCATTTTTAACCTTGGTACTGCAATCTATATTAATTTTATCATACACTCAATGTACATTTCAATAAATATCAATTTATTAATAGCGAATTTTAGGTTTCAAAACTAAATAATAGTCATAATTGTATAAATTACATAATATAAATATAATAGGATTATGTTTAATGGAGATAGGTGCAATGAATAGGAGAATTCGCAGAGTAACGATTATTTCATTTTTCATTGGGTCAGCCCTGATTTTTGCCGCATCTTATTTTGAGTTGTTTTTTCCAGCTAAAAATGCATTTTATTTGGGCATTTTAGGCGACACCTTGTTGGCCGGAATAAAGAGTCTTGGTTTGGCAGTTATTACCTCAACTCTTGTAAATATATTAAAGAATTGGTTAGAACCAACGGAAACACTTGTTAAAAATGGTTTTATTGAACGATTGGCAAAGTGTGAAATGAAGGAGCTAAAATCAAAAATCGAATCGGAATTATATTTCAGAGACAATAACCACGATAAAGACAACTTCTACAATTTTTTTGAACAGGAATTGTCATCACTGTTATGCGAGTGTTATTACAAGGTATACAAAACAAAGATAGAGTGTAAAGTTTGTGAAAATTATATATCAAAAACAATAAGAAAAAAGTTTGAGATTGTAAATCCCTCAAAGAAGGAAGCAATTGTGCGAATTCCTTTTGGTGCTGAAATGCAGAAAGTAGATAATGTTGAGATTGATAAACTCTACATAATTAAAAAGTTCATGGTAGGTTCCGACGATTTTACCAAGGAGATTAATGACACCCTGATAATAAAAGAAAACTGTGATGAATGCAATGATGCATACTGTATCGATGTCCATACCTCATGGGAGCTAAAGGTTAAAAAAGTACAGGTTATTGATATGGTTATTGAAACTATAGTGCCGCTTAACGATGTATGCTTTTCAAATAAAATCACCAAGCCTTGCAAGGAATACAATTTGATTTTTATTCTCAATGACCCTTCTTATCAATTATCATGGCATAGTTTTGGATTTATGGGAAATCATAAGGATATGCTGGTTGAAGAGCCTATGGATAACGGACTGGAAATAGGTTTTAGAGATTGGATACTTCCGGGAGATGGTGTTGTGATTTCAATCAGTAAATGTGAAAAAACGAATGTTTAAAAATCCAAAAAATGAATGTTTAAAAATCCAAAAGCGGTTTATAATATAATTAAAATTACTTAGGATAAACACTAATACTCTTTAGTGGAATATACTGATTATGAAGGGAGAGAGATAAAATGAGCGGTGAAAGAACGGTTAATCTTTGGGATGAGAGGACTATAAATTAATTTGGAATATACGAAATACATATTTGCTGTACTGTATATCGGTCTGATAAAAAAGCTCCATCGGATATCAATTATCCACTGATGGAGCTTTTAGATATAAAGAACTACCATCACCATTAAATATTTGAAATAATTCTGTAAAAAAACTGAAATAATCCTGTAATTGTTTTCCAATGTAAACACTGGTATCATAGAAATATATTCTTATACAAGCATCTACAATAAATTACATTTTATAAACATAATTGCTTTTAATGAACAGGCATACACGAAAAAACAGGAGATATGCTTCCCCCTTTCTTCTGTTTTTTTCATTGAAAAAAGTTTTTTAAGATAAAACTAATTTTTCGAAGGCATTTAGCCACTCTTTTTAAAGACATTTAGTTCTGTAAATTCCTTAAATAAAAATGCAGTATCTTGATTTTTATCCTGCAAAAATGTAATATTAGAGTAATGAGTTTTTTATTTAAATTATATTGATAACCTTAAGTTAAAAGCTACAAATGAAATAGAAAGGATTCTTGAATATCAATTTATGAAATATAAGAGTATTTAGTCAGTCAAACTAAAACACAAAAGGGGAATATCCATGGATAGCAAAAGCAATGATTTAATTAAATTAATACAGTCAAGTATTCCAAATTTTAGTAAAGGTCAGAAACTCATAGCAAATTTCATTATAAATCATTACGATAAGGCGGCATTTATGACAGCTGCCAGACTTGGCGATGAAGTTGGGGTAAGTGAATCTACAGTTGTCAGGTTTGCAAACGAAATAGGTTTTGACGGTTATCCAAAGTTGCAGAAAGTTTTAAAGGAACTTATAAAGACCAAGCTGACTTCAGTCCAGAGGATAGAGGTGTCATCCAACAGAATTAATGAGGACAATATCCTAAAAAGTGTTCTCCAGTCGGATATGGAAAAAATAAAAATGACTCTTGATGAAATAGATCCGAATACTTTTAACAATATTGTTGAAAGCATCCTAAACGCCAAGAAAATCTATATTCTTGGTGTCAGAAGTTCAGCACCGCTGGCAAGCTTTCTTGGCTTTTATTTCAACCTTATATTTGACAACGTGAGGTTGGTACACACTACTAGTGTAAGTGAAATGTTTGAACAGATAATTTACGCATCTGAAGGTGACGTAGTAATAGGGATAAGCTTTCCAAGGTACTCAAAGAGAACCGTTAATGCTTTGAAATTCGGGAAAAGCCGAGGAGCTACAGTTATATCAATAACTGATAGCATCGAGTCGCCGCTTGCACAATGTTCCGACCACTCACTGATTGCAAGAAGTGATATGGCATCCTTTGTCGACTCACTTGTTGCTCCTCTTAGCGTTATTAATGCTTTGATAGCTGCTATAGGGGTCAGGAGAAAGCAACATGTTTACGAGACCTTTGAGAATCTTGAAAAGATATGGGAAGAGTATCAGGTTTATGAGAAACATGATGGAGAAGAATTTGATTCTGATGTTGGAAAGGAAGACTAATTAAAGTGTCGAGGATTTATCTTGTTCGTCATGGCGAAACAGATTGGAACAGGGAAGACAGATGTCAGGGATGTTTGGATATAGATCTTAATGCTGAGGGAATCAAACAGGCAGAGGTTGTAGCCCAAAGACTATCCGGCGAAGAAATTCATTCAATTTATTGTAGTAACCTGAAGAGGGCATACAGCACAGCCGAGATTATCGGACAAAAGTGTAATTTGGGCGTAATCCGGCATGAAGCTCTCAATGAAATCCACTTTGGTGATTGGGAAGGACTTACCTTTGCGCAATTGAGAAACAGACCGGATTATAATTATAGCGATTGGCGACTCTCACCCCATACGGTGGTGTTTCCTGGCGAAGGCAGCCTGAGCAATGTACAAAAGCGGGTAATGAAGTATGTGGATGAAATAATTCTCAAAAATGTGGAAAAAAATATTCTTATAGTTTCTCATGGTGGTGTAATTAAGCTGATAATTCTAGGTCTTTTGGGGATTGGACTTGAAGCTTATACGAAGTTTTATATTGCCAATACATCGGTCAGCACGGTAAATGTGGCAAATGACAGGAACTATTTAGGTACTCTTAACGATACATGCCATGTATCTGCAGGTGTTCCGAAGCGTAATTTCTTTTAGATCTCGGAACACAGACAGATGAAGTACATTTGTAACACATAAATAATTTTTTAAATGATGTGTTACAAAGTACTGTGTTCCGAAGCGTAATTTCTTCTGAGCATTTTAGTTTTATATTTTTTAAGATACGGAGTAAATGAAATGGGTAAAAAAGTTGTTGTTATAGGTGGTGGACCGGCAGGTATAATTGCCGCAGGGAAAGCTGCTGAACTTGGAAATGATGTTACACTGTTGGAAAAAAACGACAAATTAGGGAAGAAGATATTAATTTCAGGAAAGGGCAGGTGTAATATCACAAATAATATCGATATTGAAGGCCTGATTGAAAACATTCCTGGAAACGGGAATTTTTTATATTCCGCTTTTTACACCTTCTCCAATACGGATCTTATAGATTTTTTACATAAGTATGGTCTTGAAACAAAGGTTGAAAGGGGAGGAAGAATTTTTCCCGTTTCAGACAGAGCCAAAGATGTAGTTGATACTCTTGCAAAATATCTTAAGGATAATAAGGTAAATATTCAACTGAATTCTCAGGTAACTGAGATACTGGCAAAAAATGGTGCTGTAACTGGTGTATTGCTTAAAAACGGCAGAAAATTCGAATGTGATTCTGTTGTTTTGTCCACAGGCGGAGCATCCTATCCTGGAACAGGCTCTACAGGTGATGGTTACAAAATAGCAAGAAAACTCGGTCATGAAATTATAAAGCTTCGTCCATCTCTGGTACCATTGGTAGTAACTGAGAAATGGATTGGTGAGCTTCAGGGACTTTCTTTAAAAAACGTAGAAGCAACACTTATAAACGAAAAGGGAAAGAAATTATATCAGGATTTTGGCGAGATGCTTTTTACTCATTATGGAGTTTCAGGCCCTATAATTTTAAGTTCAAGCCGGCATATACTTGATTATGATTTCAAGGGAGTAACCCTTGTTATAGACTTAAAACCGGCTTTGGCAGAAGAAAAGCTGGATGAAAGAATCCAGAGGGATTTTGAGAAGTTTTCAAGAAAACAATTTAAAAATTCGCTGGACGAACTTCTCCCCCAAAAATTAATTCCGGTTATAATCAGACTTTCAGATATTTCTCCGGATAAGTTTGTAAATCAGATTACAAAAGAGGAGAGAAGAAATCTGGTTAAGGTTTTGAAAAACTTCAAATTGACCATTGACGGAGCAAGGCCTATAGAGGAAGCGATTGTGACGGCTGGGGGAATATCAACAAATGAAATAAATCCCTCCACTATGGAATCAAAATTAGTCAAAGGTTTGTATCTTGCCGGTGAAGTAATTGATGTGGACGCTTATACAGGTGGTTTTAATCTTACGATAGCTTTTTCCACGGGCTATCTTGCAGGTATGAATTGTTAGGTATGACTAAAATATAAGTTCCTGCAGTTAGTATTTTTTTTATCGTTTTAGCATATTATTTCTATGGTGATACTTGTATTGAGGACACAAAACGTCATCAAAATAATATGCGGAGATGATAGGATGAAGGTTATATTTTTCAGAGCCGGAAAAGGGAAAAAAATATCGAACGACAAAACTGCATTACGTTTTATGAATATGGGTTTTGAGAAGGTTTTGTTTTTTGCCTTTGTATTTGTGTTTATTGCGCTTTTACTTGTTCAGGGTGCTTTGATGAGTCCATCCTTAAGAACTTTTCTTGTAAGGAACAATGGTATTGATGGCAGACCTTTAGCACAAGAAGAATACCTGTATAGGGAAGGGGCTATATCCGTTGCGCTTTTGGAAAGTGAAAGCAATGAGAACATAAAACTATTGGTCAACGGGGATGAAATTGCAGTGTTTAATCAAAACCTTATTACACTTAGCGTAAAAGACGGCGATGTTATAGAAGTGGACGGAAGTCTTTCGGATTCTGAAACCGAAGTTGAGATTATTTCTGCAAGTGAGAATATTTCAGGGGTAGAAGTAGGAAAAAAAATTAAAGTAAATTCAAATATAGAAGAAATATCTAGAATTTCAATTAAGGAATAAAGGAAACATTTTTTGAAGGTATATTTTCTACAATACTGAATAATTATATTGTTTTAAAGCAATGATTACTATATAATATAATGGTGTTATCATTAAAATACGGGGCGGAAAAATATGGATAAAGAACATCAGGATTCAAAGAACTTTGGAAGTAAGGATATAGCATCCGCTGCCATTAAAATTGCTTTGACTTCCGACAGACAACAAGAAAAGATGTATCAGTCCGATTTTAATAAATTGGGCATACATACATGTGCTGTTGACTATGGCGGTGAATTTATTTCGTCCGTTATGAAAATAGTTGAGAGAGCTGTTGTTTCGTCTAAAAGAGAAGGCGTGATTGAAGACAGTCATACCGAAGAGGGTGCCGTCGCAGGTGCAACGAGAGAAGCTCTTTCTCAGATAATGCCCAAAGCTTTGGGACTTAATGTCGGAGGAAAAATTGGTATTGCCAGATATAAGAATCATATAAGTGTAGCCATATTTTTTGGAATTGGTCTGCTACATCTTAATGAAGTATCAATAGGCCTTGGACACAGAGTAGTCTAAAAAATAGTGATTTATATTTGTAGAATGGTAAAATGGAGGTCGTTAATCTTGGTTAGAGCAATAAGAGGAGCTACTACGGTAGAAAACAATAATGCAGATGAGATGCTTAGAGAAACAGAGAAGCTGCTTATTGATATTGTTGAAAAAAATAGATTGAAAGAAGAAGACATTATCAGTATAATTTTTACTGTGACTAATGATTTGAATGCAACCTTTCCTGCTATTGCCGCTAGGAACCTTGGTTGGACAAGTATTGCGCTAATGTGCACAAATGAGATCAATGTGCCGGGAAGCCTTGAAAAATGTATCAGAGTTTTAATACATGTTAACTCTGATAAAAATAATAATGAGATCAAACATGTATATCTTAATAAAGCTAAAGTATTAAGACCGGACTTATAGATAACAAGCTCTCAAGTTAAAACCTATAGGTCATACATATAGTAAGCTAATAAACTTCAGGAGATATATGATGGAGAGAAACAGTAAAATTGCTATTGCTATTGATGGACCTGCCGGAGCAGGCAAAAGCACGATTGCCAAATTGGTTTCTAAAAAGCTAAAGATTGTATACTTAGATACTGGCGCCATGTACAGGGCAGTGGCTTTAAAAGCTATCAGGGAGAATATAGATACTCTTGATCGTGATAAATTAGCAAATATTATTGAAAATATTGATATAAAAGTTGAATACATGGGTGATGATCAAAGGATATATTTAGATGGGGAAGATGTAAGTGAGCTTATCAGGACACCTGAGGTGTCAATAGGTGCTTCTAATGTTGCGGTTATTCCTGAAGTAAGGGTTAAGATGGTTGAATTGCAGCGTGCAATCGCAAAAGAATCCAGTGTTGTGATGGATGGCCGTGATATTGGTTCATATGTGCTACCGGATGCCACCTTGAAAATTTTTCTTACCGCATCTATTGAAGAAAGAGCAAAAAGAAGGTATAATGAACAACTGTTAAAAGGTGTTAACAATATTTCACTTGAAGAAGTTAAAAAGGACATTGAATACAGGGATAAAAATGACAGCAGTCGTGCCTTTGCGCCCTTGATGAAAGCGGCCGATGCCGTAGAGATTGATACTACAAAAATGAGTATTGATGAAGTAGTAAAAAAAATACTGGAGCAGGTTGAGGTCATATGTTAATTTCATTATTTAGAGGTTTTGTGACAATAGTTTTTTCGGTTTTATACAGAGTCAAAATAATTGGCAAGGAAAATATGCCGGAAAACGGTGCGCTTATATTGTGTGCAAACCATAACGGTGAGATGGATATGTTCTTTATCGGTTACAGAATAAAGAGATTGGTACACTACATGGCAAAAGAGGAGCTGTTTAGAAACCCCCTTTTCGGAAGGTTTTTCAGATGGCTTGGGGCGTTTCCGGTCAAACGGGGAAAAGCAGATGTTGAAGCAATAAAGACTTCCCTTAAGTTGCTGGAACAAAATGAAGTTTTAGGTATATTCCCTGAAGGGACCCGTATGAAAAAGAAAGCAACCAACTCTGTCAGAGCAAAACCAGGAATTGCACTTATAGCACAGAAATCAGGTGCTCCGATAATTCCGGTTGCTGTTTCCGGTAGCTATAAACCGTTCAGCAAAATAAAAATTGTGTTTGGTAAGCCTTTTAGTATTGATTTAGATAAAGATAAGAAATATACTAATAGTGAACTTGTTGAAATATCAGAAAATATTATGTCAAAAGTTTATGCTCTTATGGAGGAGAAGTAGTTGGAAATCATTGTAGCAAAGTCGGCAGGCTTTTGTTTTGGGGTCAATAATGCTGTAAAACTTGTTAATGAATTAATAGAAACAGAAAAGTCCGGGCTTTATACATATGGCCCTATAATTCATAATGATCAGGTTGTAGAGCAATTAAGCGCTAAAGGAGTGCAAAAGATAGAAGACCTCAATGATGTGACTCCAGGCAGGCATATAGTAATAAGAGCCCATGGTGTGGCACCTGAGATTTATGATATTATTAAAAACAAGGGGCTAAAACTTAACGATGCTACATGTCCATATGTAAAAAAAATACATACTCTGGTAAATGAAAAATGCAATGAAGGGTATGAAGTTATAATAGTAGGAGACGTAGACCATCCTGAAGTGGTTGGCATAAACGGATGGTGTGGAAATAAAGCAAGTGTTGTAGACAGTGTTGAAGATGTAGACAAGCTAAACCTTACGGGTAATAAAATATGTGCCGTTGCACAGACTACATTGTCAAAACAAAAATGGGATAAAATAATTGGATATCTTGAAAATAAATTTGGCGAAATAGTGAAATTTGATACTATTTGTTCTGCTACAAGCAGGCGTCAGAATGAAGCTTGTGAAATATCCCGTAATGTGGATATGATGATAATAATAGGGGGCAAAAGCAGCTCTAACACACAAAAACTGTACGAACTTTGTTTGAAAAACTGCCCCAAAACTTATAAAGTTGAAACTTCCGGTGAATTACCACCGGTAGATATAAAAAAAATTAAAAAAATAGGTATTTCTGCCGGAGCTTCTACGCCGGACTGGGTAATCGAGGAGGTTATAAAAAAAATGAGTGATTTAAACAATCAAAAGGTCGAAATGAATGAGAAAGAAAGTGAGATGAATTTTGCGGATGCCTTCGAAAAGTCGATGGTTACTTTGAGAGATGGTGACATTGTTACTGGGAAGGTAATCGGTTTTAATAGTGATGAAATATTTGTCGATCTTGGCTATAAATCCGATGGAATAATCCCCGTGGAAGAATATACTGACGAACCTGATTTCAAGATTGAAAGTGAAGTCAAAGTCGGTGATAAGATCGAAGTATATGTTAAGAAAGTAAATGACGGAGAAGGTAATGTTTTATTATCGAAAAAACACCTGGATGCAATCAAATCCTGGGATGAAATAAAAAAGGCATATGAGGATAAGACACCTGTCAAAGCTATCGTTGTGGATATTGTTAACGGCGGAGTTATAGCAAGTGCAAAAGGTGTTAGAATCTTTGTTCCTGCATCACAGATAAGCGACAGATTTGTTAAAGAACTTAACGAATTTGCGAAAAAACCAATTAATGTAAGAATTATAGAGTGCGATGAAAAGAAGCGCAAACTTGTTGGCTCTGCAAGAGTTATTCTTGAGGAAGAAAAGGCAAGTAAATCAAAAAAATTCTGGGATGAAGTTGAAGTAGGTAAGATTTACAACGGTGTTGTTAAAAGTCTTACTGATTTTGGTGCTTTTGTTGATATAGGTGGTGTGGACGGGTTAATTCATATATCCGAACTTTCATGGTCAAGGATAAAGCATCCTTCCGAAGTTGTGAAAGTTGGAGATAATGTACAGGTAAGTATCTTGGAATTCAAAAAGGAAAAAGGCAAGATATCGTTGGGATATAGAAAAACTGAGGACAATCCATGGTATAAAGCAACTGAGAAATACAAGGTTGGGGATGTTGTAAATGTAAAAGTATTACGTTTTGCACCATTTGGAGCTTTTGTAGAACTTGAGGAAGGTATAGATGGTCTTGTTCATATTTCCCAGATATCTTCAAAGAGACTTGCAAAACCCGAAGATGTTTTGAGTATTGGTATGACTGTAGATGCAAAGGTTCTTGAGTTTGATTCGGAAAATAAGAAAATAAGCCTTAGCATTAAAGAAGTAAAACCAATTGATCCTGTTTCCGACGGAAAGGATTCTGCTGACAATACACAAAATACCGGTTCCGAAGGCGAACAGGAACAATCAGAGCACAAAGAAGACATGACAGTTACTCTTGGCGATGTGCTTGAAAACGGAAAAGAATAATTTCTGAAACTTATTATTATAATCAAAAGAATGGACCATTCAAAATTGTCTGGACTATTCTTTTTGAATTTATTACATTAACTAAAATCCTTAAGTTTATCTTTATTTTTTATTTTTATTATGATAAAATTGAAGTGATAGGTTATCATTGCATTAATGCACACCGTGGCGTAAGATTCAACCAAAATACTAATATCCGCTGCGGCAAACAGCAGAACAATATATTCTTAAAAGTTTGTGAAAGTGAACTTTTTAGAAGAATTGTATAAGGAGAACATATGGAGAGGACATTGGTTATCTTAAAGCCAGATGCGGTCAAGCGTAAACTTATCGGAGAAATCATTTCCAGATTTGAAAGAAAGAATCTTGCAATCACTCATATGAAGGTTATGAATATTGATAAAGATGTTGCTATTGAACATTATGCACATGTAAGGGATCTTCCTATTTTTGAAGACATGATAAATTTTATAACTTCTGGTCCTGTTGTTGTCATGGTAATAACCGGTGATAAAGTTATTGGTATTGTTCGCAATATGATTGGCAAAACAAGTTCTTTTGAATCCGCACCCGGAACTATTAGAGGAGATTTTGGATATCACAGGTTTGAAAACTTGATACATGCATCGGATTCGGTAGAGAGTGCTGAATTGGAAATAAAAAGGTTTTTTCCATCGTTAGTATAACAAAAGACATTTTAGTATTATTTTTAATAGTATACTAATAGAGAATGGAGAAGGATCCTATGATTATTGATTATGAAGGCTTCAAAAAGGAAATTTACAAGCTGTCAGGAATTGATCTTAGTGCGTACAAAGAAAAGCAAATGAAAAGAAGACTGGATTCTCTCATAAGTAAGAATAATTTTAAAGATTATAACACTTATGTAAACGAAATAAAAGTTAACAAGCGTCTGTATAATGAGTTTATTAACTTTATGACTATTAATGTTTCCGAGTTTTATAGAAATCCTGATCAGTGGTTCAAGCTCAAATCAATAATATTGCCGATGCTGCTGGAAAAAAACAAAGAACTGAAAGTCTGGAGCGCAGCATGCTCTAGTGGTGACGAACCATATACCTTGGTGATGGTATTAAACGAGATTATGCCCTTGGAAAATATAAAGATAATAGCAACAGATATTGACAGGGATATACTTGAAAAAGCAAAAAATGGTATGTATACTGTTAAGAGTGTGGCAAATCTGCCGGAGGAATACAAGAGAAAATATTTTGATATAGAAGGCAACATATATAAAGTAAAGGATGAAGTAAAAAAATGTGTGGATTTCAAGTACCATAATTTATTGGCGGATCCATATCCCACAAACTGTGACCTGATAGTATGCAGAAATGTTTTGATATATTTTACTGAAGAAGCAAAGACTGATATTTATGTGAAGTTTAATAACTCACTAAAAACCGGTGGAATACTCTTTGTGGGAAGTACAGAACAGATAATACTTTATAATAAATATGGATTTAAATCTCTCCAAACCTTTTTTTATCAAAAGGAAAAAGAGATAATTTAAAGACCGAAAGGAGCGAAGAATGAAACGGAGGATAGGGGCTTGGGTTTTACTGGCTGGATTTGTGCTTTTGATTGTCAATTTACTGACTTTTCAAAAATTTCTTGAAGCCAGCTTCACAATATATATTATTATAATTGCATGTTATTTTGTATTTATGAATAAAAAGAATAGTGTATAGTTTACGAAAATCAGAGTTGTATATTCATTCCACTTCCTGTTAATACTTATAGCAGGAGGTGGTTTTTATTATAGTTGCCGTACAAAATGGACTTGATGATATTAAAGCCGGGCTGATAAATATGGGATTTGAGGTAGTGGATGCAGAGACTTATAATTATCCAATTGATGCAATTGTTTATGAAGGAAATTCCTTTCAAATCTCATATGTATCTAGAAATAACATGCCTGAAATGACTATGGGAAAGAGATCAAATTATGGGGTGTTTATGATAAATGCACTTGGTAAAACCATTGGAGAAATATCGGACATGTTAAAGACGAGATATTATAGTCCGCTTTTTTAAGCTTGAAGACAAAAATTTTTATGAAGAATGATATAAATTTCGTGATTTCCTTGTTTTTGTATATTTCTATACAAAAATATGGTTTTAATTCTATTGACAAATAATGTTCTCAGTGCTAATCTTATGATAGTAATACCAAGTAAAGTACTTGGGATTGGAGGACAATCAATGAAACTATCTACTAAGGGACGTTACGGTGTGAAGTCCATATTAGATCTAGCCCTTCATAATGAGGAGTGGCCTGTTGCATTGAAAAGCATTGCTGAAAGACAGCATATATCTGAAAACTATCTTGAACAGCTATTTGCTTCCCTTAGAAAGGCAGGATATGTAAAGAGTGTCAGAGGAGCACAAGGTGGATATATACTTGCTCACAGTCCTAAAGATATATCTGTCGGATCTGTACTCAGAGCTCTTGAGGGATCATTGGCACCTGTGGAATGTGTTGTTGAGGATGATTCGGTAAAATGCACAAAGTCAGATATATGCGTAACAAGATTGGTCTGGGAAAAGATCAGGGACAAGGTTAATGAAGTAGTGGATTCCATTACACTGGCTGATCTTATAGAAGAACACAAGAAAAACAATAGTAACAACGGATATATATACAATATATAATTCCTACAAATTTAGTACAATTTAATGTTTGCTTTTATCCCCGAAGGGAATAAATAAATAAATACAGTAATTAAGAGTTTAGCAAAACAATTTGTTATACAAAAAACTGATGTAAGGAGCACTAATTATGGATAGCAAAATAATATACTTTGATCATGCAGCTACAACTCCTGTAAAGCCTGAGGTTCTTGAAGAAATGATGCCTTACTTTACAAGAAAATTTGGTAATGCATCATCAATATACAGTATTGGTAGAGAGAGTAAAAAAGCTGTGGAAGAAGCAAGAGAAAAAGTAGCAAAAACTCTTGGAGCCTTAACAAGAGAGATTTTTTTCACAGGTTCAGGTTCTGAAGCAGATAATTGGGCTATAAAGGGAGTAGCATACTCCAATAGAGAGAAAGGAAATCATATAATTACCACAGCCATAGAACATCATGCAGTGCTTCATACGTGTCAATATCTTGAAAGCGACGGATTTGAAGTTACTTACCTTCCTGTCGATGAAAACGGTCTGGTATCGTCTGAACAGGTAAGGAACGCAATTAAGTCAAATACCATATTGATATCGATTATGTTTGCTAATAATGAGATTGGAACCATCCAACCCATAGCTGAGATTGGAAAAATTGCAAAAGAAAGAAATATATATTTCCACACAGATGCTGTTCAGGCTATAGGTAGCATACCAATTAATGTCAACGAATTGAATGTAGACCTGTTATCCTTATCTTCTCATAAATTTTACGGACCAAAAGGTGTAGGGGCATTATACATCCGAAAAGGTGTTAAAATTACAAATTTTCTTCATGGCGGAGCGCAGGAAAGAGGAAGAAGAGCCAGTACGGAAAATGTGGCGGGAATTGTTGGTCTTGGAAAGGCTATTGAACTTGCAACACAGAACCTTGAGCAGTATAATAATAAATTAGTAGCATTAAGGGACAGGACTATAGAAGAAATTACAAAAAAAATACCGTTTATTAAACTCAATGGTGACAGGTATAAAAGGTTGCCGGGTAATGTTAATTTTTCCTTTGAATTTATTGAAGGCGAATCTCTTTTGTTAATGCTTGATATGAAAGGAATTGCAGCGTCTAGCGGTTCGGCATGTACATCAGGCTCGCTCGATCCGTCACATGTTTTATTGGCGATTGGCCTGCCCCATGAGATTGCACATGGTTCCTTAAGAATTACTTTTGGTGATGAAAACACCCAGGAGGATGTAGACTATCTACTTGAGGTTTTGCCATTAATAGTTGAAAGATTAAGAGAAATGTCCCCATTATATGAAAAGGTGAAAAGAGGGAATTAATATGTATAGTGAAAAGGTAATGGACCATTTTATGAATCCAAGGAATGTTGGTGAGATTGAAGGTGCTGACGGTGTAGGTGAAGTTGGCAACGCTAAATGCGGTGATATTATGAAAATATATCTTAAAATAGAAAATGATATCATCAAAGATGCCAAATTCAAAACTTTTGGCTGCGGAGCAGCGGTTGCAACCAGCAGTATGGCTACAGAGCTTGTTGTAGGCAAAACGGTTGAAGAAGCTCTTAAAATCACAAACCAAGCCGTTGCAGAAGCTTTAGACGGGCTTCCTCCTGTTAAAATGCACTGTTCAAATCTTGCTGAAGAAGCCATAAGGGCAGCCATTGAAGACTACCTGAGAAAAAATGGCAGACTCGAAGCCGAGTGTGAATGTGGAACTTGCGGAAGGCGTTGTGATGATATTCATCACGAGATTGATGATGAAGATTAATGCTTTTTTAAAGTTTAGAAATTTTTTTATATTACGAAGCAATGGTACTTTGTAAAATTTCAAGATTTACTTAAAATCTAAATTAAGAGGCAGGTTCTAAACCCAGATGAGTAAAAAAAGTGTAATGATAGGTATGAGCGGCGGCGTTGATAGTTCTGTAGCTGCCGCTATACTTTTAGAAAAAGGTTATGATGTAATAGGCGTTACAATGCAAATATGGCCAGAAACACCTGAAGATGTTAAATTGACTGAAGGTGGATGCTGTTCTCTATCGGCTGTTGACGATGCAAGGAGAGTGTCTGATAAGCTTGGAATACCCTATTACGTACTTAATTTCAAAGAGGAATTTGAAGAAAAGGTCATAAACTATTTTGTAGATGAGTACCTGAAAGGAAAAACGCCCAATCCATGCATAGCCTGTAACAGGCATGTGAAATTTGAATCCTTGCTAGGCAGAGCAGTATCAATGGGCATTGACTACGTTGCAACAGGGCATTATGCAATTATTGAGTATGATGAAAATAGAAAAAGGTATATTCTAAAAAAATCGGTTACACAGCAAAAGGATCAGACTTATGCTTTGTATAACCTCACACAAGACCAGCTGTCAAAAGTGCTTATGCCTATCGGTGATTACAGTAAGGATATCGTAAGACAAAAAGCATCAGAACTTGGTCTTTGTGTAGCTTCCAAGCCTGACAGCCAGGAAATATGCTTTGTGGATGACAATAATTATGGGAGATTCATCGAAGAAAATACCGATAAAAAAATAGTTCCTGGAAATTTTGTAGACACAAGGGGAAATGTTTTAGGAAAACACAAAGGTTTAATATACTACACGGTAGGGCAGAGAAAGGGCTTAGGAATTGCTTTCGGAAAGCCGATGTATGTTGTTGGTCTTGATGTTAAGAATAATAATGTGATCCTCGGTGACGACAAAGAAGTGTTTAGTAGTAGTCTGATAGCTGATGATTTAAATTTTATTTCAATTGACCAATTACATGAACCGATGAGAGTAAAGGCTAAGATAAGGTATTCGGCCAAAGACGCAGATGCTACCATTTCACCGGTTGATAATGGAAAAGTAAGTGTAGTGTTTGATGAACCCCAAAGAGCTATAACCCCAGGACAATCAGTTGTGTTTTACGATGATGATATAGTTGTCGGGGGCGGAATTATTCAGTCGTAAATTGAAGGGTGCACCCCGTGCAAAATAAATTTCTTGTAAACCGTATGCTTATGTGTTAAAATGTTTTAAAGACTGTGAAAGAGTGAAAGTAAGTCGTCTATGGTTACAATCAGAGAGTAGTCCGGCTGGTGAAAGGGCTTCAGCACATAGAATGACCAAATACCCTCTGGAGTTGCATGCTGAAAGTGTTTTAATTACGGGATTTGATTAGTCAAATGTCCTTAAATTGAGTAGGTTTTAATAATCCCGAGATTTTGATTATTTCACCGTTAAGCAGAGCCGGAAGCCTACCGTTATATTGGCGGTGTATAATGAGGTACACTATCTATATGGTGTACGAATTAAGGTGGTACCGCGGGAGCTTTCTCGTCCTTACAGAAGGATGTGAGGGCTTTTTTTAGTTGGTAAAATTGTATAACTTTATGGACCAATGAATTGTAAACAGTATTTGATTGATCTGTTGATATTTGAATTTTAAGGAGGAAAATTTATGTCAAGTGTGTTTCAAACATTGAAGGAAAGAGGATTTATTGCTCAGATAACTCATGAAGAGCCTGTAAGAGAGCTTCTCGATAAGGGAAATGTGACTTTTTATATTGGTTTTGATCCAACAGCAGACAGTCTGCATGTAGGGCATTTTCTACAAATGGTTGTTATGGCTCATATGCAAAGAGCAGGTCATAAGCCAATTGCCATAATTGGTGGCGGGACTGCTATGGTAGGTGATCCTTCAGGAAAAACCGACATGCGCAGAATGATGACCCAGGAAGAAATACAGAGAAATGCAAACAATTTTAAAAAGCAGTTATCCAACTTTATTGACTTTTCTGATGATAAAGCAATAATGGTTGATAACTCCGAATGGCTTTTAGACTTGAATTATGTTGAGTTTTTAAGGGAAATAGGGGTTCATTTTTCAGTAAACAGAATGCTGACAGCCGAATGCTTCAAATCAAGGTTGGAAAAAGGCTTGTCCTTTATTGAATTTAATTACATGCTTATGCAGAGTTACGATTTCTTAAAATTGTACCAGAAACATGGTTGTGTGCTCGAACTTGGAGGAGATGACCAGTGGTCAAATATTCTTGGGGGAATTGAACTTGTCAGAAGGGTAGAGGGAAAGGAAGTTTACGGTATGACCTTTACGCTTCTTACAACCAGTGAAGGTAAAAAAATGGGAAAAACCGAGAAGGGAGCTTTATGGCTTGATCCGAACAAGACACCTCCATATGAGTTTTACCAATACTGGAGAAACATCCATGACAATGATGTTATAAAGTGTCTGAAACTGCTTACATTCCTTCCTCTGAATCAGATTGAGGAGCTTGCAAAGCTTAAAGACCAGGAGATAAATGAAGCGAAAAAGATTCTTGCCTTTGAAGTAACCAAACTTATCCATGGTGAAGAAGAGGCTAGAAAAGCGCAAGGGGCTGCTGAAGCTCTATTTGGTAAAGGAGCAAGTTCTGAAAATATGCCAACTACAGAAATAAGTGTTGAGGAACTTGGCAGCGGAATCAATATTCTTGACCTTTTAATAAAGACAAAGCTGGCTCCATCTAAAGGTGAAGGAAGACGTCTTGTCGAACAGGGTGGAGTAAGTGTCAATGATGGAAAAGTTGATAAAATTGATTTCTTGGTGAAACAAGAAGATTTTAAAGATAATGAAATAATTATCAAGAAAGGAAAGAAGGTTTACCACAAAGTACAAATAGTCAACTAGTTCTTTTTAGAGTATGGAAAAGCGATGGGAACTACATGCCCCCATCGCTTTTATAATGTGAATATATTTAATTTGTGCAGCTAAAGGCCTCACTATAATTCCTGGATCAACCGATTTTTGTGAATACAGGCTTTCTTTGCTCAAAGTGTGTGGTATAATTAAAACCGGATTTTGATATCATTTCTTTTATATAATCAAACTTATATCCAATATGCTCGGGAAAATGTGCATCCGAACTGGTACTGATAATTTCACCACCAAGTTCTCTGAATCGTTTGACTATTTCAAAATCAGGCATAGGTGAATCTAATTTGTATCTGAATCCGGAAGTATTGACTTCAATGCCTTTCCCCATATCAACAAGTTTTGAAAGGATAGCATCAATCAAATCCATGTAGTCATTATATTTTAATATCTTGTCATCATAACATCCATACCTCCTGATGAGATCAAGGTGGCCGAAAATATCGAAATTGCTAAATAAACCAACGGTTTTAAGCACTTCTTCAAGATATCTTGTGTAGGATTCTCTTTGTGTTTTTGATTTACAAAAGTCTCCATTATGAAGATCCAGTTTATCAACAATATGAACTGAT
Organism: uncultured Acetivibrio sp.; assembly: GCA_964564015.1. Taxonomy (GTDB): domain Bacteria; phylum Bacillota; class Clostridia; order Acetivibrionales; family Acetivibrionaceae; genus Acetivibrio. The sequence goes on from CAZLZR010000041.1 coordinate 33,589, forward strand.
GCAATAACTATATCAAAATCATAGCGATTTATCACATCCAGAGTACTATCTATTACATGAGGCTGTATACCCACTTCTATACCTTTAAATACTTTTATCCTGCTTTTGAAATCATCTTTTATCCCATCCATAAAATCTGAGTATTTTTCAAAATCAATTAAAAATACATCGTCGTAATCAGGGTAGTCATAATCAAGATGATCTGTAAATGAAAGCCCCTCCAAACCGATGTTTATAGCAGTATTTAAAGCATCTTCACATTTCATATCGCTATCCCCGGAAAAGCTGCTGTGTACATGACAATCAAACATAATAATTCCTCCAAACAGTATTCGATTAAATAGTAAGTGATAACGAAAAAACAACATCCTATTCTCATGTTTTGAAAACATTATCAAATCAAGTTTTTTCGTTATCCAGAGTATGAATTTAAATTTTAGTCATACCTAAATTACATTTATTTCATTTCCATAGTTTATTTATAATGTAACGAGAAAAATAAGTCAAGAAACAAAAGTTATTTTGAGCCTGGATAAAAAAATTATTTAAGCTTATGTGATTTTAAAGAATCGTAAGGATATTTAAGATAGTCCTATATAAATGATACAAATTGCCTATATAAAAACTCTTGCATAACTAACAATAATTTTATAAAATAAAAATAGAGCATTAAATGTGCTTATTTTTATTTTACATAAATTAGTCAAGTTTTTTCTTCTAGCACATCTTGAAAGTAGCTTTTTCGAAGAGAATGTCCAGGGAGTTCAGAAATTAACAAATATCAGAATTTGTTTTATTATAACTTGCTTAGCAGGGCTAATATTATCATTATCATGACGAAGTAAGGGTTTTACTACAAAAAATAGCAATTTATTTATATAAAGTTATGTACAAATAGCGCCCAGTCGACAGTGATATCTATTATGCAAAAGCTTAATAGATTGTCAGGTTGCCAATATCATAGCAGCATACTTTCTACTACAATGGTGAAAATATAACTCCACTACAATTTTACTTCAGGCTTTATTTGAGCCAATTAGGCAACTTGAAAAGTGGAAGTAATATTTCACTCATTACTTAGCTCCAAAATGCAAATATTAATAGTACAGTAAGTTTTAGGAGGAGTTAGAATGAGAAAAAAGATGGCTGAGGTAACAACCGATTACAAAATTCTGATAGTGGATGATGAAGAAGGAATTATTAATTCTATGAAAGTAATGCTCACAAGAAGTGGGTATTACTGTGTTGGAATTTCTAATCCTGTTGAAGCTATCCAACGATTGGAAACTGAATCATTTGATATGCTTATTTTGGATTATATAATGACTCCGATACATGGAGATGAAGTCGTTGCAAAAATAAGAGAGTTTAATAAGGATATTTACATATTGTTACTGACAGGACATAAAGATCTTGCACCCCCATTAGAAACAATCAAAGCACTTGATATTCAAGGTTACTGCGAAAAAGGTGACCGGTTTGACCAACTGTTATTGTTAATTGAATCCGGTATTAAATCAATTTCTCAGATGCGTACCATAAAGCAATTTAAGGATGGCTTGAACAAAATACTTTATGCTGTTCCCAAAATTTATCAATTGCAGCCGATAGACACAATTCTAGAAGAAATTTTAGAAGGCCTTATGCCTCTTGTGAATAGTAAGGATGCCTTTATTCTTGTAGATGATTGTATAAGTAGCCACGGAGAGATTATTTACAAAGGTGTTGGCGAATATAAAATTCCTGTGGAATCGTTGGTTATGATGCTTAGCCCGGATTTGATGGAAAGGATCGGTTTTTCGAGAGAAAACAAGGTAACAGTTTACTTGGATCATGGAATTATTTTGCCTTTAATAAGTGAAAACAGCACTTCCATAGGAGTAATATATATCGAGAGCAACAACTTTGATGAAGGACTAAAATTGCTCGAAATATATTCTACTCAAGCTTCATCATCAATAAACAATGCTTTCTTGCATTCCCTTATAAATATGAAAAAGGAAGAGCTTGATAGAACCTATCAGGAATTGAGAAACAGGTATATAGACACAATTGAGGCATTAAGGCTAACGGTTGATGCTAAAGATATATACACCCGCGGACATTCTGACAGGGTATCCTATTATGCTGCAAAGTTGGGAGAGCAGTTCGATTTAAGCCATGAAGAGATTGAACTTCTGAAAGTTGGGGGTATATTCCATGATATCGGAAAGATTGGTACGGCCGACGACATACTGTTCAAAACAGACAAACTCAACTTTTCAGAATATGAGGAAATAAAAAAACATCCACTTAAGGGTGCGTATATATTATCAGCAATTTCAATGTTTAAGGATGTTGTGCCTTTAGTTAAATACCATCACGAGAGAATAGATGGAAAAGGCTACCCTGAAGGCTTGAAGGGTGATAAAATTCCATTTCTTGCAAGAATTCTGACTGTAGCCGATGCTTTCGATGCAATGACTTCGGATAGAAAATACAGATCAAAGCTTAACCTTGATGAAACAATAAATCAATTTAAAATGAATTCAGGTACACAGTTTGACCCTGTTGTTGTAGACAAGCTGTTAGAGCTTCTTGTAAATTTTGAATTAATGCAGAAAGATATTGCCGCAACTTTCTTGGAATGATAACTTTTACAAATAAATATATATTGGAATAAGAAGAGCTTTTTAGCTCTTTTTATTTTTAGGTAATTTAATCTGTCTTAAATCTCATATTCTATGAAGAATATTGGAGATAATAATATAGATTATACGGTTAAAATATTTAGAATAAAGTGCTATAATTATAATCTAAGAATATGTTAAATACTGCTATAAATTAATTCTTTTACTATTAGCTTGAATTAAACATGCAGAAAATTATTTAAAAGAATGAATTTTTGCTGTATTCTAAAAAGTAGCTATGAACATTAAGGAGGAGAGTTATGTCCGAAAATAAAACTCAGGGAGAAATCTTATCAAAGAAGTTGTTATATGAGCAAAAGAGTGCATGGGAAAATATTAATGATGAAGAATTTAAAGTCACGTTTGAACTGTGTGAAAGGTATAAAGGATTTTTAAACAAAGCCAAAACCGAAAGGGAATTTACCGATGAAACAGAAAAACTCGCCAGGAGTAAGGGATTTGTTTCTTTGGACGAGATGATAAAATCCAACAAAAAATTGCAGCCCGGTATGAAAGTATATAGTGTCGGAAGAAGTAAAACTATTGTACTTGCCGTAATTGGAGAAAATTCAATGGAAAGTGGCGTAAATATAGTTGGAGCGCATATTGACTCCCCAAGAATTGATCTGAAGCCTAATCCTATGTATGAAGCCAATGACATGGTCTTTTTGAAGACACATTATTACGGGGGAATTAAAAAATATCAATGGGTGACAATTCCATTGGCAATGCACGGTGTAATAGTTAAGAGAGATGGAAGTACCGTAAACGTATGTATAGGCGAAGACGATAACGATACAGTCTTTACTATCACAGATCTTCTTCCTCACCTTGCAGCTGACCAAATGCAGAAGAAAATGAGCGAGGCAATAACCGGAGAGGGCTTGAATATCTTGTCGGGTTCAATTCCTTATAAGGATGAGAAGGTTAAAGATAAAGTAAAATTAAACATATTGAATATCTTAAACGAGAAATACGGGATCGTTGAAGAAGACTTTCTTTCAGCCGAACTGGAAATGGTACCCAAGATCGATGCGGTGGATGTGGGTTTTGATAAAAGTATGGTGGGTGCATATGGACAGGATGACAGGGTATGTGCATATGCAGCTCTTGAAGCAATTCTTGAAGTAAACACGACAAAGAGAACTGCTGTATGCATTTTGTCCGACAAAGAGGAAATAGGCAGTATGGGAAACACAGGGGCACAGTCAAGCTTTTTCGTTAACTTTTTGGCTCAATTGTGCAGTATGAGCATGGATAATTATAACGATATTATAATAAGAAATTGTCTTTCCAACTCGAAAATGCTATCAGCAGATGTTAATGCTGCTATTGATCCTACCTTTGAAAGTGTATACGATAAAAAGAATTCTTCGTACTTAGGAAGGGGAATAGTACTTCAGAAGTATACCGGCTCAAGAGGAAAATCCGGTGCGAGTGATGCAAATGCAGAATTTGTAGGTGAAGTGAGAAAGTTATTTAATGACAATAACATTGTCTGGCAGGCAGCGGAATTAGGAAAGGTTGACCAGGGAGGCGGAGGCACAATAGCACAGTTTATTGCAAACCTTAATGTTGATGTAATTGATTGCGGTGTGGCTATACTATCAATGCACTCGCCCTTTGAGATTGCAAGTAAAGTAGATATTTTTATGTCCTATAAGGCATACAAGATCTTTTTGACCACCTGATTTTTTAATGTTCAAGAAGGTGCTTTTAATAAATGTAAAGAGAACGTGGCCGAGCAATCATTTTTATTAAAAGAGACCAGATAAAAACTCCGGGTACTATGGGAACCCGGAGTTTTGTAATGCTTTAATTTTTAAAATACTGATCTACTATTTCATCTGCTTTTTCTTTATCAATTTCATAGTACCAGGCACTGGTATGGACTGAATCGCCGGGCAACTTCAACATTTTAATCTCATTAGCATTAATTTTGCTTACATTCTTTGATAATTTAAGCACCTCGTCCATTTCTATATTGGTATCCATATTGCTGAAAACAACATTGAGTATATCGTTCATTTTAGTAATATAGAAGATGTTGACTTTTTGTCGTATTAACTCTTTTATGAAGTTTTGCTGAGCGTCTATTCTTTTTAAGTCACTGCCATCGTAGTTCTCAGTAGGTTTGTGGTTATTCCCCTGCCTGTATCTCATAAACTGCTCGGCCATTTTTCCATCGAGACGCTGTTGTCCTTTCTTAAGATGTATATGAAGGTTCTGGAGCGGATCATCATAATTCATATTTTCCGGAACATAATAATCGACACCATCAAGCTTATCAATAACCTTTCTGAAGGTCGATGTATCAATATAAACGTAGTATTTGATGTCAACACCAAGCAGATCGCTTACACTTTCAATGGCCCGTTCTCCGCCTCCGCCAGGGTATGCAGCGTTTATTTTGGCTGTTTTGTTATTTATTCTAACTTTTGTATCCCTTGGTATGGACAGGATACTGATTTTTGCAGTTGATGGATTAAAGTTTACAAGCATCATAGTATCTGTATTTTTGTTTACCTTATCTCCACCTAATACAAGTACATTTATACTTTCATTGACGGTTTTGTAGGAATCTAAAATACCCAGTACATTACCCTTGTCTTTATATACATTATCTGGTACAGCTTCATCGGTTGAGGCATAAATGTACCCAAGGGATAAAACACCTAAAATAAACATAAAAGAGGATAAAACCGTACTAATTATAAGGAAAAATTTCCGTCCATTCATAATCATCTACTCCATTTATTAATATTTTGCATATTTCTTTCGTTATTGATTTTACAAAAATAAAGTATATACCAATCGATTAAATAATTCAATCATTCAAAAGCTATTGTTTCAAATTTTTCATACGATATTTAATGATTGACATTACCGATATGCCTTTATGATTAGACGAAGAAAAATAAGATAGTGTTTCAATAATTTCAAGAAAATTTGCTTTGCTCATGAATTTTCTTGTTCGCTAGGGAACCCTATGGTTCCCTTCGACACCCCAGTATAGGAATTTACAAAAATAGGATTTTTATAAATTCCTATACTTATAAAAAATTTTATTGGTTCAACAGCTATTTATGTGTATAATATTGTTATATATTTTAATCGGGGGATTTTAAATGGAATACAGAAATATCATTTTGATAGGTATGCCAAGTTCAGGAAAAAGTACTATTGGGAAACCCCTGTCCAAGGCTTTGGAAATGCATTTTATTGATACGGATGGACTTATCTTTGACAGGGAAAAAAGGCAGCTTAAGGATATTGTAAATGAAGATGGCCTTGAAAAATTCCTTGAAATACAGGAAAATGTAATTCTTGAAATCAGTGCGGATAATCATGTAATATCAACAGGCGGAAGTGTCATATACAATAAGAAAGCAATGGAGCACCTTAAAAAAGACGGTTTTGTAGTGTTTCTTGATGTTAAACTTGACGAAATAAATAATCGTCTTGAGGGTGGCAGAAGGTTTGCAAGAAATAAGAATCAATCTTTCGAGGACTTGTATAAAGAAAGGTTGCCGCTTTACCTGAAATATGCGGACTCTAAAATAGACTGTACAAATAAGAATGTCGATTCAATAATTAAAGAAATAATAACGCAGTATATACCGCATCGTAAGTCAAAATCAGAGTAGCGGGTTATGAAAGAAATGCAAATATATAAGGAGTTGATGTAGAATGGTAGGAAACACATTTGGTAGAATATTTCGTGTAACCACATGTGGTGAGTCTTATGCAGGGGGGTTCAGAAAGAATCTTGACATACCAAAAGAACTTTTTGGTGGATTAATGGCTATTGTTGATGGTGTGCCTCCAGGAATCAAACTTACAGCGGACTTTGTGCAGAACGAATTGGATAAGAGGAGACCGGGACAGTCTGACTTGGATACTCCAAGGCAGGAAAGGGATAAAGTCTATATCTTTTCCGGTGTTATGGAAGACGACATTACAACAGGCACTCCTGTTGGATTAATTATCCCAAATGGAGTAATTGAAGATGAACACCTTTTAAAACATAAAAGCTACAAAGAAGTGATTCGTCCAGGCCAAGCCGGATATTCTTTCTTTAAAAAATACGGACAATTCGCAGACAATATTGGAGCAGGCCGTGCTTCAGGCAGGGAAACAGCGGCTCGCGTTGCCGGTGGTGCCGTAGCCAAAGCCGTACTTGACACCATGGGAATTGATGTAATAGCATTTATAACTGAAATACATGGAATAAAAGCTGGAAATATCAGTTACGAGACTGCAAAGGAGAATTATCGAAAAAATCATTTAAATTGCCCGGATCTTGAAAAAGCGAAAGAAATGATGGATGAACTCATAAGAATAAAGGATGAAGGTGATTCCTGCGGCGGAGTTGTTGAAATAATTGCAAAAGGTGTTCCTGCCGGCTTAGGAGAGCCCGTGTTTGACAAACTCCAGGCAACTCTGTCACACGCTATAATGTCAATTGGCGCAATAAAGGGAATAGAATTTGGGGATGGGTTCGAACATTCGAGAATGAAAGGTTCCCAGTCCAATGATATTCCATACTTTGATGAAAAAACCGGTAGAGTAAGGTTTAAAACCAACCATGCAGGGGGAATATTGGGTGGTATTTCCAATGGCGAAGATCTAAGGATCAGAGTTGCTGTAAAAGCCACTCCGACAATTAAGATAAAGCAGAAAACAGTTAATATGTATAAGCAGGAGAATATTGAGGTTGAATTTAATACAAGAAACGATCCTTCTGTTTGCCCGAGAATATATCCAGTATGTGAAGCAATGGTCCGAATGGCACTTTTAGATGCCCTGTATATTGCCAAAGGATATAGAGCAGTTTCGCAAAACATAGATCCCAGATGGGATACTCTGTAAAGGTCAAAAAAATCGTGTGGGCGTTTGTTGCATTAACCCACACGATTTTTTAATAATAATAATTTTCTTAGCTAAAAATACCAGTGCCCCATAACAGAATTTTTTTCTAGAGCATGCGGGGCACAGACAGATGATGTGCATTTTTAACATTATGATAGACTAGAATTTAGTAATGTTAAAAGCACTAGTTCTTAGAAAGTTTGTTAGAAATTATCTTTCTGTATGAATCATATTGAGTTTTAAGCATTACAACTGCAAATTCCTGAGTGAGCCTTAATATTTCCATACATTGCTCTATGCTCTCCATAACGGAATTATCGATTTCGTTATACTCCAGACCGTATTCATAGCCATATTTACTTTCATTTTTCCAAACTACTTTTGCTTCAAATTCAAGATTTTTGCCTTCTATAGTTGTATTGATTTTTAAGCTCTGGCCATTTTCGTATTCAAGTTTTGAACAGATTGATAATCCCTCAATACTCATATTACGGATATACGAAAAGTTTTTTTCTCCCTTGTCCAATATGTAAGCACATAAAGAAACAGGAAATCTCTGTGTAACCCTTCTGTCTGTAATGGATATTACATTATTTACGGTCAATCCAAAGGTATTTTGCTGATAGTCAATACTTGAAATGGTACTTTCACAAATATTTACAATATTTTCGTCTTCAAATCCCATTACTATGGGATCGTTGTCAAAAAAATTGAATATAAGGAAATCTTTATCCGGTTTAATGACAAGATAATTGTCGCTGATATTGCTTATTACACCTTTGTTTATTTTCTTGCCGGAATAGTGCTTTAGTGTAACGACTTCTCCTACTTTTAAATTCATAAAATCATCTCCGCCTACCAGATTTAATTATTGCATTGCTAAATATAAGATAAAACTATTGAAGCAGAAGGAAAATGCTTGTAAAGATAAGTATAATTCTGAGAAAATACAAAGATAGTAAATTGCAATAGGTAAATAACTCAACTTTCCCACTGTAAATTTGTCAGCTTAGCCTTGAAATAAGCG
>CAZLZR010000042.1:0-9949 GCA_964564015.1 uncultured Acetivibrio sp.
TATGCCTCGTAAACTTAATTCAGAAGAAGTGCTTGCACTTTATTCAGAAGTTCGTAAAGATATGACTCGTGACAAAGGTTTACGTTTTGGTCAATCCGTGTACAATAACTCATTTGAACTTAGTCCGAGTCTTGTCCGTCCTTTAGCAAATACTGATAAAGACCCCTTTTATAATTGTGAAAAAGTAAAAGAGTTTCTCAATGAAATCTGTGATACAAGAGCAAAAGACCATATCCATACTATTATGAATTTAAAACAATAATAATGAAAAAGATATACAATTCCTTCGTCAATTATATTTATCGTTTGAACGATAAAGAGATTGAGGAATATACTGTTAAAGATACAGTAGTGGTAGTTGTATTTATCTTTACTTGTGCATTATTGGTATGTGGTTTCATTTACAATGTCATTTAATTATTCACCATAAAAACTAAAAACATGAGGTTCAAAACACCTTTGCTTTTGGTCATTATGCTGTCTATGCTGACGCTAATGGCTTCGTCCTGTACCGAGAGAGACTCCGGTAGCAAGACGGGAGTGACCGCTATGGTAACTCATAATGAGTTTACTGTAAGTCCTCTGACAACAGACCTTTACACTTTTGAAACATCACCCGCAACAGTTCCCTGCGTCAGGTTGTTTTCGCAGCCTGAAAAGCAACTGAACAAAATCCTGGCCTGTCCGGTAAAGACAGAAATCGTTATCAACTATAAATATCGGAATCTGAGCCGCCTGCTCACTGATGAACGATGTAATACCGGGAATTATTATTTATGTATGAACCGCAACTCTCCTGCCGCAACTAACCTGTTATCTGGTGTACGCACCCGATGGCTGTCGGAACAACATAATAATAAATCATAATCAAACATCCGCCGAGCATGCTACACGGCTTATACCTTTGAAGTATGCTCATGGTGACGCTATTAGCTCAATTTTGGTCAGAGCAATTCCCTTTGAGAAGAGGTTCCGGGTTCGAGTCCCGGATAGCGTTCATAAGAATAACCATGTTTGGGTTGTACTAATCTGAACAATGCTTAAACGGGAGGAAACTCTCAGCAGACTGAAATTAACTCTAAGGCTTCAATGTGGCAAAACGGTTATTCGTAATAGGAGGGGTCACAAACCAGTGACCCTTTTTTAAATCTTTTGTTATGATTACTGCAGCTTTACAACCATTTAACAATGCTTCACCATCAGTTCGTTCATGGTGGTTTCAAAAAAATGGTAAAACAGAACAATATATTAATTTAAGTATATGTTCCGGAGCAACTGCTAATTGTCAATTAAATACTGTTTATAATTTTAGTGGCCCTTTGTCTATGTATATACATGGCAAAATAAGTAAAAAAGAGTTTATTGATTTTATGCGATATATTGCAAAAATAACAAGACCTCTTTTTTTAATTGATTTAAACTTAGAGTACGAAAAAAATTTTGAACAACTTTTTTCAAAGAGAAAAATAATTATGAAATCTCCTTACATTTCAAGTAACGGAAGTAACATGATTATTTATATCATAAATCCTGCAAAATAATGTTTTTTGAAGTACAAACAGCAAAGAATCCGTTTACAAGTTGGTATATAAATGCAAGGATACAGAAAAGTGATTATCCTGCAGTAGCAGGTATTATTCAAACACCAACAGGAAACTGTCAAATAGCATCTGTAAATCATATGGATGTTATTTTAAACAAGATTCAATCCAAAAAAGATATTTACGATTTCTTTAAACTTGTATATGGTACCACAAGTAAAAGAATGTTGTTAATTGACATCAAAACTGATTTGGATGGTCATGTGCAACAGTACTTTAAAGAAAGTATTATGTCAAGAACACCGTACACATCAACAAGAGGCACGAATATGATTATTTACTTAATCAATATTTATGACTTCTTGGAAAAAAATAAATCATTGGCATGACATTAGATATTACCGAAGCAAAAAATCCTAAATTCAAGGATGGTACTCATGTCATGTTTCTTTCATATAAAAATGAACCAAACAGAGGACGTACCAAAGGTATTGTATTATACACAAGATACAATACAAAAATAGAGCGCAATCAGCTTTTTATAAAAAGCTATGCATATGCTTTACCCAGTAATCCTGAAAACTGGAGTCCTATGTTGCAGTGTCAAAATATTGTCCGTGATGAATCTGAATGTATAATCTTACCAAACTTATTATGAAATCATACGCACAAATTCAGGAAGAACTCTTAAGTGAAACCCCTAATGGGTATAAACTGCAAGGTTATTTTCACGACCATAACCTGAGTTTAGAAGAGTTCATTTTATTGTTCATTAATAAACTTAATCGTGAGTTTATTACTGTAACAAACAACCCCACTGTTAATTTCGATGTGTGCGGCATACGTAAAAGGCGGTCACTTGGTGACATCTTTTTAATTACTCTTCATTATTATCCTTCTGTTACCGTGAAAGAGGTTCACGAAACTTTACATAATTTATATACAAAAGAAAAAATTACAGGTATATACTGCACTGATATTAAAAAAAGGGTATATAGCAGTATTTATCATACTTCTAATCTTTATGCTCATCAACAGTATGCTTACACATTACCTGATGAATGGGGATGGAAACCCGGTATGGAAAGAAATTAAACTTTAAACATATGACAAGAGAAGCGTTTAAAGCTTTTGTAAATGGTAAGGAAGTTCCTAACTATGCTACAGAAATAAGAAAGAGAACTGTTGTTTGTGATTTTGGAAATAAGAAAAAGAAATTCTCTGTGTGGTCTGGTTCATATCTTCATGCTAAACTTGTCTGCATGAGACAGTATAAAGTTCGTCATCAACAAATCGTTTCTATTTTATGACTGATAAGCCTGATATTATAGGATTAATGGAGGAAGTTTCAGGGTTGAGAGAAGAATATCATCTAATTCAAAAAGGTAAGCAAAACAAAAAAGCAAGAAACATTCTCCGTCAGAAGATTAATCAGAAAGTCAAAATTGTTAACACAACTTTAGGATTTAAATGCTTACCCCACATTTAACTATTGAGCAAAAAATAGACTTATATAACCAATATCGTAATAAAAGTAAAGTAAATATTCTTATATCAGGATATAAGTTTCCTGCATGTTGGAATTTTGAATATGAAAATGGTGAGTTTTCATTTAATACCAAAGCAAGAAATTGTTTTTCAATAGCTTATAAAGCAGATATTATTGACTTAATGCCTGCCGCCGCTGCTTGTTACACAAAGATAACATTCAAATCTTTTACAAACTTTAAAATACTGGAATGAAAAAAGTAATGGGTATTCCCGGTTGGAGTACGGGAGAAAATTCATGGGGTGCAACTAAAACATACCTTGATTGGTGTGGAAGTCTTGGAATGACACCCCGTATCCTTATGCCGGAAGAAGAATTTGTCCCTGTAGATATGCTTCTGTTGCCGGGTGGCCCTGACCTTAACCCTGCCAACTACAATCAGGCACCGTCCTTCTATACAGGTGGTCAGGATGTGTTCAAAGAATTCTTCTACCGTGAACGTCTGAAAAATTACGTGGATAAAGAAATTCCTATCTTTGGTATCTGTCTGGGTCATCAGATGCTCAATGTGTTCTTCGGTGGTAAGTTGGAACAACACCTTGTTGGTCACCCTGACTCCGAAGCACGCCGTGTTGAGGGACACAAAATCAATTTCGTGTGCCGCAATCCTAAGAGTGGTGTTATGACTGACTGGAAAGCACCGGTAAATTCACATCACCATCAGGGTGTTTTACAGTCTCAGGTGGCAGACTGCTTTGATGTGGTAGCCGTTGAGGATTGTAAAGGTGGTAATAAAGTAGTGGAGGCAATGATTCACAAGACGTTACCTATTGCGTCTGTTCAATATCATCCGGAAGAGTGGAGTTTGAAACTTACTGACTGGCTTATTAATAAAATTATGGGTACAGGGGAGTTTCATTATCGTCCTTTTGAAGATTAAGCCACAAATAGGTTTGCACGTTGTTTTGCCAGTCAATTTACAGTCTAAATATTTTGTAGAAATTATCTATTAAATGCAGGCTGTAGGTTATAATCTGTAGGCTGAATACACCCCCTCTTTCTCCCCCATTGTTGATTATCAATGAGTTATGAGAAAGTTTTAAAGCCTTTTTCCTTTGCTCGGAACTTGTAGAGGTAAGCGGCTACTTACTTGCACTTGTTGATAGGCTGCAACTTCTGTCATGCAGGGCTTTCCTATTAACAAGGCTGCAAATGTACGAATAACACAGATACAAACAAAATTTGTTTTGTTAAAAATTTGATAAAATGAAAAAGATAATCGTTTTTCTTTCATGGCTCAGTTTATATGTTGTCATTTTATGTGTAGGCGGAATGCTGTGCACATTTCTTAATGATGCAATTCAGGCAAGTGGGTTTTTTGGTGATACTATACATCAAGGAGAACGTGTAAGTGAAGTTAATATTGATTCAAAATATGATTGGGGTGCTCGTCACTACTGGTATTTTTGGATGTGTTTTGCTTTATTCATCATATCAATCATCCGTATTGTTTCATGGATGGCTTGGTTTTGGAGTGAAGATAATAAAAAGAAATATTAATAATAGGGCTTGTAATTTAAATATTGGGTATGTAGGACATATCTGATTAGGTAGAATATCCGCGTACAAACGGAGGTGTGGGTTCGAATCCCATCTTGTCCACAAATAAAACAACTTGAAATTATACTATTATTTTGCATATGGTTCCAATATGCTCCAAGAGAGAATTGAAAGAAGAGTAGGTCGTGTACAAAAAATTGGAACCCATCGTATCTACGGATACAAGTTAATATTTAACTGTAGAGGTTTTGCCAACATTGAAAAAGCTTCCCCTCTTGATTATGTTGAGGGTGTTGTATATGCTCTTACAGCGTGGCAACTTTATGAGTTGGATATGTTTGAAGCCCTTTATACAAGAGAAGAATTTCCTTATAAAAAAGATGCTTCATTACAAGTGTATGTAGGAATTCCTTACTATTGTTCTTTTTATGAAGTAAAACCTTTTAAATCTTATCTCAGAATCATCCTTGCAGGATGTATTGAAAATGATTTAACTACTTTATATAATACCCTTAAAGAAAAATTCACTTTTAAATTAAAAGCTAAAAGAACCAGTTCAAAAAGAAGATTATTTTAATATGTCAGTCAAGGATACACTTCGTTCTGTTGAACTCAAGTTGAGTAAAGAAAAACCCTTATTCTTGGGTAAATTCAAGAGTGAGTTTTCTTTTGGAGATTGGGAAATGAAAGATTTTATTTTAGACCTCCTTGTTTCTTTATCAGAAGATAACGAAACGCGTGATTCAGCTACAGGTGCAGTAACTTGTAAAAAAGCACGCCGGCGTAGCCTTGGTGACATTTATCAATTATGTCGTTATTATTATAACGATGTAACCCTTGAAGAAGTACAGCTCTGCTTGGCAGAATTACATAAAGAAAAAAAGATTGGATATTTTTATTGTAATTCTACGAAGAAGAGGGTATATATGAGTATTGAGTATTATAATACTCACCATTATAATCCAACTCACTATGGAAGTCCTGATGAATGGGGTATTACTCCTGCTAATTTGTCAACACTAACTAAATATAAAAAAACAAATGCTTCTTAAAATCTCCGGGGCAGACGGACAAAGACTTGTCAATCTGCACCCATCTTTTTTTGCACCTGACAATGAAGAATCACCTGCAAAAAGAGCACAGACATTTGCACATGAAACAATGTCCAAAGTAAGTGACGTTGTTTTGCTGAAAGGAAACAATATTTTTTACGAAAAGCATTATCCTGTAGCTAACCAAAAGCTAACACCTGCTCGTAAACAACCCGCTGAACTCAAAAAAATCATGCGGAAAGAGCATAAAAATTCTTCGTTTAAAAAACGAATGATACTTACATACTGATTCCCCACCGAAGGCTTAACGGTCTTCGGGGGTAATCTGCGTGTAATTTATAATGTTTTTCGAGAAAACGGAGGTAACAATTTCTTTTTGAGATACGGGACAAACTTGGAACATCTTAGGATAAGTACATATGCGACTAACCAAAGGCTCAAGTATAACGAAATTGCCGCTAAACTTTTCTAGGACAGGGTTATCGTACAGAGTACGGGAATAATAAGCATCTGCTTCCTTGACAGATATGTAAAACATTATAACCTAAGGGAGGTCGGGTAAGTGTCTCCCTTTTTTTAGTTAATAAGTTTATTATTTATGGTTGATAACAAAGTTCTTTGGAAGTTTGAAGATAATTATGGTGGTTTTGTCACAGTTAGTTCAGACCCTGATACTATGGCAGTGAGAATAAAACTTCAAGTAAGCAACCATATTCCTGCTTATAAAATAAGTGTAAATAACGGAATTATTTACACTTCTCCAAGGTCATGTAGTATTTACATGGGACATACTTGTTTTTTATTCTATGAATATGAATTTCCCGATGCTGCAAATATAGAAACTGTGTACATATATCACAACGACCACTTGTACAAAGTTCCTAAAAAAGTACTTTGTGCTTTAGCATGGTACTCAACAACAAATAATTCTGTTTCAAGAATGATGTATATTCCTGTTTTTAATCTTAAGGATTACATTGTTTTTAAGTATAAGTAACATCATCGCTTTAATGTAAAACTGGGGTATCAGCAAAATATCTCATGGCAGCAGGCTTGAGGGGTGCTCAAGTAGTACAGGTTCGAATCCTGTAGGCGGTGCAAAGATAGGGTTTACCCTCCAAAAGTAAACATGGGAACTTTGTTTCTACCTATCTTTTCAATTTTAATAAATTAATACAATGATAAAACAAATTCCTGAATCAATCTTATTCTTTGTGTACGGAACACTGCTCAAAGGAGAAGGTAATCACCGTTGTTTGGAAGGTGAAAATGTAGAGTATTGTGGTAAATTTGAAACGGAACCTAAATATACCATGTCAAATCTTGGTGGTTTTCCGGCAGTGCATATTGGTGGAGATACTTCCATTAAAGGTGAACTCTATAAAACAACAAACCCCGATGTAATTCGCAGAGTTTTCCGCCTTGAAGGTTTCAACGGCGTAAAAGGAGACTCTGAAAATCATTTCTACGATGTCACTACATTCACTACTCCAAAAGGTGAAGCAACGATGTTCATCTTTAAGGACAGAAGTCCTCGCAATATTATCAAATCAGGAAATTGGCTTAACAGATAAAGATATGGCTAATAAATTTGAAGAAATCCCCGAAGAAATTAAAGAACAGCTTTTTAACTTTAATATTCGTACGAAGGGTTATTTAATTTTCAGGATTGCATCAACTATTAATACTAAGAGTACTCCTAATGTAGGAGTAAATGAAGTGATGAAAAGGATGTGTGTTATGAATGACTATATTTATGTTAATCCGAATTATAAACAAAATGATAATTTTGTAAAAAGAAATCTTGTTGAATCTTCACATCCTTTTGTTGGAGCATATAATTGGAGAATTGAAGATTTAATTCAGACAGGTATTAATAAAACAGACGCTTTAGTTTACAATTTTAATGCACGTTCTGAGTACGGTTATTCCGACTTTAAACCAATGGATAACTCTAAGAAAAAAGAAGAATTTATCAAAAAGTTTGAAGACTTTGATAAAACTCCTGAACTCAAAGATATTACTGCTGAAAACTTTTCAAGTCCTAAAAAAGATTTGAATACTAAGTTAACGTATATGGAAAAAGGTTGCTTCCGCTGTGAAGAATTTTTACCATATTCCAGTGGGATTTATACAGATGATACAACTCCTTTGAAAGATGATACTGAGGACATAAGATTATTTATTCCTGTTCAATGGGTTTCTTGGTCAGGATATAATGAATCTTTTGTCTGTGATTGGGTAAATCATTTAAAGAGTATTCTTTGTGTTGATATTAATTATTTAGGTATCAAAGAATTTGGTGGTTTTGAAACTACAGTTAACTATCAAAAGAATTTCTTACTCACTAAGAATAGTTTTTATTGTGTGCAGATTCCAGGTGATGAACTTAAAATTCATAAACAGTTTATTCTGTTTATGTTGAGAGGTCTTTATCACAACTATTACAATAACGTACCGGGCCTTACGGTTCAAATAATGAACCTTGAAAAAGTTTCTTTCATTAAAGCGTACCTTCTTGCTCTTATGAGTGTAGACCTTGAAGGTAAATTCTTTATTCGTTGTGGACTCTATGATAACAAAAACACAGTTCCTTACATTACTAATTATACAGATATAACAGAGCGGTTAACTAAATACAAAACACTTAACTCCTTTGATACTTGTATAATTACAGCAGAACAATTCTCAAAACTCAGAGACCACTTAATAGATAAAGACTTTGATAAAGCTCTTGACTTTTTCAAAGATATTAAAAGTGAACCTGCAAGAGTACGTGAGCCAAATTATAAAAATATGATGGCTGATGTTCGTAATCCTTTTGAGAAATACACTTATAAAGTTCTTGATTTAGGTGCAGCAAAAAAACCACTTCTTAAACAAACGCCTGACCAAACAACATTATATGCTTTTGTAAACTATCTTGCTCAAAATGGTATTAATGAAGATAATTTAAATTTTATAAGTAAACAAGTAGACAGATTTACTTTTACTAAAATATTAGAAATTCTTCGTAATGAGGGTAATATAGGACTTGAACAATATGTAAAATTTAAAATTGTAAAAAGAGAATATAAAAAAGAACCTAATATTATTTTAGACTTTGAAGAAGAAATTGAAAAAGAAATTGAACCTGAACCTAAAAGACCCAATCGTAGGGGTGCACAATTAAAGTAATCAAATTTTAATAATAAAACAATGTAGTATGAAACGTCTTCATAACGTACTTATCGGTGCTGATATTGAAATGTTCCTGCGTGACAGAACAACACAGGAAATTGTAAGTGCTGAGGGATATATCAAAGGTTCCAAACATGACCCTTTTGTATTTGACCCTTTGAACAAATATTTTTCTACCTCCTTGGACAATGTACTTGCTGAGGTAACTATTCCTCCTGTAACAAATGTTGACGACTTTGTTGCACACATTACTAAATGTGTCAACTTTGTTAATGCTACGATTCCCGGACACCTGTGTACCGTTCCTCTTCCTGCTGCTATTGTAGATGATAAGTATCTGCAAACGGAGAATGCTCAGACGTTTGGTTGTGACCCGGATTATAACGTATGGTTGCGTGAACAAAACGCCCGTCCCGAAGCACCCAACAAAAACCTGCGTAGTGCAGGTGGTCATATTCATATTGGTTATGATAACTCTGAAAAGTTGGGCACACCTGTAGCCGAAGACCTTATCAAATCAATGGATTTGTATATTGGTGTTCCTTCTGTATTGCAGGAACCTGATAACGACCGTAAACTTCTGTATGGTAAAGCAGGTGCCTTCCGCTTTAAACCCTACGGAGTAGAATATCGTACAGTAAGTAACTATTATCTTATGAGTCCTGACCTCATGCGTTGGGCATATAATAATACGAAGAAGGCAGTTGACATGGTGGATGATGAATTCACCATTACTAAAAGCATGGGCACACTCATTCAGAAAGCAATCAATACCAACGATAAAAAACTGGCTGAAAAACTGGTTAAGAAATATAAAATTGAACTTGCATAATGAGAAACGCAAAAGTAATCCTCGTAGGTTCTTTCGGCAGACCTTCCATGAAATCTTTGTTTGCTGAACTTGGTAAAGATGTTGCTGTAGTTGAAAAAGTGGAAGAAAAACGAAAAGAACTTATCAAAATCCATTTGGATAGCAGTAAATTTTCAGTAGGAAAAAAACTGAATAAAGCAGACTTTTCTATTGAAAATTCTGTAGTTATTCGTTGGGGCAATCGTATCCCGATGAATATGCATAACTGCGTTGTATATAATCAGTCCTCTGCTATTAATAATGCAAGTAATAAGAA
>CAZLZR010000042.1:10049-19370 GCA_964564015.1 uncultured Acetivibrio sp.
GCAGGTTCACTTACAGAATCACCCTACCTTCGTAAAAGGTATTCTCAATACTTTAACTGGTTATTAAATTCAAAAGCCCGCCGGGAACACTGGGACTTCAATAAGTTTGAAGTAGGTAAGTCTCTGGCTTGGAAAAACGGTCAATTTTAAAAAATGTACTACAATAAAACTTACGTTAAATATCAGGTTTACAGTGGTAAAACAGTAGTAAAAGGTTATGAAACTTATCAACCCTGTTATTCACATCTTACACTTGGAGTTTTTGATGGTGTGATAGATAAAATTGATATTTTCTGTAAAAAAGAGTGGTCTCCTTTCACTAAAGCAGAAATTGTAAAAAGTGTTAAACTCTTTTGTAAAACAGGATTTAATGTATCTTTTAAAGAAGTTAATGACGAATATAAGTTTACCGTTCTTTTTGAAAATACTCCTGAACAACAAAACAGATTGTATATTACTGCAATTCTGTTTATGATTCGTTATATTTGGCATGACGGGTTGACTAAAATTCATAAAGAGTTTCTTACTTTCACAGAGATTAAAGATGCCGACCCTTTTATGTCAATGCAACTTGCCCACAATTACGGTAAGTCTGACTATGGTAATACAAATCATATGCTTTTTTGCCCAATGAAGGGAACTTCTTTTAAACCTATCTCTTTTGAAAAGTTTTTAGATGCAGCAAGTAA
This sequence comes from uncultured Acetivibrio sp., assembly GCA_964564015.1. Taxonomy (GTDB): domain Bacteria; phylum Bacillota; class Clostridia; order Acetivibrionales; family Acetivibrionaceae; genus Acetivibrio. The sequence goes on from CAZLZR010000042.1 coordinate 10,739, forward strand.
AGGACTTACGTTTAAAACTTATTCAGGAGGACTTAGTACTTCATGGGAAAAAATTCTTGAGAAAACAGATATTGAACCTGACAGAAAAAACTACAAAAAATATTATAATAAACTAACAAGTAACAATGAATAAAGTTTTCGTAATTGGCCCTTCTAAGGGTTATGCAAATTGGCTTCCTGATTGTAAATTAGTAAATAACCCTGATGAAGCAGATATCCTGCTGTTTACAGGTGGTGAGGATGTTAATCCTGCTATTTACGGTGAGCCTGTAGGTAAACGTACCTACTTTAATGAGCAACGTGATAAGATTGAAGCCGACTACTTCAATAAATATCCTAACAAACTTAAGTTAGGTATCTGTCGTGGCTCACAACTTTTGTGTGCTTTATCAGGCGGACGTTTGGTACAAGACCAAAATAATCCTGATTTTATTCACGATATTATTACATCGGAAGGTACCGTAATTCCTATCAGCTCAACACACCATCAGGCACAGTATCCGTATGATATGGATAAGCGCAGCTATAAACTGTTGGCATGGACAGAAGGAATTTGTCACCATCACCACGATGGTAACAATAAAGAAATCTCTGACAAACCTTTTAAAGAAGCAGAGATTGTATTTTATCCCCACACGAAAAGCCTCGCCATTCAGGGTCACCCTGAAATGATGTGGAGAACTGATAAATACCCTGAAACTTTTGAGTATCTTAATAACATTTTCAACAAGTTTGTAAATCAATCCCTTTAATATATTATGTTCCTGTTTAACACTATCTTATCCCTTCTCCTTTTACAGTTTATCTTTGGAAGATATAATTCAGGTGTATTAGCCTGTGGGTTATTTGGAGGGGGTTTCAATCGTCCTATTGACGAAACAATTCTTTACAAATTAAAACTTCTTGGTGTATTCAATCAATCAAGGGGTGAAGATTCTTGCGGTTATTACAACGGTCAAGATATTTTTAAAGGAGTTGACGGCAATAAAAAGTTCTGTAACCTTGTTATTAATAAAGGTATTGAGATTCCTGCAAATACAAAGAATCATATCTTTATGGGTCATACTCGTAAGTCCACCTTTGGTGCTCATACCGAGGCTAATGCCCATCCTTTCAATATCAACAAAAACATGGTACTTACCCACAATGGTAAGTTTACTAATAACTACAGGTTGTCACAGAAGTATGGTATGACCGTTTCACAGTATACTGTTGACAGTGAAGCATTTGGTTATATCTTGGACAAGGTAGGATATAAAGTACTTAATGAGTATGAAGGTGATGCTGCTCTTGTTGTTCACAAGTTCGACCAACCCAATGTGATTTACATTTATCACGGTGAATCAAAAAAAGTTGCTAATGGTGTTCTTGTTGAAGAACGTCCGATGTTCTATATGAAAACAAAAGAGGGTGTTTATTACTCTTCATTGGAAGAAGCTCTTAAGTTTATCAAGGAAGAAGGTGATGAAATCAGTAAACTTCCTTGTAATATGGTATTCACTATTCGTAAAGGTGAACTTCATAAAACAAAAATTATTGTAGACCGGGGTGACTCTAATGTGTTTGTATATAATAAGACAAATAATTGTGATGATGACGGATGGGGAGTAATGGGTGGTACGCATTCAAAATGTGGTAAGTCTTATATGGCTAAAAACGAAGAAGCAATTAGAAAACTTACAAATAAATTCAATAATATTCCTATTCTTAATTCTAAAAAGAACGGTAGTTTTGAATTTAGTAATAATGGAGTAGTTACTAATATTGAAGGTCTTGATATTTCTAAAGAGTTGCTGCCTGCTGAAATTCAAGGTGAAGCACCTAAAAATGGTAAAGTATTCTGGTGGAAAGGAAGATATTATATTTGGAAAAATAAAGAAAAGATTGTTCTTGCTGATGGTACTTTGTCTCTTACTAAAGCGGGCGAGATTATTCCTATTGATGACCTTTCTACATGCACTGAACGCATTGATAATTACTTTTTCTTTAAAGGTATTATGTTGAACAGTACAGGTGATTATATTAAAATAACATCTGCCCTTGAAGATTCAGAGAAAACTCCTATCAAATCATTACTTGAAAGTAAATATGAAAACTGGTGTAGTGAACTTAGTAAATATTCTAAGTATGCTATCTGTCTTATGAATGATGAAGCTCCGTTTCTTTATGATAAACAATTACGAAGTTGGTGGTATTCTAATGGTGCTTTTATGGAGAGTTCAATCACTCCTAAATTTTCTTCAAGGAACTATCATTTCAAACGCGGTCTCCTTATCAGGATTAACGGAACACTTCCGAATGACCTTACTATCTTTTCTTCTACTGAAAAGCCTAAGGTTCAATCAGAACTTTTTAAAGAAGAGAAAACAATAACATCTACATTGGATTCTCTTGAAAATAATGAGTACAATAACGTAGATGTTCTTGAACTTTCAAAAATTGAAAAGAAATTTAAAAAATGCTATGCTTCTGCCAAACTTCTTAAAGAAGAACTTGGTGAAGCAGGTATGTTAGCATTGACTTTTTATGCTGAGGAACTTTGTCTTCATCGTTTGAAAATACAAAATCCCAGTGATGAAAAAATTAGCTCAATTATTGAATCACTTATCCGTGAAGCTACAGAAAAATTCAAACCTCTTTATACTTTCTTTGATATAGACCTTACAACTTATTCTCAGCATATTCTTGATGCTCTTGCACAGATTGCTGCTGATGAAGATAAAAGATTTGAAGAGAGTTATAATTCCTATGAACAAACACCTGTTTTAGAAAATGATGATGATGATGATTCACCTATTGATTCAAGTATAGTTCCTAAAACAATTCCTCTTATTGCTCAGTCCTCTTATAAAGATGATTTACCTTTTGAAGAGGTTACGCCACATCACGAAAAAGATAAAGACGATGACGATGGAGAAGAAGAAATTAAAAATATGGCGTTAACCACACAAGATAATGATACTGCTGAAAACTTAGTTGACAGAGCAGCAAATCATTTAGAAGCATTGCAGAATATAGCAAATGAACTTAATACATTGGACAAATCTGAATTTGCTTTAGAATCTGCAACAGAAATTGAAAGGTCTCTTGAAGATGTGGTTCCTAAACTCAAAGACCTTTGTTCTAAAATGCAGTTCACTGCTATTGCTACCAAACTTAAACGTATAAACTTTGTATGTTAATGGATAACTTAATTTTCTTTCAGGACAATCCTAATCTTCTTAAAAAGACGATTACTACCTTTACTGGTGAAACGGAATACCGTGACGTATGCCGTAAGATTAAAGGTGAATACTACCGTATTGGAAAGGATTGCTTTTTGGTAGATGGTTTATGGTACCGTATGTCTTCAGGTCTTATTGAAAAAGACTATGAGACAGGTGCTATATTCTTAACTAAAAAAGCTCCTTATCTCAGGACAGGTATTGTTGATTTCAAAAATGGTACTGCAGTCACTGGTCGTTTTACACCAAACTATTATAAGAATTGTATTGTAAGACACAAAGATTATGGTACTATTCATGCAATCAATCCTGACATCTTGATTCAGAATGGTTATCTTGAACATTTTTCTACAGGTGTTTGGCATCACTCTTCACAACTGAGTAGTAAAAAAGCACAGACTCCTACCAACGAAGTAGATAACACACGGCAAGGATATAACATTGAGGACAACGCAGAAGACTTTAAACGTAAGGTTGAGTTGTATGAAAAGTTCAATCCTGAAATGAGTAAGGACGTACGTTATTTCGGCAGGATGTTGGGCCAGACTACATTTGGTTTTGAGGCCGAGTGTGCTAAAGGTTACCTCAGTGAACCTTTACAAAATCAGTTGGGAGTTGTTATCTGCCGTGATGGTTCACTTAATGACGAAAATGGTAAACCTGGCCCTGAGTTTGTAACTATCCCTATGTCTGGTGCTAAGGGTCTTCAAACTATTGCTAATCTTGGTAAAGAACTTTCAAAAAGAACCAGTTTAAGTATGAACTGTTCTTTACACATCCACTTAGGTAATCTTCCTACTACAAGGATGTATCTTATCAGTCTTTACCGGTTGGCTTGTAAGTTACAGAACGAGATTTTCCAAATGTTTCCTTTCTATAAAACAAATCCTGACGGTATTAAGAAGAAGAATTATAACCAAAAACTTCCTACTTTGGATATTATGACTCCTTCACCGGGTATGGATAAAGAAAAGTTCAATGCTTATATCAATGATGCTTACAATGTATTGTTCAGTTGGTTGAGTGAGGGTTATCACGCAGATGTGAACTATAATCGTAAGACTAAGCAACATCCTGTTGCTCAGAAATGGAATCGTCATAATCGTTATTATTGGTTGAACTTTATGAACGCTATCTTTACTAATCGTAATACGGTAGAGTTCCGGCTTCATGGCCCTACAACCCATACTCAAAAAATGGTGAACTGGTTGTTCATCTGTAATGCTATCGCAAGATATGCTAATGCTCATGCTCGTAAAATTATCTTAACTAAAGTACCTATTACATTAGATGAAGTTCTTGATTACTATGGCACCAACTTTGGTGAACGAGGCAGATTCTTATCTGACTATCTCAAAGCTTATGTTCAGTCACGCAAAGATTCTTTCTATGCAGATTTCAAAAAGGGTGACAAGCAAAGTCTTTGGGACTTTCAGGATGAAAAGAACTACACCTTCTCATATAACGGAGTAACTTATTTATTCTAATATTTTAGAATATGTATTTTGATATAATGTATTTTATTAAAAACTATTTTAAAAATAGAAAATATGTAAAAAAAAATAAAGGAAAAATTCTTTATTTATCTTTTATCAAAATACGTATTGAAGGGTGGGATTGGATTACAGGTAAAATTATAGTACAAGTAATCAATAAAAATCATACTAAAGGATATTATAGTACTCTTGATTATAATCAAGTATTTTAAAAATAAATCAAATGTATAAATGTATTTCAACATTCACAAACTTTCATGGAAAAAGAGTACATGAAGGAACTACAGTAAGTAATTCTCAATATGAAGATATGCTTGCTATTGACCAAGTTCACTTTCAAAAAGTGTATGAGGAAGATGAGGAAGAAGATAATTCTCCCGACCTTCTTGATACAGCTATCGGATTAGGTCTTGGTGCAATCCTTTCCAATATTGGAAGCTCAGACAATGAATCATCCAATGATTTACCCAATACTTTTAACGGTTTTGATGGTGGAAACTTTGGCGGTGGTGGTTCAGAAGGAACTTGGTAATATCTTAGTAGGCGGAATGTTAAGCTGTAAAAACAGGTACTCGGCCCGTCTACATTTGGTCTCATAGTTCAATGGATAGAACGTCTGCCTTCTAAGCAGAGAATCTAGGTTCGATTCCTAGTGAGACTACAATTATAATATTATGAATGAAGAAAGTAAATTTCAATATGTAGTTAAAGCATTTCAAGAAGAACCTATTATTGAAAAAATGAATAATATATCTGGATGGACTGATGAAAGTCACCAAAATTATATAAAGCAAGGTATTTCTAGTCATGTTTTTATAAAAAAAAATTCAGTAAAACTGCAATTTTTAGGTTGGGAATTAGTACTTTTAAAGGATGGTACTTATTATATTAACGATACATCAGGAGGATAATATTTATGAATAAAATACCAACAGCAGAACAGTTCCTTAAGGAAATGTATGAGAAGTTGAATATCAGATGGAGTGATGGTGAATTGAAAAGTTGGAGGGATGAAGATGTTGAAATTCTTAAGGCTTTTGCTAATCTTCACAGAGAAGCTATTCTTAAAGCTGCTGCTGAGAAAGCTATTATTATTTTCCATGAAAAAGGAACTAATGAATTTAATCGTGGGCCGTTCAGAAAGTCTAAACAAGAATCAATATTCATTGATAAACTATCCATCTTATCTGCTTACCCTAAAGAGTTAATACAATGAAACCATATTTTGTTAAATACCTCCCTGTACCGGGAGAGATAAAAGAAGGGGATAAGTTTATAGTACCTGATAGTAATGTTATTTATGAAAGAAACATATTAGGTACACATGATAGGTCTCATGTAGAGAAAAAAGTCAAACTCTTCCTCTGTTCAAGAGATATACAGGTTGGTGGTAAAGTAGTCTATGAAGCACACCTTGATTTTGGGGTACAACTTGTAACTAATATCGAAGATGATGAAGTTGTACTGTTAAACGATGGTAGTAAAACTCATGCTCATAATCTTCTTAAGGTTATGGGAGAAATCTCTCCTGAAGCTACATGGGTAAAAGAAGGACAGGAGTTTGATGAGGATGATTGGCAATTTGCTGTTTATGATTTTGATGAGAGAAGAGAATTACCTAAAAATCCAATTCCAAAATTTGCAAACCTTGAAATCAAAGGCCCGTGTGAACACTTTCATTAAAAATTATGACAAAGAATAAACCTACAAAACAAGTTAAGGAGGAGCCTTTGCTCCAAGAACCTATTAGAGAAATGGGTGGTGGTTGGCATGGCTATCAAGAAATTCCTTTAGGAGCATATTCTAAACTTAGAATAAGCGGTGCTATAACTGGCTGCGGATTAGGCCAGTTGCATGGAGTAATCTATCTTGATAATGATGCCTCTATTAATGAATTTAAAAAGGCTGTTGCTGAGTTTAAAAGAAATGGAGTCGGTGCCTTTATTTGTACATTAGGTCAATCTCATTATCGTAGAGAACAATCTCTTTTGGATTTAGGTTTTGAACGTATTTCCGAATACCATAACTACAGACACGGAAATACTTATATGCAACGGCTCTACATTTTAAAAGTATAAAATCATTAAAATGAATAAAGATAGTTTGTGGTTCAATATGTACATTGGAAATACTACCGGTATAATTGATTGGTTAAAAAAAGAAGGCGTAAAAACGCAGAAACAAGCCGTTGATAAATTAAGAGAAACAGCAAAAGATATTTTTAATGGAATCCTTATTAACGGTGGAGGAAATTTCAGAGATAAGGGTGCTGGTGTAGCTAATGTTATGAGGGCTGTCCAAGAAAATTTTAAAAAATAATATTAACTTTTAGTTAACAAATTTTTACATACCTTTGCAGGTATGGGAAAAAGAGGAATAACATATAAATTCGAGGGAGTTGATTACGACTCACCCGAAGAGACTTATTTAGCCATGTGGCTTAATGAGTTAAAGGATAAAGGATACATTAAAAAATGGTCAAGAGATACTGATAGTTATTTACTTACGCCGCCTGTTTATAATACATATACAGAAGGTAAAAAAAGTAAAACACAATCAATTTTACAAGATTCTAAATACACTCCTGATTTTATTGTATATTGGGAATGGAAAGCTAGACGATTGTTTTTCAATATCTTAAATCAAGATGAGAAAATAAAAGAGCCGTTCATAGCTAATAATTATGTAGCCAAGCTTCCTTTTTCTGTTGTTGAGGTAAAGCCTTCGTTTGATAGGAATAATATGACAAGGTTGTTTCGGCACATACAAAAGAATCTTTATCACTATAACAAAATTTTTGTAACTCAAATAAATATTGAAGACCTTTTTGAAAAAACATTTACCCCCGCCCTATACCTGTTTACAAAAACAGGAAAGCAAAGAAAGATAACTAAGTGGAAAGTTTTATCATTGGAAGAATTTTTAAAGAAGAATGAACAGCCTAAAGGATTTAATTAAAGTAAAGATACAGTTACCTGATTCCGTGTTTACAGGAAATAGAACTTATTCATCCTTATTTCTTGGCCCTTTGTTTGGTCTTGATTTAAGTACAGATATTTATTACTATATTGTGAATCTGTATTTAGATGATGAAAGGTTCGAGCATAGATACAAACGACCTTTATTTTTACTTTTAGATACTAAACAGTTTGATGAACCGTTTCAAGAGATTGATACAAATCTTAGAAACAATAAAAATTTTGTTTATAGTTATGTAGTAGGTTCTGCAGATAATATGTTTCTTGTGATGTATGTGTTTGAGTGTCCTGATGAATCTATTCCTGATTATGATAAATTCTTGTCAGGACAATATTCAAAATTTTCCTCTAAGTTAAAATCAAGATTCAATAAACTGGCTCCTGATGGTAAGGGTGGATATGAAGAATCTCCTTTGTATGGTGTCTTATTTAAGACAAAAACATGGAAAAAGAAAGTAGAACAGCAAATTGATTCTACTTTAGACCCATCCCAAGAATACTTTGGAACTCCAAATATGGATTTAGAAATATTTAAATACGAATAAAATGCCTCTTTTAAAGATTAAAAAGCAGAATTTTCAAGCACTTAAAAACAGTAAACAATCTGACTTATACGAAACAATTAACCGCTTTCTCCCTAATGAAAGTGACGAAGTTAAAGGTGTTGTAGCAGGTCTTTGTATTGAATACGTTATTAAGTCAAATGGTGACCCTGATATTTTCATTGATGAGTTGCTCGTAAATACTGAGGAAGAAGACCTTGATTAAACGAACAAAGATAAAGAAAATATCGGATAAACATAAGGATATAGTAAGGAAGTACGCCAAACTTCGTAAAGAATATTTAAAGAAGCATCCACTATGTAAAATAGTGTTACCCGGCTGCACACGACTAGCAACTGAAATACATCATTCGGGTAAAAAGTATTCTGAA
>CAZLZR010000042.1:19470-42069 GCA_964564015.1 uncultured Acetivibrio sp.
ACAGCTTTAAAAATTAAGAAAGAAAATCCTGATGTAGAAAATCTTATTTGTTTACAGGCTGCTCACTATACTTGCATTGATGATTATCCTGACGGACTTCATCAAATGTTAAAAAGAGCAACTAAAGCTGTTACTAAAGAACAATATCTTAAGAACTTAGATAGAAATATTGATGGCGGAAATGCTTTACAAAGTGATGTACATTTAAGTTGGGATGAACTGCATAAAGCATCCAAAAAATCCAGTAAAAAGCTTCTTGAAAAAATATTATGAAAGGAAAACTTTATATAAAGAATGGTAGAATCCTCGTTGGTCACGAGGATTTTCTTTTAACCGCTAAGAATCTTCCTGATGGTGAATATATCTATGATTTCCAACCAACTAATAACAGGACAGTTGAAGAATGGAGAAAGTATTATTTCTATCTGAGAGATATACTCTTTGAAGAAGGTGAGACAGGATATGGTCGTGAAGAACTTCACGACATAGCAAAAAATAGCATTTTACATGAACTCCACCCTCATCTTTTTGAAAATGGAGTACCCTGTTTATCAACAAGAAAGCTGACTTCCGATGGTTGGCAGGAGTTTATTAAAAAATTTAAAGAATTATCATTTACAGTTTTTAATTGTTATTTATAAAATTATGAAAAAAATTATCATTTTTGCAGCATTATTTATCCTTTTTACAGGATGTGCAAAACCATCAGAAAAAAAATTGAATTCTAGTAATTCAGAATTTAATGTGGAATTGCTTTTTACAGTAGATAGTATTAATGTTTACAGATTTAATGATGCTGGATATTACATTTATTTTACTAATGCTATTGGTAAAACACATTACACACATGTGACATCAACTGGAAAAGTTACTACATTTCATCCTATAGATGTTGAAAATAATTAGGCTAAACATTGAAGCCTTTGTGAGAGGAAGTACGTTCACGGCAACAAGGTGTAATTCCCTGACCAGTAAGTGGATTAAAGTTCTACCGTGAGCTTAGTAAGCAATACTCACATAAAGATGACAATCCTGAATTGACAGGGTATACTGATGGGCTAATATGGGGGTTCAAATCCCGCCGTTCCCACTAAAGCAGGATAGGTTTAGCAGTATGGAGTAATCCTATACGTGTTGTTCCCTTGAGAAAGGAATTAATAGATGTTGACGCATAAGCATTTAGGAGTAAAAGGATGTCCTAAAGAAACGAAACCGTGTACGTAACCAGACGGGAGTCATAATAACCGACAAATAAACAAAACGGTAATGTGGCATGCTATCCATATAAGGAGGCAGGATACTAAGAGGATAGAGTAAGGACTATTGAATGGTATCCATAACTGACCATGAAAAGGGTGAATCGTTTCTGTAGAAATACAGTTTAGCAGCGTTGTATCCTACAACACGAATGAGTTCTCAGCTTGACCCTACTCTTATTGAGAGCCTGTGAGTTTAAAGACTGCACGGACTTGAGATAAGACAAGAGGGTGCTAGTTTTTGTACGCTAGTTACTAGCGGCGGGGCTGTGTTTCTACACAACCCCTTTACGGACTTTTAGCTCAGACGGTTAGAGCAACTGACTCATAATCAGTGGGGCGGGGGTTCAAGTCCCTCAAAGTCCACAAATAAAAGATATGAATTTACAACAACAAATTGAGTACACAGAAAAAGAATTAGCTTCTTATAAAAATTCAGAATATTCTTCTAAAGAGATAATTGATTGGTTATCATCTGTATTAGAAAGTTTAAAAAAGTGGGATGCTTATATAGTATCTTTAACAGAACCCGATGGGTGGGAATGTAAAGAGTCACCCACAGGATATTGTGATTATAAACAAGAAGATGGAAGTTATGATGAAGATTATTGTAGATATTGTGGTAAACCTGAAGAACGAAAGTAAAATTTATTAAATGACCTCAAAAGAATATATTCTATGTGCCGCAATTTGGTTTGATGATGGTAAAAAGTATGCCCTCCAACCTTACAATATAACAAGTGGATTAGTTCTGTGTGGATGGAGGCATGGTTGTATATTTCCACAAATTGGTGGCCTTGTTAAAGAACGTCAGAAATTGGGTATATACGAAAAGGAGCAAGGATTTCTAACTAACAAAAACAGATTTGTTGACCGTGTAGAAGGTGGTAAAATAGCTTTTGAGGCGGGGCAGACTGAAGAACTAAAAGACTACTTATTCAGCGAGGATTTGTGGTAATTAACTTATTTCACAAAACACTAAAATATGAAGCGTATATGGAATTATATAACTCAAGATGATTTTCCTACTGAGACTTGTTTTGCAATATGGTTTGTAATTGTAAGTCTTGGATTTGCTTTCTATTATAGTTTACAAGGATATTAACTTAAAGTTTAACAAAACTTAATTTTGAAATTATAAAAAACATTTGTAGCTTTGTAGTATTCACGGATGGCTCCCTTTCCTCCATGTAAGCAGGGATTAAATCATATCTTTAGGTGAAACATTCCTAACTCATTAGCTGAGAAGCTAAAATGATATAAGGGTCTTGGCCGACCAAGAGCATCCGGTAAAGCAGTAACGCCATACAGGGGGTGAAAGTGAATACTATTAAAAGCTATTGATTATGAAGTATGTAGTATACGATATTGAGACATTACGAAATTTATTTACAGCTTGTTTTCTTGATTTTGAAACAAAGAAGAAAAGAGAGTTCGTAATATTTGATTCCAAAGACCAACTGAAAGACTTTGTTAAATTTCTTAACAAAATTCAAAAACATGAATATACTCTTGTCGGGTTCAACTGCCTCGCATTTGATGGTCAAATCCTCGCTCACATACTATCCGAATATTCCTATTGGATGGATTGTGACTTCATCACTGTTACTGATATTATTGATTCTATCTATTCGAAGGCACAGGAAATCATAGCTTTACAAGCTGCTGAAAGATTTCCTAATCTTATTCCTGAGTGGAAGCTTCCTATTCCTCATATTGACCTATTCAAACAGAAGCACTATGATGGAATGGCTAAGAAGGGTACATCACTTAAGTGGATTCAATTCTCTATGAGATTTCCTAATGTTGAGGAAATGCCTATTAGCCATGACCAATTAGTTACTAAGGAGCAGATACCTATGGTTCTTGCTTATAACTGGAATGACGTAGAAAGCACAGAGGAGTTTTTTAACCGCATTAAATTTGAAACTGACCTCAGAATACAGCTTTCAGAAAAGTACAACCAAAAGCTTTTAAATGCGTCTGAGCCACGTATTGCCAAAAGCATCTTTGGTAAATTTCTCTGTGAGGATATGGGTATTGATATGAAAACCCTTAGAGATATGAGAACATATAGGAAAGTTATTAAACTTAGTGACGTTGTTTTCCCATACATTTCATTCAAAGATAAGCAGTTACAAGATATATTTGAATCTGTAAAAAAAGTTAAAATAAATGTAGGTGAAGGTGATAAATTTAAATATAGCTTCAATTACGGAGGTATTAATACAGATATTGGTCTTGGTGGTATTCATGCCTGCTGTTCTCCGGGAGTATATGAAAGCTCGGATGAATTGATTATAGAAGATATTGATGTAGTTAGCTTTTATCCTAACTTAGGTATTGTTAATGATATTCGTCCACAACACTTAGGAGGTTCATTCTCAAAGATTTATAAGAACTTCTTTGATGAACGTCAAAAAATTCCTAAGAAAGACCCTGTTAATTACGTCTATAAAATTATTCTTAACTCTACCTATGGGTTGAGTAAGGAGATAAACTCATATTTGTATGACCCTTTCTTTACTTATTCTATTACTATTAACGGGCAGCTTAGTCTGCTTATGTTGGTGGAATCTCTTGTACAACAAGTCCCTAACATTAAAATCTACCAAGAAAACACAGATGGAGTTACTATTGGGTATAATCCTGCATATCGTGATTTGGTGTCTACTATTTGTAAAGATTGGTGTGAATTAACTAAATTACAATTAGAGCATGCGTTCTATAAGAAAATGATTATCAGAGATGTAAATAACTACATTGCTATTAAAGACGGATTCAACTGGGATGAATATCAAAACTTAGTTAAACAGGGAAAAAGGAAGGATTATGGATATATCAAGCACAAGGGCACCTTTGAACTTGACTTGGATTATCACAAAAATCCTTCCTTTCAAATTATTCCTTTAGCTACTGAAGCCTATTTTTTAGGTGGAGTTGATTATCGTGAATTCATTAAGAACCATGATGATATATATGATTTCTTAGCAGCAGTTAAAAGAAAGAGTAATTTTGATTTAAATCTTTATAAATCTGTAGATGGTGAAATGGTAAAAGAAGCACAACAAAAAGTAACCCGCTTCTATATATCCACACAAGGAGGTATGTTGATTAAAGATTTTAACGATAAACGTAAAGTAGCAAGGACTTCGGTAATTGCAGGATGGAAAGTTCAACCTCTTAATAAGGTTATAAGTACGTCAACTAAAGATTATCCTGACCTTAACTACGCATATTACTTTAAAGAAACTGAGAAGATGATTGCCTCAGTTGAGGCTGATAAACAACAACTTGAATTAAAATTTTAATTATGAATCAAGAAGAATTTGATAAAATTTTTGAAAAAATTACACGTTTTGAAGTAATTAATCATGCAAAGAATGATAAGCCTATAGGACGACTTCTTACATTATATAAAGAATTACATCATTTTAATAATGTTGAAATCGAAATCCAAGATAATGGACGCACATTAAAAATATTTTTAACTTAATACAATGACAGACGCACAAATTACATATAGTGTTATACTTTTAATATCTATACTTGCTGCATTTATAGCACATAGTTTAAGTAAAAAGACACGGGCTTCAAAAAGGAGACTTGACAAATTACTTGATAATATACAAAACTGTAAGAGTCGTCCTGCTTGGCAGCACTGGTATGAAAGGTCTATACAATTTGAAAATGCAGAAAAAGGAAATCTTGGAATAAATGATTTTTTACAACTAAGAGCAATCCTTCTTGCAAAAGCGTATAAGTTAAATGAGGAAATGTTTAAAAGATGATTAACAAAGAACGGCTTAAAATACAAAATGAAGTACTTGATGCTTTTGAGAAAAACAGATACAAAGGATTTGCCATAGTTCCTACAGGTACAGGTAAAGCCTTAATATTAATTGAGATTCTTAAAAGAGTTAAACCTAAGACCGTTTGGTATCTTTGTGATTCTGAACGTAATAGGGATGTGACTTTCAGGGATGAACTTATCAAATGGGGTGCTGAAGAATGGATTGACCGCATAGAGTTTATGTGTTATCAAACTGCTTATAAGCGTTCAGGTGAGCATATTGACCTTGTTCTTTGTGACGAGGCTGATTATGCAATAACTCCTGCCTACTTTAAAGCCATTACTGAAAACCATATTAAACATCCTGTATTAGTATCAGGTACTATCAGTAAAAAGAAAAAAGATATTTTAAAGGAAGCTAATATTCCTATTATCTTTGAAATCGAAATTGATGAAGTTGAGAAAAGAAAAGCTTTAAATAAAGCTAATTACTTTTTAGTTAACTTTATGTTAACACCTGCTGAAAATAAAAAGTATTTAGGTTTTAATTATGCATTCAGAAAAATGCTTAATACAAACTACAATAAACGTAGTTTAGAAATGTTACAGATTACAAGGAAACATTTCCTTTCTAATCTTGATAGTTCAGCTAATGTTTGTCGTAAACTGTTAGGTCATTTGTATAAGGAAGCTGATAATAAAGTTTTGATTTTCTGTGGTTTATCAGAGCAGGCTGACCGGATTTGTAAACATAGTTACCACTCAAAAACTACTGATGATGCCTTTATTAAATTTAATAAAGGTGATATAAGGGTATTAAGTGTGGTTGCTAAAGCGGATAGAGGTTTAAATATCAATGGAGTAAACAATATTGTGTTTGAATCACCTACCCGTAGTTCTACTAAGTTCTTTCAAAGAACTGGTCGTGGTCGTAGGCTTAATGTAAATGATACAGTTGAAGTTTATTTCTTAGTTCCTTACTATAAGGATTTAAGACATAAAACAAGACCTACTATTATCTTAGATTGGATATATAAATCAGCAGCAAAGTTAGACAATTTTAAACCTAAAAACTTTCAATTTTAATGGAACAGTTTGAAGTAAATGAAAAATTAATAAAAGCATTAAAAGAAGAAGGCTTTTCTTCTGATTTAATGTTAACTCAATATTTTATACTAAGATGTTTATATTTTAATCATCGTAGTTTACTTTTTCTTGTAGACGATTCAGATAAATCTAAACGCTTAATTATTCAGTATTATGAACTTATGCGTAAAGGACTTGTTGTAGAATCTGAAGATAGCAATAAGTTTGCTTTTGTTCTTACAGATAAAGGTAAGAAACTTGTTGAAAATATTGAATGTCTTAATAAACCTAAAGCTACATCAGCAGATGAATGGATAGACCAATGGCTTGACCTGTTCCCTAAAGGAGTTAAAAGTGGAGGTAAACTCTTACGCTCAGATAAGAAAAGTTGTCTGACAAAAATGAACAAATTCCTTAAGGAATATTCTTTTAGTCAAGATGAAATCATGGATGCAACCAAGGCTTACTTGGATGAACGTGAGAAAGATGATTGGAAGTACTGTAAATGTGCTACCTATTTTATCTCAAAACTTGGTGAGGGTTCTTCCCTTGCTGAGTGGTGTGAAACCACTAAAGATGAACCAAAAGAAGAATTTACGTTTATAAATAACGGAGGACTTATTTAATGTTATTTGATAGAGTACTAGAAACCATTGAGAAAAACAAGCAGATAAAGGAGTCGGGAGGATACTTAGGTATTCCTTACCGATTCCCCCGTCTGTCTGAACATATCCCTATTATAGATAGAGGGCAATCTATTGGCTTTTTAGGAGGTACGGGTATTGGTAAATCTCGTATCACTAGATACCTATTTCTTTATTCACCCTACCGTTTCTATAAGGAAACAGGTTATAAGATAAAAATTCTGTATTTTCCATTAGAGGATAATAAGGAGAAGGTATATCGTAACTGTATCTGTCACTACTTATTTGAAGAACATAATATTCTAATAAGCCCTGAAGAACTCTCTTCAAAGAAAAGAGTGTTACCTGATTTTGTACTTGAGAAGGTCAGGGAGGCAAGAGATTACTTTGAAGAATTTGAAGATGTGGTAGAATTTGTGGATGGTCTTTCCACACCAAGAGAAATATTTAATTTTTGCCAGCGTCATGCATTAAAGGTTGGAACTATACATGAGAAACAAAGAGTTAATAGACAAGGTATTACTATAACTGAAAAAAATTATACCTCTGATACTCATACTATTGTCTTATTAGATAATATGTCTAACTTAGACGTTGACCCTGATGATGATATTGATACTGAGCGTCAGGCTATGATTAAGTTAGCTAAGAATTATGTTCGTGAAAAACTTTGTAACTTCTTCAATTTCACCGTAATACAAGTATTACAGCTTGCTTTTGATAAAGAGAAGCAGCAGTTTACCCATAGCGGTATGACAATTCTTTCTAAGTTAGAGCCTAGCCTAGATGGTATTGGTGAAGCTAAAGTAATATCAAGAAGTATGCACCTTGTATTTGGTGTATTTGACCCTTCTAAATTTGAATTACTTCATTATCCTATACCTTCTAAAGCCGACCCTAATAATTGTTATAGAATTGACATCTTAGGCGATAAATTCAGGGCACTTAAGGTTCTTAAAAATAATGATGGTGCTGTCGGTTTGCGTATAGGGTTGAAATTTAATGCGTTGGCTGAAGTAATAGAAGAATTACCACAACCTAAAACAGAAGAACTTGATAAAATTTACAAATCTTTAACAGATAAAGTCATTGAAAAACCAATAATTCCTCTTACCTTTGAGGAAGAATCAGATGATGAACCGCCTTTTTAAATAATTAAATTATGGATTACACAACATCAACAAACGTAACTTATTCATTTCCTTCTCCTTGGGAAGATATAGCAGCTACTGCTGTAGTTCAGGATAATGTTCTGACAAGCTTAGTAGTTCCATATTCTACCGGAACACCTATTTCTCTTCCGCCTAATATGGAATATTTATCTTTCCTTAAAGAGACTATTACACAAATTGAAGCAATCATAAACCCCCTTCCTGCATAATGGCAATAGCTGATTCAAAAATAAGAACTGGTCAATTTGTTATTGACCCTGAGAATAATCAATTAACCTTCCTTGATATGCGTTTCTACGCTACTGAGGATGGTGATATGGTACCAAGTGTTTCTACAATACTTGATGCCTATCCTAAACCTGCTGCTTTTTATCAATGGTTAAAAGATAATACAGCAGAAGAATCTGAACGTATTAAAACAGAGGCAGGTGAAACTGGCTCAATGGTTCACCAACTTTCAGAACAATATGACTTAGGTGAAACTGTTAGCATGATTGATGCAAACGGTAAGATTCGTTATAAAGCTAAAGAATGGTCTTTATTTGAACGCTATGTGGCTTGGTGCAGAGAGTTCAATCCTGAAATTGTTCAGACAGAATTTAATATTGTATCTCCTAAGCTTGGTACTGGTGGTACTGTAGATAAAGAAATCATTCTTGATGATATGAATTTGATGATTGACCTTAAAACGTCTAATCAAATTAATGATACCTATTGGATGCAACTTGCTGCTTACGCTAAAATGTTTGAAGAGCGTACGGGAAGACTTTTGGATATAGCTATTCTGTGGGTAAATGCTA
Source organism: uncultured Acetivibrio sp. (assembly GCA_964564015.1). Classification (GTDB taxonomy): domain Bacteria; phylum Bacillota; class Clostridia; order Acetivibrionales; family Acetivibrionaceae; genus Acetivibrio. Next base: position 28,222 of record CAZLZR010000042.1, read on the forward strand.
AGACTCGTACTACTAAGTATGAGAAAGGTAAGACATATCAGATACCGGGAGTACAATTACTCTTCCCTCCAAGAGAACTTGAACATTACTGGAAATTATTTAAGCATTGTCAAGTACTTTGGAATGAAGTGAATGGTGATATGAAACCTAGAGAAATAACTTATAACCTGTCACATAAGAAGTAATGAAGAGTTTTTATTTTGACCTTGAAACGACTGGACTTAAGCACTGGAAAAATGGTATCCATCAACTTTCAGGATTAATTGAGGTAGATGGTATAGTTGTAGATAAGATAAATTTAAGATTACAACCTAATCCTGCTTGTGAAGTAGAGGATGAGGCTTTAGCAATAAGCGGTCTTAATAAAGAGGCACTAAAAAACTTCACTCCTTTCAAAGATGGTTATAAAATATTGACCTATACACTCTCTAAATACTGTAATAAATATGATAAGAAAGACAAATTTCACCTTATTGGCTACAACAATAGCTCTTTTGATAATAGTTTTCTAAGAGCTTTCTTTGTACAAAATGATGATAAATACTTCAATAGCTGGTTTTGGATTGATACTATAGACGTTATGGTATTAGCTTCAGAAAAGCTTAGAAAAGTACGACACACAATGCCTGATTTTAAATTAGGTACTGTTGCTAAAAAACTCAAACTCAAAGTTGTAGAGGATAATCTTCACGATGCCTTATATGATATAGAGTTAACAAGACAAATTTATAAAAAACTAAGTAAAAATTAAAAACATGGGACTTAATAAAAGACAAAGCGCAAACTACCTGAGAATTAAAGAAGGTAAACTTTATCTTGGAACAGATAAAGAATGCAAAGACCCGTATGATGAAATTACGGGTACTATTAAAGGATTCTCTTTTAAAGAGGATGAATTTGAAGGACAGAAAATCAGAAAACTTGTAGTTAAGATTGAATCTGATGGTGAAAACTATTTGCTGTCATTTCCTTTTGATTCTTCTTATACAACTACTTTAGTTAGCTTCCTTAAAAATGCTGACCTTAGTAGAACTGTAACTCTTGTACCTTCACTTAAAAAAGAAGGTGACAAAACACGCAGAGCGTTGCTTGTATCTCAGGATGGAACATTTATGAAACATTTTTATACCAAAGACAATCCTAATGGACTTCCTCAAATGAAGCAAAAGCGTAATGGTAAATGGGATAAAGATGACATGATGGACTTCATTGAAGATGTAATCACTAAAGAATTTATGCCTGCTGTTAATGGGGACGTTAGTGATGCAGAGCCTACAAGAGCAACACCTAAAGTAATGGTTGAGTCGGATGATTCTTCTGATGACCTTCCGTTCTAAATATTTTAACATCGGAGATTGATAGACGACAGCCCCTATTTCTATAGGGGCTTTTTTAAATTAAAAATATGAAATTCAGAATAAAATATTCAACTCCTTTTTATATATTACAAGAAAGGAAAAAATTTTTATGGTTTTATTATTGGAAAACTTTGTATGTTGGTTGTAGTTTTCAATATATAGAACATATGTATAAGGAAATAACACAAACTGTTCCAGACTGGAACAAAAAACATGGGACTAATTAAATCACCTAAAATAACATCTGAATATCTGTTAAGTCAGATAGATGAAGCTGCTATCTTTGCTGCTTATTATGGTGATTTTTCACTTAATAAATCTTATAATTCAGTATTTCGTAAAGATGAAAATGCCTCCTGTGGCTTTTATATTTCACAATCAGGTCGTCTTATATATAATGATTTAAGAAGTTCTGAAAAACTTGATTGCTTTGCTTTTATAGCAAAGATGTATAATATTGAGTATAAAGATGCTTTGATAAAAGTAGCTTGTGATTTTGGTCTTATTCCTTGTGAAGGAATACCTAAGTTTGAAAAATCAACTATAACAAAAGCGCAGCTTCAAGCAGAAGAAATTAAACATGAAACAAAGATAGAAATTATACCGGATAGTTGGTCAGAAAGTTATATTAATTTTTGGAAACAATTTAGTATAACAAAAGACGAGCTTATTTCGGCAGAGGTTTATCCGGTTAAAAAACTCTTTATCAATGATAAGATTATACCTAATTACGCAAAAAATGTAAGGTTTGCTCTCCTTAATAGGTTTGAAGATAAACTCTATAAGAAGATATACAATCCATACGCAACTGATAAGAAATTTAAATGGTTATCTAATATACCTTTATATTTACCTTTTGGTTTTGGTCAATTACCTTTTAAGGATAATAGGCTTATAATCACTAAGGCTCAAAAGGATAGGATAATCTTTAAGAAATACTTTACTGATGTAATAGGACTTCAAAATGAAAGTCCTGCTGCACTTAGAGATAAAACGATAGACTGGCTTAAGAAGAGATATAAAACCATATATATTAATATGGACTTGGATGAAGCTGGACAAAATGCTGTAGCTTATTATAAAGAAAAGGGATTTATACCCTTAATGCTTCCTGATGTTATATATAAGACAAAAGGGATTAAAGACTGTGCTGACTTCGTAAAGGAATTTGGCATAGAACGATTTGAGAAATTTTTAAAACATAATAATTTATAATGGAACAACAAGAACTTGGCCTTCGATATAATGAAGGTAAACCTAGATACGATTTGCTTGAACCTTATGCTATTGACCAACTAGCAAAAGTATTTACTAAAGGAGCTGAGAAATATGAGGATAGAAACTGGGAGAAAGGTATGAAGTGGTCTTCAATGCTTGCCTCCCTTAAAAGACATATTGCTGCATTTGAAAAAGGAGAAGATTTTGATAAAGAATCAGGTCTTTCTCACATGAGTCACGCTGCATGGAATGCTATGGGGTTAGTAACCTATACCAAAACCCACCCTGAATTGGATGATAGAGACCATAAATATCTTCATCCTAAGAAAATTGGTCTTGATATTGATGAAGTAATTTGTGATTGGGTAAGAGATTGGTGTAATTATTGGGGAATGGATGTACCTAATAGTTGGTTTTTTGATAGGAATATAGGTGAGAAGTTTGATAAAATGAGAGCCTCAGGTAAACTTGATGGTTTTTATGCAAATCTCAAACCTCTTGTAGACCCTAATGAGATACCTTTTGAGCCGCACTGTTATGTAACTTCCCGTCCTGTGGATAGTTCTATTACAGAAGCTTGGTTGGATAAACATGGCTTTCCTGCTCGTCCTGTAATTACAGTACCCGTAGGAACATCTAAAGTAGATGTAATTAAAAATGCAGGGGTTGAAATATTTGTTGACGATAGGTATGATAACTTCATTGAACTTAATAATGCAGGTATCTGTACTTTCCTTTATGACCAACCTCATAATAGAAGATACGATGTAGGTTATAAAAGAATTAAATCACTTAAAGAATTAATATGAATATAACAGATAAAAAATTTAAAGCTGAGAAAATTCTTAAAGAATTAGTTAATACTAACCAAGAAATGTATAATTGGCAAAAACTTGCCGAAGAATTATTTGAACTTGGTGAAATAGTAATGAAAAAAATTAATAAAGATAAAACACATAAAGAACCTCCTATTGAAAAAATAATTGAGGAAATGGGTGATGTAGTTTTACGTATTAATATATTAGCAGAAAAAGCAAAAATTACAGATAAAATTGAAATTCGTATGTATGATAAGCTAATTACACTTGGAGGATATATGGATGATAATAAATACATTGGTAGACTATGAATGAACGAAAACAATTAGAAAAAGAAAAAACATATTTAGAAGACGATTTACATAGTATTAAACAAACAATATCAGATAAACAAAAAGAATATAATGAAAAAAGAAAAATATTAGATAAAGTAAAAAAACGTCTAAACTCAATGAATCCTGAGGGACGACCAAAAATTAGTGACCACGCCATTGTTAGATATATGGAACGTATAAAAGGGGTTAATATTTCAGAAGTTGAAAATGAAATATTAACCCCTAATGTTTTAGCTCTAATTGAAAAACTTGGGCCTAATGGTACTTATCCTAATGAAAATTTTAGTGTTATATTACAAAATAATGTAGCCGTAACAGTAGTAAATTAATTAATATGAAAATGAAATTTTTTGATAAAAAAGATTTAAAATTATTTAAAAAACAACAAGAAAAAGATATAAAAATGAGTGAAGAAAATAGAAAATTAAAAGAAAATCCTGCTGCAAAAAGTTGGGATTATAATCCTTGGTCAGAGGAAGATAATAATATAAAAATAAAAGCAAATCTTTCTGAACAAGAACAAATTCTTAGAAACGTTATTGAAAATAAAATACAAAGTCAAGTTAAAAAAGATTGGGATGATTATAATGAAATGAGATTAAATCAATCTAAGCAAAGAACTTTTACAAATCATCTTTCTGCAGAGAATAATGCTGTATCAGAATTATATACTCAAATTGAATTGACTACACCAACTTTTGAACAACCTGAACAACCTAGATTAGTTGAAGAAAATGACCAACTTGTAAAAGTAAAAGAAGCTGTTGATGAAGATGCTGATACTTTAATTACTGTAAATATTGATACTCTTACAGATTATCTTGTACAGCAAGAAATAAATCTTGGACATCACTACGGGTTAGTTACACAAGAATTAAAAGATTCTATTTTTGATAAGCATTATGATTATATCTATAACGTATTAGCTCTTAATACTAAAAAACGTGAAGACTACTTAGGAATTAAAACTGCACCGGAATTTACCGGAACGGTATATACAGGTGCTGGTGGATGGGGTGGTTTTACGGGAACAATAGGAACAAGTGGATATTTAAGATAATAAAAAAGCCCTCTAAATGAGGGCTTAATTTTTACACAACAATCAGATTTGGTTTATCTGTATTATTAGTTGTTAGTGGATTTCCTTCTACTGAAACCAGTTGTCCGGGTTCAGGGTCAAGGACGGGGATACCTTCCTGACTAGGATATTCCAAAGGTTGCTCTTTTGCTGCTGCGGCATCTCTGTCAGCTTGAATTTTCTTGGCTGATTCTATAGCTTTAGCAAGTTCTTCCTGATAAGGAGCTTCTTCCTCAGCAGTCATAGGCTCATAAGAAAGAGTGGCCTTATTAAGCTTTTCAAATTTCATTTTGATTGTACCCTTTACAATATTACGACTCATAACAGAATTTACTGCATAAAGCGCACCTTGTGCTTGGTCAATAAAATTGTTTACTGCTTCCCATTCGGCACCTGATACCTCAATGAGGTCATCACCTTTCCAAACAGGAAAGTTTCTTACTTCAGGTAAACCGGGGTTTGGTTGTGTTTGTTCTGACATTGTGTTTATTTTTTTATGTTTTTGTTTAAAATCTTTCAGATTTTTTTCCCTATTTGGGTTCTTTCTCGATTTTGACATAATGCAAAAGTAATCATAAAAATCGAAATAACCAAGAAAAGTTAATTAAAAAAATGTTAAAGAAATTTATTTGGTAGTTTAATAAGTTTGTCTTATATTTGCAACCCTCCTAAAATAAGGTTACAAATATGGTAGAAGAAATTAAAGATTATGTAAAGACACCTTTCGGTGAAATTGGTTATATTACATTTAAAAGAACGTACGCTAGAAAATTAAAAGAAGAAGACAAAAATTCCAAAACAGAAGAATTTTGGCAAGTAGTTGAAAGAGAATTGCAAGCATCTGATAATCAATTAAAAGTAGGATTTACAGATGACGAAAAAAGAAGATATGCTGAAACAAGATTAGCTCTAAAATGGTCTGTCGCAGGTCGTTTTATGTGGCAATTAGGAACAAAAACAGTTAAAAGACTTGGGCTTCCTTCTCTTCAAAACTGTGCTTTTACAGTAGTTAATGAACCTATTCGTCCTTTTACTTGGACAATGGATATGTTAATGCTTGGTTCAGGAGTAGGTTACAATATTCAAAGGCACAATGTATATCAACTTCCTAAACTAAAAAGTAAAATAAAAATTGAACGTCAAGATAATGAAAGTGCTGATTTCATTGTTCCTGATACTAGAGAAGGATGGGTTAAATTATTAGGTAAAGTTCTAAAAGCACACTTTTATAGTGGTGAAGGATTTACATATAGCACTCAGCTTATACGTTCAAAAGGAGCTTTAATTAAAGGTTTTGGTGGTGTTTCTAGTGGCCCTGAAGATTTGTGTTGGGGTATAGGTGAGATTCATAATATCCTTAATAGTAGGTCAGGTAAAAAATTACGACCCATTGATTGTCTTGATATTATGAATATTATAGGTAGTGTAGTGGTTGCTGGAAATGTAAGACGTTCTGCCCAAATTGCTATCGGAGATTTTGATGATATTGACTTCCTTAGAGCTAAACGATGGGACTTGGGAGCTATTCCCAACTGGAGAAGTATGTCAAATAACAGTGTTGTCTGTGATAATATTGATAGACTTCCATCTGAATTTTGGGATACATATCAACAAGGAGAACCTTACGGACTTATAAATCTTGAACTTGCCAAATCTATTGGTAGAACTGGAGAAACACAGTATCCTGACCCTGATGTAGAAGGATTTAATCCTTGTGCTGAACAGAGCCTTGTCAAGGATGAAACATGCTGTTTAGCAGAAGTTTATCTGCCTAATATAGAATCTTATGAACAACTTTTAGAGTGTCTTGAATACGCTTACAGAATGTGTAAACACTCTTTAATACTTCCCTGTCATTTGAAAGAAACAGAGGATATTGTTCATAAGAATATGAGAATGGGTATTGGTATGACAGGTGTTCTCCAAGCAACAGAAGAACAAAAAAGCTGGTTAAAAAATGCTTATGTATGGCTTAGAGAATATGATAAAGACTACAGTGCAAAACATGGTTTTCCTGCATCTATAAAACTTACTACAATTAAACCATCAGGAACACTTTCTTTACTTGCAGGTGTAACTCCGGGTATTCATCCTAATCCTGCTGGCCCTTATTATATTCGTAGAGTAAGAATGGCATCTAATTCACCGCTTATTGAAGTATGTAGAAAAAATGGCTATCCTATTGAATATCAAAAGAATATAGACGGTTCAGATGACAAGTCAACAATGGTTGTATCTTTTCCTTGTGTAGTTCCTGAAACTACTCCCGTAGCAGCAAATTATTCTTGGAGAGAGCAGCTTGACACAGTTAGACGTTTTCAAGCAGAATGGTCTGATAATAGTGTAAGTTGTACTGTATATTATAGAAAAGAAGATATTGAGGATATAAAACAGTATCTTAGAGAACATTATAGAAACGAACTTAAAACAGTATCTTTTCTTTTATATCATGGACACGGCTTTGTTCAGGCTCCTTATGAAACAATAACAAAAGAACAATATGAAGAAATGAAAGCTATAACAACACCAATTAATTCTGTTGATGTTAAAGAGGAAGACATGAGTGTATCAATGGAATGTGAAAGTGGAGCTTGCCCAATTCGTTAATCTCTTAACTTAAAATTAACAGCCTGTATTTTTTTATACAGGCTTTTTTATGTAGCTTTGTAATATGGATACAGATAAACAAAAAAAGGTAAAAGACCTTTTAACTAAGATAAATAAAGAACATGGTGATGGTAGCGTAATGTCTTTATCAGATGCTCCAGTACCAACAGAAGTAATCTCTACAGGTTCCTTTAGTCTTGACCTTGCCTTAGGTATTGGCGGCCTTCCTAAAGGTCGTGTAGTTGAAATCTTTGGCCCTGAGAGTTCAGGAAAAACGACCCTTGCAACCCATGTAATTGCTGAAGCTCAAAAGAAAGGAGGTCTTTGTGCAATTATAGATGTCGAGCACGCCTTTGATAGAAACTATGCTAAGAATTTAGGAGTTAATGTAGATGAACTTATTTTTAACCAACCCGATAATGGAGAACAAGCTTTACAAATTGCTGATGAACTTGCTTCTTCAGGTTTATTTGATGTTATTGTTGTAGATTCAGTAGCTGCCCTTGTTACTAAATCTGAACTTGAAGGTGAAATGGGTGACAGTAAAATGGGTCAGCAAGCTCGTCTTATGGGTCAAGCCATGAGAAAGCTAACTCCTTCAGTGTCAAAAAATAATGTACTTTGCATTTTTATTAATCAGATTCGTGAAAAAATTGGAGTAATGTTCGGTAATCCTGAAACTACATCAGGAGGTAATGCTCTCAAATTTTATGCTTCTGTACGACTGGATGTACGCCGTTCAACCCAAGTGAAAGATGGTGAAGAAGTTAATGGTAACTTAGTAAAAGTAAAAGTAATTAAAAGTAAAGTTGCTCCACCATTTAAAAGAGCAGAGTTTAATATTCTTTTTGGAGAAGGTATAGATAAAGCTGGAGAAATAGTAGATATGGGTATTGAATTTGAAATTATTAAAAAAGGTGGTGCTTGGCTTTCTTATAAAGATACTAAAGTTCAAGGAAGAGATGCTTTCAGACAGCTTATAAAAGATAATCCTGATTTTTCAAAAGAAATAGAAGACCAAATTAAACAAAAGATTTATGAAGTATAACAAAAGATTTCCTGCTATCTCAGCATGGTACTACAGAAATTTTGTATACAAAAAAGAACAACTGTATACAATTACTTTTGATATTTATGTTCCTAAATTATTTGAAACATTATATACTTCTAATGGTGTGTATGCAACTTATTTAGGTAAAGGAAAATTTGTTGAAACTAAACGCTTAAAAAATTTAAGTAATTTTTCTAATGTACCAAAAATTGAAATATGACAAAAAACCTAAAACTTGGAGATATGTGGTTGTATAATTGGGTATTTCATTTTAATCCTTATACAGGATATTGGAATGCTGTAAGGAGAGAAGATTATACAAATTTATTTAGTAATCAAAACGAAGATGTTCTTCGTTCAAAAGATATTAATACTTTATTAATACTTATTAGAAAAACAAACGGAGATAAAAGTAAACTTAAATCAATAACACAATAATTATGTTTTTAAAAGACCTAGTACAAAAGTATTCAAATGACCAAGAACTCGGTGAAGCACTGAGATATTTAGTAACAAATGAAAATTATTCAGAATTTAAAGAATATACTGACTTCATTAAAACAATGAAGGTTTATCCTGAAAAACATGCAATAGTTTATCCTGCTCTTGGCCTTGCTGGTGAATCTGGTGAGATTGCTGAAAAAGTTAAAAAATGGCTTAGGGGTGATAGAGAGCTTGATGTAGATGCTCTTATGAAAGAGCTTGGTGACCCTATGTGGTATATTACATCCTTTGCTGATGATTTAGGATATACCCTTGCTGATGTAGTTGATATTAATATTGAAAAACTTTCCTCAAGAAAAGAAAGAGGAGTACTTAAAGGAAATGGAGACAACCGTTAATTTATATGCCCCCCTACCAGCAAAGGAATTTAATGTGCCTTTAGCCGAACATATACAAAGAATTCTATTACTAGACCCCTCTTATATATATGAACGAATAAAAGGTGTATTAAATCCTTTGTCTAGGTATAATGACGCTGTTACTTTTGATGTATTATTTCCTCAAAATAATAATGGTATATGCGATTGTGGATGTGGGAGACCTGTTAAAGGTAAAAAGCGTTGGCACTCAATGGAGTGTATGAATTTTGCAACAGGTGTTTGGCAAATAATCAATGGTAGAACACAATATATTCAATGGATATTATCTAATTATAAAGAACCTATCTGTTGTAAATGTGGTAATCAACCTTGTGAAGCTGACCATATAATTCCTGTTAATGGTGGTGGGGGTGGCTCTTGGCTTAGTAACTTCCAATTTCTCTGTAAAGAATGTCACAAAATCAAAACTCGTCAAGATAATGGATGGGTTGAATTAAAAACTAAAAGAAAAAAGAAAAATGAAAATCCCAGTACATGACAGAATAATCTTCCGTAAGGTTGATATTGAACAAAGGTCAAAAGGTGGACTTATCCTTACATCTACAGAACAAGGAGAAGACCGTGATGTATCATATGGTGAGGTTATTTCGGTAGGCAAAGGAAAGGAACTTGGTACTCCAAATCCTATCCCAATGAACGTGCAAGAAGGAGACATCATTGTATTCAATGAACGAATGCCTTTAGGCTGGAAATATAAGGGTGAACAACTCTTTATTATGAGAGAAAGTGATGTTCTTGTAATACTTAGAGATGAAAATCTTACAGTAAAGGAATATACTACTGTTGATGCAAGTGAATTTAAAGCTCGTCCAAAAATGCTTGGTTAATGCTAATACCGCTTATTAAAGATAAAACATCGTGTGATTATCATAGATTAACACTTCCACTTACTACAATGGGAATGGATGTAAGTTATTACCTTCATAAACCTATAGGTGAAATTATTAATCAGGATACACACGCTGTTATCTTTAATAGATGGCCCGGTTTTGATATAATACATCTTCTTCGTCTTAAGAAAAAGTATAACTTTAAGATTATCTGTGACTTAGATGATTTTTGGGAACTCTATCCAAATCATGTTCTCTACGAAACTTGGAAAAGAGAAAATATGTCTCAAAAGATTTTTGAAAGTATTTTCAATTCAGATTTAGTCACAGTAACTAACAGTAAACTTGCTGAGTTTGTAAGTAAATATAATAAAAATGTCGAAGTGGTACCTAACGGATTACCTTATGACACCGGGCAGTTTGCCCCAAACTATACAAAATCAGATTTAGCAAGAGTAATTTACGCAGGAGGAACTTCCCATTTTTGGGATTTACACAGTATCAGAAATCTATTTTATAAAGTAGGTAGAGAAAGCTTAAAAAATTACTGTGAGTTTGTATTAGCTGGTTATCAGGATAATGACGTTTTAAAAGGCATGGCTAGGATTATGTCAGGTAATGGTGTAGTCAATCAACGTAATAAAGAAGGGCTTCCTATTACGTCTTATATGAGCTTATATGATGATGCAGATATAGCTATAGCACCTTTAGAAAGTAAAGTTTTTAATGCCTTTAAAAGCAATCTTAAAGTACTTGAAGCTGGAGCCAAAAATTTACCAATAATTGCTTCAAGAGTTGCTCCGTACTCTAATGAAAACTTACCGGGACAATTTCTTTGTGATGGTGTATATGAATGGTATTCAGTACTTAAGAGACTCGTAGAAAGTCCTGTTTATAGACATGAACAAGGTCTTAAGTTAGGAGAAGCTGTTAGAGAAAAATATAATCTATTTAAAATTAATGAATTAAGAAAGCAACTTTATGAATTATGATGAACTTATAAGTTCTGCTAATCAAGCAATAACTATTTCAAGTAGTATTGCTATATTTCTAGCAATACTATGTTTTTATCTTTTGTTTGACATAGACAGAATACGTAAAAGACATAAAGGTGAATTAGAGATAGCAAGGCAAACTGCTATTAAACAATCTAAAACTACTATTCGTGCCCAAGTATCTGAGGAAGTACTTCCTCTATTTTCTGAATTTCCCTATAATATAGGTGACCTCAAACTATTTGGCAAACCTATTGATTATGTATGCTTTGAAGGGATGAACGAATTTAGGGATGGAAATAAGGAGAAAGAGATAACAATTATCTTTGCTGATGTTAAGACGGGTAAGGCGGTAAAATCACCAGTACAGAGAGCTATTAAAAATGCTATTGATAACGGCAGAATTAGATTTGAAGAATGGAGAATTGATGAAAATAACAAATTAAAGATTAAATAGTATGAAAGAAAGAAAGTATAAATGGAGTTTTGCAGAATTACTTGATAGACTTACTATTGTACAACAAAAGGAAATCTACAATGTAGAACATAGAGATAAGTTTACTCAGGAACTTAATGATATCCTTTACGATTTAGGTCTTGAGATTGAGGAAGATAACATCAAAATAACACCTAATTTACTCAGGGATGTTATCGTACTTACTCTTATGAACTCGTGGATTTGGGCTAATGAAGATAACATAAGAAAAGGAGTAGCTGGAGAAAATAATCTTGTTCTTACTCACCAACTTAATGACCTTCGTTCAGCCGCAAAGAAAAGGATTCAGGAAGAAATTGGCGGACGTATTGATTATAAACTTAATAACTTAAAAGCAGACAACCAGTTTGTCCCTTCAGGATATTAATATGAAAATATTATATATTTTACCACATTGTTCTACAGGAGGTATGCCTCAGTATGTTGTCAAACAAGTTGAAGAATTTGTTCAAGGTAACGAAGTTAGAATTATAGAAGTTAATAATTATTCTGATGAATATGTTGTTCAGCGTAATAAACTTAAGGCACTATGCTCTTTAAGACAACTTAGTGGAAAAACAGAACTTTTACCAAGAATAATTAATGAAATAGCTCCAGATGTGGTTCACTTCCAAGAAGTTCCTGAAAAGTATTTACCTGTTACAGTTCTTAGAAAGATATATGACCACAATAGAAAGTATTTTATTGTAGTTACTTCACATAGTTCACTTACAAGGCGTAGTGATTTTATGTTTATTCCTGATAGAATTGTTGCAGTTAACAACTGGCAAAAGGAACTTTTTTCTAAAGAACTACCTGAAACTCAGATAGATATATGGGAATATCCTATAGAAAGTAAGAAACCTACTCAAGAAGAAAAAGAAATAGCTAGACAAGAACTTGAGCATTTTTCATTTTCTGAACAATATAAAGGTAAACATATTCTTAATATAGGTTTATTTACTTCAGGTAAAAATCAGGCAGAATTATTTGAAATTGCACGAAAAGACCCTGAAAATCACTATCATTTTGTAGGAAATCAGGCAGAAAACTTCAGAAGTTATTGGGAGCCTTTGATGAAAAATAAACCCACTAATTGTTATGTATGGGGTGAAAGAGAAGATGTTGAAAGATTTTATAAAGCATGTGATGAGTTTTATTTCACATCCCTATTTGAACTTAATCCTTTGGTAATCAAGGAAGCTCTTAGTTTTGGATTACCCGTTAAGATGAGAAAGCTTCCGACCTATGGTACGGATTATGATAATAACCCACTTGTAACTTATATTTAATTATGATATACGATAACCTTCAGAAAATAGATACTGAAATAAAAAAAGAACCTATAGTAAATTACAATTTTATTAATGGAGCTTTCTGTGAATTACTAGATTTTCCTGAAAGTGATTATAAAGTAGAATTTATAAATAAAGATACTGGTAAAGTATTATACGATACAGTAATCGGTAATAATTCTTGGTGTAAATGCAGTTTTCAATATTATATAAATTGGCAAATTGTAATATCTAGTAATGGAGAAATAATATCTATAATCAATCAAGATTTAAAAGATAAAAAAGTACTTATCTCATTTGATTCTAAATCTTTAGGAGACAGTCTTGCATGGATGCCTTATGCTGATGAATTTAGGAAAAAGCACGGATGTAAAGTTGTAGTTTCCACTTTTAAAAACTTTCTTTTTGAAAGTCAATATCCAGAATTAGAATTTGTAAAACCCGGAACTGTAGTTGATGATATAATTGCTCAATATAATATTGGCTGGTATTATAGAGGAGATAATGTAGATTTTTATAAAAATGTAAGAGACCCTAAAATGTATCCTATGCAAAAAACTGCATCAGATATTCTTGGGCTTGATTATAAAGAAATAAGACCTCGTATAGAGATTCCTGAGGTTGATAAAACAAACGATGTTTGTATATCAATACATTCTACAGCCCAAGCTAAATATTGGAATAATCCTACAGGATGGCAAGAAGTTACAGATTATCTTATACAAAAAGGTTATAATCCAGTAATTGTTTCAAATGAGGGTGATGGATATATGAATAATAAATATCCTGTTGGTGCAAGTCAGTTGGCAGATACAAGTTTAGAAGCTACCATTAAACAAATAAGTCAATCAAAACTTTTTATAGGCATAGGTAGTGGTCTTTCATGGCTTGCTTGGGCTTGCGG
>CAZLZR010000043.1:0-41176 GCA_964564015.1 uncultured Acetivibrio sp.
TTAACTGTTTTACGAACTTGCATTCCATATAATTACATACATGCGTTAGCCGTGGGCTTTATGGCTGCATGTAATGATAGTGAAGGGAAATATACACTTTTGTAATATATTCTATTGACAACTAGAGAATAAATTATTATAATCTAGATTACAAATGCTGTATAAAATATAAGGGCGATTAACTCAGCTGGTAGAGTGTCATCTTGACGTGGTGAAAGTCGCGGGTTCGAGTCCCTCATCGCCCACCAAAACAAGAGGTATATATTTTTGTAGCTCTTGTTTTTTCTTTCTTAAGAAAATCATGATAAAATCAGTGTCAAACCCCTAATTAAGCTGTTATCCAATAGATACATCCTTTTTACCGGTGCCAAAAACTAAAAACAGATTTATTAATATTAGAGAATAAGCCTTAATATACTTAAGGTATACATGACTTTTAATACAGGATGTGAAGATTTACATGTGGTTTGACATTTTTCTAATGCTGATGAGTTTGTTTATAATACTTATAAGCTGTGAGTTTTTCACAAACAGCATTGAGTGGCTTGGGAAAAAGCTAAAGGTGGGAGATGGGGTAGTGGGAAGCTTGTTTTCAGCCGTAGGTACTTGTCTTCCTGAAACTATGGTTCCCATTATTGCCATACTCTACTTAGGCCAAAGCAACTCTATTGATATCGGAATCGGGGCTATAGTTGGAGCACCATTTATGCTTAGTACTCTGGCTTTTTTTGTTACAGGAATAAGTGTTGTATTGTTTTGGCCAAAGAGAAAATCCGGTATGGATATGAACATAAACAGTGAGGCAATATGCCGTGATATCAGCTTCTTTACGGCCTCCTACAGTATTGGAATATCTTCGGCATTTATCAATATAAGAATTTGTAAAAACATAATTGCCTTGTTTTTGATCCTTACATATATTTTCTACATTTTTCTTACAGTCAAGAGGGATAAGAGCAAGCAAGGCTCTATAGATGAACTTTACCTTTCTGTAGTATTTCATATCAAACCAAGGTTTTATGTTGTTGTGCTTCAGGTGTGCATAGCACTGATTGGAATAATTATGGGAGCTCATATATTCGTAGTTAAGATAGAGGACATTTCAGTGCTGTTTGGTATACCTGCAATTATTTTGTCTCTGATAATTACACCTGTTGCAACCGAACTTCCTGAAAAATTCAACAGTATAATATGGATAAGCAAGAGTAAGGATGCATTGGCTTTGGGCAATATTACAGGTGCTATGGTATTTCAGAGTTGTATACCTGTTTCAATTGGAATACTTGCAACAGATTGGAGATTGAACCAAAATGCAGTCATAAGCGCTCTCATAGCAGTTATGTCGGCATCAATTGTATATTTCTGGACAGAAAGCAGGAAGAAATTGAACCCCCTACCTCTGATTATGGGTGGAGTTTTCTATGCTTTTTTCATAGGAATGCTTTTTAACAGTGCTTTTTAACATTATGAATTCAAAAAATCAGTAACGTTAAAAAGCACTGTTTGAGCGAAGCGAGTTTTGCTCGACCCCTAGACTGAAGGGTTTTAAAATATATTTTTAAGATTAAGGGATTCCTTTTCCGGTATATGCTTAATATATTGCTTCAGGGTTGCCAGTTCGGCAAGCGCAAGAGGAGCATTCCTTGCTTTTACATACTCGGATACTTTTTTTAGTGCCTCATCTATATTGTCAATTTCTATGTGATCAAGCAGTACTGTCCATATGTTTTCTACCTTTGGCCATTCCTCTTCAATAGCTGATAATTCGGCCTCAGCTGCATCCCAGTTGCCTTTTCTTGTATTGGTATCAATAACACTTATTTTTTCTTCAAGACTTTGTGCATGACTTGAAAGTGTGGTGTTCGTAAAGTAGGATGCACAAAAAATCGAAACAAGTATAACTGCAATTATTGTCATTATTTTTACAGTGTGCATTCTATTTTTTTCTCCTTTCCGGTGACTTTAGCTGCCAGTAAATTTTCCCCTGAGAATCAAGGGAGGCAAAAAGAACATCCTTCACATTTTCAACACCAAGCTTATTAAACTCCTGCCTAAGCCATATTGGACTTAAACCTGCTGTTTTCAGATTCTCATAGCTTACAGCCCCATCTACAATGAGATCCACAGGCAGTCCTTCGTAGCTTGTCGGTATATTGAGGTCTTCAGCATTTAAAGCCCTTTTTTGTGATTTTGGAATTACGCTGAGCTGCCCGTTTGTTTCAAGTATTGCAAATTCTACATCTGCAATATTGGGTGTATTATTAATTCTCAATTGCTCCAACAAATCGTTTAAGGTAAACATTTCTCTTCTGAGCTCTTTTTCCTTTATTTTGCCGTTTTCTATAAGTATGCTTGGCCTGCCGCATATAATGCCCCTTGCTTTTGTACTTTTAAGTGCAATAAATGACAAAGCCATTTGTGCAATTAACAGGGTGAGGATAGGAATTATTCCATTTACCAGAGGTATGCCTGTATTTTGCATAGGTACAGCTGCAAGCTCAGATATCAGGATAGCGACTGCAAGTTCAAAAGGTTGAAGCTCCCCGATTTGTCTCTTTCCCATAATCCTCATGGTAACTACCACAATAGCAAATAAAATTAAGGTTCGAGTAAAAACAACAAGCACAGAATCATCCTTTCCAAGATGTATTATTGGTTCTGCAGTTTACAGTGGTGTTTTCTGCTTTTATTGCAGCATCTGACAGTTTGAACAGTATTATTTTTTCATATTGAGTTTTTATTATACATCAGGTTTCGATGCGGAAACTTGTGCAGAACCTAGATTAGCTAAGGAATTTGAAAGTAAACAACTATAAGAATCAAATACTTGAATTATACAATTTTAGTGGGGAAATTCACTGCTATACAAATATCAGCCGATTGTTATAAAATATACCTTTAAGGAATGAGTGTAACATGACTTCCATTCGAAATATCAGTGGAAGTTATATTTATATCATTCCTAACAGTTATAATATAGGAGGAAGGTTATGCAAATAATTGTAATCGGGTGTGGAAAAGTAGGGGCAAGATTTGCTCAGGTTTTGGCTGATGACGGTCATGATATAGTTATTGTGGATAATGACAGCAATGCTTTTAAGGTACTTGATCCGGAGTTTAACGGTATAACTTTAACCGGTGTGCCAATTGATCAGGATGTGCTTAAGAGGGCTGGTATTGAAACAGCTGATGCAGTAGCTGCCGTAACACCTGATGATAATGTAAATATAATGATTTGTCAGGTCGCAAAGGAAATTTTCAAGGTTCAAAAGGTAATAGCGAGAATATATGACCCTGCCCGTGAGCATGTATTTCACCAATTCGGACTCCAAACAATATGTCCGACTAAAATAACAGTTGAGGTTATTAAATCCATGGTGGTTGGAGAATCAAAAACCTCACTGCACACAATAGGCAATACCGTATTGACTTATAACTATATTAAAGCACAGAATGGGCAATTGGGAAAGAAGTTGAGTACTGTTAAGTTCACCGAAAATTCATTTGTTTTCGGAATAATACAAAATGGTTCTTTTTATTTTGCAAATGAAGATATTACTATTAGTCAGGGAGATACTCTGGTTATAGCTCAAAAAGGCAGATAGTGTTTGTGTATTATAGCAGGTCAGAAAATATATTAAATTAAATTCCTGGAGGATATAAAATGTATATAGTTGTTGCCGGGGGCGGAAAGATAGGATATTATCTGGTAAAAACGCTCTTACCTTACAAGCATAAGTTGGCAGTTATTGAGCCACAGGTTGATTTGTGTGAAAAGCTTGCAAATGAACTTCATATATCAGTATTTAATGGAGACGCAACAGATCTGGATATACTGGCGCAGGTAGAGGTTGATAAAGCTGATACCTTTATTGCGGTTACAGGCAGGGATGAAGATAACCTGATTGCGTGCCAGTTAGTTAAGCGGAATTATGGTGTTAAGCGGACGGTAGCCAGAGTTAATAACCCTAAAAATATTGAGGTGTTTCAGAAGCTTGGAGTTGATTTTGCTGTCAGTAGTACATCTGTAATTGCTGACTTAATAGAGCAGGAAGTTGATTATACAGGTATGAAAACCCTTATGAAGCTCAAAAGCGGAAAATTGGTATTAAATGAGATATTAATTACAGATAAGTCTCCTGTAATTAATAAGAGTTTGAAAGATATAAATATTCCAAAGGATTGCATACTTGTCACTGTTATAAGGGATGAGGAAGTCATTATTCCAAATGGTTTTACCATTTTAAAGGATAAGGACTATATAATTGCCGTATCATCAAAACAGGATCAGCAGGAATTAAGGGAATACTTTCTTGGAAAGAAAAAGGATTAGTTTTTGACCTCAATTCGTTTCGGGATCTTTGCTTTGCAAATTCCTCGTTAAAAAAGAGTGGCTTTGTCAGCCACTCTTTTCTTATCCAACGACTATTTTGCTTTCAGGATAAATCTGATCTTCATTCTTCTTGGAGTTTCTTAACGTTAGTGCCAATGCAAACGAAAGAGGACCGACCCTACCTAAAAACATGGTGATAATGACAGCTATCCTGCTCACTGTATGTAAGGCAGGGGTTCCAAAAGACGAAATACCGACAGTACCGAATGCTGAGGTAACTTCATATAAAGTGTCAATAAATGAAAATTTATTGGCTTCAACTGCAAGCAATAAGGTTGTAACTGTAACCACGAGCGTCAGGCTTAAACCGATTATAGAAAGTGATTTGTTTACAGTATTATGGGGAACTTTATGTTTAAATAATATTGTTTCATCGGATCCTTTTATCTGTGAAAGGATTGCAGCAATAATAATCCCAAAGGTGGTTACCTTGACACCGCCTCCTGTTGAACCTGGAGCAGCGCCAATAAACATGAGTATAATATTTCCGACTTTAGTTATCTCATTCAATGGTAATACTGGAATTGAATTAAAACCGGCTGTTCGCAGTGTTACTGATTGGAAATAAGCATTAAGCAATTTATTCTGAGTATTTAATCCACCGAGGGTTGCCGGATTATTATACTCAAATACAAAGAATAATAACGTCCCTGACAACAGTAGAATGGTTGTAAATACAAGCACAACTTTTGTGTGTACAAGAAGTTTCTTGGTTTTTCTGTATTCATACAGGTCTTTCCAAACAATAAAGCCCAAACCCCCGAATATTATTAATGTAGCGGTAGTAAGCAGAACAATAGGGTCATTATTAAATACTGTCAGACTTCGATATCCTCCAACCAGATCAAAACCAGCATTGCAGAATGATGAGATAGACTGAAAAACTGCCATATAAATGCCTTTGGGTACAGAGCCTGTGTAGGGTATAAACCTTGTAGAAAAAATAATTGCTCCCACCAATTCTACTAAAAACGTTATTGAAACTACCTTCTTTATAAGTCTGAGCACACCTTCAAAACTAAAATGGTTCAAAGACTCTTGGGCAAGTACCATTCCCTTGATTCCAACTTTCCTCCCTAGCAGAACGGAGAAAAATGTTGCAAAAGTAATAAAGCCAAGGCCTCCGATTTGTATCAGGAGTATGATAACCGTCCGCCCGAAGGTACTCCACTGCGTAGCGGTATCTACAACAATAAGCCCGGTAACACATGTTGCAGATGTAGCTGTGAAAAGTGCTGTAAGAAAATTTACAGGTGGCTGACCTGGGTTGGATGATATCGGAAGGGTTAATAACATTGCACCCCAGAATATGACAGCAGCAAAACTAAATACGATTATCTTTGTTGGTTCAAGTGAAATAATTTTGTTGTTTTTAAATTTGTACTGGAATTTAATCATACTTACCACCGTTCCCTAAAAATAATGATTGATATAATTCTATGACATTAGAATTATATCATATTATTTTTATTTTTCTATAGGTTAGTGACTTTTAGGGTGCATATAACCAATTCATAGAGCATAAAAATTTGTAATTAAAAAAATAGCAGGAGTTTAACTCCTGCTATTTTTTATTACTTATCATTATCTTGAAGTATCACCTAAACGTTCTGTAGGATAGCTGTTTCCAGTATAGGATTGGAATACTTTCTTAACGATGTTACCACCTATTTTACCAGCATCCTTTGCACTCAAGTCACCGTTGTAACCCTGTTTTAAATTAACTCCAACTTCTTTTGCTATTTCGTACTTCATGTTATCAAATGAAGTCTTGCTGCTATTATTGTTTGCCATTATTATCACCTCCTTAGTCTTATTGTTTCTTAAATCAAACGGATTATGAATAGTAAGTTTTGCTATTTTTTATGTTAACAATCCGTGAGATTAGGAGGGATATTAAGTTGTCTAGACTCTTCTATGTTTCCGGACAGAAATCCGCTTCTTTATGTTCATCCTTTCAGGTAAACTGATTTTTTTACCAATATCCCAGAATTTTGATATATTCTCCGGTATATTAAGGTCTTTTGCCCCATCAATACTAACAATAAAGTCAACAATCTCTCTGGAAACATTAGGATTTAAAAATTTCTTCTGAGATTTTTTGATCTGTTTTAATTTGCTTGCATTGTTAATAAGCAATTCTCTTACAATGGCCTTAAGCCTGCGAGTGTCTTTGCATACTACTCCGAGGTTGTGCTTTAAAAGGTACCCCGGATTTCCTTCCTCTTGCCCGGGCAGGTTTCCTGTTACGATAAGGGGAATGTTACAGGCTACTACTTCCATCATTACATTTGGGCTTCCACGAGTTATAGCTAAGTCGGATGAAAGCATAAGTTCCTGAATATTGTCGGTAAAGCCAAATACTTCGACTCTCTCAGTACCGAACCTTTCGTACAGAGTTCTTTCAAGCCTTCTTTTAAGTACCTTGTTTCTTCCGGTTACAATCTTAACACGACAATTGAAGTTTTTAAGGAGTATCCTGGCAATGGTGCTCATATTTCCAGAACCTTCTCCACCACTCATAATAAGGCATTCTAAAGGCCTATTCCTGTTATATTCATCCTTTGTGGTATTCTTGCTCAAATGCTGAAGGAATCTTTGCCTTACCGGAAAACCTATTAATTTAAGCTTTGATTCAGGAACCCCAAACTCTAGACATTTATATTTTGATTCCTTTGTAGGACAGACAATATAGTCAACTCTTGGATCTGCCCAAAGTGGGGTGATGGATACCAGATCGGCTATCAGAGTAACAAAAGGAATTTTAATTTCATACTCTTCCAGGATATTTAACACTGAGCCGTTGAAATTAGGATGTACCGAAAGAATCAAATCCGGTTTTACGCTTCTTAACAGACTTAAAAAGTTATCACGTATGGATACTTCAGTAAAATCGTTAATAATTGAAGGCCTTTTTAATGATATTTCCCATATCATTTTCCATATTTCTTTTGCATTTCTTGTAATAGAGCCGTACAGCTTACTAACTCTAAGCCCCATATTGCCTATAAGTGAAAAACCGTCTATAACATGAACATTTACATCGGGATAAAGTGAGAAATTTTCCAATAAAGATTCTGTTATGCTTTTGTGTCCATGGCCAGTATGGTTCGATGAAATTATTAATATTTTTTTTGCCATAAATCCTCCTAAATAATTAAGCATAAGTTTTGAAACTTTCAACATTTATATTATATTACTTAATTTTTTGCATGTAAAAGGTTTAATATGAGTTTATCAAAATAATTTTTACAGACTCATATTAAACCTTTTATACTACCGTTAGTTTAATTTCTATATAATGTAAAAAGTACTAGTCAGGTATATTTTAACTCACCATCTGAATAATAAAGAGATGTAGCAATGGATGGGGATCTTATTTCTGTTCTTAAGGATTTTATAATAAGAGTGCAATTTGGAAAAACTTTTTTAGTAATGGTAATTTCACCATCACCCTTAGTCCGTAAATTTCTGGTCAGGCTTTTTCTTTCGTACTCGAGAGCCTTCAATTCTTCTCTGATTTCATTAAGTCTGAGGAGATTTTTGTTGTAGATTCTAGCCTCAACAGAAGTCATTTCATTTTGTGAAGCAGTCGAGAGCTCTTGTTTTAGCGATACTTGTTCGTTTCTTAAACTCTCGATTTTCCTGACAACACTTTCAAGTTTTTCTGTCAGGGCATTCCTGTTAAAGCCGGTTACCTCAACTACGGTTTTTACCTCCAATGCCGAACCGATTACAGGTGCGGTTACTTTCAATTCCGCTTTGATATTCCCGCCGATAATATTGCCTTTTGTAGATTCAATGAATACCTCTTTAGCGTAAACATTGCTGTTTATACAGTAAAATCCCATGTGAGCAATGCCACCGCATCTAAGAATTACATTATTTACAAATTTGGTAAATATGTCGTTTTTAGCTGATATTTGGATAGGATCCTTTGCTACTATTCCACCCTTTATAAAAATGCTGCCTTCCAGGCTTTTTATTTCTTTAACGTTTCCCAGACCTAAAGGACTGTTAATTTCAATATCTTTAGTTGCTATTACTGAAAAACCATCCAGGACAGTACCTTTTACAGTTACGTAGCCGTCAAATTCTATATTTCTGGTATTGAAATCAACATCTCCATCTATTTCGAGATGGTTGGATACAGATATTTTACCATCTACATAGTTTGCAGCTCCATTTATTTTAGAATATAAGGTTGTTTTATTATTTACAAGTATTTCATAGACTGAGTTTTTGTCATATAGGAGTGGAGCGTTCTTTCCTTTGTTGGTCTTAAGAGTAACTCCTGTTACGGTTCTTCCCGGAAATCCATCCGTAGCTTCAATACGTTCCCCAAGCCAGTCTCCCGCTTTAACTTTGTTTATCAGCTTCAATTCATAGTAGTCAGTCTTTCCATCCTCTTTTATTTCAGGTTTTCGCTCGCTTAGTTCATACATTTTGATTACGCTGTCCTTACCGTCAACACTAGCTTCGCCTTCGGCAATAACATAAGGTTTTCCTGCTTCTAAGTCTCCAAAAAATAATTCTCGTTTTATTCCGAAAATGATATTGTTTTTTGAAAGATTCTCATAAGTTTCCTTGACAAGAGAATCACGATTTTTTATATCAAGCTCTTTCTTTGGCAGATTATATATTATTGTCGCTTTAAGGCCATCATCGGATACCTTTATCAGCATTCTCTCCTTCATTATTCCGAACTTTTTGGGAGGGCGTGGCGCACTGCCGATTGCATCTTTTATAACATTGAAATCAATAATTTGAAACTGAGGATAGGAAGTGATTATGCCGTTCAACTGATTAAAGGTCATTCCGCTTTTAAAGTACTCTATGTAAAGGCCATCTGCCAGCAGGTATATTTTTATAAACTCGTCTGAATATACTATTTCGTCCTTCATAATTGATTCACCTCCTATATAATAATTATCGGCATTTCTATTAAGTTTCCACATCATTAAGTAGGGTATTAGAAAAAATTACACCTGTAATTAAAAGTTGGATATAAACTCTTTCTATGTAACATATAGATTTATAGTGAAAATAATTTATGGGTGTGATATCGGTGAGAAATGTACTGAGCAGTAAAATTACTGCTGTAATTGTATGCGTGTTTTTTATTATGTCATTGAATCTTGTTGTCTTTGCAGATGATTTTAATGAGGATGAACCTTATAAAGAGATTTTTTCAACGGAAGTAAGTGACACCGTAGCTTCAAAACCCCCAAAAATTGAAGCAGGTGCCGCTATAGTGATAGATATGAAGAGCGGAAGGGTGTTATATGAAAAGAATGCATATTCAAGAAGAGCAATTGCAAGCACAACCAAAATAATGACAGCTATAGTGGCGATAGAAAACGGTGTATTAAGTGACAAAGTCAAGGTTAGTAAAAGAGCTGCAAGTATAAGAGGATCCACAATTAAGCTTGTGGCAGGAGAGGAGTTGACACTCAAGGAGCTTTTGTATGGATTGATGTTAAGGTCGGGAAATGATGCAGCTATAGCAATAGCAGAACATATAGGCGGCAGTGTGGAGGATTTCGCATTGATGATGAATGAGAAGGCTAAGGAATTGGGACTTAAGAATACCCAGTTTAAAACTCCGCACGGTCTTGATACTCAGGGACACTACTCAACAGCATATGAACTGGCGCAAATAGCAAGTTACGCTTTAAATAATCCTACGTTTTCCCAAATAGTAGGTACTCAAACTACGACTATAACAGGCAGAAGTTTATATACAACAAATGAAATGCTGGGGACGTATCCCGGCGCAGATGGGGTTAAAACCGGCTATACCGGCCAAGCCGGGAGATGCCTTGTCACATCGGCTTCGAGGAATAATATGAGATTTATATCAGTAGTTTTAAACTGTTCGAGCAGATCTGTGAGGGCACAGAGCAGTAAAGCCATTCTGGATTATGCCTTTAATAACTATAAATTGTGCAGTCTTTTAGAACGGGATGAAGACATGGGTACACTTCCTGTCATAAAAGGTAAATGCGACAAAGTGCCCGTAATACCTGTTGAAGGTGTGGAAATGCCACTTACAGAGGAGGAGAAAAACAATATGCAGGTTGATATTGAATTATATAACCATCAATTGATGGCACCTGTACACCCTAATGTTGAAGTGGGGTATATTAGGTTTTCGATAAACGGAAAGACGATTGCACAGGTAGCACTAAAAACAAAGTCCGAAGTTGTGAAAAAACATTTTTGGGACTACTACAGGGATGTTGTTGGGATATGGTACAAATTAATAAAATAACTTTTACTCCTAAACGCTTACATCTATAGAACTGCCTAAATGGGGCGCAACTGAATGTTCGAGAATTTTTGAATTTACATCCTGCATATCACTAATCAGTGCGTCGACAGTTTGTGCATCATGATTCATAGACTTTCTAAGTGCTTCTATATTAAGTGCTTGTTTTATGCTGTTCAGAGATTCGAGAGGGATACTGCTCATATTCATTAGGATTCCACCTTTCATATAATAATTATACCATTGTTTGGACATATATGAAAATGGTAATATGGTCTTACAATTCAATAAGACTGATTTGATGTTTATCAAGCTGGTCAATCAGGGTTGAAATCTTTTCGCTGTTTTTATTATCCATGCGAAGTATCAGTAAACCATATTCATAGTAACCTTCAGAAGTTGACTCTCTTATAATTCTGGCGTTAAGTTCAATAAAGTCGTCTTTGTGGAGACTGGTTGAAAATTTCATATTTATATCAGTAAAAGTTTCAAAGTGAAAATTACTGACAACAGCCATTCCGCTTAGACTTATGTTTTTAATAATACCATAAATCGGTTTGCTGTCGGCATCTAAAAACATATTGGTACGGAAATTGACCAGATATCTTTTATCCCTGCGGAAATTTTCATACCTATAAGCCCTGATGATATCAATTCTAACAAAGCCCGATGGCGAGATGTCAATATTTGATATTTTACCATATATAGTGTACTCATGGTGACATGCCATTATCTGACATTTTACTTTATCGCCAACTAAGACACTTCCCTTTAGAAAAGGTTCCGTGAGTTTGACAAGTATATGATCATTTTCGTACTTCTGAATAATGTTTAGCATTCCTTCAAAGACTCTGGGGTGTTTTATATTCATAAGAGTGCCTTTGGTAAAATAAGCTTTCTTTTCATCAGTTGTCAACTCATTGGGTGTATTGGATGTACTAGTATTTACCATTTTTTCACCTCACGAGTAATGTGTATATAATAAAATTCGATGTTTATTGAAAAAAACCTTTTTTCTAGACAATTTTTTGCAATTTAATGATGGGTGCATGCTTTTCTTAACTATACACTGCTTAAACGAATTGTGTCCTTGAAAAAGACTTTGAATTTCTGATATAATAATCCGATATTTAATGAATTTTAGGAGAACTACAATGAAAACAGTTATAATTGCGTTGAATTCAAAATATATTCACTCAGCATTGGCGCCCTGGTATCTGAAGGCAAACTGTCCCCCTGACTGTGGGGAAGTTAAGGTGATGGAATTTTCGATAAATGAGATGATCGACACCATGCTCGCCCGTATATATGAAGAGAAGTGTGATGTTGCGGCATTCTCGTGTTATATCTGGAATATTGGTGAAGTAATGAAATTGGCTGACAACCTGAAAAAAATTAATCCTCAGGTAAAGATTATCCTTGGAGGGCCTGAAGTTTCATTTAATGCTCATGAAATAATGGAAAAAAACAATTTCATTGACTATATACTGTCGGGTGAGGGTGAATTTGCATTTGGACAACTCCTATATTCATTTGCAAGTGAATCAGTAGATATTGGAAGTATTAAGAGCCTTACATACAGGGATGGCGAGCGCATAATCCAGGGTGGGATGTATGGGGTTATTGAAGACCTCAATCTGGTCAATTCTCCCTATAACGATAAAATGCTGGCTGCAACAGGTAATAAGATGTTATATTATGAGTCTTCGAGAGGCTGCCCCTTTGACTGTTCCTATTGCTTGTCATCAACCTTCAAGGGCGTAAGATATTTGCCAATGGATCGGGTAAAGTCCGAGCTTCTGTCATTCATCCGGGCAGGTGTAAAGATGGTTAAATTTGTTGACAGGACTTTCAACTGTAATTTGAGCAGGGCAAAGCAGATATTATCGTTTATTATTGAAAATGCCTCAAAAACACATTTTCACTTTGAAGCTGCCGCGGATCTCTTTGATGAAGAAATGCTTGACATTCTTGCAAAGGCGCCGGCAGGGCTGATTCAGTTTGAAATAGGAATTCAGTCTACAAATAGCAGAACGCTGGATGCTGTTAACAGAAAAACAAGATTAAATGAGGTGTTTTCCAATATCCGAAAACTAAACAGCCTTGGCAATGTGCATTTACACCTTGATTTGATAGTGGGATTGCCCTATGAAGATTATGAATCCTTCAGAAAATCTTTCAATGCTGTATGCGAATTAGAGCCACAGCAGCTTCAGGTGGGGTTTCTCAAGCTCTTGAAGGGCTCGCGTATCAGAACGGAGACAGATAAACATGGTTACAAATCCAGAAATTATCCGCCTTATGAAATTTTAAGCAGCGATTACTTGAGTTTTGGAGAAATAACCAGACTTAAAAATATTGAGGATATGGTAGAGCGGTTTATGAATTCAGGCAGATTTAACAAAACTATTAATTACCTGATTAAAAACTTTTTCTATTCTCCTTTTGATTTCTATGAAAAATTATCGGTATATTTCAAGAAGTCAGGATACTTTGACCGCTCATTGTCTAGCCGGGAGTTGTATACCATTATTCTGGAATTCGTGAAAAAAAGTGAGTTGGAGATAGATTTGAAAGTAGTTAACGAGCTTCTCAAATTTGACTTTTTGATTTCTAATAATACAAACAACCTTCCGGAAGGAATAAACAGAAATATGGATGTCAGCTTTAAGGAAAAGTGCTTTGAGTTTCTAAAATGTGGGGAGAATATCCCAAAATATATTCCGGGCTTTGAAGGACTGCCTGCAAAACAGATTTACGGTAGGGTTCATTTCGAAATATTTTCTTTTGATGTGACAAAGGACAATATCGGGGGAGATGAAAGCACAGTAGTATTATTTGACTATACCACCGATAATCCTGTTTCAGGACATTTTTGCTTTTCAAAAGTACCTGTTTTAGTGCAAAACCACTAGACAGATACTGAAATTGAAATTTTAGTGCCTTTAGGGGTGTTTGGAGTAATTTCCATACTGTCGGAAAGCCTTTTGATTATCATAAGTCCCCAGCCTCTGCCGTTAATGGAATTCAGGTCAGTGTCATGGTTTTCTGAGTTCAGTCGGGAGGTGTCAAAGCCTGAACCTTCATCGGACATTTCCAAAGTTATTTTATCAGGGTGTTTTTTAATTTGAAACGAGACATTTCCCGCTTCTTTTCTATAACCATGTTCAAGAGAATTGACCAGCAGTTCATGGGTGGCGCTCTTTAACTTGAAAATGGCTTTTTGATCGGAAGTCATTTTGCATATTACATCTTCGCATAGAACTAAAAAATTTTCAATACTATCTTTGTCAAAGGTTATGAATGCATCAAGTTTATAACTTAATATTTGCATGAACTGATCCTCCGAAAGCATAATAAACTTGTATTAACATTAAGATTATATCACAAATGCATATACAAATAAAAGTGAGAAAATAATTTGAGCAAGGCATTTTTGCACAAAATTCCTTGTTATTTTTTGATACCACCCTATTCTGGAAATTGTATTTATTAAAAAAATTTGGTATATTATTTGATAGATATTATTTGAAGGATGTGGGAATGTGATAAGTAATAAGGACAGGGAATTATTCAAGGTCATGAATGAGTCTCTAAAAAGATATTTGAAGGCGGCAAGTTTGATTTCACAGGAGGCTTTTGATCTTCTGTCCAAGCATAACGGACTTTTGTGGAGTGAAATAAGTGACCAAAGCGATGTTTTGGAGGAATTGACAAAGGCTAATGCAGTAGAAGAGGTGGTTTCTGAAGAAAGAAAGGAAGCCGTTGAAAGAGCAGAAACTGTTGAAAGAGCAGTAGCTGTTGAAAAAAAAGAAGCCGTTGAAAGAATAGAAGTCGTTGATAAATTAGAAGTTGTTGAAAAAAAGGCAATTATTAATGAAAAACAAGTTATTGATATTAAACCGATTTTTGAGAAAGAAACATTTCCTGAAAAAGAAAATATTACCGAAAAAGCAGAGCCGGTTTCCACTGAAGGTGATGAACCATCGAAAAAAGATGATGGTCCGGTGCTTCTGTACAATAAGGTCGTCAACTTTTTGAAGAATCAGAAGTGTGATGAAATGCAGTGGGTAAGAACCTACTCCATAAGGTATCCCTATGCGGATTTTACCGATTTTCAGATAAAATACTTTGAGCACAAAGACCCATTACACGAGTCAAAAAACTATATTATGTTTGGTGATACAAGAAAGTACTACTCGATCCGTAAAGCCGGAGATGAGATTATAGGTGACACATCAGAATGCTTTAATATTATATTAAATCTTTCACATGTACTAAAATGTGATTAAAAACCAAGTTACTGCTTCGGATAATCATAAATTTGTTTTTAAGTGAATAGGTACAAATGCTTAATAGAATTTGACAAAATTTGATATGAAAAGTATAATATAATATATAAACACTTAAAACTTCGTTATTTTTGTTTTATTATCTAAAAATATTCACTATTCGGGTTAAATATTTATGGATACACCAATAATTATATTGTTTTCTATAGCAAAATTGTTATATAGTAAATATATGATGTTTAATATTTTTATGTTTACGGGGGACATATTATTATGACAAGATTGAAGCTGGTTATTGCAGACACCGATGAAGCTTATGTTGAAAACATAACAGGATATTTAATGCTCAATTACTCACAGAGGTTTCAGGTAGGTTCATTTACAGACAAAGCTTGTCTTATTGATTATCTTTCTGATGAGGGTAACAAAACCGATGTTTTGTTAATAAGCTCTGAATTGTACTCTGACGTAATACCTCAGGGGAATGTCGCAACGGTTATTTTGCTTACATCAGAGAGAACAAACGATGAAAGCAGTAATCATTATTTTATTGATAAATATCAGCAGGGAGATAAAATTGCCGGTGAAATATTCAATATATATGCCCAAAGGGATGATGCTGAGGCTATAAATGTAAAAGGAGAGAAGAGCACAAAAATAGTTGCGGTATATTCACCTATAGGTGGATCGGGAAAGACAACCATTGCTACAAGCTGCGCAATTCAGTGTGCTCAGAACGGACTTGATATTTTTTATCTGAACCTTGAAGATTTCCAGTCTACTGCATTGTTCTGTGACTGCAGAAGAGGGCAGAATCTTTCAAATGTTTTGTACTACATAAGAGAAAATAGTAAAAACCTGCAGTTAAGGATTGAGGCTGCAAAATGTATAGATTCCGAATACAAGTTACATTATTTATGCCCTCCGGAGAGTTTGCTTGACTTACAGGAGGCCAAACCTGAAGAATTGAAAACTCTGCTTGGCGAATTTAAAAGCATGAGCCAGTATGATATTGTGTTTGTTGACATGTCAAGCAGTTTTGATGATAAAAATATTGCTGTTTTAGATTCGAGTGACGAGATATTGTTGGTGCTTCCTCAAGATGCAGTGTCGGATATAAAGATTGATTTGTTTTCAAATGAGATGGATATATTAAAGAATAGGAAAGGCATTGATTTTTCTGACAAGATTAATCTGGTTTTAAACAAATATAACAGTTACATGGCATTGGAAGTTGAGACGGTATGCGTATGTGGCAACTCAATTGAATACTATATTCCGGCAGTTCCGGGGATGATGGCAATAAAAGGCAACAACAGGATTATGGATCTGCAGGGGAATTTTACTGAAAGTATAGATGAGCTTATTGAAAGATATAGGTAGAATGCCTTCTTAAAGGCATGTGTTTAAAAAGCACTGGGAGGTATGTCAATGGGTATAGTTGATAAGACTAGCCTTATCAGTGAAGTTAAGCAAACTGTCAGTGAGAGTGTGGATCTTGGAAAAGACATTTCCGATGAGGAAATTAAGGAATTAATCACTGCTATCGTTTTTGAAAAGTCCAAACAAATTTATCTGACAGTTTCTGAAAAGCTGGAAATCAGTGAAGCTGTTTTTAACTCAATGAGACGCTTGGATATTCTCCAACCTATTATTGATGATGAGTCTGTAACGGAAATTATGGTCAACGGGGCGGAGGATATTTTCATTGAAAAGGACGGAAGGACACAAAAGCTCGATATAAGCTTTGAAAGTAGTGAAAAGCTTGAAGATGTTATCCAGTCAATAGTTTCAAAAGTAAACAGAAGCGTAAATGAATCCTCGCCTATAGTAGACGCAAGACTAAAGAACGGTTCTCGTGTGAATGTAGTGCTTTCGCCTATCGCACTCAATGGTCCAATAATGACAATCAGGAAATTTTCGAATAATCCCATGACAATTGAAAGACTTATAAGCTATGGTTCGTTGTCCGATGAAACGGCAGATGTTTTAGAGAGAATGGTGCGGGCAAAGTATAATATATTTATCTGTGGTGGTACCGGTTCGGGAAAAACAACCTTTTTAAACGCCTTATCCAATTTTATTCCCAAAGATGAAAGAATTATAACAATAGAAGATTCTGCGGAACTTCAGATAACAGGCATTAAAAATATAGTCAGGATGGAGACGCGAAACGCCAATACTGAAGGCAAAGGCGAGATTACAATCAGGGATCTTATCAAGACTTCTTTGAGAATGCGCCCTGAAAGAATAATTGTAGGTGAGGTAAGAGGCGCTGAAGCTCTTGATATGCTTCAAGCCATGAATACAGGTCATGACGGTTCACTCTCGACAGGACACGCAAACTCAAGCAGAGATATGTTTTCAAGACTTGAAACAATGGTGCTAAGTGGAGCATTAATGCCACTTGAAGCCATAAGGCAGCAAATTGCATCGGCAATTGATATAGTGATACATTTAGGAAGAATCAGAGATAAATCAAGAAAAGTATTGGAGATATCAGAAGTTATAGGGTACAGAGATGGCGATATTCAGCTTAACACTTTGTATGAATTTGTTGAGGAAGGCGAAACAGGAGACG
The DNA here is from genome assembly GCA_964564015.1 of uncultured Acetivibrio sp. Taxonomy (GTDB): domain Bacteria; phylum Bacillota; class Clostridia; order Acetivibrionales; family Acetivibrionaceae; genus Acetivibrio. The sequence goes on from CAZLZR010000043.1 coordinate 17,538, forward strand.
GAAGAGTAACAGGCACCTTAAAAAGAACCGATAATAAAATGGTTAACACACTTAAATTCAAAATGGCGGGAATACCAGATAAAGTGTAAAGTGAGGAGTTGTCAGATGATAAATAATCATGAGACACTAGAGGCTGCTCAGGAAAAAATAAGCAATCTGCCTGACTACAATGAATACGTCATGAGTCTTAAAGAGCGCATCGGGTATACGATAGCGGCTGCATGTGTTATATATCTGGTAGCGTATATATTTTATCAGAATTCTATTATTTCGCTGGTAGTATCTTTTGCAGCTTTGCTGTATCCGAAGATAAGAAATAAGGAAATAATAGAAAAAAGGAAGAATGAACTGAACCTGCAATTTAAAGATATGCTCTATTCCCTGTCATCATCCCTTTCAACCGGCAAATCTGTGGAATCTTCTTTTAAAGAAGTCTTGAAAGATCTTTCAATAATTTATCCTGATAGTAGTGCATTTATCATAAAAGAAGTCGAATATATTGTCAGGAAGGTTGAAATGAACCAAACGATAGAGTCAGCATTGGAAGATTTAGCAGCAAGATCCCATCTTGAGGATATAGAAAACTTTGTTGATGTATTTCAGACAAGCAAGAGGTCGGGAGGAAATATTATTGACATCATTAAAAATTCATCAAATATTATCAGCGATAAAATCGAAGTAAAGGAAGAAATAGATACACTTCTGGCATCAAGGAAATTCGAGCAGAAAGTATTGGCCTGTATTCCTGTTATGCTTATTTTATTTCTGTCTTTAAGTACGGAAGATTATATGTATCCGATTTTTCACGACCTGAGAGGCAGATTGGTAATGACCGTATCACTGACACTAATTATTATTGCATATTTTTTCTCTAAAAAAATAATGAATATCAAAGTATAAGGAGCAAAAAACATGCAGATCAATCCTGTTATGCTTGCTGTCTTTCTCGGAGTGACCGGCTTTATTCTTATTCTTCTCATGCTTTCATCAAAAAGATATAAGGAATATATTGAACCCCTTGACAGTGAAGAATTTAAGTTAAAGGCGCTGATTCCGGCAGGCTTGTTTATTATTGATGCAGTTAAATATGGATACAGTACAAAATACGATCGGAAACTAATGGCAAAGATTATTGAAATATATGGAGTGAAATACTCTCACTACTATCTTAATATTCACTGGGCAAACAAGTTTGCCTATGTAATGCTTACAGCATTCTTTCTGAGTTTGTTCGGATTAGGTGGTAATCCGGATGTCGGATATGGTGTTTTTTCTCTGGTTGTGCTGGTTGCAGTTGCTATTCTTTCTGACAGTGAATTAAATGAAAAAATTAAAAAGCGGCGCACATCCATACAACTTGATTTTCCGGATTTTTTAAATAAACTTACACTTCTGATAAACGCAGGAATGACTGTCTCAAGAGCTTGGGAAAAGATAGTTTCCGGAAACAAAAAGGACAGCATTTTGTATGAGGAATTGAGTATTGCAGTTGCCGACATACGTGCCGGGAAATCGGAGATGGCTGCATATGAGGATTTTGCAAAGAGGTGCAGGATTCCGGAAATAACGAAATTTGTCTCGGTGGTTTTACAAAATGTTAAGAAGGGAAACAAGGAAATGGTTACTATTCTCAGGCTTCAGGCTGCTGAGTGCTGGGAGATGCGTAAACGAACAGCAATGAGGCTGGGGGAAGAGGCTTCAACAAAAATGTTGTTTCCCATGATGATAATGTTTCTGGCGATATTAATAATTGTTATAGCTCCTGCGATTTTTGCAATGCAGGGGATTTAGCAAAATGCAACAGGTTGTAAAAATGAAAAATTAGGGGTTGAGATATATATAAATATAGATGAGAGGAGGTGGAATGTTATGCTGGGATTAATTAAGAGCTTTATTAAAGAGGAAGATGGAATGAGCACTGTAGAGATAGTAATAATTATTGCGGTTCTTGTTGGAATTGCCATATTGTTCAGAAATTACATAACTGATTTTGTCAAGTATGTGCTTGGGTTGATATTTAATAAGGAGGAAATAGCAAATCCTCACAATCAAGCTACACCAACTCCGATGTAAGTGTTTTTAAAATCTTAAAAAAACCAGTTTCATGAAATGACATGAAGCTGTTTTTTTTGGATAAATAAAAAATCTCAAATTGCTTAATATAAAGATAGCTATATAAATATGAAGCTTAAATACAATTTATGTAAAAATAATTGATTCGGGAGCGGTTACTATGGCCGGGATAATTGAGAAAGCTTATGGAAGAGCATTTAAGTATGCTTTGTTTATGATAAATCCGTTTAAGAAAAAAGTGATTAAGACTGAATGTGAAATACATAAATTTATTAACTTTCAGGCTTTGGAAATATTGAAAAACGATAAATTTATTGATGCCCATTGTTTATTCTGTGATTATATAGTTGATTTGAATCAAGGAGTTGTATGGGCGGATCAGGATCTGAAAAGCGCCAACCATTTTTATAGTCCGACCAGAAACAAAGGATTATTTGGAAACAGCAACGCAATGAGTTTAGCTGTTGAATATTACGGTAAGGCGAAAGAATACTGGTTTGGAGATGATATCAATTCATCAATGTTTTATTTGGGTGCTGCGGTGCATCTTGTACAGGATATGACAGTGCCGCATCATGCCAATATAAGGCTTTTGGATAAACACAGACAGTATGAAAACTATATAAAACGTACTTATCTCAATACACCTGTTTTTGCAGTGGATCGGGGAGGCTACTACATGTCCGGAATTGAAGAATTTATCAAATGCAATGCCAGAAATGCCATTAAAATATACAGCAGATTAAGGGATATTGAAAGCCATACAAAAAGATATTATACAATAACTAAATTTACCCTTCCGCTCGCCCAGAAGACAACAGCAGGTTGCCTGTTTGACTTTTACAGAGATGTTTCAAAATTTGATAATGTTTTCAAAAAATGAGAATAGGATGTTATTTTTTCGTCATCCCTAAGTAATATTAAAAAGCACCAGGCCGGTATAAATACCGGCCCGGCTCAAATGTTTATATGTTTTGATGATATGCAGCTTATCTGCCATTTGGTGTTGCAGGTGCAATCTGTCTGACCAATTGGTTGAAATCCCGTGTAACTTCGTTCATAGGTCTGTTGGTCATATTATTGAACATTTGATTAATACTTGCCACCATGTCGGGAGATTCTGTCACTAAAACATTTTTTATGGATGGGTCAGAGCTTTTAATCTTTTTTGTGACGGCATCCCTGAGTGCATTGGCATCTGCTGCAGCTGTGCTTGGATTGCATGCAACAAGTGCAGTATTGCCAAGAACAACAACGTTTGCATCTTTAACCTGAGGTATACTTTTTACCTGACTCTTGAGACTTAAAGATTTCTCTCTCATGTTGTTTATGTCGTTTGCATTGTTTGTGTTATTTACCTTATAATCAAAAGCAGTACCAGGTAATGGGGTACCAACGATAGTTCTGCCTGTGTTGTCAAGCAGATTGTTATTACCATTTATCCTATTGTTTCTTGTGGGGAACCGTACCGGAGAACCATCTTGTGTATTGTTACCATTGCCTACAATGCCGGTTCTTTGAGGATTCATATAGTTGTTTGTTCCTGTATTACACGCTGTGAGCGGTAGTGTAAAAATTGCCAAACCAATGGTAACAGCTGCAGTTTGCAAGAATTTTTTATTCATTATTAAACCACCTCCAACATTATTCTTCTCATTAAAACACATTTTATAAGAGTTAAAATAATATACGAGAGAAAAGAATTATGATTATTGGAACAATTTTAAAAAATATATAAGAAGTAATTTTCTGATTCATAGGGAGTACGTTTCAGAATGATGAAAAAAATCACGATTTTCATTTTAAAAGGTTACATAATTTGTGCAAAATTCATATTATATGATAGAATAATTTTTGCAAGGAGAACTGCAATGAGAGTTAACAACAATCACATAAAAGATAAAACGAATGTAATGCCCGCTGAGAATGTAATGCCCGCTGAGAATGTAATGCCTGCTGAGAATGTAATGCCTGCTGAGAATGTAATGCCCACTGAGAATGTAATGCCCGCTGAGAATGTAATGCCTTATGAGAATGTAATGCCTTATGAGAACGTAATGCCTTATGAGAACGTAATGCCTTATGGGAATGTAATGCCCTATGAGAATGTGATGGCTATGCCAATGCCAATGAAGAAGCGGATGCCGGTTATGCCGCAGCAAAGTCCTATGGTAGTCATGCCGCAACTATACTGCCCGTTAATGTCAGCACCACAGCAGAATATGCCAATGATGGCAATGCCTCAGGATCAACTTGAAAACATGTATCCAAAAACATACCAGATTGTAAATCCACTGGTTCAGCATCACTGTGACATGATGGATATGAAAAGTGGTGTTATGAATACTCCTACAAAGGAACAATTGGATGCGGCTTGTGAAGATATATTAAAAAATGTTGAAGGTGAAGTTGAAAAAGTAGTTGCAGGCGAGATGAAGGAAGGGCAAAGACAGTTGGGTTTCGGAGGAAGGCGTGTTTTAAGGGATTTGGTAAGTATACTTCTTCTCAGGGAATTGATTAGAAGAAGACGTTTCTTTGGTTTTCCGGGATACGGTTTCCCGGGCTCTGGCGGTTTTTACGGCTATTAATGTCTGGTGTTTTTAGAAATACTTTATGCCGCTAAAATGAAAATGAAGTGCTCCGCAAAAGTGAGAAGGAGCACTTCAATATTTTTCATCTAATTTTGACCGGAATTATTATTCAGTCTGTACTCACCGGGAGTGAATCCGGTGATTTGTTTAAAACGTCGTATGAAACTGGAGACATTGTAATATCCCGAGCTTTCCGCAACATCTTTAACCGGCAGAACACTTGAACTAAGAAGAGATTTAGCTTTCTCAACCCTTAAATTAGTCAGATAGTAAACGATATTTTGACCGGTCTGCTCTTTAAAAAAACTGCTCAGATAATTTAAAGACAAATTGAAATGGTCTGCCATTTGCTGTACTGAGAAATTACTGTCGGTGTAATTATTGTCAATATATTTTGTCATCTGTTCAATTAACGGTATCTCATTTTGACTTTCAGCGATATTTAAGCTATTATTCTGTACAGGTTCTTGTACTGTATTGCTGATAGAGGCTATATTGGCATCGTTTTGCAGAGTTATTGCAGGAACTGCTAACAATTCAACCGACTCACCGGATGTATTGGAATTATCAGGCATAACCGATTTATTGGATTCAACCGGTTCTTTGGAGACCAACCGATTCTTTTTTGGCCTAAATATAGTAAGAACAGTAATATTCAGCACAATAAATACGAGCAACGTTGCCATGAGTATGAAAAAGTTTGTAGTATAAATGAAATGAGCGAAATTTGTAAAGCCAAATTTTGCGAGAGAAATCGGGTTCATACCATGACTATATTCTATTTCTATGTATGCAAGCCTTGCCGATTCACCTTTGTTTCTTGTTCCGAGAATTGTAATTTCGGCTTTATCCGATAGCCTTACGTCTTCAATAGTTTTAGTAAAAAGACAGTCCTTTTTTGGATTTTTGTCTGCTGTCCAGAATGCGACCTCAGTGCTGTTTATATTGACAGAATAGGTACAGTTACCGTCATCTTCATCAACGTAGCCAACTATCAGGTCGTAATAAGCAGGTATACCTGAAAAAGTATACTTTGCCGTTCCGATGTCTCCGGTTTTAACAACATTTGTACCTACATAATAGTCATATTTGTAGTTTGTAAGATTCATATTAATAGCATCGACTTTTGTTCTCAAAGAGGTTTTTGGTATTACCAATAATGCTACTATGGTAAGCACAAGTAATTCAATAGAAATAATTGCAATGATTTGTTTTTTTCTCACATTCTTTACCTTCCCCAAAAAATCATAGTAAGACTTGTTTATTTAATAGGTTATTAGTGGTGATATAATATCAAATAGTGGTTATATTATATCAAATTTTGTAAGAATAGTACAGGCTTAAGAGAAAGATTGGATAAGCGGATTTTTAATGTGCTGGTTTTGGGAGTGTTTTAACAGCACATTAAAAAAAGAGAATCTGAAAGATAAAATAGCATATTTACATAAAAAGAGCTTTGATATAAAGTAAAAGATAAGCATGGGATTTATATGAAATTTTTTTGTGGAGAAAGTGAATTTATGTTAAAAAGCAATATTTTGAAATTCATTGGAGTTTTTGTAACTGCAATGATTGTAGCAGCGTTTGTTTTTACACTTATCAGCAAATTTCCGGTCAAGAAAAAGTTGCAGGATGGACAATTACCTGTTAAGACGACAAATGCACCAAAGACTGCTATTGCCAAACCTTCTTCCGTACCGACAAGTGAGGCTGCAATGAAACCTTCGTCGATACCAACAAGTGTAGTTACACCGGTAATTTCATCTGAACCGTTAGTTAAAAATACGCAAATACCTTCACCTGTACCAACAGCTTCAACTCCACAAAGGACTGAAAATACACCAAAGCCTGAAAAATCAATAAAGCCTGAAAAATCACCAAAGCCTCCAACATCACAAAAAACTCAGGTTATACCGGAGAAAACACCTGCGGCTACTTTAAGACCAACCCAGCAAAGCGCACAGACAATAATTATTACCAAAACTATAGTGGTTAAGGCCGGAACCACATATGACGGAAAAGGTGTAAGAATAGTAGCTCAAGGTATGGGAAAAGGTGACATGGATGAAGGACAGAAGCCTGTTTTCAAGCTTGAGAAAGGTGCAAACCTGAAAAATGTTCGAATAGGAGCTCCAGGTTGTGATGGGGTGCACTGTTATGGTGATAATATTGTTGAAAATGTGGTATGGGAAGATGTTGGGGAAGATGCCCTGACCGTAAAGAAAGAAGGTAGTGTTACTGTTAAGGGTGGAGCAGCTTATAATGCCGATGGCAATATATTTCAGCTGAATCAGCCATGTACATTTACAGTAAGTGATTTCACGGGAGATGTTTTTGCCAAGGCTATCCGTCAGGATGGCGGCACGTCTTTTAAATGCACTATATATCTTGAAAATTGTACATTCAGTAACGCCGACGAGTGTATTGCGCGTACAGACAGCAAGAAAACCCAGCTTTATTATAAAAATCTGAATATAACCAATGCAGATGAGTTGTGGATTTTCCCTTCAAAATCCCAAATCCACACTTACTAATATAACCCATATGATGGCCTGCCAGCTGTAATATCCAGCTTCGCAGGCCCGGATTTTACACAGGTGAATTTCATTTAGGCATTGTTCAAATTTTACGCTTAGAGCCCTGCCTTATTCAAAAAAAATGATTATTGAGCTTTACATTTATTTGTTTTATACTTATATTGTATTATTATAATTTTAAGAATTAATGCCTTATAATATTACGGAAAAATTAATATTTACTGATGGCACATACATTTCCAGCAATATTCCTACCACACTGTCGAAATTTCTATATAATAATTTCAGGACTAAAAATCAATTTTACAACGAACTATTATACTATGAACATTGCTATGCTATAGTTGTTTTTGCCATGGAGAAATGTAAAAAAAGTTTGTTAAGAAAATTTTAGATAATACAAGGGGAGCGGATCTTATGTCGTACAAAACATTTTTTAAGAGGAGCCTGTGTGCTTTTCTCGGCAGCATTTTTCTCGCGAGTTCGGTTTTATGCAGTCCGGGTATAGTTAGTGCCGAAACGGAGTACAACTTTGCAAAAGCACTTCAACTTTCACTCTATTTTTATGATGCAAATAAATGTGGTCCTGGTATATCAGGGGGGCGTCTTGAATGGCGTGGTGACTGTCATGTGGATGATAAGGAAGTACCTTTGATTCCAATGACTGAAAGCTATAGAGGGACGAACCTTTCACAAAGCTTTATTGATAAGTACAGGGATATACTTGATCCCGACGGAAATGGGTCAATGGATCTGAGCGGTGGTATGCATGATGCCGGAGACCATGTCAAATTTGGACTTCCGCAGGCCTATGCAGCATCTACTGTGGGCTGGGGCTTTTATGAGTTTAAAGATGCATATGTGAGTGTAGGTGAAGAGGAACATACCAGAGATATCCTTCGATGGTTTAACGATTATTTTCTTCGATCGACTTTCAGGGATGCGGACGGTAATATAGTTGCTTTCTGCTATCAGGTGGGTGAAGGCGATATAGACCATGATTACTGGAATCCACCGGAGCTTCAGAACTCAACTATGCTTAAAGATTTTGAAAGACCTGCATATTTTGCTACAGTTGAGACACCTGCTAGTGATCAGTGTGCCGGTGCGGCAGCTTCACTTGCTATCAACTATCTGAATTTTAAGGATGAGGATCCGGAATATGCCGGGGAGTGTCTTGATACGGCTATTGCGCTTTATGAATTTGCCAAGGAGAACAGAGGACTTGGATACGAGGGTGGATTTTACAAATCATCCTACGATTATGATGAATTGGCCTGGGCTGCTGTTTGGCTCAACATAGCTACCGGAAATGAGGAATACATAGATCACATCATCGCTACCGATGCAAGCGGCAAGTATATCGGCTATATGCAAAGAATTATTGTCGATACCGGCAATGGCTGGCAGAATATCTGGACACATTGCTGGGATACCGTATGGGGTGGTGTTTTTGCAAAACTTGCGCCGATAACAAATACAGAGAGAGACTGGTATATTTTCAGATGGAATCTGGAATATTGGTCCGGAATAACTCACGAAGACGGAAAGGATACAAACTTCCTTGCAAAAACTCCGGCAGGTTTCAGTATGTTAAACTCTTACGGTTCTGCAAGATACAATGCTTCAGCGCAGCTCTGCGCCCTTGTGTACAGAAAGGAAACGGGACGTACGGATTTTGCCGATTGGGCAAAGGGACAAATGGAATATATAATGGGAAACAACCCAATGAACAGAGCATATATAGTAGGTTATGCGCCTGATGGTGCATCGCATCCGCACCACCGTGCATCTCACGGCTCAAAAACGCTCAGTATGGATGATCCGGTGGATCAGGTACATACTTTATGGGGTGCTCTGGTTGGGGGACCTGATGCGGAGGATTTCCACAAGGATGTAACATCGGATTATATTTATAATGAAGTTGCTGTTGATTACAATGCTGCTTTTGTAGGTGCTTGTGCAGGTTTGTATACTTACTATGGGAAAGGTCATATGCCGGTACCGAATTTTCCGCCAAAAGAAACCAGACCACTTGAATTCTTTGTGGAAGCCAAGGTTGAACAGGAAAATACCGAAAGAACGCAGGTTACTATCAGAATACACAACGAAACCGCATATCCTCCTCGTTATGAGACGGGTATGAAAGCCCGCTATTACTTTAATGTCAATGAGCTGATAAATGCCGGGCAGTCCATTAACGATGTTCAGATGGAAATATATTATGATGAAAACGGAAAGAGTTTTGATGGGAATGCAAAATGTACAGGTCCTATCAAGTATGATGACTGCGGTACATACTATGTTGAATTCGATTGGGCAGGACGACAGATATATGCGGCTCGTGAGTTGCAGTTTGCCCTTGTTGCAGCGCAGGACAAAAACTTCAAGAGCAACTGGAATCCGGCAAATGATTACAGCAGGGACGGACTGGGCAAAGAATATACTACAACTACAAGGGTGCCGTTATATGTAAATGATGAATTAATGTTTGGGGAAGAGCCGGAAAAGGCAACGCCTACACCTACTCCAACACAGGATCCGAATAATACTTCAGCACCTACATCTACAATTGATAAAACTTCACTCAAAGTCATTTACAAGTGTGTAACACCTGAGGATTCTACTTCGGATATAAGAGCGGTAATAAAGATTAAGAATGATGGAACAACTCCGGTAAACCTTGCAGATGTCAGGTTACAGTACTGGTTTACAGCCGATTCAGTGGCTTCACCTGCATTTTCCTGTGATTTTGCCCACATCTCAAGTGATAAGGTAGTTGGTGAATTTATTAAGCCTTCGACAACAAAGGATAATGCAGACAGATATCTCCAAATAGGATTTACTGAAGATGCAGGTATTTTGGGTGCAGGTTCGGATACCGGTGAAATTATAGTAAGAATCGCAAATGACGAGGTGGGGTCTTTCAGCCAGAAAAATGACTACTCTTACCAACCTCTGTTAAAAGACTTTGCTGAAAATGAAAAGATCACTGCCACATATAAGTCTGTAAAAGTTTTTGGAACTGAACCGGTGCCATTTACCATAACTCAGCCGTCAGTATTGTATGGTGATTTGAACGGTGATAAAAAAGTAAATTCATTAGACTTTGGTGTTTTCAAGCAGTACCTCTTAGGGATGATAAAAGAGTTTAGTGTTCCAAAAGAGGCAGCAGATTTAAATGGAGACGGGTTTGTTAACTCTATCGATTTCGGAAATTTCAAAATGTATTTGTTAGGGTTGATACCGGACTTTCCGGTAAATAAAAAGTAATAGCACAAGGCATTAGCATTTTTATGAGTTAAAAAAACAGTGATTTTGCATTTGTGAAAAAGCTTGGGATTACCTCGGAGTTGAGGTTTGCCTGAGCTTTTCGCTTCTACCCTGAAATGCGGGGTGGATGGAAAATAAGTGCTTTTTATGGTACACTTTAAATTAAAGTAATTTATATAGACAATAAAGGAGTAAGTTCATTAATGGGTACTTCCTGTATGAATCAGAATTTAGATAAACTTGTGGAATGTGATTTTTCCTGTCTTATTGAGAGGGAAGAAGCTCTTTTAAAGGCAGAGAACTTTTTGAATATGCTGACCGGGGAAAAAAGAGGAATACTTAGGGTGGTAGGTAATCATGGCTCGGGCAGGACGCGTTTTTTGAATGAAATAGCTCAAATGACTGCTAAATATGGTTTTGATCTGGGCTTTGTAAATGCTGAAGAAAAGTCAAATGAGTTGGATATTGATAAAGAGTGTTTTTTTATACATACTGAAAGTCTTGATATATTGGATTTTGAGAGAGAAATAGCCGACAGGCTGGAGAAAAGAAAAAAGATCGGATTAATTATAATAGTAGATAATGCACTCCATTTAAGTAATGAAGTGTTGGGCGTCATAAGCAAGGTCCTGGAAAGCGAAATACCTTTTAACCTTGGTGTGGTGTATTCAATTGAACCTGAGAATGTATTCAGTCTGGATTATACTGATATTAAAATGTATGATACTGTCTGTATAAATCCGTTATCTCCTGAAGGTGTCCGGGTATGGATGAAAAGTTTACTGACCTGGGAAGACATCCCAAAGTCTTTTCTTAAATGGCTCTATGCAGAAACCATAGGTTTACCGAAGCTTTTACAGGAAAATATAAGCTGCCTTTTGCAGAACGGTTTTTTGATATACGACGCCTCAAGTGGCTGGAGGATTATTGGAAATTTCAGTAGTATAGATCTGACGGAAAAAAACGAAGAGAAGAAGGATAAAGTAAATTATGACCTGCCGGTTCCGCAAACGGGAGATTTTGAGAAAGAACTAAGACTGACAAACGGTATGGGACATTTTTGGGATACTTGGGAATATTGGAGCGAAGGTCTGGCAAGGTTGAAAGGAATACTTAAGAGGCATGAAGCAGAGCCTAAACTGGAAAATGTGAGGTTGTACATATGGTTTGCGAGATTGACCAATTTTAAAGGTGACCATGAGCAGGCTCTAGCTATTCTGAGAAATGGATTGGAATTATTCAGAAAAGCGGGAGACAGGGAAGGGGAAGCTGAGGTGCTTTATATGAAGGCTTTAGCCTTAAGCATACATGGCAACCTTGCAAAGGTGTCGGAGTTACTTCAGAAAAGTCTTTCGATTTACAGGGTAATTGAAAACAAACCAGGTATAACCTGTGTCCTTCAATACCTGACACTGGTGTATTACTATCAGGGCGAATTTGGAATGGCGGAATTTTGTGCGGTTGAGGGTCTTGAGTTATGCAGGGAATTAAAGGATAAATGCGGAATTTCAAGATCTCTGATCAGATTGGGAATGGTAGCCAGAGGTAATGGAAACTTTGGTAAAGCAATGAAGATGTTTCATGAATATCTGAAAATATGTGAGGAACTTGGCGATAAGGAGGGTATTTCGAATGCTCTGATAAATATTGCAGAGATGTCAAGATCACAGAAGAACTATAGCTTTGCAAGGGATTACTACGAAAGATGCCTTAAACTGGTTCGTGAGATGGGATATAATTCACTGGTTGCACGTACCCTTAAGGATCTTGGAGAGATAGCCCGGTACGAAGGAGATTTTGACAAGGCAAGCCAGTTGTTTCGGGAGAGTCTGAGTGTATTGGAAAAATGCAGGGATAATGGTGAAACAATGTGGCTATACCGCAATATGGCAGAACTTGAGATGCAGAAGCAATGCTATTCATCGGCTAAGGAATTATATTTAAAAGGTTTGAGAGTATTCCGGGGCAGTCGGCAGATTACTCTTATATATGCTTTATTGGTATTTGAAGGGCTTGCAGAGATTGCATTTGCGCAGGAGGAGCTTACAAGGGCGGCAAGACTTATAGGGGCTGCTGACAAATTGTTTGAAGTTACAGGAAAACTTATTTCCAAGAATGATTTTGCACAGTTCCATACGCGCCATTGGAAGATACAGGACAAAATGAACAAGGAAGCCTTTGAGGCAGCATGGAGTGAAGGAAATATCATGAGTTATGAGATGGCAATTGACTATGCCATGGAAGAAAAGGACAACAAGATGGATGGTGACATGGCTGAAAAATTGATTAACTACATTAAAGGCAATTATAATAATGATATATCTCTTAATGACATATCTGAGTATTTTGATATGTCACCCTGCTATTTGAGCACAATGTTCAAGTATTATACCGGAGAAAATTTTAAGGATTATCTTAATTTTTACAGGGTAAAGAAGGCCAAGGAGTATCTAAAAAACGGCAAAACAAAGGTAGGTGTTGTCGCAAAGCTGGTTGGCTGCAACAGTATAAATACTTTTATACGGATATTTAAGAAATATGAGGGCATATCTCCCGGGCAATATATTGAGAAGAGTTAGTCGGGCATGATTAAAATGCTAGAGCTGATTGACAAAAATCATTAATAGTGGAGTTGCAGTGAGTTTGCCAAGAAAAGAAGTTCTGTACTGGTATCATGGGGAAGACTAAAAATATTATTGTAGGAACCAATTATAAATAGCCTCAAATTATGCCGTTTCAAAAGAAATAGTGACGAATCAAAAATAATGTCTATGTAAAAAAATATATGCTTTTACTATAATGAATCTTGAGTTATAAAACTATACTACCCTTAAGATAAGTTTTTAGCTCATACTTCTTTTTCTCATATAGAGGCCTCTTTCTTTAAATACATGAAGAAAGGGGTTATTTTGTTGTACATTTGAATTTCGTGCTGCCGTAATGATAAAAAGCACTGGAAAAAAATCGGATTAGTATATATAATAAAGATAGGCGAAGAAATATTTTGATTATACATACTTATTAACTTCTTTCTCTTTCTATGTACAAATCACTTCTGTATCTTATGCAAGAATTTCCTTTGAAGAGTTTTAATATTAAAATATATAAGATGGGGGTTTATTAAAATGGCAAAAAAAAGATCGTTGGCAATTATTATTGTAATGCTGTTGTGTTCGCTTCTTTCAGTTACACCTTGTATGGCGGCTCTTATTGGTGACCTTAATGGCGACGGAAAATTTAACTCTATAGACTTTGGTCTGATGAGAATTTATCTGCTGGGAGGATCATTGTCTGACTTTAATGCAGCAGATGTTAACGGCGATGGAAGTGTAAACTCTATAGATTATGGGTATATGAAACAACATCTCCTTGGAATAATAACTTCTTTCCCTAAGGAAGGAAACCAGACGCCTACACCAATACAAACACCAACAAGGACACCTGTACCAACACCTGCCAATACACCGCAGCCTACTCAAAATAATGGACCGTTTAATGACAGGTACTTCCCGGAAGGAACTTCAAAGCAGGTAATGATACAAAAGGCTTCCGAAATGAGCGTGAGCCAGGTAAAAGCTTTAATTAAACAGCATGTTGACGAACACTATGACCTGTTGGCACAGCAATTTGGCTTAACTTCGAAGGAAGATGCCTATGCCTTATGTTTTGGATGGGCTACAAGAGAATCCACGTTCCATGCAGAGCTTGAAACTGCGATAGCAGGTTGGGGAGAAAACTCAGCACATGCTTATGGACCGTTCCAAACTGCAGAAACAGCCTTTAAGAACAACTATACTCATTTCATGCCTGAGGATGATGTACCGGAAATGATCCATTACGAACTAAATGAAAGTAACTTCTACGATGTGGGAATATCAATACATATGGGTATCAGAAAACTGATTCATTTTTCAAAGGATGCAAAGGCAAAGGGATACACTGGAAAGGATGCTCTAAGACGCAGTATTCTGGCCTTTAATACGGGATGGGTTGAAGGTGCAAGCGAAGCTTGGATCAAGGAGTATTCAGATGAGATAGCAGCACTTGCAGGATGGTACTTGAACGGACACTTAAGTGACGATCAGTGGACCTGGACAGGAGATTCCAGAGTTGACAGATCAAATCCATGGAGTTGGTATTAAGCATAGATTAGTACAAAGAGGAACAAAGTTGAATTTTCAACTAGTTCCTCTTTTTTATGGGGATTTGTTCTTTAATAAAAGTACTGAGATTTATATTCCATATTTTTAGTTTAAAGTTTATAATATAAAAAGATGTGCACGAAAAGAGTTAGCAGTTGTCGAACTAATATCCTCGAAGGGAGCTTGATTTGTTTGAATGTCCGGAATATATTTATGCCTGCTAAGAAAAACACTAAAGATCGGACTGATAATACATTTATAATAACCTTACAGAATATAAAAGGTGGCGACAGAATATTAAGAAATGAATTTATTTCAAATTATATACCGTTTATATTAAAAGTAACCTCAAAAACATTGGGGAAATTTATTGATGTGCAGAACAGTGATGAATATAGTATTGCGATGTCAGCTTTTAATGAATCTATTGACAGCTATGATTTTAGTAAAAACTATAATTTCTTTTTGTTTTCTGAGCAGGTTATTAAACGCAGATTAATTGATTTTTCAAGAAAGAACAGCAGACAGAGGGAATATCCGTTTTCATATTTTGAAGAAAACTATGACTTTAATGAAGAACCTTATTTGAACTCATCATATTTCAGCATGGAGGATATTGAGGCCAGAGAATCAATAGAAGACTTCATTAAAAAGCTTAAAGAATTTGATATATCAATGATGGATTTGACACAGAATATTCCCAAGCATAAGGATTCGCGGAGGCTTTGCATTAAGATAGCCAGAGTTCTGGCAGAGGATGAGCGCCTGTTTGAAAAGCTTAGAAAAAATAAGAGTATACCTAGAAATGAGCTCAGAAAGCAGATAGGGGTGCATAACAAGACAATTGGTAACAACAGAAAATATATTATTGCTTTATGTTTGATTATGAGGGGAGATCTTCAGATTTCACAGAAATATTTGCAGTATACCGATGAAGGGGGTAGGTAGCATGGTTCGGTTAGGAATAGTATACGAGATTCACAATAACAAAGCAGTAGTAATGACGCCTGATAGTGAATTTATAGTGATAAAGAGAACAAGAGATATGTACGTCGGGCAGCAGGTTAAATTTAATATACAAGATATACGCAAAACCATGAAGCCGGTTCATAAATATGCTTCAATTGTATCAAGTGTTGCAGCGGCTTTTATTCTCGTATCTATGTTTTTCAGGATTGCATTCAACGATAAGGCTTACGGTTTCGTAAGTGTTGACATTAATCCAAGTATTGAATTTTCCTTTGACAAGGATTTTGATGTATTGGAAACAAAGGCTTTGAATTCCGATGGAGAGGTTATTGTCAACAAGCTTGATGCTGAAGGTAAGGATGTTTATAATGTGATAAAAGATATACTCGAGGAGTCTGAAACTCATGGGTATATCAAACAGGATAAAAGCAATGTTGTTCTTGTATCGGTTTCTTTAAATGATAAAAGCAAAGAGTATTCACGAAACAGAATTACTGAGGGGAGAGAACTTGAAGGCTTTTTGCTGGATCTTGACAAGAGACTAAACAGTGAAAACAGTGACTATATAAAAGGCAGGGTTATAAAGGTTACCCCGGAAGAAAGGAAAGCAGCTGAAGAGAAAGATCTTTCCATGGGGGAATACTATTTACTGGAAAAAGCAAAAGAAAGCGGAGTGGTGTTAGCTTCCGAAGAGCTGCAAAACCAAGAGATAGCATACTTGCTGTCAACTATTTATGCAAATAACATTACTATTGCAACACATGGACCATCACCGGATGGTCAACAGGGGAAAGCCGAAGATGAAAGTACCCCGAAGGTTACAACGGGTACAGAAAATGAGGTGATAGCCACACCCACTGCAAAAGCAACAGAGAAGCCCACAGCAAAGCCCACTGAAAAACCCGCGACACAGACAGCTACAGCCAAGAAGCAGGACACTGCCAATTCCGCACCTTCTGCTTCAAAGTCGGATAAACCTAAAACTACAACCGAAAATGGTGGTCAGAGCACTGAAAGCTCAGGTTTGAAGCTGCAAATATCCAGTATAGATAATGATGACGGAAATAAAATAATAAGCTCAAGAATAAAAGTTATCAATACCGGGAAAAACGACATAGATCTTTCAAAAGTAAAAGTAAGGTACTATTTTACAAAAGAAAATAAATCACATAAAGATGGTAGGAATGTAAACCTGGTACCATCAGTATATAATTACAGTATGGGAAGAGTAAATGACCCGGGCTATTGTGTGCAACAAACCACAAAGGATGTGGTAATCAGTTTCCACGAGGTTTCCGGCACTAATATGTACATGGAAATAGGTTTCCAAACCGGTATACTGAAAAAAGGCGAATATGCATATGTAATGAGTGCGTTTAACAAAGATGACTGGAGTTCATTTGAAGAGACCAATGACTACTCTTATACAGTCATAGGCGATAAATTCCAAGACAGTAAATATATAACAGCATATATTTCAGATACTTTGGTATGGGGAGTAACACCATATTAAATGAAGTTGTTATCTAGATGAAAACGCCTGCATTCTCAAAATAGAGAAACAGGCGTTTATTTTTGAAAGCAAAATGGTTGTAGATTTATTTTACAATTTTTCTGCACTCCAGGTAATATCTTTTCTCGTCTGCTTCTCCCATGGAAAAGGTTTTTCTCGGAAGTACGCCGTCAAGAATAACTGTTTTAAAAAGATCATGCTTACTCATCTTGGGCAAAAAGAAGCCGATGTTGTCTTTTTGAGTGCCAAGCTTTAATACAACGTCTTCCCCATGGATGTAATCAACCTTCACTTCAGGGTGGTTTTTCAGGTAATCGTCAAGAAAGCATTGAAGTGTACCAACTTCAAGATTGTGGGAAGGATTTAAAATCTCAATTATTCCAAAGCCTTCCTTGGTGCAGAAGCCCATTGCATGAGTGCCTTTATTGGCTCTTAAAGCCTGAAGTTCATAAACAATCGATTCCATGGAATTTATTTTCCTGTAGGAGCAATTTTCATTTTTGAGGAATTCAGCCATGCTGCTTAAGAGATCATCAGCATTGACATTGAATACAACTCTATGAATAGGTTCAAAGGTAAGCCCGGCATCATGAACATTAACAACCTCCACAAGTGCATATCTTGCAGGATGGTTTTCGAGCTCCTCGGCACTAAGTTCACATTTAATAATTTCCCAATGCCCTTTAGCTGAAGCAAGGGAATGATTCCCGTCCCCCACAGCAAACAATAGAACTCCCTTGTCCTTACCTACGGAATACTTGTTGCTGAAACGTTCGGGAGCGGCAAGTTTTTCGAGGGCGGATAATATATTGCCGACAGTTTCTTCATCATCAACCTTATAACCTCTGATATGTCCGCCTTTCATCATCAGGTCAAAATCATAAACCTTTTCAAGTGAATCGGTTTTTGCAGCCAAAGGCTCTATTACTGATTTCTCAGGGTCATCAATGAGGAGCATGACATGGGGAAGCTCCAAGGACGCATTTTCTCTGATTTTGATTCTGGGAGGAAGTCTTTCAACTACCGTTCCCTCTGTAGCACGTATCAAAGTCTGGGATCCGGGTGCATAATCATACTTTTCAAGATCTACGGCCATTACAAGACCTTTTCTTGAAGGAGTATGGGAAGTTTTCCTGTCCACATAAATAAAACAGGAACCATGAGTTTCCAAGATGTTTTCCTTTAGATATTTCTCCATGGAACTGTTTATTTGTTCAATTCTTTCTTCACTTTTTCCGTTTTCAAGATAGACTTCAGGAAAAGTAAGCTTTAGTGTGGAAGGGCTGTCTCCCACATTTCTTTCTACTTCATTCCAGTACTCCGGTTCAGAGGTATACTGGTCACAGGCAACGACCGACCATTTGGGCATGTCTGTTCCTTTACGGGGAAGCAAAATGGCTGGTAAGTTAACTCCGAGTTTTTCAAAAGATGATTTTTCTTTGTTCATTATTACACCTGCCTCACAATATTTCATAGAATATTAAAAATTATTATTAATAAATAATATTTTTCTTTTCGTATAAATGCTGCACTATGCGATTTAAATAACAGTCCTACATTTTCTGTAATATTCGGATTTTGCAGAATAAACAAGAATAATGTAATGGCATAGCAACGAATCAATTTTATATTAATATGAAAATTTAGTCAAACCATAAGTTGTGTATTTTTTTACATTAATAGAGAAATAATAATTGTAGACATAAATATAATTGATTGTAAACGGAGAGATGTCTGGTGGAAAGGTACAGTGAGGTTTTAGGGCTCCCGGTTATATGTGTCAATGACGGAAAAAGGGTCGGAGTTGTAAAAAATATTATTTTCCGTCCCAAAACGAAAACGCTGCTGGCATTTTTGCTGGAGTGCAAAAGCTATGAGCTGAAAAAGAAGGTTGTACTGGCAGAGGATATACTAAGTCTGGGAAAAGATGCGGTTATAATAAAAGACCTGAACTCATTAAGAGGGCTAAGGCAAGCAAAAAATACCGACGAACTGATGGACAAGGGAGAAGTCATTGGACTGAGGGTCTATTCTAAGGCAGGAGAGGATATGGGAGTAGTCAAGGATGTAATATTTGACTACAAAAACCGAACGATTGAGGGTGTGGAGATATCTGACGGCCTGATACAGGATATCGTAAAGGGAAGAAATGTGCTTCCTCTGCTTGGAAAGGTTGAGTTTGGTGAAGATATTTTACTGGTTGACAATGAAGCAGTTGAAGAAATGATGGAAACAGGTGGCGGACTTAAAAATATTATTGAAGGTAAACCTTAAGTTAATTGAAGATAAACAGTAAGTTAATTGAAGATAAATAAATCTCTATAGGGTTGGAAAGGGGTGAGACAATGAGAAATAACGGTTTTGCAAAAGGTATTATAATAGGAAGTATGATAGGCGCTTCTGTTGGGATGGCGATGAATTCTGATACAATGAGCAACAGATCAAGAAAAAGGATGAAACGCAGAGGTATGGATCTCATGAGAAAATCCGGATCTATTATTGGTGATGTAATAAGTTTATTGAGATAAATGCTTTTATTCTTTCGATACGCGAAAGGGAAAAGTAAATACATTCAAATCCTCATAAAGACTGGAGAAATCCAGTCTTTAGCAAATTATGGCAGTAGACTTTGAAAGGGGGTGGCGCAATGGCCCTAGGGAAAAAAACTATATTCTATTCGCTGCTTTTTATTATTCTGGTTGGCGTAATAATATTTATCTACTTTTACCGCGGGAAGATAGGAAAGGTATTCATGCCGTTTATTATGGCAATGGTGATTTCATACATATTGCATCCGATTGTATTAAAACTCGAAGAAAAAAAGATAAAGAGACCTGTAGGTATAATACTCATATATCTGATTTTCGGAAGTATTTTAACCTTGCTCACTATTTTCGTAATTCCACAGCTTATAAGCAATACCAGAGAATTTATCAATGTGCTTCCCGGTGTCACAATGGAATACAGAAACAACTTCAATGGAATGGTTAATATAATATCCAGCAGTAAATGGCCGGAGGATATAAAGAGTGCCATATTCAGAGAGCTGAACAATGGTGCGCAAATTGCTGAGAACATGTTAATTGAAACACTTAAAAATACACTTTCAGGATTGATGAAAACAGTAAGTACAGTACTGGATATGGTTTTGGCAATGATTATTGCATATTACATTTTAAAGGATGCGGAATACTTCAAAAATGTTTCAATGTCTCTGGTGCCTAGGAAATGGAGAAACGGAATAATCGGAACCTGCAGGGAAATCAACGGCGTACTTTCGAATTTTATTCAGGGGCAACTGCTCACCGCATTTATTGTGGGTACATTAGAAGTGATAGGGCTACTGATTGTTGGTGTAAAGTATTCGATAATCCTGGGGATGATAGGTGGTATCGCAAATATTATTCCCTATTTCGGCCCATTTATCGGAGCAATTCCGGCCGTGGCGGTTGCGTTGATTGAATCACCAATAAAAGCTTTATGGACAATTATTGCTTTTACTATAATTCAGCAGTTGGATAACGGGTTTATATCACCTAAAATTATCGAAGGAAGACTTGGCCTGCATCCCGTCACCACAATACTTGCGGTGCTTATAGGAGGAGAATTTTTCGGCATAATGGGCATGCTTGTATCAGTTCCCATAGCTGCCATTATAAAGGTCATAGGGAAGAGGACAATTGAGTTGATTGTGTAAGACAATGAATTTTTAGCTGTAACCAAAGTTCTTGACACTAAAATAATACTTTTATATAATTTTACTAATATAATAAAGAGATTTTAAGGGAAACTCTCGCCCGATATTTATTAACCAGGGAGGGAGTTTTTAAATTTATACAGTTTCAGGAGAGGAAGAATAAGATGCAGAAATTAGGATTGAACGAGTTAAGAGAAAGATATCTCAAGTTTTTTGAAGGAAAGGGGCACTTGAGACTTCCAAGTTTTCCGCTTGTGCCACAGAATGATCCCAGCCTTTTATTGATAAACTCAGGAATGGCGCCGCTAAAGCCATACTTCACGGGGAAGGAAGAACCGCCGAGGAGAAGGGTGGCAACCTGCCAGAAATGTATCAGAACTCCTGATATTGAAAATGTAGGTAAGACAGCAAGGCACGGCACATTTTTTGAAATGCTGGGTAACTTCTCCTTTGGAGACTACTTCAAGAAAGAGGCCATACCATGGGCATGGGAATTTGTTACCGAGGATCTTAAAATGCCTTTGGACAAGCTTTGGGTTACAGTATATGAAGAGGATGATGAAGCCTTTGAAATATGGAATAAGGATGTGGGAATTCCTGCTGAGAAAATAGTGAGAATGGGCAAGAAGGATAATTTCTGGGAGCATGGTACAGGCCCATGTGGTCCTTGCTCCGAGATATATTATGACAGGGGAGTGGAAAGAGGTTGCGGAAAGCCTGATTGTAAAGTGGGTTGTGAATGCGACCGATTTATAGAATTCTGGAACCTTGTGTTCACACAATTTAACAGGGATGATGCAGGAAATTATTCAAAGCTTCCAAATCCCAACATTGATACTGGAATGGGGCTTGAAAGACTGGCGTGTGTATCCCAGGATGTGGACAACCTCTTCGAAGTGGACACAATCAGAAATGTACTTGAATATGTGTGTAAAACTGCAGGTGTAAAATACCATGAGGCTGAAAAAACCGATATTTCCATAAGAGTAATTACAGACCACATCAGAAGTACGACGATGATGGTTTCCGATGGTGTCATTCCATCTAATGAGGGTAGAGGGTATGTGCTCAGAAGACTTCTTCGAAGGGCAGCAAGACATGGGAAATTATTGGGGATCAACAAGCCTTTCCTGTACGATATTTCCATGATTGTAATAAATGAATCGAAACAAGCATATCCTGAACTTGAGGACAAGAAAGAATATATACAAAAAGTAATCAGGATTGAAGAAGAGAAATTCGACCTGACCATTGACCAGGGTTTGGTAATATTGAATAAATACATTGAAGAGACAAAGGCAAAAAATGAGGGTACAATAACCGGGGAGATGGCCTTTGAATTGCATGGTACTTATGGTTTCCCAATAGATCTTACCCGTGAAATAGCTGAAGAAAACGGTCTTTCCGTTGATGAAGACGGTTTTAAGGCAAAGATGCTGGAACACAGGAATATTGCGAAGGAGGACTATCAGAGCAAGCAGAGCTCAGCCTGGTCCGATGATATATATTCAAGTCTGGATAAAAATCTTAGGACAAACTTCGTAGGCTATTTGGAAAATGTGGCGGAAGCTAAAATTTTGTATATAATTAGTAATGATCAGGTTGTGAAATCAGCAAAAGAAGGTGAACAGGTCACGGTCATACTTGACAAGACACCATTTTATGCTGCAAGCGGCGGTCAGGTTGGTGATGAAGGTTATATAGAAGCAAAGGGAGCAAGGGTAAAAGTTGAAGACTGTAAAAAGACCGAAGATGGTAAATACCTTCATACAGGTGTGGTTGAAAAGGGAATCCTTGAGACGGGTGAGGTTGTAAAGGCGTCTATAGATGTGAAAAGAAGAATGTCCATCGCCCGGAACCATACAACAACCCATTTGCTTCAAAAAGCCTTGAGAAATGTACTGGGTACCCATGTTCAACAGGCCGGTTCATTGGTTGAACCCGGCAGATTAAGATTTGACTTTGCGCATTTTTCAGCTATGACGCTGGAAGAGATTGCAAAAGTTGAGGATGAAGTAAACGAAAAGATTCTTGAAAGTCTGGCAGTAGACGTAAGGGAAATGCCAATTGACGAAGCTAAAAAATTGGGAGCTACGGCACTTTTCGGCGAGAAATACGGAAACATTGTAAGGGTTGTTAAGATAGAGGATTACAGTATGGAGTTCTGTGGTGGAACTCACCTCAACTCAACGTCACAGGCAGGATTTATAAAAATCATTAGCGAAAGTGGCGTGGCAGCAGGGATAAGGAGAATTGAAGCACTTACCGGTGAAGCTGCACTGGGTTATTTGCATGAAAGAGAAAAACTGGTAACCGATATTTCCTCTGCCCTGAAGAGTTCGCCACAGGACAGCGTGAAAAGGATAGAAGCCTTGGCAATGGAATTAAAGAATGCCCAAAAGGAGATTGAACAACTCAGAAGCAAGCTGGTAAGCGGTTCTCTTGATGAAGTGTTGGCAAATGCCACCGAGGTTAAGGGAATAAAGGTTGTAAAGGCAAGATTCGATCAGCTTGATATGGAAGCATTAAGGAATACCGGAGATACAATAAAGAACAAAATGGGTTCCGGAGTAGTGGTATTAGGAAGTGGATATGAAGGAAAAGTAAGCTTTGTGGTTATGGCAACAAAAGATGTTGTTTCAAAGGGTATAAACTCGGGAAATATAATAAAAGAAACAGCAAAAGTCGCCGGTGGCGGAGGCGGTGGAAGGCCGGATATGGCTCAAGCCGGAGGAAAGGATTTGTCAAAAATTGATGAAGCTTTAGAGTATTCAATAAAGGTTATTGAAGCTCAGATAAAATAAAAATATAGTTAAATTATAATGAACATTGACAAGTGAGAAA
>CAZLZR010000044.1:0-40359 GCA_964564015.1 uncultured Acetivibrio sp.
TTGGCCACTCAAGTTGGCTTGCTGATAAAAATTGAGGGCTGTTCAGCAGCCCCTACTTAAAAACGAGTAGATACATTTTAACAATAAATGGAGAAAATAAACCAAATACAATATTTCATAAAACCGTTCCCCTACCTTAAGCCCATAGGGGAACGTAATTTTATTTATCGATATCACAATAGCTGTAAACCCTTACTCTTGAAGAATTTACAACTGACGGCAGCATTTCTTCACCACATTCATAAGTTTAAGACTCTTTTACCTAATGCAACAGCCCTTTCCATCAACCATATTATCATATAAATAAACATTATGTCGAAACATACATTGAACAAAAACAGATGTTTGCTCAAATCTGCTTCTCCATCGCATATTACTGGAACAATGAATTGAATAATGCCGATAAGCATAATAAGAATAAAGGTACCGAAATACAATTTTTCCCCGGCTTTCTGCGCCTTAATATATTGTACTGAAAGGATAATTGCATAAGATATAAAGAAAAGCAAAACAAACCACAGCGAATGCGGCAGAACTTTTACTTTAAAGTCGTTCCATACCCTGAAGTAACTTACTTCTTTTCTTATCTCGTAACCTTTGGTTTTTTCGTAGTTTCCAAACCCTTGTATCAGATTAAAAGCCTTGACTGCTGTAATCTCAAGTTTTTCAATATACCTTTTTGGATGTCTCAAATAAAACAATCCTACTTTAAAAGGACTTACACTACTGTTAATTTCCTTAAGAAATACAGGTTCTTTAATATTTATAGGATACTCCTCCATAAAAAAGTTTGTCCCCGAAAGATCAGCATATTCTTTACTTAACCCTAATTCCTCAAGATCGGATTCCGGGGATTCGGAATCTTTCAATACTCCATAAAAAACTGATTGATATTTATTGCACACTCTCATTACACCGGGGATTGAAAAGTAGGATAATACAGATGTCATTACAAGTAATGTTGCACACACCGCAATGGTTTTTCTCCACTTCCCGCTATTTTTAATTCTTAGTAATAACAGGCTAAATACAGCTAAAACCAAGCCTATGGGAGCATATTGTACCTTTGCACCGATCAGAAGAATTGCTGATACAAAAAATCCAATCAGTGCTAAATTGGGTGGGTTATCACTCTTTGAAATATAAACAGCTAGTGCTGTCATTAGTAAAAGAGCGGTAAATGATAGGGCCTCACCATATAAAGAGTTAAAATATGATATATAACCTAAGTCTGTAAAGACTACGATGGTAAGAATTACGGATATGTAATTAATTGCAGGTATATTTCTTTTATTATATTTTGTGGTAATATATATAAATACCAAAAACAAACAGCAGTATAATAATGCGAGAAATCTTATGTCAAAAATTCCCCTGTTAAAAAACACAATTCTGCTGATTATTTTTGCAATAAAAACCAGCGGAACCTCCGTAGAAAAGTAACCCACTCCCTGTTTAAACGGAGCAGTCATGAAAAATTCCCTGTTTACAAAATTAAAGTATCTCTCATCATAATCGTTTTTTAGATAGCTTAACCCTGTAGTACTCATTATTCTTTCGAAATCTCCGTTGTCAGCCACTCCTACAATAGGTCTTAACATTAATACACAGATAAGAAAAGCAGCAACAATTAAAACTGCAAGCAACTCTAATTTAAATATCTTATATCTCATTACATACCATCCATTTTGATAATAAATACAATATGCTCATGGTCTTATTATATCCCATAATAGGAAAAATATGCAATAAGTCAATCAACAAGAACAACAGTTACCCATAGCTTCATTACATCGGACAAGAGAATCTTATCAACCTTTAATTGATATTCTCTTCCATCAATTTTGAGTATCCTTTTATCAATCACCCCTGCAGCCAGGTCAACATCAATACTTTTTACCTCTTTGCCCAATAAATCCTTGTACTTTTCTTTTATGCTTTTTTCTACAGTTATTATGTCAAATTCATCTTCATTAATTTTTGAAAGTTTGATATTGGCTTCGATACTCCTGAGTATAAACTTCCTGTTATTTACCGACTCTTCGTACTTTTCAAGTTTGATGTTTTTCTCTTCTATATCGCTTTCAAGATATCTGATTCTTTCCATAAATGAATCTATTCTGTAGCTGACAAGAGAATTTATAGTCACACTTCCAGACACAAAGCCACATACAAGACCCGTTATCAGAACAATTGCATATCTGCCATCCAACTTTTTCATCTAAACATTGTCTCCCCACATTTCTGAATCAGTCTTATAAAACCGTAACCCATGTTTGCACCAACAACAGCTATAACTACGTATACAGCTTGCTTGATTATTGATCTTACTTCCCCCTTAAATATGCCTTTTTCAATTATTTCAAAAGATGAAAAAGTCCCTCCCAAGGCTACTGCTACAGCCCAGATCTTAATAGAACCGGCTATATTAAACATGGTTTTTAATGGAGCATGATCATTTATTAGTGCGGCAAGCCCAGCCATCAAACTAGCTCCAACTATTACCCCAAAAGCTATAAGGAAATTATAAATTATGTTATTTGCAAATGAAGACAAAAACATCACCCCCTATATAAAATTATTGCGTAAAACCAAAATTTATGTTCTATTCTCCATATTTAATTCTTATTTATTAGTAATACAGGGATTAATTTCATAGAAATCCCTCATGTACATCCCTCTAAAACAACGTAAAGGAATGCGAATATGACAAATACAATACTTTTAATTTTAATAAACTTTGTTATTGGTACATTACTCTTAAAATACGGCGTAAGTCTTATGAGCAGCGGTCTTGAGAAAGCCAATACACATAGAATGAAGAAGTATCTGCAAACTTTTGCAGGCAAAACCTCAACAGCTTTTTTGACCGGCACAATAGTAACTGCTCTATTGCAAAGCAGCACTGCAATAATTGTAATCACAATTGGTCTCGTAAATTCAGGCCTTATGAAGCTTCCTCAGGCAGTTGGTATAATTTTAGGAGCTAATCTTGGCACAACACTTACAGCACAATTAATGTCCTTTAAGCTAACCAATGCTGCATATTTCATTGTTGCAGCCGGTCTCATACTAAAGTTTTATCCAAAGAGAAATTCGGTAAAGTGCCTTGGAACGGCACTTACAGGTCTTGGGCTGATGTTTGTAGGCTTAAATGTATTAAGCTTTGGCGCTCCGTATATTAAAGAAAGTCAGGCTGCTCACTACATATTTAAGGAGTATGGGAACAATCCCCTGATCGGATTGCTTATAGGGCTGATAACCACCATGCTGGTGCAGAGCAGCAGTGCTACAGTAGGCCTAACTATCGTTTTGTTCAATGCCGGCCTCATAACTTTTGAAGCTGCAATCGGGCTAACTTTCGGAGACAACATAGGAACATGTATAACCGGTCAGATCGCAAGCATAGGAACTAATTTATCTGCCAGACGAACTGCATGGGCTCACACATTATATAACATAATCGGTGTTTTGCTTGCCATGATCTTTTTCTCACCGTTTTCTAAATCTGTTCAAGCAATCACTTATTTTGCAGGGCAAGATGAAAACAGGCTTATTGCAAATGCACATACTGTTTTTAATTTGCTTAGTGCCTGTCTGTTTCTCCCACTAACATCCTACTATGTAAAATTTATTGAGTGGATGGTTTATGACAGCTAGCAGGACTATTAAATATATTTTAAAACCTATTTTACTTTTTAAATAAGTATTGTAAAATAAAAAGCGAATTACCTCATGTAAGAAGTAAAATTATATATTGGGATGAATAAAAATGCAGAAATTTATTGAAACCGAAAAACAAAATATTTATTATTCAATTGTTAGAAGCAACCGGAAGACGATAGGAATATCCATTTCCCCGGGCTATGGAGTGAAAGTTTCAGCCCCCCGGATGGTTAGTGATAAACAAATTGCCGAAGTATTAAGGAGCAAATCTTCCTGGATACTTGAGAAGCTTTCCTATCTTGAAAACATCAAATCCGAAATCCCTAAAAGGAAGTTTAGCGATGGCGAGATGTTTTCTGTACTTGGAAAAGAATACCCTCTAAAAATAGTTATAAACCCTCAAATGGCTTCATCAGTGTCTATTTCGAATAACTGTCTGGTGGTTTCACTGCCCCAAAACATTTATGAGGATAATTCTGAAAACAGAACCGAATTGATACGAAACCTCATAGTCAACTGGTACAAACAACTTACAATGGAAGTTATTTCCGAAAGGGTAAATTTCTTTTCAAAAAAAATGGAGGTCATTCCATCAAATCTGATAATTAAGGATCTCAAATCAATTTGGGGAAGTTGTACCGGAAAGAATACAATCAACATAAACTGGAAAATCATCATGGCTCCGATGGATATTGTTAATTATCTGGTTGTACATGAACTGACCCATATAAAGATAAAAAACCATTCAAAGCACTTCTGGGGATTGGCTGAATCAATACTGCCAAACTACAGGGAATGCTCAAAATGGCTTAAGGACAATGGACATAAATTGAGTTTATAAACCTCACTCAAATATTACCATTTACCTTTTTTCATATGTCCTTCCATCTCTGCCTTTGAACGCTGTTTAATTACCCAAGCCTCATTTTTAGCTCTCTTGAATAATTCAACACAAGGCGGATCCAGATTTATATTTATTCCCTCTTCACATAGCTTTGCAATTTCACCTGAAAGTTTCACAATTTCCATATGAATATCATTTGTTCTGTCTGACTTATATATCTTTTCCACATCTTCAGCACTCAACTCAACAAACTTGTCTTTTGGTGCATCGCATTTTGGGCACTTATCAGGCGCCTCATCTCCTTCATGTATAAAGCCGCACACACTGCATTTCCATAACTTTTTCATTAAAATTATACCTCCTATTTAAGTAATTTCTTTTCATACATAATAAAGATAATACCACGTTAATAACTTTTTAAACAATATTTTAGTTTCATAAATTTGGAACACTGCAAATACAAGGAAAATCTTTAATAAATATTTATATATTATTTATATATTTTTAATTATTTTATTATATAATAAATTGTTGTATAATGTATTAATAAGAATAAGAAAGTTATGGAAAATGCTTATGAATATGTATATTTTCGTTCTTAAACTATATTTTAAATAAAATAATTTTTTGTATTCATAACTTTCAATATTTGCATACATATATCATGCAAATTATGGCAAATATAATAAGAATTATTATTTTAATAATTTTATAGAGAGGTCATATTCTATATGTTAATTAGATTAAAGGATTTTTTGTGCAAATATATTAGGCTCAGTGAATCGTTATTTATCGGGCTGTTTATAATATGTATGCTGTTTAAGTGCCTTTATTTCCAATTTTCCACAAGAATTAATAAGGCACCCTACTTTTCACTTGATAATATATTTATGCTGGCTTCTACTATCTCGGTGCTTTTTATTATAGTATCATTGGTCTTATTTATTTTTAACAAGAAAAGACTAATAGCTATTTTTGTACTTAACTTTTTACTCACCGTATTATTAATTGCAGACACAAATTTCTTCAGGTACTACTACAATTTGATTACCATACCTCTTATTTTTCAGTTTAATCCAAGAATGCTCAGTTCTGTGGATCAAAGCATTGTGAGTCTCTTTCAGGCTAAGGACATAATTTATATAATTGACCTTCCTTTTATGCTTTCAGCACTACTAAAACTCCATAAAAAGGGAATTAAAAGCATACGTTTTCCTGTAAGGTTCCTTAAATCTGTTGGCACCTTATTAGTAGCTTTAGTAGTTGTTCTTGGTATATCGTCAATATCAAACATTGCTTCTTTTGCGTATAGTAATAACTACTCTGCAAAAAGCCTGGGGGTATTCTTCTCACATTTTTACAATACCAAACTTTTTATCGAAGAAAATGTTCTGGAAGATGAAATTCTATTGGAAAAAGAAAAGGCAATGGTTGCAAGTTACTTTGATGATATAAAAATTCAAGAAGACACTCCTTCTGTGCAATCTAAATATCAAGGGATAGCTAAGGATAAAAACCTCATCATTGTTCAAATGGAAGCTATGCAACAGTTTGTTATTGGTAAGAAAATTAATGGTAAGGAGATAACTCCTAACCTTAACAAATTGATTAAAGAAAGCCTTTATTTTAACAACATATATTATCAGGTGTCAGGCGGAAATACTTCTGATGCTGAGTTTGTTACCAATAACTCCCTTTATCCGTTAAGTGAGGGTTCTGTTTATCACAGATATCCCGAAAACACGTACCACTCTCTTCCTTCCATATTAAAGCAGAAAGGCTATAGTACATATGCACTTCACGCCTTTGATAAGACCTTCTGGAACAGGGAAGAAATGTATAAAGCATTACAATTTGATACATTCTTGAGTTCAGAAGACTATGTTATGGACGATTTTGCGGGTTGGAGCGGGGAAGCACTCAGCGACAAATCATTTTTCAGGCAGTCTTTAGAAAAAATTGACACATCAAAACCCTTTTACAGCTTTTTCATAACTTTGTCAAACCACCATCCGTTTAGTTATTTTGAAAACTTCGATTTTGATGTGGGAGAATTTCAGGGAACATACATAGGCAACTACCTGAAAGCTGCCAATTACGCGGATAGCTGTATTGGAGGATTCATTGACAGTTTGAAAGCCAAAGGTCTTTATGATAACAGTTTGCTTGTTTTTTACGGAGACCATTCCGCTGTGCCTAAACTCGAGAATGAAAGCTTTATGCAGTTTTTAGGCATGGAATATAATGACCTTGACTGGGCAAAGCTTCAGCGTGTTCCTCTAATCATTCATTACCCGGGACAGCAAAATGGAGATTTAATCACAACTACCGGAGGTCAAATTGACATACTCCCAACAGTTGCAAACCTTATGGCTTTTGATGTGCCGTATGCTTTAGGCACAGATCTCATAAACACACAGAAAAATTATGCTATTTTAAGAAACGGTTCGGTAATCACAGATAAATACATATATTTTAATGATGTGAGAGAATTATATGATTATAAAAGCGGTGAACAGCTTAACATTGATTTGTATGATGAAGAACTTCAGCACATAATCAATGAGTTAAATATATCTGACATAATAATATCACAAAATTCCTTTGCTAATAAGTTATCAGACTAGTGACCCATAACAGAAATTAATTCTAGATCAGACTGGTCACAAACAGTGGAATTACATTTTAACATTTTGAAAGGCTTAGAAATTAGTAATGTTAAAAGTACTAGCTTGATTTTATTCATAAAAAACCATTGCATCAACAAGACCACTCATTAAAGTGGTCTTATTTTATTCATTCTTTATTTCTTTAGTTCTTTAATTTTTTATTCCTTACTCTTTCTCTTTTGATTCTAAATAACAGTTTACACAATATACTTCTCCGTCACTACCATCCTCATAAACCTGTTTCATTTCTTTGCCGCAACCTTTACAATACACTGTCTTTAAGACCTCATCCTCATTGTCTTCTATATAATTACAACACGCAGTAATGACACATTCTCCGCCTTCACACTCATTACACTGCTCTGAAGGGTACCCAAATTTACAAACAAAATCACTTTCACCTGTATCTTCATTTATCTGTTGCTTCAAATTCTTACAGCTATTGCATATACATTCGCTCATAGCCAAACTCCTTTAAAAAAAATAGCATTTTATTGACCGCAGCACTTCTTATACTTCTTACCGCTTCCGCACGTACACGGTTCATTTCTCCCTACCTTATTGCTTACAGCCATTTTAGATCTGTTATAGTCTTTTGTTATCTGAGCTCGATTTTCTCTTGGTAATACACCATCCCATTGAGGAAGGTTATATAACCAGGCAGCCTTTGCGTCAAGCATATTGTAAAATAATTTTTCATATTCAACTTCCAATTTAACATCTGAGTCTTCGCTCAAGCTTTCCAAATCCACCTCATTAACAAGGCTTGTGTTTATTCCATCCATAAAACCAACAAATGTTGGTGCATCCATATCAAACTTCTGGGCTAACTCTGAGAGCTTTCCGCTGACAATATCATTATGATTTTCCAGAATATACTCGTATACTTTCTTTTCCTGTTCAAGGTATGTATTCCAAAACTCATTGTACTCTTTTTCCGGTCTTTCCCTGTCGGCAATTTCTTTCCACTGCTCAAACAAACTCATACTTTTCCTCTCCTTTATATTTTGCAGCTTTATCCTGCGTTATTGTTAATTATCCCTAAAACAATATTACATAAATTCGGTCAATTGTCAATTATTCTGTGTCAAAAGAAACTAATATTCCACATCATAGAGAATTAAACCACTGGTTGGCGCTGTTGGGCCTGCCAGAGTTCTATCCTTTTTTGCCAGTATTTCCGGTATACTGTGGGATTTAATCCTTCCTGCTCCCACTTCAATTAAAGTCCCTGCCATAATCCTGACCATATTATAAAGAAATCCGTTTCCATAAAATATGATATTCATAAGTTCCTTGTCCTTCTCTATCTCTACCGAAAATATTTCCCTTTCCTTGGATTTGTTTTTACCTTTTAGCGATGTAAAACTTGAAAAATCATGTTTTCCGATAAAGTAGGCTGCTGCCTCCCTCATTAACCTGATATCTAAAGGTTCCGCTACATGAGTGCAATGTTTTCTCATAAAAGGATTATGTCTCTTCGAATTCCATATTCTGTACAAATATTTTTTCCCTTTCACATGATGTCTGGAATGAAACATTTTATCCTCTTCTTTAGCATCGATGACAACAATATCTTCAGGCAAATACTTGTAAAGGTAATCTAAAATCGCATCTTCAGAAAAATCACTTTTTGTGTGAAAGTTGGCAACCTGATGAAAAGCATGTACCCCTGCATCTGTTCTTCCTGAACCAATTAATTCAATTTTTTCATTTGTCATCTGTCCAAGAACCTGTTCCAGCTTACCCTGTATGGTTTTATCCGAATCTCCAAGCCTCTGCCATCCTCTGTACTTACTTCCATCGTATTGAATAACCAATTTAATATTTCTCATTTTTTCTCCAATCCTGTATTGAACGCGATAAAGATTTTTGTCGCGCTTCAATTTCCTTGATTTAGGTATGACTAAAATATAAGTTCCTACTCTGGATAACGAAAAAACTTGATTTAATAATGTTTTCAAAATATGATAATAGGAAGTTATTTTTTCGTTATCCCTTATTATGGTGAAATTTCAACTTGTCCATGTAAAATCATTTTTACGATTCATATATTATATAAAAGTCAGCTTCGCCGATTTAAAGCCAGGGTATTTCTCTGCAGCGAACAGCCTTGCGGTAGACTTTTTTGATGCCAGAAAGTAATGCACTTTCTTAGGCATTAAAAAATTACGGCTCAGTATGGTATTATTCCCTACTGAGCCAATAAATTATAAGTAATTACATAGCATCATAAGTCTTCTTAATTTCCTTTAAGAAATCTTCAGTATTAACTATCTTTTTATCTTGCACTTGGGATAACTGTGCTAAATCCTTGGTCATAACACCGCTCTCTATTGTTTTAATGGAAGAAGACTCCAGTTTATCGGCAAAATCCATAAGCTCCTTATTTCCATCAAGCTCACCGCGTTTTTTAAGAGCTCCGGTCCATGCAAATAATGTTGCCATTGAGTTGGTAGAAGTCTCTTCACCCTTAAGGTGCTTATAGTAGTGTCTTGTAACAGTACCGTGAGCAGCCTCATACTCATATTTACCATCAGGAGAAACCAGTACCGAAGTCATCATTGCAAGACTTCCGAAAGCCGAGGCAACCATATCGGACATAACATCTCCGTCATAGTTCTTACATGCCCACACCATACCACCTTCTGATCTCATTATCCTTGCAACGACGTCATCAATCAATGTATAGAAGTATTCAATCCCGGCAGCTTCAAACTTATCTTTATATTCTGCGTCATAGATTTCCTGGAATATGTCTTTAAACCTATGATCATAAATCTTTGAAATAGTGTCCTTTGTTGAAAACCAGAGATCCTGTTTCTGATCAAGTGCATAGTTAAAGCAAGCTCGTGCAAAGCTCATTATGGATTCATCGGTGTTGTGCATTCCAAGAATTACTCCAGGACCCTTAAATTCATGGATGGTCTCTCTTGAAACTTCTCCATTTGAAGAAGTAAATACTATTTCTGCCTTACCGGCTCCCTTAACCTGATATTCAACATCCTTATAGATATCTCCATAGGCGTGCCTTGCAAGAGTTATAGGCTTTTTCCAGCCTGTAACAAAGGGTTTGATACTATCAACCACTATTGGTGCACGAAAAACAGTACCGTCTAACAGAGCTCTGATAGTACCATTAGGACTCTTCCACATCTTTTTCAATTTGTACTCTTCCAGCCTTTGAGCATTTGGTGTAATTGTAGCACATTTTACACCTACTCCGTATTTCTTTATAGCCACAGCTGAATCAATTGTAACCTGATCATCGGTTTTGTCCCTGTTTTCAAGACCCAAATCGTAGTATTCAGTATTAAGCTCAAGATAAGGCTCAAGTAAGATGTCCTTTATCATTTTCCAAATTATCCTGGTCATTTCATCTCCGTCTATTTCAACTAACGGAACTGTCATTTTAATTTTACTCATATTAATTACTCCTTTATATAATAATTAGGCTAATAGAATTCTCTTTGAATCTTTCAATAAAACTCTCTATTATTTTAAATTAAAACAGCTGCATAATCAAGAAAGATTGATAAAAAATTATCCAAGTCTTTTATCCCATATAAAAGTCCCAAGTTTTATTGTTCATAATGGTTCTTTAGTTCCATGGAAAATCAGCCTCCACTCTGATAAAATATATTTAGGACTCGATTTATCTGATTTCAAATGGTACTACACTTAAAAAAGGTGGTGGCTACTCTGTTTTCAAAATTATTCCTATTCTTGCGCAATAAAGTCATTCCCAATATACGGTACCTTTTTTTAATATTAACTCCTAAATACTATAAAACCGTTAAAACTTCTACATCCAGAAAAGTAGCCCTGTTAATCATACTCATCATTGCTATTTTCACATTTTCGGCCTCACTAATACTAGATAATATGGCAGACACACAGGAGAAAACTGTTATAACTTCCAATATAACATACAAGTCATTTATAGAATATGTAGAGGAAAATAATATATCCGCAATTTTTGATTATAATCAATCGGATAAGAAAATAAAGGGAAAATTCAAGAATGGGGAATTCTTTATAACTGATAACCCCGAATCTGAAGACCTTAAAAAATACCTTTTAGAACACGGGATATCTCTTAAAGACAAACCCTTTACTGAAACTCTTTTTCAGTCAACAATAAAAATATTCTTATCACTCTTTCCTCTTGTGCTTTCCATAGTCTTTATAAGCCTGTTTATGGGAAGGATGATAAAAAAACAATACTCAGGCAACAAGGATTCAAAATTCAGCATAATAAAAAAGTGCGATATAACTTTTGAAAACGTAGCCGGTAATGAAGAAGCCAAACAAAATATGATGGAATTAGTGGATTTTCTGGTTTCACCCGAAAAATTTAAGAAATTTGGAGTTGTACCTCCAAAGGGTACAGTATTGTATGGACCTCCCGGGACCGGTAAAACTCTTCTGGCTAAAGCACTTGCCGGTACTGCTGGAGTACCGTTTATTGCTGTCTCCGGCTCTGATTTTGTTGAAAAATTTGTAGGGGTCGGCGCCTCCAGGATAAGGCAGTTGTTTGAATTTGCCCGTAAATCAAGTCCATGTATTATATTTATAGATGAAATTGATGCCTTAGGTAAGAGAAGCAGCAGTGATGGCTCCGGTTCCGGAGATGAAAGAGACAGGACATTAAACCAGATTCTGGTGGAAATTGACGGTTTTTCGGGAAGTGAAGGTATAATAGTTATTGCAGCAACTAACAGGCTGGATATGCTAGACCCTGCACTTTTACGCTCCGGAAGGTTCGACAGACAGATACAGGTAGGCCTTCCTGATGTGGATGCTCGTCTGTCCATTCTTGAACTTCATGCAAAAAACAAACCGCTGGGAAATGATATAGATCTGAAAGAAATATCGAGAATGACCGTTTATATGTCTGGTGCAGATCTGGCAAATGTCATGAATGAAGCAGGTATTTATGCTGTAAGGAACAAGCACACCGCTATAACCATGAAGGATATTGATAATGCCATAAGTAAAATACAGGCAGGTGAAGAAAAACGTAACAAAAAGAACATCACCATGAAGGACAAAGAAATAACCGCCTATCATGAAGCCGGACATGCTCTTATAGCCAAGCTCCTTTCCGGTGTCACCGTATCAAAGGTAACTATAATTCCTACTACCAAAGGTGCAGGTGGATACACACTCTTTCTCCCCGATGAAAAAATGTTTTCAACAAAAAGAGATCTTTTAAACGATATTGCTATTTTCCTTGGCGGAAGAGCTTCCGAAGAAATTATATTCGGCGAAAATGAAGTAACAAACGGAGCAAGTAATGACCTTAGAAAAGCAACTCATATTGCCATGGACATGGTCAGAAACTATGGAATGAGCCAAACAGTAGGTCTGGTAAGTTTTCTAGATTCCAGCAGTGGGCATTCCGATGGCACAAACATGAATGTTGTTGAAAAGGAAGTCAGGGAAATAATTGAAGAGGTTTATCAGGAGACAAAGGAACTGTTGAGAAACAATTCCGATTGCCTCAAAAACATAGCCTCTCTTTTATTGGAGCGTGAAACAATTTATAAAAAGGATATCGATAATATCGTAGAAACAACAATGTTTAAAAGAGATGATAATATATAGGACTTACGTAAAAGGGAAACTACCGCCTGTCAACAAACCACGCTGCAGTTTCCTTCAAGCCAGTCAATAAACTGTCTTGCAGTCCTCGGAGAGCGTCCGTTATACCACATTTCCCACTTAAGGGCTTCTCTTACAAGCTTGTCCCGATCATAATTAATTCCTCTTTTTGCGGCCAACCCTTCAACTATCTCTAAAAACCGGTTCTTGTCCGGTGAAGAAAATACTATAGTCATTCCAAATCTATCTGCAAGAGAAAGTTTTTCCTGGATTGTGTCCTGGGATCTGATCTCATCGTCTGCATTTCCTGATTGAAGTCCTAATCTGTCGCTGAACTTCTCTTTTATTAAATGTCTCCTGTTAGATGTGGCATAAATGACAACATTCAAAGGCCTGCTCCGGAGCCCTCCTTCAAGCACTGCCTTAAGGCTTGTATAATTCTCTTCTTCATCCTCAAAAGCAAGGTCATCTATAAATATTATGAATTTTTGTTTTCTATCCTTTAATTGTGCTATTATTTTAGGAAAATCCACCAAATTATTCTTAGGTACTTCAACAATTCTAAGTCCTTTTTTCCAGTACTCATTGACAAGCGCTTTTACCGTTGATGACTTGCCCGTTCCACGGTCGCCATAGAGAAGAATATTATTTGCAGAATACCCTTTTAAAAACTGCTCGGTATTACCAATAATTTCACTCCGTTCGGTCTCATAACCTATAAAATCCGAAAGCATTACAGGGTCTGGTGTGTCAATCCCTTTCAAGCTTCCAGACGTCCCTTCCTTATCCCATATAAAAGCACGATAGCGTGAAAATATACCTGTTCCGTTGGTTTTGTAAAAATCAGAAAGCTCCCTTACAAATCTGTCCCATGCATCATTTTTGTATAACAATTCTTTTAACGTCCCGTCAAAACTCTCAGGTTCACAATTGCTCCAATCCGATAATGAATTCACAACTGCGGCCTCAAAACCTGAAGTACAAAGATATTGAAGTGCATACTCCTTGAATACGTCTGAGGACACCTTAGAGATTTCATCCAGGGTTCTTAAGTCGTTTGAAGCAGCTTTTACGAGCAAAGTATTGATGTTTTCGTATTCCATCCTCTCAGCAGCCCATGAAAATGGATTTTCATCGGTTATTATCAGATCTATGACATATTCCCGGAAAGATTTTTGCTGCTTCATGCTTATCAAATCAAAATATATCGAATTATAACAACTTACAAAACCGTTCAAATCTGTTTTTTCTGAAAATATTCTTTCTAAAAACAACTGCAAGCTTTTTAACAATTTATCTTCCAACATGGTTCTGTATACTGATATAGAATTTAGCTTAAGCCTCAATTCTTCCAATCTCATTGCAATTACCTCCCAAAAAATTTGTGCACTTGGTTTATATATAATTCTCCGCTTATCGTAAGAATCCAAAAACACCGCTTTTATGTACCAAATTATATTAGCAACAATTTCGGTATCACATTGATTCCATGCCAATTAATTTTATATTAAAATTAATTGAATGTACAAATCTTTTTGAGTTTGTTAAACTTATACTTCATTATTCATATATTAAATGCAAAACATTTAATCTTCAAATTTAGATCTTGTAATACACCAATTACACAACCACGTTATTTCAGCAATCCTTCAGACTTCTTTTTTAATCTTCACACAACTTAATGACATGTTTGGTCAATATTGACATTTACTCTTTAGATTTGTATAATGATCTAAAAATATTTTCTTTGGCGGTATAAAAACATGTATGAAAAAAGAAATATAGGTACTATCTGGGCTTGTATTTGTTTTATGATTGTGCTTGTGATTGCATTTAATTGTGCTATTGTATTTGCTGCTGGGGAAATAAATCTTTCAAGCGGTTCTACAATTACAAGCACAATTTCAACAGGTGGCACTGAAATATGGTACATAATTAATGTAAGCTCAGCAGGAAGTTATACAATAAAAACATCACAGAGTGGAAGTGTTGAAGACACAATTATTTATTTATACGATCATACAAAATCAACACTTTTGAAATTGCATGATGACATTAGCTATCCATCAAACCCATATTCCCAAATTACACATGATTTATCTAAAAATGTGAATTATTATGTCAAGGCTAAATTTTGCTCTTATAGTGAAACAGGTTCTTATAAAATTTCCTTAACAAAAAACAGCTCACCATCATATACTACCGAAATTGTTGCTAAAAAATTTGCATCAATGCACGGAGCTTATGATACAGATCCTTTTGATGCAAAAGCATTTGCACAAGCAATGAAAAATAATGGATGGGCAGCGACCGTTACTAATGATAACAGTATGTGGTCAGATACCGGGACTCTTTCAAATATGAAAAACTCCTCACCGAATATTTTGTACTGGTCCGGGCACGGTTTGCCAATGGGATCAATGAGTTATTACACTAATAGTTTCGACAAAACAGTCCTCAATGGAACTCAAAGAAAAACTGACTTAGCTAATACAAACTCTGATTGGTACAAATTTTGTAATAACTACTACGTAACATATAATTTTGTTAATACTCCCATGTATGATCTAGTGGGAACAAGTTGGAACGGCAGTTTGGATTGGGTAGTTCTAGCGGCATGTAATCAACTTACAAATACGGATAATAGAACTGGATGGTCTAATACTATGAAAGGCAGTTCAAGAAAAGTCAAGGGTATTATGGGATATTCGTCAAAGGCCCCGACAAGTGGTGATGATACTATTGCTAGTAATTTTGTAAACCTTTGTTTTACATCATCAACAAAGAGAGTATTATTTGCATGGTTACAAGCAAATGGAGTAAGTAGCCAGTATACAGCTAGTGCTTTGTATCATTCAATAAATGAAGGCGACACACTTACGAGTGTTACTAAACACACTTCAAGTACAGGCAATAATTTTAAATATATGAAAATGATAAATAATACGACATATGAAACAAATACTTCTCCACTTTCAATGTTAAGCGGTAAGAAATCAGTAATGCCTTTTGCCTTATTAGGAACTTCAAGTATGGTTGATGAGGGTCTTCTTAAACAAACTTCAGTCGAGATATCGGGTGAGATATATGAAGAACTAGTTCTAAGTGAACCCCAAAACGAGTCCACTGAATTAGAAAACGAGAAATTTGTATTAAATTTAGAAGATTCAAAAAGCACCAGAGTTGAAGTTGAGAGAAAATTGAAGTCAAAAAACGCACTGCCTGACGATGCAAAGTTGAAAAATGTGTGTACGTTTGTAAGTGAAGACTTAGATGGCAATAATCAAAAAGGTATTAGGCTATATGTTTAATTATGGTCATTCTGTAGATAGTATAGAAATCTCTACTGATACAAATGGTGATTACTTGAAGGTATTTGTTGATGAAAAAGGAATAGAATTTGCAAAAAAACGTTGGTCAGACACAAAAAAAGTGCAGTCTAAAAAAGAGCTAAAAAATAAAGATATCTTTAGTGAAGTATCTGGAAAGAAGAAGGTTAAAGAAATAATAAAAGAATCCAAAAACAAAGATATGGAGGATGATATCGAAATAAGCATGGGTAAAATTGTGTATGTAAGAAGTTCTGAGGAACCCTATAAATTCATCCCTGCATGGGAGTATACACTAGACAGCGGTGAAATAATACACATTAATTATCTAAATGGAGAAGAAATAAAATAACAAATTGGAGGTTGATAAATATATGGACAATTCATATTGGTTTGATAAATGTATTCTACTAGTGTTTTTGGTTGCAACCCTTTTTAGTATGGTTTCGTGTCAGAAGAGCGATAGGGAAATAACAAGCAACGCAACTACTAAAACACCAAATAATATTTCACAAGAGAAAACGGGAAAAGAATTTGACTGGAAACAAGGCGTAAAAGTTAATGACGTTTTAGATTATTTAAATATTTCTAATGAAGAAAGATTAAAAAGCGAAAGTGAAGCTATAAATGCAGTGTTTGACAAGGGAGATACAATATGGTTTCAAACTGAAAAAAGCTGTTATAAATCATCAATGGGAACCAAACAGCTTGAAGTTTATGATGTTAGTCCTAGATATGTATTTGATAGGCAATTTAGCATGATTCACAGTTTTAAATTTATTGATACTTCCGTAAATAAAGAAATTCTGGTTACTGAAAAAGTCAACTTAAAGGAATATAATACTCAGAACATAGATGTTCCAATGGTTG
Source organism: uncultured Acetivibrio sp. (assembly GCA_964564015.1). Taxonomy (GTDB): domain Bacteria; phylum Bacillota; class Clostridia; order Acetivibrionales; family Acetivibrionaceae; genus Acetivibrio. The sequence continues at coordinate 16,986 of CAZLZR010000044.1, forward strand.
ACTTTTGCAAGAATAAAGTTTTAATATACCTTTATGCAGGAAGTAATGAAAAGACAAAATGGGGGTCATATTTAGAAAATTCTTTTCCTACCTACTTAGTTTTTGATTTGCAAAGTTATTCTTATGAACTTATAAAATTATCTGAGCTTGTTTATGATGAAAGCAACGTTGATTCAAGTGCTTCAGCAGTTTTAATAGATGTAGATAAAATATTGATAGCTTATAGGTATAAAACAGACAAATGCAAAGCAATGGTTTATAATTTCAACACTAAGGAATTTATTAGTGAGTATGAAATTGATCCTAATTCTAGCCTGGCAAGAGGATCCCACGCAAATAGTATTGTGTCCCCGAATGGTAAGTATATCCTTTATAATGGTGGAGGGCAAACACCAACAGAATTGTATTTGTACAACTTGGATAACAATAACGAATATGCAATAGTAAAGGATACTGAAACAAACTCCCAGCTTTATACTTTTTACAATTGGGATGATGAAGATGAGTTTTTCTACGGAGTAATGGGTACTGATATTAAAGAAAATACTTTTTACTCAAAAAAAGCCAGTGAAATTGTTTCAAAATAAATACCATCTATTACAAATATAGCTGATTTTATGACTTTTTAATAAACGATACAACTTTCCCATAACTGCTATGGGAAAGTTGTATCGTTATTTTTAAAAGCCCGCATATTACTCTTTTTATTTCTTTGAAACAACTTTCCTATATAAATCCAGATATTCCTTCGCTGACTTCTCCCAGCTGAAATCTACGGCCATACCCTTCTTCATAAGCCAGTTCCACGTTGATCTGTGGTAATAGAAGTGCACTGCCTCTTTTACCGCATAGAGCATATCATGGGCATTATATCTTGTAAAGGTAAATCCATTGCCTTCATGTGTTATATCGTTGTACTGCGTAATTGTATCTTTAAGCCCCCCTGTTTCTCTTACAATTGGGATTGTACCGTACCTGAGGCTGAACATCTGGCTTAATCCACAGGGTTCAAACAGCGAAGGCATGAGAAACATATCCGAACCTGCATAAATTCTTTGCGATAAAAGGGCATCATATTTGAGATTTACCGATAGCTTTCCCTGATATTTTTCCTGATAATGTTTTAGTGCCTGCTCATACTTGTACTCCCCTGCTCCGAGAATTACAAGCTGAATATCCATATTGAGCAGATCATCCATAACATAGTTTATGAGATCAAACCCTTTCTGGTCAACCAGCCTTGATATTATTCCTATAACCGGTATATCTATCCTTTCCGGAAGGCCAAGGCTCTGTTGAAGCATTTGCTTGTTGGTCAGCTTACCTTCAAGGTTATCTGCACTGAAGCTTGCATAAATCCTGCCATCCCTGGCAGGGTCATTGCTTTCCATATCTATGCCGTTAAGTATTCCATACAAATCCTGGGATCTTCTATTTAGGACATTATTGAGCCTCTCCCCGAAAAAATCCGTTTTTATTTCTTCAGCGTAGGTTTTGCTCACGGTTGTAATCAGATCCGAATATACCAGACCGGCTTTTAAGTAATTGACTGTGTCAAAAAACTCTATTCCATCGGGTGTAAAATACTCCCAACCAAGTCCTAATACCTCTCCTAAAACCTCTTTCGGGAAAACTCCCTGATACTTTAAATTATGTATTGTAAACACAGTCTTTATATCTTTATAAAAATCATTGCTTTTGTAATTGGCTTTAAGCAACAGACTAACCGTCCCTGTCTGCCAATCGTTGCAATGTATTATATCAGGTTTAAAATCAATTACAGGAAGCATTGACAGCAAAGCCTTGGAAAAGAATGCAAAGCGTTCTGCCTCGTCATCATAGCCGTAATAGCCGTCTCGTCCGAAATAATATTCATTGTCAAGAAAATAATAGACAACTCCATCACTCTCATATTTCATTATCCCACAGAATTGGTGTCTCCACGAAATATCCACATATACATACCCCAAGTACTCCATCTCTTCAACATACTGCTGAGGAATGTTTTTGTACTTTGGCATTACTACTCTGACGTCCTGTCCCAACCCATTCAATGCCTTTGGCAGCGAAGCTGCCACATCGGCAAGCCCACCGGATTTTGCAAAAGGATCTACTTCGGATGAAACAAATAGCACCTTAGTTTTCTTCATAATATCCTCCTGTGTTAAATAATTAAATTATCCATAGGGTAAATAAAACATTTGCATTTATTTTATTATCCTAAGCTACTACCATTATAATAAATATTCCCATAATATTAAAATATTTTTTATATTTTTACTGCAGGAATTTGAAGCGTAAATGTCTAAAAGTCAAAACTTACAACTTTTTTATTCAGATAGCGAACTTTTTATTAATATTATCTGTCTAATAATAGAATTCACAAATATTAGCCAATTAAAACTTGATATATCGAGAATTTACTTTAGGTGGTGACCACAAACTTGATCGAACTCGTTGAAAAAGCCAAGGCAGGCAATCAAAACGCCTTCATGGAATTAATTGATGCCATAAAGGTTCAATTATATAAAACTGCATTAGTAAGACTATGCAATGAACAGGATGCTTTAGACGCTATACAGGAAACCCTTGTCAAAGCTTTTTCAAACATTAAAACCTTAAGAGAGAATCAGTTCTTTAAAACTTGGCTAATAAGAATACTGTTAAATGAGTGTAATAACATTGAACAATACAGAAGAAAAGTAATCCTGCTGGACAACACACCAGACCATACCAGCCAGCATCCTGAACAGGATTCGGCTATGTCCATGGATATACGGGATCTAACCAGCAAATTAGATACCATATACAAAGAGGTAATTGACCTTCGATATAACCATGATTTAAAGCTTGAAGATATAGCAGTTTTGCTTGACATTCCAGTAGGCACAGTAAAATCGCGTCTTAACAGAGCACATAAATTGTTAAAGGAACAACTTGAAACCAGCTTTCCTAAAAAGGAGGTATCTTTATGAACTGTAAAGAAATAATTGACAACCTGGAGCCATATATTCAGAATGAACTTGATGAAAGCAAAAAATCCGAGCTTGAAAAGCATCTTAATGAGTGTTCTGAATGTAATAAAGAATATATAGAATTGAGAAATTCAATTACAAGCATCAAAAAATCCTATTCAGAAGTCGAAATTCCCGCAAGGTTAAGTACTATTTCATTGCCTGCTAAAAGTTTAAAAACTAAAAAACGCTTTATAACAATAAAAAAGGCATCCATTGCAATAGCCTGTGTATTTGTACTTATTCTAGGAATATTCTTTATTCCGAATTCCACATTTACTGAAAAAGTAATCGCCGGTGATTACCGAGGTGGTTTTACCCTTACGCCTGTCAGCTCGGACGTAACCGGTATAAAAACAGACAGTGAATTCATCCTTGATTCAAAAAACAGTATAGACCTCAGGAAATTAGAGGCCAGCTTTTCAATTGACAATGAGCCTGCTCCGTCTATTTCTGAAAATGGTTCTAATTCTTTTAAGATTAAGCCTGCACGGGAGCTCAAACAAAACAGCCTGTATACCTTCAGAATCAAATCTCCCGATAGAAGTGACATCACCTGGACTTTCCAGACATGTGCCGCTTTTAAAATACTTGGTGCTTTCCCCGGAGATAAAACAGCCGATGTGCCAACCAATTCAGGTATAGAAATATATTTCAGTCACGAAGGTTTTGAAGACATCGATAAATACTTTGAGATATCACCAAAAGCAGAAGGCCGCTTTGAAAGACATAAAAAGGCTGTAGTTTTTGTGCCAAAAGCCCTGAAAGAAGCTACTCTATATACTGTCAAGGTAAAAAAAGGCTTGAAACTCACAGGTACTGACTATACTATTAGTGAGGACTTTTCCTTTCAATTTGAAACCACTTCAACCAATGAAAGTAGTCCATACGAAAAAGGATTCTTCTCATATTTGCAGAGTATAAATGAGTATACTCCTGATGAAAGTCCGAACCTATTAATTAACTACTATATAAATGACCAAAATTCAAACAATCCTGTAAAAGTAAAAACAGGTGTTTATGCATATAAAGATGTTGATGCCTTCATTGCAGCACTTGAAAACATAAGTTCTGCCGCTGCTTCCTCCTGGGCATACAGAAGTAACTCTAAAAATCTGATTCCTGTCACCGGTCTTGAGAAAAGACTAGATTTTGAGCAGGAATTCAGTTCAAATCCGGATGAAAAGCAACAATTCATAAAAATCCCCGATTCTCTGCCTCAAGGATTCTATCTTGTTGACAGCAAGTGGGAGGATTTAACTTTCCAAACTTTTGTCCAGATTACCGAAGTCGGTATGTACCTTATGGATAGCAGCACTAAAACCCTTATATGGTTAAACGACCTGAGCTTAAAACAACCTGTTTATAACGCTAAAATATCTATTGCTGGCTCGGATAAAACTTATACCACTAACAAAGACGGCTTGGCTTATTTTGATTCACCTTCAATTCAAAAAGCTCAAGCATCAGAAAATATTACCTATTACAAAATTCAAACCACAGACAACAAACAAGCTGTATTGGTTAGAAGCCAAAACTACTGGAATTATGAAGGCAGTAGTAATAGTAAGTACTGGAACTTTATTCAGCTTGACAGAAACCTTTACAAGCCCGATGATACCGTTAATTTCTGGGGTCTCGTAAAAGACAGATATTCCGACGAAAAAGCTTCGTCCTTAACAATTGAAATAAATCAGGGCAGTAGCTATTTGCAAAGATATGTAAATTACAAAGCTGAAGGTAAAGCTAGTTTCGGCTACTTCCCCATGAGTGAACCTCCACTTGTGAGCAAAGAGCTGAAAGTTGAAGATGGCATATTCAGCGGCAGCTTGGAACTACCCAATCTTGACCCTGGAGGCTATCAGCTAGTAGTGAAGAAAGGTGATCAGGTTGTTGTAAACTCATACATCAGTATTGAAAACTTCATAAAACCTGCATACAAGCTGGAAATCACAAAAGATAAAGAAGCAGTTTTCCCCGGACAGCTAATAAATCTTAATATTAAAGGCTCTTTCTTTGAGGGTACTGCTGTTCCCGATCTTCAGGTGGACTATAATATTTATTCCAGCAGCGTTGACGGTGATTCTTTACAAAAATCCACTACAACAGATTCCTCAGGCTCTATAGACGTTAAATATGTACCAAATCCTTCAGCAAATGCGCAAGGGGAACACAGTATTGATATATACGCTCATGCACTTCTGCCAGAAGCTGGCGAAATAACAGGTAATGAACAGGTACGACTTTTTGTAAATGACATTAATGTAAACATTTCCTCCGAGTTAAAAAGTAACATAGGAGTTGTAAATGCTGTTGTAAATAAAGTTGTACTGGACAGATTAAATAACGGAACAGCTAAAGACAGTATGGACTACCTTGGTGATGCCGTAAGCGGTAAAACACTGACAGGAACAATATACAAAAACACCTGGGTAAAAATTGAAGACGGTGAATACTATGACTATATAAACAAGGTTACAGAGAAAAGGTACAGGTACGAAGACCATAAAGAAGTATTTACCAATATATCCATGACAACCGACAGTACAGGAAAAGCCTCTGCCACATTTGATGCTCCTAGAATCGAGAACGGCTACTATTCCGCTGAAATTAAATGTACCGACAACTCAGGAAGAAATATGAAATTTGATTCTTATATAGGCGATTATACCGTATTTAACGGCTATGATGAAAACAGATACTTCCTTGATGGAGGTAAAGAAAACTATAAAACAGGCGAAAAAGTGGAACTTACCTATAAGAAAGGTAATAAGTCCATGCCGGATGGTTCTTACCTCTTCATAAAATTACAAAATGGAATTCGGAGTTATGAAGTTGGGAGCACACCTGATTTCAGCTTTATCATGGAAGATAAGGATGTACCGAATGTAGTTGTAACAGGGGTATACTTCAATGGAATTACCTATGTTCAATCTGAAGAATTCAACGCCGTTTTTGACTATGATGAGAAAAACCTTGTAATTGATGCAAAACTGGATAAAACCTCCTACAGACCAGGAGATGAAGTAACTGTACGCATTAACGCTAAGGATAAAAATGGAATTCCTAAAAAGGCTGTTGTTAATTCCAGCATAGTTGATGAAGCACTGTTCAAATTACATGAACAACAAATTGAAACCCTTCAAACGCTTTATGCTTCTCTTTCCTCGGGAGTTGGTTACAGCTACCAGTCCCATGCAAATTCAGGTATGAATGGGGGCTCAATTGGCGGTTTGGGTAGAGGTAGTATTTATACAACATTTTCCGGTCCAATAAATGAAAAGTCTCTCAACACTGCAAATATGATAATAAGCTACGACGCAACCAGACTTGAATACCTCTCGGGCTCAGCAGCTCCAACCGCTGCAATCAGAGAAGACTTCAAAGACACAGCATACTTCAATACCATCACCTTAGATGATAACGGATATGGTGAGCTTAAATTCAGAATACCTGACAATATAACCTCCTGGCGTGTATCCCTGGCAGGTGTTACTCCGGATTTGCTTGCAGGTAGCAATAAAGTCAGCCTGAACGTATCCTTGCCGTTCTTTATAAACCACACCTTAAACAACACCTATCTGGACGGCGATAAGCCGGTTTTAGGTGTTACAGCCTACGGAAATGACCTTAAAGAAAATGAAAGGGTTCTGTTTGAGATATGTGATTCTCAAACCCAAAAGGTTCTGGCAAGTGCAGAAGGCAAGGCCTTTGACAGGGTAAATATACCCCTTTGGGAGCTGAGGGAAGGTAAACAGGATATTATTATTAAGGCATCCTCCGAAAATGGTTTAACGGACTCCTTAAAACACACCATTAGCGTACTGAAAACATACCACCAGATTAATGAAGCCTCGTACTATGACCTCAAGGCCGGTACCAATTTAAAAGGAGGAACTACAGGTAATACCAGAATCATATTTGCCGATAAAGGCAGAGGTATGTATTTAGGGGAGCTCAACTACTTAAGGTATCTATCAGGTAATCGGATAGATCAAAAGCTTACAGCCCAAATAGCAAATGACCTGATAAATACTTACTTTGAGCAATATGATGCTGAAGCCTCAATATCTCCGGTGAATGTATCAAGTTACCAGAGAGAGGATGGAGGTATTTCCATACTACCATATGGCAACAGTGATATTGATACAAGTGCAAAGCTTTCGTCCTTGATCTTAGACCAGGTAAATACCTTCAGGCTAAAAGAATACTTCTACACAAAACTTTATGACGATTCGCCCGGACTTAAAGGTAATGCATTATACGGCCTTGCCGTATTGAAGGAGCCTGTGTTGTTAGAGCTCAATAAAGCTTCGGAGACTAAAAATGCAAGTATAAAGGATCTCCTGTATATAGCTCTTGCCTATTGCGAGCTAGGCGAACTCCCTTTGGCTGACAGGATTTTTGTTGAAAGAATTGCACCCCGTATGAAGGAATATAAGCCTTATTTCAGAATTGAAACCGGCAAAGACAATGATGATATTCTTGAGTGCACTTCCCTTGCGGCATTACTTGCTTCAAAGCTGGATAAACCTCAAAAAGCTGGACTTTATGATTATTGTACAAACAATGAAAGCAAAGATATTTTCATAGCTATTGAGAGGTTACTGTATGTAAAGGAAGAAATTGCAAAAGCCAAGGGTGGTACTGTATCCTTTAGTTATACACTCAATGGAAAAGCCTATAGTAAAACGTTGGATTCCGGAGAGTCCTTTACACTTACATTGCCTTCAAAAGACATAAACAAATTGGAAATCAACAGTGTAACCGGAGATATTTCAGCAGTATCAATGTTTAAAAAACCTCTTGAAGGTACAGAAAAAACTGACAATAACCTGACTATTAAAAAAGCTTATTATCCTAGAAAAGGCAACAATGAGAAAAACGCCTTCAAACAGGATGAAATAGTAAAGGTAGTTATTACATGGGATATAGGCAAACAAGCGATTGATGGTTCATATAGGATAACCGACTTCCTTCCATCAGGCTTAAAGCCTATTGATAACCCTTCAGCTATGGGTGTTAATCCGGGTAGCAGTGAAATAAGCTACATGGAATCTGATGGACAAAAAGTAACCTTTTATGTAGGTAAGAATTGGGAAAAGAAAACCCCTCTCACCTACTATGCAAGGGTAATAAGCCCAGGTACCTATAAGGCAGAAAGTGCAATAATACAGAGTGTGTCATCCAAGGAAAGTCTTAACTTCAGTGAAACAGGTAGTGTGGTTATACAATAGAATTTATGGTAATAACGTATAAAGAAGTCAGCCAGCTTCGCTCATGTATTTTCCTTACAGAGTATATAGATGAAGCTCAACAACTCAACTTTTCCACTTATAGTAATTTTGTGGTTCTGGTTACTTTAGCAGCAAAGAGCTCATAAATACTGTGGGAAAGTTGAGTTGATAATTAGATAAGCTATGATTTTGTGAAGTAATTTGAAAGTGGTACCTACTGTTTTGGTGTCAAACGATTCCATTGCAAGACCCTCGCAAAAAATCAGTAGGCCATGACTTGATAATTTTTCGCCGCGTCTATGGGACCTCCTGTCCCAAGACGCTAAAAATGCCATCCTTGGCATTTTTACTTCAAAATTATCAAGCCTTCGGCCACTGATTTTAATGTTCAGGTCAAGCAATTGCATCATTTGACACCAAAACAGGTTTATGCCGTAATTTGGTTTGTTTTTGCAGTGGTTTTAGTTACAACACCTTTAATATATAAACTTACATAAATTAGGTTTAATATATTCCTACGTTCCAAGAAAGATATTGAATTTGGCTTAACTCAACAAACTGCAGGAACTGGAAACTACATAAAGTCAAACCAATTCCAAGGTTCAGTGTCAGGGGGAATGCATATAAAATCCAGTTCTTCCTTTGTTGTCGGATGCTTTAGCGAAATGCCACAGGACCATAATGCAATCTGCTGACCTACTTTGTTTACGTTCTTACCATACCTCTGATCTCCATACAGAGGATGTCCCATATTGGAAAACTGTACTCTGATTTGATGTGAACGCCCTGTATGTAAATTTATCTTTACAAGTGTGTATCCCCTCGATGCATCAATAACTTCATAGTCAAGAATTGCCTGTTTGGCACCTTCAACATCTTGTGAAACAACACTTACCATATTGGTTTTTTCATCTTTTAGCAGATAGTCTTCCAATCTTCCATGTTTTTCTTTGATACTGCCATGTGCTATTGCAAAATAAGTCTTGTTCAATCCTCTTGTGCGTACCTGATCTGAAAGTCTTGAGGCAGCTTTCGAGGTCTTCGCAAAAACCATCACTCCGCCAACAGGTCTGTCCAGCCTGTGTACAAGTCCTAAATACACATTGCCTGGCTTATCATACCTTAATTTGATATCGTCCTTTAAAATTGTAAGCATATCAATATCATGGGTGTTATCTTTTTGAACCGGAATGTTTACGGGCTTTTCCACAACCAGCAGGTGATTGTCTTCGTATAGTATTTTAATCTTAATGTTTTTATCGCAGTTCATTAACCTTTTGCCTCCCAACGGCCAAATATACCGCAAGGAAGTATCAACCCCGTAGAAGTAACCGGTATACCAACTTCTCCCGAAGATATGGTACCCTTATATTTTTTGCCTATAGTCATCTTAATGATATTCTCAACTACAGTTGGAGAAAAACCGGTCGTATATGAATTTATAAGAAAGAAGAGAGGTTCTTTTGAAAGTACATCCATGCACAACTCAACTAAAGGATATATCTCATCCTCAATTTTCCAGATTTCCCCTTTAGGACCACGCCCATACGATGGAGGATCCATTATTATTGCATCGTAAATATTTCCCCTTCGCTTTTCCCTTTGAACAAATTTAATGACATCATCGGTTATAAAACGGACAGGCCTGTCTGATAACCCTGACAGGTTAATATTATCTTTAGCCCATTGTACCATACCCTTTGAGGCATCTACATGGCATACTGATGCTCCTGCATATGCAGCTGCGACGGTAGCCCCTCCTGTATATGCAAAAAGGTTCAATATATTAGGGGGCTTTTTCGCCGAACGTATTTTATCCATCATCCAGCTCCAGTTAACGGCTTGTTCCGGGAAAAGACCTGTATGCTTGAATCCTGTTGGTTCGATATTAAAGGACATTCCCTTATAAGAAATCTTCCACCTTTCCGGCAGTTTTTTCTTAAACTCCCATTTCCCCCCACCGCTTGAACTTCTGTGGTAATGTGCATCAGCTTTATCCCACAAGCCTTTCTTATCATTTATTGGCCAGATTATCTGAGGATCTGGTCTTCTTAACACATATGTACCCCATCTTTCAAGCTTTTCTCCATTACCGGTATCTATCAGTTCATACTCTTTCCAGTCATCCGCAAGCAACATTATATGATAAACCTCCATTCGTTAATTCAGAACACAACACTCGAAATATTATATCACAAAAAAGCGATTTTTAAAGATGGCAGCATCAACTTCTTTGCAGACAAAATATCAAAAATCTAATGGAAGGCCTCTTATTCCTACAAGATTTTTCAGTGAAGCTTTTGGGTGTGTAGTTCTATGGCATGCAAAAACATATAATCTTAAGGCAGAAATGAGTATAAACGCGGTAAATTTTGGGCACATATTTTTGTGTAGGGTTGGGTGTTATACAGTCAGAGCTTCATGAAAAAGCTCCGACTGTATTTTATGTTGTTCACTCCAAAAATCCATAACAAAATAACCGATATGTCTGTCTGATTTTATGGTGCCATTATACATAGATAAAAAGTACATACTGGTAAAACTAAATAAAAATTAGTCCTTTTGATGAATGGAGTTTACAATCATAACAACTGCTTCAGCTCTTGAAACATTTTTTTCTGGTCTAAATGTTTTATTCTCATATCCCTTCAAAATGCCAAGTTCTATTGCTCTAACCACATATGCCTTAGACCATTTTGCAATCTCTTGAGAATCTATTAAGTCTATTGAAGCATCAGATTTCCCAAATTTGAACGCATTCATAAGCATTACCACAGTTTCCTGTCTGGTACATGGTTTGGATGGTTTAAAAGTACCATCGCTGTAACCTGATATTATGCCATTTTCTACAGCTGCTTTTATATAATCCTTAGCCCAGTCTGGAAGATCCTTGTCATCCTTAAATTCAGTATTTCCTTGTGATAATTCTAGATTTAATGCCTTAACAATTATTACAGCTAACTCTGCCCCGGTTATATTGTTGTCAGGCTTAAAATTTCCATCCTGGTAACCACTTATAGTATTTTGTTTTATCAATTCAAGGATTTGATCTTTGGCCCAATGGTTCAAAATATCTTTTAGTACTCCTGATGCTGGCTTATCCTCAAAGTTTTCTACAGCAGATGGTGTAATCGTTGGAAGTACAGTAGTAGTTGTTGGTGTTGCTGTTGGTGAAGAAGAAGTCATTTCTGGTGTTGGTGTTGCTGTAGATATAGCAGTTGGCGAATCAATCTGAACCGGATCCTCTGATGGTCTATTTGAACCACTATGGGGGACAGGCGAGGGAGTCGGCGTTGATACATTTTTCGGTGTATCTGTTTTCGGTGTATCTGTTTTCGGTGTATCTGTTTTCGGTGTATTGGCAGGAGTTGTAGTTGTATTGGTCGGTGTTGGTGTTATAGTCGGCTTTAAGGTAGGAATTGGTGTAGATGTGGGCTCAACATAAGTATATGAATTCATAAAAACTGAGATGGAATTATCAACTCTATTCACTACAGCAAAATCAGGTTTGGAATCATTGTTAAAATCTGTTGCAATGGCATAAAATGAATTGGTACCAGCTAATGGATACCAATAATCAGTAAGTTCGAAACTTTCATCTCCATGACCCTTTAATATGATTACCTCTTGACAACTCTCAAATCTTGCATAGTTCACATGAGCTATATCCAGATTGCCGTCACTATCGAAATCAGCAGCTGCAATTCCTTTTGAAATTCCACCATATAGAGTATACTTATCCATTTTTGTTCCAAAGAATTTTTTTGATCCCCAGAAAACAAATATATTGTCTTCTGCACCTCCGATCAGATCAACGATACCATCCTTGTTAAAATCTCCAGTATCCAAATAAGTAGGAGAATCAAAACCACTAAAAGTAATTGAATTTTCAAAATCAAAATTTCCTTTTCCTTTTAAAAAGGACATATCATTAGACACACCGTTGGCTGTAATAATATCCTGTTTATTGTCTCCATCAAAATCTCCAATTACCATGTCCCGTGGATTGTTTCCTACTGCATAACTTTTTAACAAAGTGAATAAACCTTCTCCATTACCCTCTAGTATGGATACCGAATGGTTAAAATAGTCTAAAGTTGCCAAATCATTATTTCCATCATCATTAAAGTCAAAAACCTTGATCTTGCTAAATTAGGTACCCTTTTGGGGTATTGTGTTTGGTTCGGTAAAAGTGCCGTCACCTTTTCCAAGAAGAATATAAATATTTTTATGTGTAGAAAAAATCAAATCTAGTGCAAGGTCATTGTTCAAGTCTCCTAATGCAATACTATCGGGATTGTATCCAAGAGTGCTATAAAGTTGGACTGCACTTTTAAATGTGCCGTCTCCATTCCCAGCTAGAAACAGTATATTTCTTGAACCATATCCATCGATAACCAAATCTATTTTATTATCACCATTTAAGTCTCCTGATAAAATAGCTGTTGGATACTCTCCTGCCGGGTAGCTAACAGCTTTATTAAATACTGCATCAGGAGTAACAATAATGGTATTTGATTGATATGATTTATTTGTCAAATGATCAACTAATTTTATATATACTGATTTGAATGATATTTTGTTTATCTCGTGAGCCACCCATATTCCATTCAAATCTGTAGCACTATGAAGCTCAATAAATCTGTGCATATAATTCGTATCTGCATCATAAATTTCTACAGTTGTACGACTAGCTGGCAAGCTATTTTCAGCCTCCGATGAATCTGTTACTACGTCAAACATTTCGTCTGGATAAGCAGAATAGTTGAGTACATCAAAATTGAACACGGTAAGCCCATCCCTTTCCTGTGTACCTGCGAAACTCAAAATCGGGTCAGGCAATTCCAGGCTAGAATCAGATTGTGCCAATGAATTTAGCGGATAAAACAATGAAAACATCATCAAAAATGCAATACAACAGGATGTAATTCTTTTAAAATTTTTTGACATTTATACTCCCCCATATACTAGAATAGTGCGCTCTCGCAAACTCCGAGGGCTTTATTAATCTTTTTTGGGATTTGAAAATTTCAATATAAAAGTGCACAATTATTATATTATCTTTTTCCATTTACATCAGTTGTCTTTGACATATCAATTTTATCTTTAATTCTATAAGATGCTCCTTTAATTTATATAATATGTGAGTGATGAATAAGCCTATCTAACAAGGCATTTGCTGGATAAAAAGAATTGCAGTATAAATATAAACAGGAAGGTTCAAAGCCTACGGGTTTTACCAGTTTGAAAAGGTTAAAATAAGTAAGAAATGATATTAACGAATTGTTGAAAATCAATTATCAAAGTACGAAATTTTTTGTATTGACGACATCGTAATTATCTGAGATATTTATATAAATAACATTTAATGGAGGAAACAAGCATGCAATTTGAAAACGTTACAATAGTAAAAAAAGCAAATATATACTTTGATGGAAAAGTCACAAGCAGAACAGTTATATTCAAAAATGGAGATAAGAAAACCTTGGGAATCATGATGCCTGGTGAATACGAATTTGGTACTCAAGACACAGAAATTATGGAGGTAATTGGCGGTTCTATGGATGTCCTTTTGCCAGATACTATAGAATACCAAACTTTTAAAACAGGAGATATTTTTGAAGTACCTGCAAATTCAAGCTTCAAGCTGATAGTCAGGGAAATTGCCGACTATTGCTGTTCGTACGTTAAATAATAATAGGAAACAATGTAATGACAAAAAACGGTAGTGATATTACATTGGATGTTCCCGCTCAAATACTTAATGGAAGAACCTTAGTGCCGGCACGTGCAGTAGCTTAAAGCTTTGGTGCAAAAGTAGATTGGGATGCTAAGACAAGAACGGTTATAATCACTCAGGAATAACAAGTAAACTTTTTTATTGATAGTAAGAGCCCTATCCAATAAATACCGGACAGGGCTCTTACTATGTTCCAGTTGGTGATTTCTATAGAACGACTTAATTTCAATAATAGCGGTACTGTGTTGAACTAATAGAATCAAAAGAGTATTTTTCTCTTAAACTCCAACTACCCTTCACCGCTTGAACTTCTGTGGTAATGTGCATCAGCTTTATCCCACAAGCCTTTCTTATCATTATTTGCCAGATTATCTGAGGATCGGGTTTTCTTAACACATATGTCTCATAGTATCTGTTTAGTTTATGAAATTCTCTTTTATAAGTACAAATCTGAGTTATCTGCTTAATCAAATATATTAAACAGTTAGCAATTCACAAATTTTCTCACTTATAAAACCATCGCATTGGTTTAAGACATTTTGTAACCAACTTAGATAGCAATGAATAATATGTATTATCAAAGAAAAGGAGATGATTTTCTATGTCATGTAACAAAGGTTTTTTCGGAGATAACAGTGAAATATTATTCTTCATCCTCGTATTCCTCTTATTGTTCTTCAATGGTAATGGCTACAGAGACTAGTAATATCTAGTGATGCGGGGAATAAAACTTCTGCTCTATGTTTTCCTCAATACTTATTCGTAAAATATATTCCATAAGCAGAAGTAGCATTTTTACTGCAAACAATCTATTAAAAGGGCATCCTTCAACCGATGCCCTTTTAATGCTTTATACAATTTGTTATTCAACCCTGTTTCGCATTTCATTATTTAAATACGCTTTGATATTGAGATTCAACTCATTTATAAGCCTTCTTCTCGCTTCTACACTTGCCCAAGCTATATGAGGCGTAACAATCAACTTGTCAGGTCTTTTCAAAGACAAAAGAGGGTTAGAAGCTTTTACCGGTTCTGATTCAAGAACATCTAGAGCTGCACCCATTATCAGATCTTCATCCAGGGCTTTTGCCAGATCACTTTCATTTACAATACCGCCTCTGCCAAGGTTTATAAGTATGGCACTTTTTTTCATGCATACTAAACCTTTATAGTCTATAAGGCTTTTTGTCCTATCGTTTAATGGCGCATGTATTGAAATTATATCCGATTCCTTAAGCAGTTTATCTATCGCAACTCTCTCGTACTCGTCATTATTATTTTTGCCCGACGTTGAATAATACACCACTCTGCACCCAAATGAACGTGCAATGGCAGCAACTGAGCCTCCAATTGATCCAAGTCCAATAATTCCCCAAGTCTTCCCAAACAATTCAACGAATGGTTTATCGATGTGTGTGAATATATCACTATCGGAGTATGCCATTGATTTTACATACTCATCATAATACTTCAAGCTCTCAAGTAAATAAAACAACAGGGCAAATGTATGCTGTACCACACTCTGCGTAGAATACCCCGCCACATTTGTCACGGCAATTCCCCTGCTTTTGGCATATGCCAAATCAATATTATTAGTCCCAGTTGCTGTAACACAGATAAGTTTCAGTTCCTTAGCCCACTTAAGATTACTTTCGTTAAGTACAACCTTATTTGTTATAACTATGTTCTGGTCTTTAACTCTATCTATTACCTCATCCGGTCTGGTAGTATCATATACTGTTACCTCCCCGAATTTGGCTATCCCGGATAAATCCGCGTCACTTCCAAGTGTTTTTGCATCTAAAATACAAATCTTTTTTTCCACCGGTGCCATTCCTCCTTCAAAATCAACACTTCTATTAATACATTCATAAGAAAATAAGCATACCTCATATAACAAACTCATTCAAGTTCTCTGTCGGACTTGTCGTTCAAAAATGCCTGAGCCTGTTTTACAGCTTGCCTGCAAAAATACTCCTGACTGTTCATCGCTGATTTTCCCCGCTTATTCACACGTCTATAGTTTCCATCCTTATCCAGAATCCTTGTTTTTGCAGTATCTTTCAGACAAGTCTTCAACATATCTTTTAGACTTGAAATAATATCCCTGTCTTCAATGGGAAAAAGTATTTCCACTCGCCTGTCAAGATTCCTTCCCATCCAATCAGCGCTAGAGAGGTAAAACAGTTCTTCGCCATCGTTATGAAAGTAGTATACCCTGCTATGCTCTAAAAATCTCCCGACTATACTCTTAACTTTGATATTTTCGCTTAGCCCGCTTATTCCTGGTTTTAAGCAACATATTCCCCTTACCATCAAATCTATCTCAACCCCAGCCTTTGAGGCCTCATATAGCTCATTTATTATTTCCCCATCCACAAGGGAATTAAGTTTTGCAATAATTCTGGCCTTTTTGCCGCTTCGTGCGAAATTGGCTTCCTGCCTGATAAGGCTGACAAACTTTTTCCTTAACTCCACTGGTGCTACAGTAAGCTTATACATTTTAGTTAAACGCGAATATCCCGACAACATATTAAATAATGTAGAAGCATCCGAACCAAAATAAGGATCTGCTGTCATCAAGCCAATATCCGTATAAAACTTTGCTGTTATATCATTATAGTTACCTGTACTCATATGGACATATCTTTTTATTCCATCCTGTTCCATCCTGACTATCAATAAGATCTTACAGTGAGTTTTTAAACCTACAAGTCCGTATATAACGTGGCACCCTGCCATTTCCAATCTTTTTGCCCAGATGATGTTGTTTTGCTCATCAAACCTTGCTTTTAATTCGACAAGCACAGTTACCTGCTTTCCGTTTTCAGCCGCTTGTGCCAGTGCCTCAACGATAGGAGAATTTCCACTAACCCGGTAAAGGGTCTGTTTAATTGCAAGTACATTAGGATCGTTAGCTGCCTGTTTAACCAA
Organism: uncultured Acetivibrio sp.; assembly: GCA_964564015.1. Taxonomy (GTDB): domain Bacteria; phylum Bacillota; class Clostridia; order Acetivibrionales; family Acetivibrionaceae; genus Acetivibrio. Next base: position 33,911 of record CAZLZR010000044.1, read on the forward strand.
TTCTGTTACAGGATCAAAGGAATGATAGGGATGGTGAAGCAAAATATCTTTTTTAGTAATAGCTTCAAACAGATCTTCTTCAGCTTCCAACTGAGGTATGGGCTGTGGTTTATAAACAGGATACTTTAAACCTGTGAATCCTGGTAATGAATAAACTTTCATAAGGAAAGTCAAATCTAAAGGACCCTTTATTCCATATATACCTTCTTTAGGAACTTCCAACTCATCAGTAAGAATCCCCAGCAACTCAGAAGACATGTCATGCTCAATTTCCAGCCTTATGACCATTCCCCATTTTCTTTTTTTAATGAATTGCTGGATAGCCTCTAAAAGGTCTTCCGCCTCTTCCTCATCAAGACCTTGGTCTGTGTTCCTTGTGATACGGTAGCATGCCATGGTTATAATGTTGTGTCCGGTAAACAGCGTTTCAATATACATCTTGATTATGTCTTCAAGCAGGATTAAGTGTTTCTCATTCTCCTTAGAAGGCAATTCCACAAGTCTTTCAAGTACAGATGGAACCTGAACCATTCCGAATATAGGTTCGTTCTTATCATCCTTGTTTTCTAAAAGCAGCGCAATATTTAAACTCTTGTTAAGTATCAGAGGAAAAGGTCTGCTCCTGTCAACCACCATAGGCGTCAATACAGGAAATATAGTCTTATAGTATAAATTTTCAATAAACAGCTTTTGTTTCTCATTCAGTTCCTTTGGTCTTACAAACAGTATTTTTTCTTTTTTCAAGCATGGAATTAAAGACCTGTTGTAGCAATTATACTGGTCATTAACCATTTTATGCGCTCTAGTGGAAATCAGATTGATCTGCTCCTCGGGAGTAAAACCTCCTATATCAGGCTCAACAAACCCGGCAAGGATCTGGTCAAACAATGATGCCACACGGACCATAAAGAACTCATCAAGGTTTGAACTTACAATAGATATAAATTTTATTCTCTCAAGTATTGGGTTACTGTTGGTATCGCAAGCTTCTTCAAGCACTCTTTCATTGAATTCCAGCCAACTCAACTCGCGATTAAAGAAATTACTGCTAATACTATTCTCATTTTTTTTCATATAGATCATCCCCTATGTCTGATAACAGGTTTGTTTCCCATTACTTCCTCAAAAAAAGTTGCATTACTGTTAAAACTCCATTCTTCCAGTAATATATCCTCTTTGGCTGCTATATCAAAAAACAATTCATTTCCGGTTTTACTTATTTTGATTTCCTTGATTTTCTGTTTATGTGAAATATCCAAAGCTTCAGCAATTCTTAAGATTACTGCAAGTTTTGAAACTGTTATCTGCTGTCCCGGACTTAAAACTCTGTAATTTTCATGAGATAAGTCAGGGATATCATCACTGTGGTATCTCACTATATTTGCAACAAGATTGAGTTCTATATCAGAGAATCCCATAATATCCAAAAAGCGCACTATATTGTAAGAATGAATATCATGGCTGTTATGATTCAGATATTTTCCGACATCATGGAGTATGGAAGCCACCCTTAAGTATAATCTTTCCTTATCACCAAGCATATGGATCCTTTGCATCTGATCAAATATGGACAAGGTCAGTTTCTCAATGAAGGCACTGTGGACTTCATCCACAGCATATTTTTTCCCTATATACCACACCGAACTGATTATATTGTTCAAAGCTTCCTTTCTGCCGGTAGTATCATATCTTTCATCTACCATATCTGCAAGAAGCCCGTGCCTTAATGAAACCATAGGAGAATATATACCATCGGCTTCCGTCATGTTTAAAAAATTGTTGAACAAAATTATTGAAGGCAGCAATATCTGAGCCTGATTTTTCTTAAGTCCGAACTCTTCTTTAATTTGTACGGCTGTATGCCTGTGAACTTTTGAATATAATTTCTTCAGATCTTCTTTACCTATAAAATTAGAGTTTCTATTCCCACTACCGCTTAAAGACAGGTCAGCTATTGTCTTAAGTTCACCGCCAAGCCCTATAAAGTTATTGATTTTAAGCCTGGGTAGAATCTCCTCCAAAAAATCTATCCTGCTGTCAATAAATTCTTCCATTATGCTTGGAAAATCGAGAGTTTTCTTTTCAAGATCAGCCAGTATTTCACTTAGCCTTAAAGATCCCACCTTTATATACTCGGTAAATTTCAGGCTCCCAAGACTGTATACTGATATTTCAACACCTCCGGAACCAATATCCACTATCATTGTACCTTTTTCAGAAAACATACTCTCGTTGACCACATGATTACGTATCGCCTTATACATCAGAAAGCGTTCCTGAGCATTATTTATTATTTCAACCTCAAGTCCTGACCTGATTCTAATCTGCTCAAGCACATATTCCCTGTTTTCAGCTTCCCTTATTCCACTTGTAGTTACAGCACGGTAATGTTTGATCTTATAATCCTGCATCAGCCTGTAGAAGCCTCTTAAGGTGTTACATGTATCATGAATTGATTGAACCTGAATCCTTCCGAACGCAAATGTGTCTTTGCCTATATTAGTTGGTTGATATAAATCTTCCATGGGAATTACTTCCCCATCTGCTTTGACCTGTGCAATCATCATTCTAAGAGCATTAGATCCTACGTCAATAGCTGCCAATACTTTATACTTGCCTTTATCCATATAAGATCAGACCTCTTCCCAAAGATTTTAGATATACTATTCTTCTTAAAAAAGTTTGTTTTCAGCAAAACTTCATGCTAAAGGACTTATGACCCAAGTGTTATAAGACAGGCTTGGAGAAAACATAGTTCCGTAGCTTCAGCAGCGGAACTTATTTCCTTTATTGCAGCCTCCGCCACAATATGTATTTAATTATAGCATCTTTTCTCTCTTCGGTAAATTGCTTCGTGACAAGGTCTTATTGAAAACATTTCATAATTCACGTATCCAAATCCTTATTTTTCGGCATATTAAAGCTATCTTGTTTTACATTATTTAGTATGAATTAAGATTTATTCGGCATATTTTTGGTGGACCATTTACAAATCAGAATTATGAAATTATAATAATCATGGACTATTTTTTAGGAATGAGGGATGCGTTATGGAAATTAAATCCTTAAAAAAATTAAAGCTATACGGATTCAACAATTTAACCAAAACACTCAGCTTTAATATATACGATATTTGCTATGCAAAAACACTTGAGCATAGAAAAGGCTATATTGACTATATAGACGAGCAATATAACGCAGAAAGACTAACCAATATCCTTACTAATGTTTCAAATATTATCGGAGCTAATATTTTGAATATTTCCAGTCAGGATTATGAACCTCAGGGTGCTAGTGTTACCATGCTTATTTCTGAGGAGAAGCTAACTAACGCTCCCGATCATGAAGATGATCCAAACCAGACAGAATCTCCAGGACCGCTTCCTGAAACTGTACTTGCTCATTTAGATAAAAGCCATATAACTGTCCACACTTATCCTGAAAGCCATCCTGACGATGGTATTAGTACTTTCAGGGCTGATATTGATGTATCTACCTGTGGTCGGATATCTCCTCTTAAAGCTTTGAACTATTTAATTCATAGTTTTGATTCAGATATCATAACCATTGATTACAGGGTAAGGGGATTTACGCGTGACGTTGAAGGTAAAAAGTTTTTTATAGATCATAAGATAAATTCTATACAAAACTATATAGCCAGCGAAACAAAAGATCTATATCATAATGTAGACGTAAACGTATATCAGGAAAATATTTTCCATACAAAAATGCTAATTAAGGATTTTGATTTGGACAACTATTTATTTGGAGTAACAAAAAAAGAATTACAGCAGGGTGAAAAGAAAAAAATCAAACAGAAACTGAAAAAGGAAATGGCAGAAATATTTTACGGAAGAAACATTCCTAAAGTATAACCAATCCTTATAACTTCAACCAAAACTATACATTCTGAAAAGGTACTTCTAAGAACTTTTTTAAGAATATATAGTTTTTCTGTTTATTAACACTTTCCCTATATTAATACTAGCTAAGGCAGGTACGACTAATAATTAAGGTTCTGCTCCAAAAAACAAAAACCTTGATTCTACAGTATGTTTTAGTGACCCGTAACAGGAATTAATTCCAGACCAGACGGGTCACAAACAGAGGAAGTGCATTTTTAACATTTTGAAAGACTAGAAATTAGTAATGTTAAAAAGCACTAGATAAAAATCTTCATTCTATTTAAATGTAATTGTATTATATGATATAATAATTATAAGAATTGGTACTAATTTCTTTATACTAAACTTCCAAGAAATCGTCTTGCATACAAACGCTTCAGGAATATAATCTCTGTTGATTATAGCTAATATTAATTTTTCCTTATCATATGGAGGTGGTTTAAACAAACTTTTATATCAAAATTAAATATGGAGGTGATTAGATACAACATTCAAACCATGTAAACCATTGCGCTATTTAATTGATTTTATGCTTAAGCATATAGCTAAGTATTTTCATGCAGCAGCTAATCAATCTTTCTGTAACAATAGTTATATGGTTTTTGTTTTCTCAATTTTTTTATTATTAAGGAGGAGGAATTGTATGAAAAAAATAATAACAATAGTGCTTACAATGTCACTATTACTGAGTTCAGTATTTACCGCTGCCAACGTTGCAGCTGCCGGAAGTGATTACAGTACAGCTTTAAAGTACTCAATCTATTTTTATGACGGCAACAAATGTGGTCCTGATGTAACAGTCGATAACGTATTTGATTGGAGAGGAGCATGTCATACAAAAGATGGTTCAGTGGTAGGCGTAGATCTTAACGGAGGTTACCACGATGCCGGTGACCATGTAAAATTCAACTTACCACAAGCTTATGCTGCTTCGATTTTGGGATGGTCATTGTATGAATATAAGGATGTTTTTGATTCCACCGGAAACAAAAACAAGATGCTCTCCACTCTGAAATACTTTACAGACTATCTTTTAAAATGCCATCCTGATGCCAACACCTACTATTATCAGGTTGGAGACGGCCAAATCGACCATACATACTGGGGAGCTCCGGAAACTCAATCTGGAGAAAGAGCTGTTCCCTATGTAGCAAATGCCTCGAGTGCTGCTTCCGAAGTTTGTGCTCTCACTTCATCTGCACTTACATTAATGTATCTTAACTATAAGGACATTGATTCATCCTATGCAAACAAATGCCTCAAAGCAGCAAAAGAGCTCTACTCAATGGCAAAAGGCAATCTTGGCAAGTATAAGGAAGGCGCCTTCTATCAATCTAACGGTTATTGGGATGATTTATCATGGGCTGCCGCTTGGCTCTATGTTGTTGAAGGCAATAGTTCCTATATGTCAGAAATCAATGGCTATTTGTCTAACAATACCTTCCTTGGCGAATCACCATTTCAAAACAAATGGACAATGTGCTGGGATGATATGTATATGGCAGTATTCTGCAAGATGGCTGAACTTACAGGAGAACAGAAATACAAAGATGCCATGGAGTATAACCTGAACTACTGGATGAATACTCTTACCACAACACCCGGCGGTTTAAAGTATTTGAGTAACTGGGGAGTATTAAGATATGCTTCTGCCGAATGTCTTCTGGCATTACAGTACTATAAGCAAACCGGTGATGAAAAATATAAAACCTTTGCCCAATCACAGATAGATTATGCCCTTGGAAAAAACCCAGAAAATATGTCTTATTTAATTGGTTATGGAAGTAAATATCCGGTACATCCACACCACAGAGCTGCAAACGGCTATACATACGCAGGCGGTGAAAACACCAAACCTGCAAAATATACACTAACAGGTGCCTTGGTCGGAGGTCCTGATACAGGCGATGCTTACAAGGATGATGTAAATCAGTATCAATACACAGAAGTTGCAATAGACTATAATGCTGCTTTTGTAGGTGCAGTTGCCGGATTAATGGCCGGAAAACCCATTTCAACTCCTACATCTACAAAAATCCCTCCTACACCTACACCTTCATCAGGCAATGTAATTAAAGGTGATTTGGACGGAGACGGCAAAGTAAACTCAATTGACTTTGGTTTATTAAGACAACTAATACTCGGCATGATCAAATCTCCTCCTCTGTCTTCACCTGACTATAACTGGACTGACGCGGCCGATATAAACGGTGATGGTAAATATAATTCTCTTGACTTTGGATTTTTAAAAATGATACTGCTTAGAATTCCTTTTTAATTATTAAAAGCAAGCAGGTTACTTATAGTAAATAAAATACAACTATTATTACTGCAAGCAAATGAGCTTAGATAAGAGCAGGAGCTAAAAAAGTCCCTGCTCTTATTTATTTTGAATAAACTCTCTTATCTGGTGGTAAATTAATATTACGCAGAAACTGGCAAAAAATTATAAGCCATTATTACTTTGTAGTACAAGACAATCCAATGAAAGCCACGGCTAACGCATGTATGTAATTATATGGAATGCAAGTTCGTAAAACAGTT
>CAZLZR010000045.1:0-40332 GCA_964564015.1 uncultured Acetivibrio sp.
ATATTGTTTTTCAAGGTTCAGTTCACTTTCTGAAGTGGGAAACTTGAGTTAATAAGTTTTATTTGTTTACTTTATATTAGAGCTCTTTAATCATACCAAGGAGGTACATTCTTACCCTGGCAAAATCTATAGATGTAACACTGCCATTTAAATCCACATCTGCTGCTTGCTTCTGTTCATCTGTTAATTGATTCATTCCAAGCAAGTGTTGTCTGATCATAGCAAAATCAATTGCGTTTACGCTTCCATTAAAATCAACATCTCCAGGCTTTACACTTATTATTGGAGTAGGTGTTGGTGTAGGTACAGCACCACCCTTCGGATAAACACCAAATTCATATATTGAATTTCCCCAAGTTGTTTTCCTCTGCATACAGTAAATTCTGACATACCTTCCTTTTGCAGTCACTGCAATATCATCAATATCTCCATCTCCGTTAAACTGTGTAACAACATCAGTCCATACAGTTGCATCATTGGAGACCTGAATCTTATACTGACTTGCGTATGCTGCTTCCCACTCGATATATACTCTTTCTATATCATATTCTTTCTCAAGATCCACGTAAATCCACTGAGGATCACTATACTGAGACGCCCATCTGGTAGCTATGTTGCCGTCTACCGTATTTTCAGGCACATTAGTGCTGTTTGCTTCAGTTGAAGATGCAAAAACCTTTTTGTTAGTCGCAACACTACCCTCAGGTATATTTACTTCCGGTGGAGCGGTTGTAGGCTCTTTCATCATAGATGCCGGACGTACAGAAATTTTACTTATACTGTGTGGATCTGTAAAACAAACCTCTTTACCCCAATCCACAAGAGTGTCAACTGTACTGTCGGTTGTCATATCCAAAAATGTCTGCGGCTGATTTCCAGGCCCCCATGACCACGCAAGATATCCAACCTCATTTAAGTGACATTGCTCCAATATAGTCTTATAAGGAATAGCACCTTGTGTTGAAGCTTCCCACTGATGTCCGAACTCACCAACAACTAAAGGCAATTCCATGTCTACTGATTCTTTAATTTCGTCAGTTACTTTCTGTGCAGAGTAACCCCACATTTGTGGCCACCACATATGTACTGAGAACATCAGGTTATGATCAGGGTCAGCCTCAATCAGATCCGGACCAGCTGCCTGAAGTACATTGATATCTTTTCCCCAGTCACCTCCATCAATTATCAAAGGTACGTGAATCCCTGCTTCTCTCATTCTTGTAACTGCTTTAGTATAACCGGAAATAAAATCTGATTCCGATACTTGCGCTCCAACTTCATTACCTATATTGATAAGAAGATACTCCTGATGTCTCTTTATTACTTCTACTACATCAGGGCTTGTCCAGTAATCAACTAGTGTCTGAAGCTTGTTCCACTCACCTGTAGCATCATGAAGCTCAATCATAGGTATCATATTGTTCACACGGCAGTTATAGATCAGAATATCAAGCTTTCTTGCCGGGCCAGTCATATTCCAAACCAACCTGACTGTATTTGCACCTGTTTTTTTTATCTCCGGAAGATTCTTATCTCCATCGATATCTCCCCAGATTGACATTTCGTTAATACCATAAGGTATTACTTTTTCGCCATCCTTGTCATAAAGAAATCTTCCCTGCACCCTGAATCCGGGATAGTTGTCTTCTGCATATACAAAAGACGGAATCGCAGCAGCCAATAAAAGAATGACTGCAATAATAAAACTCAGTTTCTTCATTATTATTCCCTCCCATAATAAATAGAAATATATTTATATAATTTAAAATTATATAAAACCAAGTTGGTATTAAACGATGGGTACATAGAATACAGATATGTTTTCTGAAATGAATTGCTTTAACGTTTGTACTAATGAATAATTCTTGTTCATTATAACATCTTTTATGCAAAATTCAAATAAAAATAATATTATTTTTTCACTTTATCAAATTTAGTAATATTACTTTTCATCATTTTGCTCTTAACCAGATATAAGCAGAAGATAATTTAACAGAACATCACATGTAGACAATTATGAAAAATGCATCATGAAAATTACCGTTTCATTACTGTACACAATAAATTCATCTTTATTATAACATCTTTTTAGTTAATTCGCACTACATTTTTTGTAAAACAATATTATTTTTTGTACGACAGCTTTTGTTAACAAGCTCTTGTAATATTACTGTTATGCCATTAATCACATTGATATTATTAGCCCTTTATTAGTTCTTATTTATATTTTCTTCTTTTCTTATAGATTAATCCAACTGGTTATAAAGTGTTCAAGAAAATTCGCTTCGCTCATGAATTTTCTTGTTCGCTAGGGAACCCTATGGTTCCCTTCGACGGATGCTTCGCATCCCAGGATGCATGGGCGAGCAGTGCAGCGTAGCGGAACGACCAGCCCTCCTTAAACCGGGAAAGGGGAATCCCCTTTCCAAACCCCAGTATAGGAATTTACAAAAATAGCTTTTTATAAATTCCTATACTCTAAAAAATAGGTCTTACATGTACATCGGCTATAGATACATTTGCCTGCCTTGCTGCAATATCAGCAATTTGAGTTGCTTCCGCATCTGATATATTTTGAGCTTTTACAACAATGTCAAGACTTTTGTCTTCTGCAATGAAGACAACTACATCACTAAAACCTCTTTCCTTAATAAGTGTTTCTATAGCCATTTCTTTTTCAGAATTATCAATTATAGCGAGCATCTTCTCACTTGCCTGTGATTTAAGTTCTTTGCTTGCTTCGGGATCTTTTGTGATATTTTGCAATTCATCTTTATTTTTACCTCTGGTTACGTCTCTATCCATTTTTGCCTGTGCAAAAAAATCATTTGCCATTTTAGATGCCTGAACAGTCTTTTTGTTTTCTTCTTTTTTGTTCTCTTTCTTATCGGAATCTTCATTTTTTTCAGCAGTTTCACTGTCAAATTCCCCGAAATTATCTACGTAAACTGCTTCACCAAGTCTCGGAGAGTCGCTGTCTGCCATTTCGCTTACCGAAATACTGCTTTTTTTGTAGCTGTATTGTAAATACCCTGCTATGACTATCATAAGAACCAGTGACAAAACTACAATTTGTTTTCTTTTAAAAACCATCATCAAAGAATCCCCCTTCATTTTATAAGTTTTTTATAATATATATTGCAAATTTGTCTCATTTATATCTGTTTTCTGAAATTTTTATGTATATAGGCTAATTTCCTTTCCTTCCAAACACCTCAATTCTATGTACCGGCACATCAAGAAGAACTCTTACTGCATTAACAAGACGTTCTTTAACTACCGGATCATCAGCCCCATCCGCAACTACAACCACCCCCTTTACCTCCGGCAAAAGTTCCTTTACAATAATTGGCCTTTTATCTCCATTCCCCTCGTCTTCATATGCAATCTGGCTTTCATAGGAGCTCTGATCCAGCTTTCTCGAACCTCCTGTACTGTCCTTTTCATCTGTCACATTGTCGCTTTTCTTAATATCTGCATAGGGAACTATCTCTCTACCGGATACGTATGTGACTAATACACTAACCTTTCCAGCCCCTTCTATCTGAGAGAGAATTTCTTCAATCTTCTTGCCAACCTCTTCCTTTTCGTCTGATACCCCCAGTTTTGAAACCTCCTGAACATTTTCTTGACTGCTATTACCGGAACTCTGACCGTCATTCTTCTTTTTTTGCTTGTCTCCGCCTTGAAAAAGTGTACTTCCGGCTATTATAACTATGACCCCTATTATAATCAGAATAATCAAATTTTCTCCTATTTTGCTGTTTTTTTCAGCCTTAAACATGCGTCTTAAGTACTCGACAATTTTTTTTAATTTATCCATTTTGCCCTCCTTAGTCTTCTTCAAGAGAAATTACAATATTCTCATTGTGTATATTTAATAATTTTTCAATTTTATCTTCTATATGTGCCTTGAGCTCTTTATCAATTCCTTCTCCTGATTTTTCCTTGCTTTCCCCCGATTTTTTCGTCTCAACTCTGATTTTTTCTATTTTTTTAACAGGCTTTACCCCTTCATTCTCATCATTGCTTCCAAGCTTTAGTGCAATATAAACTTTTTTAACTTCTCCAAAGTTTTCAGAAGAATAATCCTCATTAATAATGACATCTGCTTCTACATCAAAAACCCCTTTAACTTCCTTTATCATACACTCCAACTGATCTATTATCTTGTTTCTGTAGACATTGGTAATCTGCCTTGTTTGTTCTTCCTTCAGAACATCACTGTTTACCATTATCTCTGTTTTGTCGATAAAATTACTGTTAGCCATCTGGTATGTTTTAAGATCTACTCCTTTCTCGAGTAAACCGAGCACAGGATTTATAAGCACAATTACAAGTATGAGCCCCGATACAAGATTTATCATCTTTTTCATCTTTCCCGATGGAAGAAGCATTTCAAGGAGCACTATGAATAAAACAATCGTTACAATATTTAAAGACCAATTTTTCAAAAAATCTATCATTTTATCCTCCGTCACCTCATCATGGCACTTAAATTGCTGGCTGTTATTAAAGCTGTCACGGTTATAAGGAACATAAAAGCCACCGAAGCCACAATACCAAGTACATAAGTCATTGAACCGGCTACTTCTCCGATGCATTTTAGAATTCTGGTTTCAGCTATTGGCTCTAAAAGAACACAAGCCATTCTGTACATAACTATGATTGCCAGCATCTTTAATATTGGTATGAGACAAATTGCAATTATTCCGATCATAATTGCTACTCCCACTGCATTCTTTATAAGCAGAGTACAGCCTATAACTGCATCAGCTGCGTCGGCAAGGTACTTTCCTGCTACTGGGATAAAGGCACTGATTGCAAACTTGGTTGTTTTACTTGTAACCCCGTCAACAACTGCTCCTAACGAACCCTGGAGCGAAACTATAGCAACAAATATAGTAAGTATAAATCCCAAAGCCCACGATGTAATATGTTTTAGGAATGATGCAAGCCTTGCGACTTGTATTTTCTCTGAAATATTGTCAACAATTGATAGTGTGGTGGAAAGAATTATAAGAGGAATAAAGACAGTCTTAATAATTGTGGCAGTAAATTGTACAATCATTATAAGTACGGGCTGAAGCACACCTCCTGAAGTGATATTTCCTCCTGAAATCAGTAGCGTTATAAGCACCGGTATTGAGGAATACATAAAATTCACCATGGCATTGATTATTTCCATTCCAACTTTGATAGCACCGTTAAAACTAACCATCAACACCGATACCATAACTATATAACATATATAGAAGGCAAGTTCGCCAACACCTTTACTCATAAAGGATGTCTGAAGATTCTTAAGAACTGCGCAAATAATCACCAGTACTATTAGTTTTATGAGTATATCAATATTTAAGTATATTTCCTGGAATAAAAACATCAATACTCTATTAAAAATACTGGTAATATCAAATTCAAATTTTCCTTTAGCTACATTTTTTATCATGCTTTCAGGGTCATACCCAGGCATTATTTCATTAAAGTTTTTATCCATAGTATTTTTAAGCCTGTCTTCAATTGACTTTACTTCATCAATTTCCGCTTGCTCCTCGATTAATTCATCCTCTGTAATCCCCTCCTCAGCGCTAACGCCAACAGGGAAGGAAATACAGAATATAAATAATGCTGCAATCAGAAAAATTATCCTTGTAAATACGCAAATAGTTGCTCTTTTGTTAGTAAACATTTTATCCCCATCCGTTCACTGTCTTGTTTCTACCTGTTTAATTTCTAAGGCATAATACTTATAACCAAGTCCATCAGTGATGTAATTATCGGAACTGCCATGACAATAATTATTATTTTACCGGCAAACTCCACTTTTGAAGCTATCGCCCCTTCACCTGCATCTTTACACACTTCTGCTCCAAATTCAGCAATATAAGCTATTCCTACAATTTTAAGTAGAGTTGACAGATAAATCGTATCTATATTAACCTTTGTAGCGTAGCTGTTTAAAAGTTCAATCACTGCAGTAATCTTGCCTAAAATCATAGCAACTACTATTATTCCTGTTGCAATGCTTATCTGGACAGCCATTTCAGGTCTTTGCACTTTGAGCACTGCTATTATGACTGTTGCCACTATTGCCAATCCAATTATCTGTAGTATGTCCACAAAAATCATCACCCTTAACTTTAAGGTATCTTCAAATTACCGGTCAGGAAAACTAAAAACATAACTCCCGACACCTAAAACTGGAACAAAGTTTTAACTGTATCAAATAAGTTTACTATCTCCTTGACTATCATCATTAGTACAACTATCAGGCCTGCAAGTGTTGTCATCATAGCCTGTTCATCTCTTCCCGATTTATTTAGAAGAGCATTTAAAACAGAAACCAATATACCTATAGCCGCTATTTTAAAAATCAATTCTATATCCATAATTCAATATTTCTCCTCTTATAATTGTTTTTTAAGGTAACTCTATGATTGCAGCTTCCGCTGCGGTATACTATAAAAAAGTTTATAAATTTTTCATTACAGCTATTCCAATAGCTCCAATTAAATTTTTCGTACAAGTTATATATATTCAAGTAAACTCTGAAATTAGAACAATAATATAATTATTGCCAGCCCTCCCAAGACTCCAAGGTTCTTGTACATACTTTCATTCTTGACTTTCAGCTCTTCAGCTTTTTGTTCCTGAATTTTCAGTTGATTTATCGTCAGGCGTATATTTTTGATCTGACCTTCTAAATCAGAGCTTCCCAGCATTTTCCCAAAGGAAATAATTATATTTTCGTCTTCGGAGTTTAAATTAGTCTTGCTGATATTATCCTTAACAGCCTTTGTCCAGGCTTCATCTGCACATAGTCCATCCTTCATGTTACTGATTGCTGCTCCAAAAAATACAGCCACACTGCTATCAGTGCTTTTATTTACTTTAAAAAACGCTTCTTCCAGCACATTGGACAAAAAGCTTATTTCGTTTTCAAATATCTGAAGAAGTGACTGAAGGGTTTTAAGTTCGCCAGGCCTTTTAGCATATGTCTTTGCGTGAGAAAATCCTAAAAGACTGCAAGATACCAATACAATCAAACTACCAATAATTTTCAGCAACATAACCGGTCTCTCCTGTATAAAAATTTCATACTGTTTCCATCAAGTACTTCCTCTACGGTTCCCGGTCCATCTTTGGAGCTTAATACAATCAACCTTGCGAACACCTTTTCTTCCATCATGGCAAGCACTTCTTTGCGCAACTTAAGTTCAGAAATATTAAATCCGTGCGCTGTCGTTATAATCTTAACCCCCGCGTTTAACACCTGCATTATAGCTTCCTTGTCCCCGTTACTTCCAATTTCATCTGTCATAATAACATCAGGAGACATAGATCTCAGCATTATGGACATTCCAAGCTGCTTTGGACAGGCATCGAGCACATCAGTTCTTGAGCCAACGTACCTTTGGGGTGAGCCCTTATAACATGCAGCAATTTCCGACCGTTCATCAACAACTGCCACCTTTAAACCCTTAAGCGGTATTTCCTCTACTCCATCGCTTATATTTCTGGCAAGGTCTCTTAATATTGTTGTTTTTCCGCACTTTGGCGGTGACACTATCAGTGTATTGCAGACTTCGTTTTCTCCTTGTACAATGTGTTTAAGAATTTTAACAGAACACCCCTGTACTTCCCTTGATATTCTTATATTCAGACCTGATATATCCTTTATATTCTTTATTTGGGAGCCTTCAAGAACAGCTCTGCCGGTAATACCAACACGGTGCCCGCCCTTTAAAGTAATAAAGCCGTTCCGGATTTCATCCTGAAAAGCATATATGGAGTTTTCACTAATCAGTTCCAATGTTTTAATAATCTGTTCTTGAGATACATATACCGGCTTATTAGGTTTGTCGGTTAATTCACCTTCCTCATCCAAAAAAAAGCTTCCCTTGAAATTCTGAAGCATTACCGGTCTATTTACCCTGAACCTTATCTCTTCAAGACACATCAAATCCTTTATGGATACCTTCCTTATTAGATTTCTTAAATCCTGTGATATAAACCTCAGAATGTCCCTCTCAAAATTATTAACTTCACTCATTTTTATAACTTGCTTTTCTTTTGTATCCATGATGGCTCCCTCCTAAATATACTGTCTTTTTCTGTTCCTAATAAGTCGTAATGCTTATATAAATTAATATTATAATTTGTCCAATTCTATGACAAAAACAAAAAAGATATGCTAAACCATATGGTTTAACATATCTTTTTTGATAAAATTAATACTAAAAACTTATAAAACCTTTTAGAATTGAATGTTCCAAGGCTTTAATCATAAGTACTATTCGTGATCATGGTCGCAACAGTCATCACAATCACAATCCCATTCAACTGCAACATCTTTTCCACAGTGTGGGCATTCAAAAGACTCTGCTTCTTCATCAAGCATATCCTCGCCAAGTTCTATTATCTCACCGCAGTGTGGACACTCAACTTCTGCAAGTATACCATCATCATAGTCATCATCGTCTTCATCATCACCATCAAAGATAATTCTTTCTACTTCTGCGAGATCTTCATCCATATTGTCTACCTGCTCACCAAGCTGTTCCTGTACTTCTTCAATATCGTCGATAGCAAGAGCCATATCATCCAGTACATCAATTATGGAACTAAGCAGTTTTCCCTCGTTTGTCGCATCACTTATTTGCATTCCTTCAGCTAGCCCTTTCAGATACGCAACTCTTTCCTTAATAAAGCTCATAGGGTGCTCTCCTTTACATTTTATTTAGCAAGCAATTCTTCTAATATTTAAATATAGCAGATATTGATCACCGGAATAATTCCGGATCAACACCATTTGCTTCCAATTCCTAGTGCTTTTGAACATAATTCATTTCTAGAACTGAATCATATTAAAAATGCACATCCTATGATTTTTGCTGATTAATAAAAATAAATTCCAAAATTTATTTTTGTTAATCAACACTAGATATATTATACCCACTAAACTCTTTCCATATACTCCCCTGTACGGGTATCTATTCTGATCACATCACCTGAATCTACAAACAAAGGAACCTTTATTACCGCTCCTGTCTCAACAGTTGCAGGCTTTGTAGCACCTGTAGCAGTATCGCCCTTAAAACCAGGCTCTGTCTCAACGATTTTAAGTTCAACAAATGTAGGCGGCTCTATACCAAATACATTTCCCTTATGAGACAATATTTTTACAACTTCATTTTCTTTTACAAACTTAAGAGAGTCCCCAATTTTATCTTTTCCTATCGGCATCTGCTCGAAAGTCTCAACATCCATGAAATGATAAAGATCCTCATCGCTGTAGAGATACTGCATGTCCTTTCTTTCAATATGAGCTTTAGGCATTTTATCAGTTGGGTTGAAAGTTCTTTCAACTGTAGCCCCTGTTACAATATTCTTAAGTTTAGTTCTAACAAAAGCAGCTCCCTTACCTGGTTTAACATGTTGAAACTCAACTATTTGAAATATTTGTCCGTCAAGTTCAAAAGTCACGCCGTTTCTAAAATCACCAGCAGTTATCATTAAATTATCCCTCCAAAAATTATTAACTCAGTATATACTATTCTTCCAAAAAAAGTTTGTTTTTAGCAGATCCTTATGCTAAAATTCTTATATCGCAAGCGTTACAAGACACTCCTCCAGAAGATATAATTCTATAGATTTAGCAGCTGACATACTACCTTGATTGCAGTTACAGCCACGAAATGTATAATACATTATCAGTATTGAAATACATAATAATTATTCCCTAGTCTATATTAAAATAAAATCTGCCTAATTTCAAGCAAAAGTTTCTTATGAAGAAAAATAATACTAATTTCCGACCTATTTATATAGAAATGGGTGCATTTAGTAATTATGAAGAAAAATATGCATCCAATAGAAATTATAATATAATCATGTCCTTAGTTGAGGCAGTTAATACTATAGGTTTATCATCATTAATCACTATCATGTCTTCAATCCTAACACCACCTAATCCACTAACATATATGCCCGGCTCAACAGTTACTACCATACCGTTCTTCATTTCAGTAGTACTTTTAGGTGAAAACCTTGGTTCCTCATGTATTTCTAAACCAACTCCATGTCCTAAGCTGTGCCCGAAATTGTCACCATATCCGGCATCTTTAATAACCTTTCTTGCTTTAAAGTCAATTTCCTTTCCCGTCAGACCTTTAACAGCACCATCCAGTCCCACTTTCTGTGCTTCTAGTACAACACCGTATATTTTTTTTAATTCTTCCTTTGGATTTCCGACAAAAACTGTTCTGGTCATATCCGAACAGTATTCTTTATAAACCGCACCAAAGTCAAGAGTGACAGCATCACCTGTTTCAATAACCTTTGAAGAAGCCACTCCATGTGGAAGACTTGATCTTTCTCCCGACGCAACAATCGTATCAAAGGAAGGCCCTCTTGCGCCCTGATTTTTTAAGAAATACTCAATCTCTGAGGCTATTTCCATTTCCTTTACTCCAGGCCTTATATACTTCATCACGTGAGAAAAAGCTTCATCTGCCAACCTCACTGCTTCCCTGATCACTTCAATTTCGTCATCATCCTTAATGACCCTCAGGAGTTCAACAGTCCCTTCCAAAGGCACCAATTTGCTGCTACTAAGCTTATTGCAGAACTCATCATAGGTTTTCCAAGTCATGTAATCGTCTTCAAAACCAAGCCTTTTAATGCCATGGGATGTTATAAGATCATTTAAGGTTTCACTAATACTATCATATAATTGTACAATCTCGTAGTATGAAGCCTCACTTCTCGCCTGTTCAACATATCTGAAGTCAGTAATGAGAATTGCCTTGTCTTTAGTAACAAGCAGATTTGCAAATGTACCTGTAAAGCCAGACAGGTATATATAGTTTTCCCTCTTTGTAATCAATGCACCATCCAATCCCTTTTGGGAAAGTTTATCACGCAGTTCACTAACTCTTCTTCCAATTTGCCTTGAATTAGCCATAATACCACCTTTAAATTATAATTTGTGAATTTGATAATGTTTTCAGCATTCCATAACTGCTGCGTGAAGCCCTAAAATATAGCTTGCACTCCCAAATCCGCATATTTGCCCTACACATACCGGAGCTATAACGGAATGGCTTCTGAATTCCTCTCTTGCATGAATATTGGACAGATGAATCTCAATTGCCGGAATTTCCACTGCTTTTATAGCATCCCTTATCGCCAGGCTGTAATGAGTATATGCACCTGGGTTGATTATTATCACATCGATCTTTCCCTTTGCATCGTGTATCCTGTCAATAATTTCACCTTCATGGTTGGTTTGGATAAAATCCACATCAACACCAAGCTTTTGAGCTTCAGCATTCGTCTTTCTGGCGATATCCTCCAAAGTCTCAGTTCCATATATCGCCTTCTCTCTTGAGCCTAGCAGGTTTAAGTTCGGACCATTGATTATTAATATCTTTTTCATTTCCATTCCCCCACAATTCCTTCATAAATTTTCTTTAATTTTAGTGCATCTTCCGCCATATTGTCTCTGGACTCACAGATTATGACCGGCTCCATTTTCTTTTTACATATAGCCTCAGCCAGATATTTAAATTCCGGTCCAAACTGTGTGTCATCAACTGTCCAGTGTCTTTTTTCTCCACCCCGCGTGAATTCAATTCTACTGAAATGGCAATGTAAATGCTTAAGTCTTTCCTTCCCCAAGGAATTTTCTATATTGCACAACACCGCTTCAAAGTCTTCGACCGAATTAAGAGAACCAAGCCCTCTGGCATGAATGTGTCCAAAATCAACTGTCGGGATAAGTTTTTCATCAATTTTACATATCTCTATAATTTCCTCAAGAGAGCCAAGCTGATTTTGCTTTCCTAATACCTCCGGGCAGATAGTTACATCATCGAGTCCGCTTTCTCTTGCCTCTCCCAAAACTTCTTTCATAATTCTAATTGCCATATCAAGTGCCCATTTTTTATCAACCTTGCTGTAAGAACCTGTATGCACAACAATCCTTTTAGCCCCCATCCATTTCGCACAAGTCAGTGTTTCAATAATATATCTTTTGGAATTTACTCGCTTTTCTTCCTCCTGGCTCGCCATATTTATGTAGTAGGGGGCATGAATACTTAAGAATATATTATTTCTGGAAGCTTCTTCACCTATATTTCTTGCCGTAGCCTCACCTACATTTACCCCTTTGCTGCATTGATACTCATAGGCTGTAAGCCCTAAAGCACAAAGCCACGCAGGCATTTGAACAGAAGTTTTATATCCCTGTTCATAAAAACTGACTGAATTTCCTGAAGGTCCAAACCTTATCATTTACATTCACCTTTTCACCCAATAAAAAATAATAAGCCTATAAAAAATTATAAGCTTATTATATCTAAACTCTGGTATTTTTAAAACAGAATAATCAATTTTATTAAATTCTCAAGAAAATTCGCTTTGCTCATGAATTTTCTTGTTCGCTAGGGAACCCTATGGTTCCCTTCGACGGATGCTTCGCATCCTGAGCACCCTCCTTAAACCGGGAAAGGGGAATCCCCTTTCCAAACCCCAGTATAGGAATTTACAAAAATAGGATTTTTATAAATTCCTATACTCTGAAAAATTGTTCTAAGACAAATTACCAGTTCCCTCTCCATTAAGGTTTCTGTTCTCCTGGCAGTACTCTATTCAAGCATAATCGGATCCTCCAGTTTTATATCAGCTATAAACTGCTGCTTCTCAACTGAATCCGATGTTGAATCCTTTGAATACACTTCAGAAATCACAAGTCCCAAATCAACCCTTTCGCTTATCTCATAGATAATTCTCATATTAACATTGTTTAGCGATTTGGCCTCCAAATATTCTTTTATTCCCATGTCAAACACAACAGGCAACGCCGTAACCTTAACAATATAAGATATTTGAAGTACATCATTTTGTGTAAACCCTCTTAATACCCGGATTTTTAGTTTTCTGTTGTTTCCTGTGCCTTCAGTCCAGACACTATAACCCGTCGGGCTAATAATAGAACCGTTTACATATACCTTGAACATATTTTTATTAATAGTTGTTCCTGACATAACTTCCTTTAAAATAAACCCACTGCTTGTTCCATCCTGTTTACGAACATTCAAATCCACGCTGATTACAGGATTGTCCATATTCCACAATACCTGCATTTGCAAAAGCAAAGGTACTAAGTCTCCAATAACAAAGCTGTTGTCAGCACCTATGCCAGTAGTTCTGACTGTATGTTCTTGTGCTGTAAACATTTTCGGAGGATACAACTGTGTCCGGGGTATTATTTCTTTTTCCTGGCTTACACTCGACCACATAAGCATCGCCAAAGCATCTCCATTTTTTTCACAGTACTCAATTCTGATATCATATTTTAACCCTGCCTCCAGGTGTATTATTCCAAAATCCTCCGTAACAGTGTGATCCATGCTGTTATCTATCAGAAGGACATCATCTACCCATAGCTTTATCCTTTCATCGGAGACAGTATAAAAAGTATATTCCTCTGAAAACAGAGGCTGAACCTTACCTATCCATATTACCGAAAAGGTATCCGCACCGATTTGTGCGTTTGGCGATCCTCCACCCCAGTCAAAATCAACTTCAGCGTCAATTCTGATCTCCTTTATTTGTGTAAAATCAATGTTATTATAATATTCACCCCTCAGACCACTGCCTATTCCTATAGTAGCGCTAGGACCAGGTGTATGGGTTGGGGTTGGAATTGGGGTTGGAGTTATTTCGATCAAATCTGCAACCGATATTACAAAAGCTTTCTCATAATAAAGTCCCTCTGCATCGGTAGACCTCAGCCTTATTCTATAGTTGCTCTGGACTTCATAATCAGGAATGTTTAAAATTTTAAGCTGATTACCTTCAATAGCAAATTTCACATTATCATTTGAACCTTCTCCTGAGACAAAAGTATATGTAAGTATATCCTCAGAATTAAAGTCTACTGTGCTTAACGCACCTACTATTGTTCCACTTGGAACATTTTCATTTATAGTTGTATTTGACAATACTATATCCGTAGGTGCCTGATTACTTTGTAAGACGTCTATGCAATCAACAACACCCCACGTTTTATTATAGCAAACAACCCTTATTGTATGTGTCCCCGGGGGCAAATCAAGTATACTATATGTTACCGTTTGAGAAATATAATTTGAAGAATCACTCATTGACATAGTTTTCTTATACTCACCATCAATATATATAGCAGCATCTGAATTTCCATTATATTTAGGAGCGATGAAATTTATACCTGTACCATTAAATGTATACTCAAAATAATCTTCTCCATCTGCCGAATCCGAGTCATGAACATCATAAAAATAGTCACTGCCTACTCTTTCAGGTTTATATTTCCATCCCGAACTGTAAATTATACCGGCATCAGAATCATTTATCCTTTGTGCAAATCCCGCTAAAGTCCTTAACTCTGTATCACTTAAAGCTCTGTTATATATAACAAAATCATCAATAGTTCCATCTAAATAAGGATCAGCACTTGTCTGTGATTTGCCTATATAATTATATGCAGTACTGCCCAAGTCGGAAGGTTTAAGGGTCATACTGCTGTTCCTTCCAACCTCAACCCCATCAACATATAATATAGCGGTCTTTCCAAACATAGTAACCGCAACATGTTTCCAAACTCCTACCGGAAGATCATACCCTGAAGCAACAATCTGCTCAGACCATCCTCCACCTTTAGTTATTGCAAATTTCAAACCTTTATTGGCCTGATCAGGACACTTGGGTGTCAGATACATATACACACTCGTATTATTACCAAAGTCAAATATTCTTTGCCAATCATTAATTGAATCAAGCTTTACCCATGTAGCTATGGTAAAATTGCTGAACGAACTTACAATACCTGATGGAAGACTAGCGTAATCGTTAACTCCATCGAGAGACAAACCGTTTCTGTTTCTTCCTGCAGCAATGCTTGCACCTGAATTTAATACCGCATTCCCATAATTACCTTTATAGTCTTTCGATAAAGTGGTAGAACCTGTTATGGTACTGTCAAACATATACCATGCACCAGCTTCTCGTTGGGGCGCTGTTGTTACAATAGGAGTTGGTACAGATGTTGGGGCTGGTGTTGCATAGTACATATCGGGTGGAATACCCCATATCAGAGTATTATCAATATATGCTGTTACATAATTCCATTGGACATAGACCGTGGCAGTAGAGTTGAATGAATAGTCATTTGACTGATTATAATTTGTCCAGTCGGACTTTGCTAACCTTGACTTTACCTCAATACTAACTCCGGGATCTAACTTTCCAGCACCACTTGTAAACCCAATTTCCAGATAGCAATCCGAATTAGTATACGGTTTGACATATTCCATAACTGTTCCGGTAACGTTTGTACTCCCAACAGTTGACCAATCGCACCAGAACAATTCACTTTGTTCACCATCTTTTGTATAGTAGTACCTTAATCTCACTTTTGAAAGATCTATTGGCAAACTATCCTGATTTGTTATCCTATAGTTAAGATAAATAGTATTGCTTGTGTTGCTTGTATTGTAACTATAAAACTCTACTTTCAAATTACTTTTCGCTGCGGTTGGGTTTACAATTGAAGTTGATGATGGCACAGGAGTTGGTGTTGACGTTAACTCATACGGTAGAATCCCCCATACAAGAGTATTATCAATATATGCTGTTACATAATTCCATTGGACATAGTCCGTGGCAGTAGAGTTGAATGAATAGTCATCTGCCTGATCATAATTTGCCCAGTCGGACTTTGCTATCCTTGACTTTACCTCAACACTACCTCCAGACTCCAAATCTTTAGTTCCGTTGCTGAATCCAATTTCAAGGTAACAATCCGAATCAGTGTGCGGTTTGACATATTCCATAAATATTCCTGTGACTTTTGCCTTTCCTACAGTTGACCAATCGCAAAAAAACGATTGACTTTGCTCACCATCTTTTGTATAGTAATACCTTAATTTAACTTTTGAAAGGTCTATAGGCGAACTGCACTGATTAGTTATCCTAAAGTTAGGATAAATAGTATTGCTCGAATTGCTTGTATTGGAATTATAAAACTCTACTTTCAAATCGCCGGTAGAAAATGCGTCTTGAGCAATAGTCTCGGCAGCATATGATTTTGTGTCAAGTATTTCGAAATGCACCATTGTTTGCAATATTAACACTATAATTACAATTATAACCTTTTTCTTCATCATATGCTATCACCCAATCCTACTTAATTTCATTCCATTTTACTATCCGGGTATTCTTCGTAGATATCCTCTGACTCTCAAGTGTCGCATCCGGAATTTCATAGGTAAGAAGGCCAAAGAAGCCGTTTATGTTTACATCTGCTTTAAGCAGCGCGTCAATTACACTTTGATTGTATATAACATTGGCATCTCCTAAAAATATAATGTTCTTTGATGACATTAGAGTCCCTGTAAAGTCAAAACCACCTTGCACATAAATATTTCCGTCAACATATATAATGCCTTTGGTTATCGGCATAATTTCACTGTTTATATACCAATTTCCTCCGCTTTGCTTGATTTCCACATCGGTATTTCCATAATACACAAATCCCAAATCAGTATTTGAACTAACATAAGGCTTGTTAGGTACAATTCTGTTTGTTCCTGTAAAATCGCTGTCTATATAATTGCTTATATTTTTGGTAGGTGCAGTAAAATTCAGCCTTGGAAATTCACTATTGTATTTTTCACTCAATAGTCCGCTAATCTGATTAAAATATGCCTCAATGGCAGGTTTCTGAATATTGATATGAAATGTTGATGGATCGTGCATATGTTCAAACTGGTAACTGTCATATACCGTGCCATTTGCAATAACTACTCCGCTTGAGTATCCTCTGAGTTTTCCATCAGCAGTAATTCCGTTCCCCTTAATATTTATACTGTCAGCATTTATGTATGTAGGATATATGCCATTAGCATCTGTAGACCATAGATCAGTCCATACCTTTTTAAAATGCATGGCACGGTTGGTTAGGGGAAAGTACCCCGGATTGGATTGCCTTCCTGAAAACATGTCAATGCTGTCCGTTCCATTGAAATAAGATTTAAAGTCAGCCGTTTCTGACGGTTCAACATAACCTCCGCCCTGATACCAGAATAGCTTGTTATCCGGATTTGAAGGATCATTTCTTGTAAAAGCGTTACTTATTCTCATTGTTGATTTGAGTGCAGATATACCGGACATATAAGGAAATCCGTTAGAATCTGTTAAATTCTTAAAAAAAGTACTTCCTCCTATATATATTGCATCCATAAAATTTAAAATTGAGTCACCATTGACAACAACACTGCTGCTTCTCTTCGGAACAAGCTCATCTTCCTCCGGAACATCTTCTCCGGAATCAGCCAAACCGCTTCCATCCACAGCATGCCATGTGTCGACAAGTCCCTTATATACACCATTTATATTCACCTCAGTGCCGCTTGAGTCAATTTGAAGGTTGTCAATAGTGGATAAGTTATTCAGATTGAGAGTCGAATAACTTGAATATTTCTCTGAGCGAAGTGACCTTGCGTATGAGTCTCCGGTAATTGATATCTTTGAAGGATTTATGCTTGTACTATATACTGTGTGAATATAGCCCATGGTTGTAGCATTGCCGTTTATAGTCAAAGAACCGAAATTAAACGTTCCGGTCTTGCTTGAATCAAAATCAAGTTCTTCACTGACCTCAGCTACATCACGGCATATACCAACAATAATCCCGCCATATCTGTACCAGTTAGCGGTCTGATCCTCAACCCTGTATGCAGGGAGAAGTGTGTCGTCAACTACCGGAACCGTTCCAAAACTCAACACATCACCTGTTATGACAATACTTCCACCGGTTGCAATAAGGTTTTTTTCCGTCACAATAGCCTTCTTCAAGATGTCGTGTTTGACAGGGTTTTTTATCCTTGATTGTGCTATGGGACGATATGGTGTATTATCCGGTTCTGCCAAAAGACTTAAAATAACATCCAGTTCTTTCTCATATCCGTTAAAAATTCCACCAACCCTTATGTTTAAAGTATAGTCGGTACTATCATATTGGACAGATTTAAAAAACATGCGGCCATTTTCATCTCCAAGATCTTTAAAAACAACTGTCCCACCCTCATCAACATCTGTTGAACCAAACAGTTCCTTCATAAGCTCAACCTTATCTTCAACACCAAAACTATTATTCAATTTATCCTTAAAATATGTAAAATACTTTAACTCGTACTCTTTCTCCAGTTTTGACACATTGTCAGGTTCAGATGTTGCCAGTGTTACATTTCCTTCCGGATCTCTCAATGAAACCGGATCTTCCTTAAGTTGAATCTTCAAATCCTCAGAAGCAAGAGTTCTTGAATACTCTTGCATATCGGCAACCTTCTGATCAACATTACTTATTATTTCTTCTGCGCAAGCTTCTGCCAAAGAGTATGCTTTATCCAGATCATTATAAAAAATGCTCATCTTCATTGAGCTCAAAGTGACCGCCATAAGTGAAATTCCAAGCAAAGACATGACTATAATAATCAGAATTGATAGTACCAGTGTCGATCCTTTTTTTGACTTCAGTAAAGACTTAACAAACATATTGAATCACCTGTTCTTCTTTACATAAGATAACAATCTGTTTAATTCTTCTCCTTTATAATATACAATAAGTTCAATCTTAAAAAGTGCATTATAGTATCCGATATGTCCGGTGCTTACTTCATCGAATTGATAAAACGGTCTTGAGCCCGCATTATATATTTGCAGCATGTCTTTTTCATCATCTATAATGTAAAAGAAGACCTCCCTATCCTCGATATCATCAATATTTACATTTAACCTAAAAGTGTCCTCGCACCCGTTTAGGTAGTTAATCTTGATTTTTATGGGATCAGTACCGCTTACATCAGTAAGTTGCGTTGTTTGTAAAAAAGAGTTACTCTCATCATAAAATTTGTATGTGTAAACACCACCTGTTTCAATAAGATCCAGATGGTAGTCGATAGGAACAAATTCATCATTCAAGCTATAGGGTATACCCTTTAAATAAACACTGCCAGCGTCTATGGAAAACTCTAAATTTCCAGTCGTTATATAACTTATATTTTCAAATTCGTAGGTTTCACTTGATGCAGGTAAAACGCCTTCATTCTTTACAATTTTGTACATTACCTTATACTCATTTTCCAACGAGTATTCTTTATAATCTACTGTAATGGAATCCGCTTCAGGAAGAGCCTCACCTTCCAAAAACTCGGGTCTTGACTTAATATCTTCCATTACTGTTTGTGCCAATTCGGATGCTTTTAAAACCTGCTCGGAATATGTATTGTTCCGTGTCGAAAGAATAATTGTACCTAAAAAAGGGCCGGTTATAATAGCCATTATTAGCATTGATACAATCACTTCAATCAGCGAAATGCCCTTCTCATTACTTGCGGAAAATTTTGATAGGTGCGTGAAAATACCCTTAGCTTTCATTTTCTCTCTCCCTATCATCAGAGGTATAAAACTACTTCAATTACTTATAATTGATTATAACATTATTACCACTCTTTTTGATTGTAACTCTAGGCCTATTATCATCCTCATTTACAACATCAATGACCAAATTTTTGTCGGTATTGTTTGTTACTGTAAAAGCTACCCCCGAATTATCATTAGTTGATGTTCTTTTACTTGAATCAATAAGTATCTTAATATCATTTCCGGAGGCTTTAAACTCTGCAAGGCTATTATAAGTAAATTCCGGAAATGCTTCATGGTCGGTTTTGAATTTACAATAAAACTTCCCGTCATTAGCTTCAATATATAAATCTACATTCTCATTATTTCTGCTATCTCCATATACAATTGGCATACTGCTCTCATTCGCGGGTATGCTCTTTCCCACAAATGTAACCGTTGGAGGAGCCACATCAGCTCCAAATGGTAATACTCTCATGGAAAAGTCATATTCAGTCAGCTGCTTTTCAGTATTCTGATAGTTGTTTTCAGCCTTTTTTGTATCATTTGACATATTATCCGTCTCAACATACCCTTCATATGGTGTAAAAATATTACTTTTCCCAGCAGGATCCAAAGGCGACCATTCCAAGTCAAAGAATTTCCCCTGCTCTTTAGCCTTTTTATCTGCTATTCCAAAAAACTCAATTTCCATATTCACAGATAGTTCTTCATCATTATCACCATTAATCTGAACACTTTTAATGGAAATGGCGCTTCTAAAGTCTTCAAGCTTGTATAAGAAATCTTTAAATTGTTTATTGGTACTTGTACCATTAATGTCAAGACCGAAGGAAAATCCTTTTCCATCCGGTATATTAGTCTTTCCGTCACCAGACTTGTCAGTTTGTCCATATGCTATACCAAAAGAATCCAGTGCATCTAAGAATTTTTTATCCGTTATGGTAACGCTTGTTACTTCATTGACAGTTTGAGCACTTGGTACCTTATCCCCCACATCCACCTCTTTATCAGAATCGGAACCTGTTTCTGTTTCAACTACTGCTACCGGAGCGGGAGGGGGCAAATTTCCGCTGACTTCCTTAAGGTCCGAAAACGAAATATTGTTAATTCTAAACCCGGTCTCTTCTGAAAATTTCTTTAACAAAACCAAGACATTTTCCTGCGTAATATCCGGAGGAAACATAGTCCTGACATTTTTCAACTTCTCGTTAAAAATCTTCAGCTCGGTATCAATTCCGGCAACTCTTAACGCCAGTCCATCACTTTCTTGACTGTTTTCTTCATAAAGCTCAATATTCTTTGTATACTTTTTGATTGTCTTCTGCTGGCTTGAATAAATAAAATTATAATAAATTACAGCCAATCCCAATAAGCCTAGTACTATAAAAACCCTTTTGTCATTCAAAGAAATTTTCATACTTATCACTTCCCGGCTGTTAAATATATTACTGCATCAAAACTGTAGTGTGCTTCATTCTCTTTTTGCTCATTACCGGCATGATTTTCTTTTTTATCATTTTTTCCGCCATCAGCAGTAAATTTGCTGCTAATAGATTTGATTTTTATACTGCTGAAATAATCATCCTCTGATATATACCTGGAAAAAGTGGCAATCTCTTCTTCCGAATCTGCTATTCCCCTGATAGTAATTTCTATCTGGTTATTCCCACCTTTTTGTGCAACCAAGCTTTTTAAAAAAATTCTTTCCGGGAGATGTCCTTCGAGCTTTTCAATTATCTCCAGCAAATCTATTCCTGAAACCAACAATCTCTTAGCCTCGTTTTCCCTTTGTAAATACATGTTCTTAAGCACATTGAACTCTCTTTCGACAGAAATATATTTGCTTACCTCTTTTTCATTTAAATCAAGAAAGGCCATTCTGCTCTTAAGGCTCTGTATCTTAAAAACAGGCATAAGTACTATAACAATTACTGCGGCAACAATAGCCACACTAAAGATACTATAGAAAACCATAGCCTTACGTTTCTTCTTCTTAAGGATATAACTTTTAGGAACAAGGTTTAAGTCCTTCAAATGATCCTCACACCCTCAGTTTCAGACTTTTGGCTACTTATATTTCCTTCTGTAACTGCCTTCCAAATGTATCTCGTCACTTTTTCCGGTTCTTACACTAACACTTATTTTTATCAAGCTGCTGTCATAGCCGTCAGGCTTTGTTTCCAATACTGAAAAGTCAGTTATTACAATCGCATCATTATCTATTAGAGCAACATCATTTCTTAAAACCAGTTTTCTATCTTCTTCATATGAGTACACTAACTCATCACCGGGAAAATTAATGAAATCTTTTATTATCAGAGACTTGCCCGTTACTTCGTCCACTTGGGTATATTCATTTTCATATACTCTTAAATCCTTAATTATTCTGTTCAAAACTTCCTTTGCTGCTTGTTGGGCCGTCATTCTGTCATTCTCCACAAAATAGTTTTTGTAGCCCATATAAAAAATACTTGTAATCGGAGTTAGTATAATACCGAGAATAACAAGAGATGCGATAACTTCAACTAATGTTACACCCTTTTTCCCAATTTTCCTCATATAGATACATCCCTACACAAAGTATTTTTCACCCATGTGGCACCGGTGGCCTGTATACGCTGGATTAATGTTAAAAAGCATTAGCTTCTTACAAGGCAACCTAATGCGTTTACAAGTATTACAAAATCATCAAAAAACTCAGCTTCACTTCTTTTTCCCTTGTAAACAACAAATCTTTGAGGATTTAAATACTCAACGGGAATATTGAAATAGTTTTTGAAATAAACATCTATTCCCTTCAACTTACTTCCACCTCCGCAAAGATAAATCTTATCTAATCTGTTTCCTGTGCTTCTGCTGTTATAAAATTCTATGAATCTGTTAATATCACTCATGATATTATTGACAGCCGGTTTGATTAAGTTGCTTATTTCAGCATCCTCACTGACATGATTTGAAGTTTCATCATCACTAAGCAGATTTCCAACCATAATCTTCACTTCTTCGGCTTTAATAAAATCGATATTTAACTGACTTGCAATCAGTTCATCAACATCACTACTCCCATTCAACAGAATTCTGCTGAATTTTAGTTTACCGGAGGAAAAAATATGCACACCTGTAGTCTTAGCTCCTAAATCCAAAACTGCTATCTCCTTTGGCAAATCTTTATCGCTCTCTTCATTCCCAATATAATTCTCACCGAAAAGCAATTTGCATATATTATTTGCGGGAATATCTATAGCTTCAATTTCCTTGTTAAGCTTTTTATGAATTTTCATATATTCCTCAACCTGATTTATTGGAACAGCTACAAGTAAAACCTTATTATAAATGCCATCGTTGGCATCTATTTCATCAAGAACCTTAAAGTCCAGTATATAATTGTCAAGTTCAACCGGAAAATACTGCTGAGCTTCATACTCCAGTATTTTCCCAATTTCTTCATCCGTCGACTTTGGCAGTTGAATGTCCCTGGTAATAATTCCAGTGCCCGTTATGCTTAGCACCAGATGTTTACCTTTTATCCTGCCCTTTTTAAAAGAATCTTTAAGGAGAGTAACCAAACCATTCAGATTCATGATCTTCCCATCATCCATAATTCCTGATGGTGTATCTGCAATAAAATAATTATCAACAACTATTTTATCCTTCTCAATACCGCCAAGGACAATTTTAGTTTTCTTGTTTCCCACATCAATGGCAAGGTATTTCTTATTAAACATCAGCACTCACTCCAAATCGAAAGATAAAACAGCACTTATCCTTTATGTCGTGGAATCTGACTTAACAGTTTATTATTGAACTATGAGAACAGAATTTTACTCATGTCTGGGACTACGTTTGACAAGCACAGCAGCCTTGGTTATAGCAGATATTACATCCACTTCAAACTGCTGTTTCAAAGAATTTATTTTTGAATATAGTTCTCCCTTTTCGCTTACAATGTATCTTGTAGGCAAATCATTTAAAGCTATTGCAGCTATATCAAGAATACACTTGTCACAACTGCATACATTAATATCATCTAATACTTCCTTCATTAAAGAAAAAACGATCTCTTCCATATAATTTTTAATTTGGGGCATAAATATAATCCTCCCTAAGGGTTATTTTTTACTTGTTAAAAAACTATACACTTCCCTTAATCTCTAAAAATTATATCGTACAAATCCACAATTTATATAATAAGCTTTTAAAATATTATTCCTATTCACTAATGATTTTATTAATATAGTAGAATATTGATATACCACTTTAGTATATCCCATCCATAAAGATAAGTAATGAGAGTTCCCATTACTATAAATGGTCCAAAGGGTATGGTACTTTTCCTGTCCTTAACCCTTATAATTACCAGAACAAGACTTATTAGCCCTGCTAAAACAATAGAAATCAACAAGGCAACAAAGGTCATTTTCCACCCTAGAAAAATGCCTATGGGAGCAAATATCTTTATGTCACCTCCACCCATTGCATCATCTGTTTTATAAATCAACATTCCAATTAATCCAACAACCATAAGTGTAACCGAACCGACAAACATTCCAAGCAGAGGTTCCCACCACTGCCCTCCTCCCATTATCTTCATTGGGAATAAGGCATTATATATAAATACAAGTGCTCCTGCAACAAGTCCTGTCACTACCAATTCATCAGGGATTATTCTGTGATCTATATCAATAAAAAACACCGCTATTAGAATTGACATAAGAAAAGCTGAAGCCAGAAAATCCACTGAAACTCCGTATTTATTAAACAAAAGTAAAAATGTTAGTCCTGTCAGGGCCTCAACCATTGCATATCTTGGCGATATTTTACTCCTGCAATACCTGCACTTTCCTTTAAGAAACAACCAACTGAAAATAGGAACGAGGTCAACTGCCTTAAGCCTCTTACCACAACTGCCGCAATGTGATGGTGGATAAGCTATAGACTCTACCTTCGGTATACGGTAAATACATACATTTAAAAAGGAACCAATAACTACCCCTACAACTGCCACATAAATAAGCAAAATAATTTCCATTTATTTTTCCTCTTCTGTATATAGATTTTATTTATATTATATAAGAAAAAAACCCCTATGTAAAAAGGTTTATTATCATTCCAACAAAAAGTAGACTTTTTCACGCCGGAAAGAAATACACTTTATCCGGCAATAAAACAAGTTACAAGACTGAGTGGCGTCAGTCCTGTAACTCTATTTCAAATAGTCAGATAAACACTTATAAATTCATTCTATTTCCAGCTTCAGCTTGAAAATAGTATACATAACATCCCATACCGGATTATAATGTAACTTGACCAATTATGGAGTTGTTGGAAGGAGTGCCAATCCCGAACTACTAGTACTTGGTACACATTTAACTCTTCCGGTAGCAAGATCTACATAAAATCCATAACCAGTTCCCTGTTGTGGTTTAGGAACGTCTATTTCACCTTCAATTTTACTTATTATATATGCAGCATTTGAGGCAGGCATTACAATCTTATTACTTGCAATACCTCTTAAAATTGCAGCTTCAATTTCTTTTGCGTTTGAATTATCGGTATTTACTTTTGCATCCTCCAAGTAACCAATAACGGAAGGTACTGCGACAGCGGCCAAGATACCTAAAATTGCAACAACGACGATTAATTCTACGAGGGAGAAACCTTTTCTGTTACTTCTTTTCTTGTTCATTCCTTTGAACATACAAATGCCTCCTTAGTTTTTGATTACGTTACGTTTTGATACATTGAGAAGATAGGAAGTATCATTGCAATTACTATTCCACCAACAACTATAGCCATTGCCACAATCATAAGGGGTTCTAACATTGCAAGCAATTTCCCAATGGATGCATCCAACTCATCATCATAGAAATCCGCCACCTTTTCCACAATGGAGTCAAGTGATCCTGCCTCTTCTCCAATACTGATCATATGTGTTACCATCACAGGAAATATACCAACTGCCTCCAAAGGTTCTGCCAATCCGGAACCTCTTTTGATGTCTTCTTTAACTTTTAACATCCCTCTGCTAACCACTTCGTTATCAAGTAAGTTTCCTACCACCTCCAGTGCCTGAATAAGCGGCACACCGGTCTTTAACATTAAACTCAATGATCTGCTGAAACGGGATGCAATTATTTTACTTACATTTTTTCCTACAATCGGAAGTCCTAAAAGTACTTTTCCATAAATATACTTTCCCTTATCGGTTTTAATGAATTTTTTATAGGAAATGACACCACTTGGAATAATAATTGCCGCACCTAACAGGAACCAAATATTCTTAAACAGGTCACTAATGCCTATAAGTACTCTTGTTGGCAATGGAAGTTCACGTCCCATACCTTTAAACATACCTATAAAGTTCGGTACAACAAATATCATCATGAATATTACTGCAACAAGGGCTATAATGCTTATAACTTTTGGATAAACCATGGAAGTCTTTATTTTCTGTCTTATTTTATTGTCCTTCTCAAGATATATTGCCAATCTATCCAGCACAGTATCAAGATTACCGCTGATTTCCCCAATTTCTATCATGCTTATAACAATTGTCGGGAACTCATTTCTGTGTACTTTCATGGCTTCTGAAAGTGACATTCCCTTCTGCACATCTTCAAATATCTTACTGATTATATTGGCCAATTTACGGTTTTCAGTCTGTCTTCTAAGCAAATCGAGGGAGCCTATTACTGTCACTCCCGCATCTATCATGGTATAAAACTGTTTACAAAAAAGCGATAAATCCTTTAGAGGCACTTTCTTTTCCCGCCCCATTTTAATATCCTTGTCCAGCATATTCAATTCACTTATCTCAAGTGGATATAGACCTCTGTTTTTAAGAAGAGATACCACCATTTTTATGTCAGTTGCATCAATTTTTCCCACAGATGTATTTCCGGTTGAAGTTTTTGCTTTGTAATTATAAGTAGCCACATTGTCCTCCCCCTAAAACTAGAGTTTTAGGCTCACTTGGGTCAAGGTACTCTTTGTCATTACCAGTCTCATAGTGACACTAAATAAACCGGGCAATCAAAAATAAAACCAGTTTCTTAAAACTAAGAATCATTAGAAAGTACAAACAACTTAAAGTAATAATAAGACTTAAATACTTAAGAATACAAAAATTTCACAATTTGTATATATGAATGAATGTTGAATAGGCAAATGAAATCTTTTTACATATAAGTAAAGTATATCACAAATTTATCATATTTTCAATACCTATTCAAAAGCTAAAACTCCCTTAAACACCCATATACCTTATAATATTTTCCTGTGATGAGGCATACGCCATTACATCTTCCTGACTTATAACTCCCTTTTTATATAAATTGACCAGGCAACTATCCATCGTCTGCATTCCAAACTTTGCTCCGGTCTGGATCAAAGAGTCAAGCTGGTGAGTTTTTCCTTCTCTGATAAGGTTCTTAATTGCCGGAGTTGCTACCATAATCTCAATTATTGCAGCTCTTCCCGCCTTATCAATTCTTGGTAGCAGTTGCTGAGATATTACACCCTGAAGAATAACCGAAAGCTGTATTCTTATTTGCTGCTGCTGATGAGGTGTAAATACATCTATAATCCTGTCTATTGTACTTGCTGCT
This sequence comes from uncultured Acetivibrio sp., assembly GCA_964564015.1. Lineage (GTDB taxonomy): Bacteria > Bacillota > Clostridia > Acetivibrionales > Acetivibrionaceae > Acetivibrio. Next base: position 27,081 of record CAZLZR010000045.1, read on the forward strand.
CCGGTTGTATGGAGAGTTGACAAAACAAGGTGACCTGTTTCGGCAGCTGTAATTGCTATTGAAATTGTGTCTATATCTCTCATTTCTCCGACCAATATTACATCAGGATCTTCTCTTAGAGCTGCTTTTAAAGCTGCCGCATAGGATACGGAATCATTGCCTATCTCTCTTTGATTTACAATGGATTTCTTATGCCTGTGAAGATACTCTATTGGGTCTTCAAGAGTAAGTATATGGCAATCTCTCTCTTCATTTATCTGGTCAATAATAGAAGCTAAGGTTGTAGATTTTCCACTTCCTGTTGGTCCTGTCACAAGAATTAGTCCTTTGGTTTTCCTTGCAAGCTCGCTTACAACGCTTGGCAAACCAAGCTCTGCAACAGTCTTTACTGAAGAATTTACAAGCCTTACAGCAGCCCCATAAGAACCTCTTTGCTTGAAAGCGTTAATTCTGAATCGTCCTATGCCGTCCATTGAAAGAGACAAGTCCACCTGTCCCTTCTTTTCAAGTTCTTCCAGCTGTTTTTCTGTAAGTATCTGCTTCACGAATTCTTCAGCTTCCTTGGCGTCAAATGGCTTTTCCTGCATTCTTATCAATCTTCCGTTCTTTCTTACGGTAGGCGGTACACCCACAGTAATATGCAAGTCTGATCCACCCTGTTCAACTGTTGATCTGAAAAGCTCTTTAAGATCCATGCTATAATCCTCCTATAGTAAACAATACCTTTAACTTCCCTTACGCATTTGTAAATGTGATCTTAAGCATTTCATTAATAGTAGTTTTTCCTTCCAATACCAAAAGTCTTGCATTATCCTTCAAGGATTTCATACCGTTATTTATAGATAAATTTCTCAATTCTTCCTCAGTACAACCCTTATTAATAAGTTCCTTGTGTTTTGCTGTAAGAACCATAATCTCATAAATGCCTACTCTTCCCTTATAGCCGGTGCCGTTGCATACATTGCATCCTTTACCGGAGCATACCTGAACCGGAACATCCAACCCCAATGCCACAAGATCTTCTTCGGTAGCAATATGCTCCTGCCTGCAATTATAACAAATTTTTCTAACAAGCCTTTGTGCAATTACACCAACAAGAGAAGAGGCCACTAAAAATGGTTCTATTCCCATATCAATCAACCTTATAACCGAACCCGAAGCGTCATTGGTATGAAGAGTACTGAGAACAAGATGTCCCGTAATAGCGGCCCTAACCGCTATTTCAGCAGTTTCACTATCTCTTATCTCACCAAGCATTATTACATTCGGGTCCTGCCTTAATATGGCCCTAAGCCCTGATGCAAAAGTCAACCCGGTTTTCTGGTTTACCTGAACATGATTCACACCATCAATCAGACATTCAACAGGGTCCTCAATGGTAATTATATTTATATTGGGTTTATTTATTTCACTAAGTGCGGTATATAAAGTCGTGGACTTACCACTTCCTGTAGGTCCTGTTACAAGCACAATTCCATGTGGATTTTTGAGTATATTTTCAAATTTACGTTTATCCTCCTCTGTAAAGCCAAGTTGATTTTTAGCGACAACAAATGCGTTTTTGTCAGCTATTCTTATAACTATTTTTTCGCCAAACACAGTAGGCAGAATTGAAACTCTAAGATCGAATTCCTTTTCATCAACCTTGACAGAAAACCTTCCATCTTGTGGTGCCCTTTTCTCTGTAATATTCATGCCTGAGATTATCTTTATACGTGTTGCAAGAGCACTCATTATTCCTGTTTCCGTCTTCATAGCTTCGTACATTTCTCCGTCTGTACGAAACCGTATTTTTACAAATTGTGCAAATGGTTCTATATGTATATCACTCGCCCGGACTCTCACAGCCTGTTCGATAATCGAATTGACCAGCTTAACCGCGGGAGCATTATTAACCTCATCATTAAACTGACCTTCAAGGTTTTCATTTATCTTTAAAGAGGATTCATTTTCCTTCTTAAACTCTTCTACCGCTTTTAGTGCATGCTGCTTACCATAAAATTTCCCAATGGCACTGATTATTTCCTCAGCAGGAGCAATGACAGGCTGAACTTCCATTCCTGAGTATATTGTTACGTCATCAATTGCAAAAACGTTTAAAGGATCACTCATAGCCACTATTAGCATACCGTTTTGCTGTGAGATAGGAATAAGCTCGTATCTTCTGGCAAGTCCTTCCGGAATCAACAAACATGCATTAGGGTTTATACTGTATTTTTCAAGATCGACATGGGGAATACCAAGCTGAAACTCAAGAACTTCGATGATATTTTCCTGAGTAACAACTCCTTCTGAGATAAGAACTTCACCTAGTTTTTTACCTGTAGTCTTCTGAACCTTAAGCGCATTTTCAAGCTGTTCCGCAGTTATAAGACCAACTTCAAGCAAAAGGTCCCCCAGTCTTTTTCTTATCTGCTTTTTCATAGTATCCACCTTTTGGTAAAGCTAAGAATTAAGTTCCTGTCATGAATAACAAAAATCGATTTTATAACCATCCCATAATATAAAACAGGAAGTTATTTTTGTCATTCCGTAGAATCAATTTAAATGGATTTATTTCAATATTGTGTTCGTTTCACACTTTAGTATATCGGTTCCAATCCCCTTTTACTTTATACCACATTTTTTGAAACGCTATTGTCTTAAAGGACTTATATAATAATTTAGGCTGTTTCAAAACACATATTTTGAAACAGCCCTGTAAATAACACAACTTATATAGATATTTTGTTCAAAAACCCACTTCACCTTATAAAACCATTGCCAAAACTAAAAGCATACTCCATCACTATTTGTTTAAGATTTTAACAAATGAATTGTAAATACCTTTTAAACTCTCCTCGGAAATTTTAACTCCGGTCCAGATTTCGTATGCGTTTATTCCTTGATAAAAAAGCATTCCCAACCCACCGATTGTTTTACATCCTCTGCTTTCTGCATCCGCAAGTAATTTTGTCTTTGCCGGATTATAAACAACATCGTATACTATCTGACCACTCCTGAAATAATCAGCATCCGCAACCGGCGAGTTATCAATATCAGGACTCATTCCAACCGATGTAGTATTTATTATTATGTCACTCTCTTCAAATGCCATTTTCAGAGTTTTATCTTCAGAATTGTATACTTGAACAATTTCTGCCACATTCTCATTAATTACCTCAGCAAGCTCAACAGACTTTTGAGTTGTTCGGTTTACAATGCTGATTTTCTCAGCTCCATCCATCGCAATCTTCACAGCTATTGGCCTTGCCACTCCACCCGCTCCAATCACAACCACCTTTTTACCTTTAAAGCCCATCCCTGCCGCTTCTTTGAATGCTCTGAGGAAACCTTCTCCGTCTGTATTGTAACCATAGAGTCTACCTTCAATTTTTTTAATAGTATTCACTGACCCCATCAAAATAGCCTCTTTTGTATTGTCGTCAATAAACTTCATGATATCCCTCTTATAGGGTATGGTTACATTAAACCCGACAAAATCCAAAGCCTTAAGGGCTTTAACAACAACTTCAAGATTTTCCTTTTCTACTTTTAAAGGTATGTAAACAAGATCCAACCCATTAAGTAGACTTAGCGAGTTATGAAGCTGCGGTGAAATAGAATGTTCAACAGGATTTCCGATCAAACCTAGAAGCCTTGTCTTACCTGTAACACGCAAATCAATATTCATAATACCTCCATCTATTTTTTTGATTTTAGTAGGAACTTTTCATGCTTTGCAAGTACATACTTTTCTGCAATCCTTTTGGCTCTGACATAAATAACTTCTCTTTTGTCTATGGGTTTTACAAGAACTGTAAACATATTAACTCTGTTCCCACCAAATATATCGGTAAAAATCTGGTCACCTATTACAGCAGTTTCCTCAGGTTTTATATCCATAAGTCTTGCTGCCCTCACAAAGGCCTTGCTACTTGGCTTTGAAGCTCTATGAATAGCATGTACCTTGAGCTTTTCATTAAACTTGACTACTCTTTTTTCTGAAGCGTTAGAAACGATACACACTTTGAAACCGGCTTTTTTGACTTTTTCAATCCATGCTACTGCGTTCTGGTCAGCCTCAGCCACGTGTTCCGGTACCAGTGTATTATCTATATCGAGTATAAGTCCCTTTATATTATTTTTAGTTAACATATCAAGTTCAATATCCTGAACTTTATCTACTTTATGCCTTGGATAAAATTTCTCTATCATCTTTTCCTCCCAAACTTTTATTGAACACAAATCAATTTACTTTATAAATTATAACGTATCCAACAGCTTAATAAATATTATTCTTTTATAAATTGGAATTAAATATTATAAACGCTTATGCAAAAATATTGCTCTTCAATATATTATATAATAGCAAATAATGTAACAGCATAGCAATAAAAATAAAATATAATGATAAAGCATCTGATTATATATTTTCAAAACAAGCCGATAATATTTTAATCCTTACTTGAAAAGATTTATATAGTACTAATATTTTTCATTTACCTTTGTAATATCCTTAATAATAATTTATAATATATATAAAATAATTGAATTTTACTTGGAGTGCTTGCAGACAATATGAAAAACAAGCTGAATATAAATAAGACAATCCTATCAATAGTTATTCTTAATATGATACATTTACTAATACTTGTGGGTCTACTGGCATTCAGTGCAATTTCAAACAAGCTAAACATTATTACCCCTGGTTTTAATATTATTTACTTGTTCTTTTTTATGGTATTTGTCACGCTATTTATAAATAGTTTTATTACTATCAGAAACGCCATAGCACTGTCTAATTCAGATTCACAGTATGAAGTACTCAAAGGCACCTTGAATCAGGTGGAAAACTTAAATAAAACCCTCAGGGCGCAAAGGCACGATTTTATGAATCACCTTCAGGTTGTATACAGCCTCATGGAAATGCATGAATATAAGGATGCAGAAGAATATATTGAACAGGTTTATAACGACATTCAAAAAATTAACAAGGTTCTAAAAACAAACAATGCTGCAATTAATGCTCTACTTCAAGCAAAAATGCTCGATTGCGAAAAAAGAAACATCAAAACCGAATTAAAGGTTACTTCCCGCTTGGAAACCTTTCTTGTACCATCATGGGAAATGTGCCGTATACTTGGAAACATCATTGACAACTCAATATATGCCCTTGAGGAGATTAATGACAACAGATTATTGGAAATCAATATTTTTGAAGACTTAAAATCTTTTGGGTTTTCCATCAGAAACAACGGACCTTCGATACCACAAAACGTTTTAGCTAAAATATTTGAAGCCGGTTTTACTACAAAGGGCACTAAAGGTGAAGGAATGGGACTCTTTACCACCAAAACCATAGTTGAAAGGTATAATGGAATTATCACCGTAAGCAGCAGTGACTACACAACCTTTGACATTAAATTTCCAAAGGAAAATGCTAATTGATTTTAGTTCATCAAAAATGACAATTCAGACCTTCAGATGTATAATACAGAAAACTCATATTTCATTTTTCTTATCACTTATATATAATTGGCCTATAAACAAAAACATGAGGTTTTTATAGTTGATCCAAAAGGAGGTGTTATTATGTTAGATTTAATGGGGCTTCTTACCAGTTTTGATTTTTTTGCCGCTATATTCTTTCTGCTTGGCTTTATTCTCGTAATAGTTGAAATGTTTCATCCAGGTTTTGGAGCTCCCGGTATAACAGGTGCGATACTGCTCGTACTTGGAATTGTATCGGTAGCAAGAGACCCATATGATGTACTTATTCTGATAATTTTCATTCTGGCTGTTTTAGGTATTGCACTTACCTTTGTGCTTCACTCCGCCACCAAAGGTAAACTATCCAAAACTCTGGTACTGACTGATTCTTTAAATAAAGAACAGGGTTTTGAAGGAACAGAAGACTTAAACTTCTTCCTCGGCAAAGAAGGAAAAGCAGTAACAATTTTACGCCTAGCCGGAACAGCAGATTTTGACGGTGTAAAGCTTGACGTCGTTTCAGAATCAGAGTATATTCAAAAAGACACAAAGGTAAAAGTTATAAAAGTAGAAGGAAGACGTATTGTTGTTAAAGAAATTAAGTAAAATGTATAAAAACCGGAAGTAATATTTATTTTGAGTTCTGTAATCAAGCAATTATAAAATTATTTTGAAAGGGGTATTTTTATGCCAACAAATCCATTATTAATTCTTGTAGCTATAGGTGCAATAATTGTCTTTATCTCGTTCTTTTTCTCTTTTGTCCCTGTGGGGTTATGGATATCCGCATTTGCAGCCAACGTGCACGTAGGTATTTTCACCCTTGTAGGTATGAGATTAAGAAGAGTTGTTCCATCGAGAATTGTAAACCCGTTGATCAAGGCAACTAAAGCCGGTATTAATGTATCAATAAACAAATTAGAAGCTCACTACCTTGCAGGCGGTAACGTAGATAGGGTTGTAAATGCACTTATTGCCGCACAGAGAGCAAATATACCACTGGAATTCGAAAGAGCTGCTGCAATAGACCTGGCAGGAAGAGACGTTTTGGAAGCCGTTCAGATGAGTGTTAATCCAAAGGTGATTGAAACACCTATTATTGCTGCAATAGCAAAAGACGGTATTGAGCTCAGGGCTAAAGCAAGAGTTACAGTAAGAGCAAACATAGACCGTCTGGTCGGTGGTGCTGGCGAACAAACCATTATTGCCCGTGTAGGTGAAGGTGTTGTTACAACCGTTGGTTCATCAAACGACCATAAGATGGTATTGGAGAATCCTGACGCAATATCTAAGACAGTACTTAGTAAGGGTCTTGATGCCGGTACTGCCTTTGAAATCCTCTCAATCGATATTGCCGATATCGACGTCGGAAGAAATATAGGTGCACAACTCCAGACAGACCAAGCTGAAGCGGATAAGAGAATAGCTCAGGCAAAAGCCGAAGAAAGAAGGGCTATGGCCGTTGCAAAAGAACAGGAAATGAAAGCTATGGTTCAGGAAATGAGAGCAAAAGTTGTTGAGGCGGAATCAGAAGTTCCAAAGGCTATGGCTACCGCACTTCGTGAAGGCAAGCTTGGTGTCATGGACTATTATAACATGCAGAATGTAATTGCAGATACACAAATGAGAGATTCAATATCTAAGGCAGGCAAAGCTGATTCTTCGTCAATTGAAAAGAAACCTTAAGGAGCTGTAGATTATGAGTGATTACAGATATAATCCAAATAACAGTAATTATCAAAAAACTCCAAACAGAACCGGATCATCTCCAAATAGACCTGTTCAAGGAATACCTTCTCAAGGAATACCTTCTCAAAACAGACCTATTCAAGGAAGACCTATTCAAGGAAGACCTATTCAAGGAAGACCTGTTCAAAGCAGACCTGCTCCAAACAGAACTACAACCTCTCCTTCGGCAAGCAGGCAGCTTCAGAATAATCCTGTTCCAAGACAGGCTCAGCAAAATATCAGGAGATATCAGGAAGGCTCTGACAGTATGGAGGGTAATACAGGTTACGAGGGTTCTTTGGGACCTGAGGGTGCTGCCGGTTTGGAAGCTGTTCAAGGCACTGAAGGTACTCATGGTTCGGAGGGTGCTGGTGTTCAGGACATATCTGGTTCCAACAAAAACAATCCAGATACAACAAAGCAAGTTTTACCTTCACACCAAAGCAACTTGCTTGATTTCTCGGATATTGACAGCGAGGATATATTAAGAGGCATGCTCTTCTCGGAAATCCTCGGCAGACCAAAAGCGCTCAGAAGGGGTCGGTGGTAAGTTTGAATCTCAGAGTCTTAATTGCTGATGATGATGCGGGGATGAGACTTGTACTAAAAAAAGTATTATCAAGAGTTGAAGGGTTTGAGCTTATAGGTGAAGCAGAAGACGGAAATGCCGCCTTCTGCTTTTCTGAATCCTTAAGACCCGATATAATATTTATGGATGTAGAAATGCCTTTTTTAAGCGGTATTGAGTGTGCAAAGAAGGTATTGGACATAAATCCCAAGACAATTATAATATTTGCTACCGCCCATGATAAGTATATGTCCGACGCCTTTGAATTGTACGCCTTTGATTATCTGGTCAAGCCTTTTAAACTGGATAGAGTTAATCAAACCCTTGAAAGAATTAGAAGACTATCCTCAAATCTCAGCGAACAACCCGTTAAACAAATCGGAACGCCTAATAAGGCTTTAGAAAAACTTGTCATAAAAAACAAAGATGGCATAAGTTTTATAAATATGGACGAAATTATTCTTATCCAACGTGAGGATCGCAGCACAGCAATATATACAACCAATGAAAGGTATATAACTTCCGATGGATTAACCGAGCTTGAAGAACGCCTTGACAGGTCGACCTTTTTCAGAAGTCATAAGTCATATATCATAAATCTGCTTATGATCCATAAAATTTTCCCTTACGGTCGTTGGACATACGTTGTCAAGCTGAAGAACACTGATAAAGATGCACTGCTTACCCATGATCGATATGAAGAACTTCAGAAATTATTTGAAAGATAATAATCCAATTTGCGGATTCCGTGTATATTTTATTTTAATCAGGGCTTTCCATTAAGGAAGCCCTACTTATCTAGTTCATATACATATACAGTTATCTCACCATTCTCGTCCCGGTAATAAATAAACGAGTATTTGGTATTATCTCCTTCCCCTCCACTGTACGCCTTGGAGTAGCCTACTTCTCCCTCTTCAAACAAGCCATCCTCCCAAACATAACCATCCATAGAACTGTTTTGGTTTTTATATGAATAATAAATTCTGCCATCTTTATCCGGTTTTACCTTCTGTTCAGATACCAAAGTCCACTTATTTATTATTTCATTTACATCAAGTTCTACTAATTTGCCATTTTCTTCAGCAACCGTCTCATCTTTGACCTTTTCCACAGCGCCCTCTGCTTGTGCACTATCACCCCATGATAATGCAATATCGTCCAGGTACTTCTGTGCTGCTTCTTTATCAGCTTTTTTAGCATTCAAAGGTAGTGTAAACAGAAGGTTCATTCCTTTAAAATTACCGTTTGGTGTAATTTTTCCGGTCTCCTCATTAAATACATAAGCATTACGGTCATAGAATGTTGAGTTGCCAACACATAGATAGATTTCTCTATCTGCAAACAGTTCAACATTATCACAATCTGATAAACGGTACAAAATGCCATCCTTAACAATGTCATAATAACCACCATTCATTGTAACTATATTGTATTTATTCGGATCCAATCCCTGAATCAGCGGTGAAATAAAGAAAGGCTCTTTTCCGTATTCATCATCTGATGTTTTCGGCATTGGCGTTCCATCTGTCTTTGATATTGCAACAACAGCATAGGTCCGATCTGATCTGACCTTATCTTCATTTGAGCAGAATTCACTGAGATTGCTTCCAGAAACCACACCTAGTACTGTAACGTTATACTCACCATACGATTGGGTTTCATTCATCGTAATTGCATCACCACTTTCAAAAGCCTTGGCTAGTTGTTGATTTCCATATTCAATTGCCACATCTTTTGGAGCTAAATACTTCCACGTTGCAAACACTGTAACCGAAGAACATATTAGCAGGAGACAAGCAGCTACAACCACTGGAAGTCTTCTAAATCTTTTTATATTCATATTTTCTCTCTCCTTCGCCTTATTTAGTATTTTTTTGTTCAGTTCCTGATCCGGCACATAATTTGTTGAAAGGGCACTTTTTAACAATATGTCTAATTCTTTATCTTCCATATCCATTAACCTCCAGATATTTCTTTACTTCCTTCCTCGCCTTGTAAAGTCTGCTTTTTACAGTCCCTTCAGGCAATTTCAGAATATGGCTGATTTCCTTTAGCGAAACTTCAGCTGTATAATACAGATACATTGGCACTCGATAGTCTCTCTTCAAGCTGGCTACTGCCCGGATTATGAGTTCCTGATTTTCCTTTTTCAATACTTCTTCCTCAGGACTTTTGGTATTCATTAACTGATTCTCACTATAATCAAGTTCTTCCTGATAGTTTTCCATTGATGCAATTCTTTCTCGCCAGGCATATTTGCGTTTGCGGTTCTTCCAAAGCTTAATCGCAATAGATAGAAGAAAACTTTTTGGATTTTTCTCGTTATCTATTTTCTCGCATATTTCTAATGCCTTTAAAAACGTACCTTGATAAAGTTCATCTGCTTCCTCTTTATCCCGGGTTAACTGTCTGCAAAAATTGTAGATATCTATGCCATAAGTATTGACCAGATCATTCACTTCTGTTACTTTCAATGCACTTTCCTCCACATGTGGTTTTTGACCCTTCACTTATATATTGTAACAACTTCATGTTTGGTTCAATAAATAATAATTAATTTATATCATATTTTTAGTTAGGGCTTCCTTAACTGCAAGCCCATTTTATTTTTTAGTTCCACCAAACTCAAATTTCCAATGAAATAACAGTCGATCCAAAAATACGTCTTACTCAATCTATAAATATTAAGTTTATACTAATAAAAGCATTACCAAATTACAATCCTTTCCCTGGAAAGTATTACTATTCAATGTTTTATAAATTCAACAACCTTTTACTCCGATATAAAAATAGATTAAGTTTTTCTTAAATTTTGTCACTTTCGCTCGAATTCCTGTGCTCTTATGTTAAAATAATGTTATATAAGATTTTATAAAAAGCTTATTTTAATTAAATTTAATTATTGAATTATTTTAGGATAAAAGAGGAGAGTAACATGAAACCTAAAAATGGAATAAAAAAGAATTTACTTATTTGGTTATGTGTTTTTGTTGTTATAACGATTTCGGTACTTGTTCTTGGCAAATTAGGCATATTTGGAGAAGATGAAGCAGAAGCCATAAATACATATGAGAGTCGACCCACAATCGATCCTATTGATATAACTGAAAAAAATTCAAATTATATACCTGTGCCTTCCATAGTTCCAACGCCTGGTGAAATTGACTATGACCAAATCCCCGGACTTACAAATGAAAAAGTCTATTCCCAGCAGTTGGTTGAAAAAGGCAGTAAAAACATATTATTTGTAGGATCAGATAAATTATCCGGACTTTATGATACCATTGGTATTTTAAGCATTGATAAAAAGAGTGAAAAATTAAAATTGATTATGATTCCAAGGGATCTTCACATTGATTACAACGAAAAAGTCAGACACTACCTAGAGCTCCACGGTAAGGCAAACAATCCCGGATTTTACAAGATAAATTGTGCACATAACATTGGTCCCTACTTAAAATACGAAGGAAAATTTGCACCTTATTCAATGAATTTCCTTGCCGATGTAATAAAAGAGAAATTGGGTATAGAAGTAGATGATTACGTTAAAATAAATCCGGAAGGCTTTGTTGAACTGGTTGACCTATTCGGAGGAGTTGATTTGGAAGTACCCTACGATATGAACTATGATGACCCCTTCCAGGATCTTTCAATCCATTTGTCCAAAGGAATGCAGCAACTAAATGGAAGAGAAGCAGAAGGCTTTGTTCGATTCCGGCAGGGGTATAACTCCAAAAACGAACTCATCCAAATCGGCGATATTGAGCGAAAAAATAATCAGATAAAATTTATTAAAGCTTTCATAAAACAACACGGAACGCTATCTAATATTGATAAACTTCCTGGCCTTATAGATACTCTCAGTAAAAATCTTAAACACAGTATTGGTGTGGGAGATCTTTTAACCTCTTATCTGGGATATGCAAAAGATGCAATATCAAAGAAATATGAAATCGAAAGTATTACTTTAACTGGGAAAGATAAAATGATGAACGGATCATATTTTATATTTATTGAATAATCAAGAAATCTAAAACAACCATAATTCCATAACATCAATAAAGCTTGCCTGGGCTAATACTCAAGCAAGCTTCTTCGTTATAATTTTCAAAATAAATTTAGTACTTTAAATTACCCCCTCTGCTTTCAGCCACTCAATAAACTCCTTCACCTGTACCCTCAACGCCTCTTTTGACTCATCAACCGTCATAGTGTCAGTTGGATTATAAAACGTACCTACAATGATATTATCCACATTTTTATTTGCTGCCTCCTGCAAATCCTTTGCAGCAGTAGCTTCATCAAAACCACAGTACTCCAATTTCCCCTGTTCTTTGGCTATCTCAGTCCATTCATAGAAATCATCACCAGTTATAAATTCAAAACCTACTAGTTTATTTTCATCCAGACCGTCCAACTGGAATGTAATTGCTGCTTCGGAAACGACTGTTTTTCCGTCCTTGTCGTAGCTACCTGTAAACCTCAAATCAATATTCTTAATCTCTTTATCAGTTACTTCAAAATTTATACCTTCCTTCTTAGCTTCATCCATAATAATCTGCCGTGCATCTTCCTCTGTCAAAAGATTCATCGGAGGTGCCACTTCCCCAGCTGTCTGTCCAACACCACATCCGGCTAAAGGTAAAATCAGAAGTCCTGATAACATTACGCCAAGACTGGCATTATTCTTCCACCTTTGTGGTATAGACTTTAAAACGGAAGGATCTCTATTTACAACTTCTTTTTGTGGATATACTGGTATACTATACTTTTTTATCGGCTTAATTTCCATAATTTCATCTCCACCCCATATATTAACACTGAATAATTTCATAAATTTAGACGTTTCATTTCAATTAATGTTCCATAAATATACCCAAGTTTATTGTACCTCACCTATCAGCAATTGTCAGCTACAAACATGAATAGTTCATTTCATAGTTTAATGAAATAATTGGATTAATAAAGATAACCTTTTTGTGCAAATTATAAATATCTAATGCTCTTGAGCATAATTCATTTCTGGAAATAAACTATGCTCAAATTGCACAACCTATGTTTTTTGTTATTCAGCACTAATTTTACTTTGATTTTTTAAGGAGGTTTTTTATGTACTCTCACTTGCATAAGTATAAATTTGAGTCCAGAGCTTTCAAGGGGCACAAACATAAAATAACTGGTGTTTCAGACAACATGATAGGAATTGAAGTATTTCATATTCACACTTTCTTTGGTGTCTCATCCTACAACGGGCACTCACACTACTACACAGGGTATACAGGCTTACCGATAAAAACAGACAACGGACATATTCACAAAATCGAAGGAAACCTTGATTCCAATCTTATGCACGGTCACATATTTAAAAGCTACACAGAGGAGGAAATCGAGTATATTTCCAACAGCAAATTATCTAATGCCCATGTTTAGGTATGACTAAAATATAAATTCATACTCTGGATAACGAAAAAACTTGATTTA
>CAZLZR010000046.1:0-40102 GCA_964564015.1 uncultured Acetivibrio sp.
TAATTATACACTATAGCAGATAATTAGTCCATTTATTTATTTTACGTTATACTAGGTGGTTCTTCAAAGGAAAAATTTTTACATTACATTTTTATAAATATTAGCTTTTTGTTTGTACTATTATTTGGTAAGATAATGTCAAGGAAGATATTTTTTCCTTTGGTAAGTGAGGTATAATCTTTTGTATATGTTGTTTTTATTTTGTTCAAGGTAGTATAATTATAGAGAGTTTTTCTTTCTTTTATAATTGTCAAAGATGTGATTTTTGTGGGAATTGTTTTTGAGTAGGTTTATAAGGATATTTTAGAAAATAAGAAATGTTATAGATAAATTAATTTTGGAGGAAGTACCAATGAAAACTTTGTTTGAACTTTGTAAACCAATGGCGAGCGTATTTGATGAGACAAAACGGGAAGATGTGTTAAATATATCGGATCTGATAGAGGGGAACATTGATCCGAAAGCCTTTTTTGAAGAAAACTATCTTACAAGTGGAATGAAGGTTTTATTTGATGCGGCATTTAAACGATTTAGTAAGGAAGGTTCCACAGGGGTTGTTAAATTAACTCAAGCCATGGGTGGAGGTAAAACTCACAACATGTTGGCACTTGGATTGATTGCTTCAAATCCCGAATATCGTGATAAAGTACTACCTAATAATAACAAATATAAAAACTTGGGAAAAGTTAAAGTAGTAGCGTTTACAGGTTGTGAGAGTGATGCTCCTTTTGGAATTTGGGGTTCAATTGCTGAGCAGTTAGGTAAAAAAGATATGTTTAGCCAGTATTACAGCCCCTTGTCTGCACCGGGAGAAACTGCATGGATTAAGCTTCTGGAAGGAGAACCGCTATTAATTTTACTTGATGAACTTCCTCCTTATTTGGAAAATGCTAAGTCAAAAGCCATCGGTAACTCCGATTTATGCACAGTGACATCTACAGCACTTGCCAACCTGTTTTCGGCACTTGGCAAAGGGCAGCTTTCAAATGTTTGTTTGGTAGTATCTGATTTGAAGGCAACTTATGAAAGTGGCAGTGAGCTTATTCGTTCTTCCTTTAAAAATTTAGAAAATGAAGTGAATAGAAGTGCATTGAATATTGAGCCTGTTGGTAGTACATCTGATGAGGTTTATCACATATTGAGAAGAAGATTGTTTGAAAATATGCCGGAAGCAGGAGAAATAAATCTGGTTGCCCTAGGGTATCAGGAAGCAGTTTCAAACGCCAAGAAAATGAGTTTTACAACTGTTACACCAGAACATATATATACCGGAATAAAAGACAGTTTTCCCTTTCATCCTTCTATAAGGGATTTATATGCAAGGTTTAAAGAAAACCCGGGATTTCAACAAACACGAGGTTTGATAAGGCTTATGAGACAAATTGTAACAGGTCTTTATGCTGATAATGGGAAACAGGCAAAAAACAAGTATCTGATTAATGTATTTGACTTTGATCTCAATGATCGTAGTATGCTTACCACAGTATCACAAATAAAGCCTGAACTTCAAGAATTCAGGATACACTCAAGCAAATTAAGCCGCACATTGATGTTGATATTGAGAATATCAAAAATGTTGTAGCGGTATATGTTACAGAGGGAAAAAATAAGCCCTATGCTTGTTCAAAAGGTTTTTTCATTAGAATGGGTGCAAATTCTCAAAAACTCGACCGGGATGAAATTATTGAATTTTTTCAATCCGAAGGTCGGATTATTTTCGATGAAATAATCAATAAAAAGGTTCAATTGGATAAAGCATTGGATAATGACATTTACGAAAACTATTTAAAGAAAGCGAATATCAGCAATATTTTACCTGTATTGGAAACCATGATGAATCTTAATTGTGTTGAAGAACATGATGAAAAGTATTATTTAAATAATTCTGGTATTTTATTTTTTGCAAAAAAACCTACACAGTTTTTAAGTCATGCTTATGTAGTTTGTGCATTATTTAAAGGATTGGATAAGGAAATTGTTCTAGATAGAAAAGAATTTACAGGAGATATTCTCTCTAACATTGAGGATACTATAATATTTTTGAAGAAACATCTGAATTTAAGGTATGAAATAAAATCGGTACGTCGGAAAGAAATTTTGGATATACCGGAGGTTGCATTAAGAGAAGCTGTCATAAACGCACATTGTCACAGAGACTATTTTGAAAAGGGTGCCCAAATCATGGTGGAAATTTATGATGACAGAGTGGTAATAACAAATCCGGGAGGAGTTCCAAAAGGTATTGACGCTAATAAATTTGGGAAAATAAGCATTACCAGAAACCCTAATATTGCGTCACTTCTTCAGCGTGCAAACTATATTGAAAAAATGGGGACAGGTATTTCAAGAATAACCAATGCCATGAGAGATGCTGATTTGCCTTTGCCGGAATTTGAGGTGGAAGGCTTTTTTATGGTGACACTAATGAGGGATTCTTATTTAAAACGTCAAAATGGTGATACTTATGAAAAAGAAACTAATGACACTAATGTCACCGATGTCACCGATGATGAATTAAACATATGGATACTTGATATTATTAAAGCTAATGATTCCGTAAGTCTTACACAAATTTCAAAAATTACAAAGGTGACAAAAAGAACAGTGCAAAGGAAAATTAATAAATTAAAGGAAGACGGAATAATAGCTAGGAAAGGAAGCTCCAGAACTGGTAGATGGGTGATCATAAAAAATATCGGAGGGAATGGACATGAATGATAAATCTTTTATAGAGGTGCAGTTCCCTGTTTCAAAAGTATCGAAGGAGAGCTATAAGGAAAGAAAAGCAGGTAGTGGGCAAACTCTTACAGGTTTAGGTAAGTGGTGGGGAAGAAAACCGCTAGTACTTGTAAGAGCAGCGATACTTGGACTTTTAATGCCTGCTTCAAATGATGCAAAAAAGGACATGGACATATTTTTGAAAATAATGACTATGGATAAAAAGGGATTATCACATCGAAAGTCAACAAGAATTTCAGCTGTGGATATCTTTGAAAAGCTTACAAATAAGGAGCGGGAACAATATTTTGTTGGTAATAATGTAGCAAAATGGAAGGAAGAGATAACCAACGAAGAGAAGTATGAGGCAGAGGCAAAGGCTTGGCACAGGCTTACTTATGATAGGAAATTAACATATTGCATTCGTCCTGAGGAAGCTGAGAACATTGATCAAGAGGAATGGGAAATTATAAACGCTCACTTGGGGACTACAGCAACGACCTTGCAGGAACTTGTAGAACAGCTTGGAGTTAAAAAGTTCGGACACAGGGCTGTTGTGGGTGATTGTTTTTGTGGTGGAGGCTCTATACCTTTTGAAGCTGCAAGAATGGGAAATGATGTTTTTGCGTCAGACTTAATCCTATAGCTGGCTTGCTTACATGGGCAGATTTGAATATAGCAGGTGCAAGTGACAAAGAAATAGAGGAATTGAGAGAATTTCAGGAAAAAGTCTATAAAGCGGTAGACGAACAGGTTAAAGAGTGGGAAATTGAAACCAATGAGCAGGGTGACCGGGCAAATTCATATTTATACTGTAATCAAACCATTTGTCCCGAATGTGGTTATAAGGTTCCGCTTTCACCGTCATGGATTATAGGAAAAGGGACCATGACTGTTGCATTATTGAAGGATAATGGAAAAGATGGCTTTGATATAGAGATAAAAAGCGGTGTTACCGCAAAAGAAATGAAAGAGGCTGATGAAAAAGCAACTATTGTAACTGGTAATATGCATTGTCCTCATTGTAAAAAACAGTGCCAGTTTCAGCTATAAGAAGAGATACAAGTGAAGGCTATGGATTAAGACAGTGGAAAAGGGAGGAGTTTATACCTCGGGAGGACGATGTTTTTCAAGAAAGACTTTATTGTATAAGATATGAACATGAAGAAGAGTATGTTGATAAAAAAGGTAAGGTTAAATTAAAACGTATACGTTATTATGTTGCTCCTACTGAAAATGATCTAAAGCGTGAGAAAAAGGTTGTAAGTATACTTTCTGATAAATTTAAGGATTGGCAGGAATTTGGGTATATTCCTTCTGCTGAAATTGAAGAAGGTGAAAAAACTAATGAATTAATGAGAACACGTGGGTGGAGATATTGGCACCAGTTGTTTAATCCAAGGCAATTATTGGTATTGGGTTTGCTTATGGAGGAGATTGCCAAAAGGCAAAATCATCAAAAGAAATGGTAGCATGTATTTTAGCTGTAAATAGGTGTGCGGATTGGAATTCTAGGTTATGTAGGTGGGAAAATGATGATCATCATACAAATAAACAAACCTTTTATAACCAGGCATTTAATACACTCTTTAATTACAGTTTTAGAGGATTTTATGAACTGAGAGATATTTGGAAACTTAATGTATATTTAGGTAATAAAATAATGAGTAATACTTCGTGCAAGTTGTTTGATGCAAGAACAATCGAGAAGAAAATTGATATATGGGTGACAGATCCACCATATGCAGATGCAGTAAATTATCATGAGCTTTCAG
Organism: uncultured Acetivibrio sp.; assembly: GCA_964564015.1. Lineage (GTDB taxonomy): Bacteria > Bacillota > Clostridia > Acetivibrionales > Acetivibrionaceae > Acetivibrio. Next base: position 4,494 of record CAZLZR010000046.1, read on the forward strand.
AGTTTTTTCTTGCTTGGGATAAAAAGATTCTACGAAAAGCATTTTCAGAATGGTATACAGATAGCAAAAAAATACTTGCTGTCAAAGGTAGAGAACAATCATTCAAGCAAAGTATGGTGGAAATCTACTCGAACCTTGCAAAGAACATGCCTGACAATGGTTTGCAAATCATTATGTTTACACATCAGGATGTAAGTGTATGGGCAGACTTGGCTTTAATAGTTTGGTCTGCTGGTTTGCAGGTAGTAGCAGCTTGGAATATTGCTACAGAAACAGAAGCCAGCGGTTTAAAAGAGGGAAACTATGTAAAAGGCACGGTACTACTAGTTTTGAGAAAACAAACATCAACCCAAACGGCATATTTGGATGAAATTTATCCTGACATAGAAGAAGAAGTAAAAAGACAAATTAACAGTATGCATACCCTTGATGACAAAGAGGAACCGAACTTCTCGGATGCCGACTACATTTTGGCGGCATATGCAGCTGCATTAAAAGTATTGACATCTGTAAAGCGTATTGAGGATATTGATGTAGCTTATGAGTTGTCAAGAGATAGAAAAAAGGGCGAACTTTCACCGGTTGCAAAGCTTATTGAATCGGCAACAAGAATTGCATATGATCAGTTGATTCCATATGAATTTGATAATTTCATATGGAAATCACTTGCCCCGGATGAAAGGTTTTATATAAAAGGTTTGGAAATTGAAAAAAACAACAGTTACCAGCTTTCAAACTATCAGGAACTTGCACGAGGCTTTGGGGTCGCTGAATATAAGGATTTAATGGAAAACTCAAGGGCAAATACGGCAAGACTTAAAACACCTGATGAGTGGGCAAACCGTAGTATTGGCGGTGGAACAGGGTTCGCTTCATCCCTTTTGAGGAATGTCTTTATGGCACTATACCTAATGAATAAAGAGGATAATGCTCAGTCGGGTAAGAATTGGCTGAAGAGTGAATTGGATGAATATTGGAACATGCGAGATAGAATATGTGAATTTTTAAACTATATATCTACCTTTGAGCCGATTCATAACATGGAACACTGGATGAGTGCCTCTAAGGCTGCGGCTATACTTAAAGAACTTGTGTCAAACGATATGATTTAGAGGCTATTTTTGTGGAAAATGAATCTGAAATAATTATATTCCAAACACAAGAGGGCGAATTAGAAAGAAGCTGAGTTGTTGCATTTTTTGCAACAACTCGAAATGGGGGAAACAGAAAGGTTGAAAGATAAATTGCAGAAATAAGTGGGTGAGATTTTGATAAATAGATTTTCATCGAGATCAAAAAGACTGGATAAAGCCTTTTTGCATGAGAAATTGAAGAATGCAATAAGTTACGATCGTATTGCAGGATTTTTTAGTTCCTCAATTCTTGAAGTTGCCGGTGAGGAAATTGAATCGGTATCTGGCACAGTGAGGCTTATATGTAATTCATGTCTTGAGAAAGACGATGTTATAACTGCAACTGCTGCCGCAAATGCTTTGCGGAAGGAATGGTGTGCAAGTGAGCCGGAACAGAAATTTTCAAATAATTCACCGAGACTTAAAAAACTTTATGATTTATTGAAAAGCAAAAAGCTGATTGTGAAGGTTTTACCAAACGATGTATTCGGATTGATCCATGGAAAAGCAGGAGTTATTACACTTTCTAATAATAGCAAAACATCTTTCATTGGAAGTGTGAACGAAACATATTCAGCGTGGAAATTAAATTATGAAATACTATGGGAAGATGATAGTGATGAGGCAGTTAAATGGGTGCAGGAGGAGTTTGATTACTTTTGGCATCATCCTTCGGCGATTCCATTGTCCGATTTTGTCATAGAGGACATAGGACGTATCTCAGACCGTAAAGTTATTGATGACATAACAAAATGGAAAGCAGAACCTGAGCCGGCACAGGTGATTGTCGAATCACCTGTTTATCGAAATGAACTTGGACTTTGGGAACATCAGAAGTTTTTTGTAAATACTGTGTTTCATGACCACCAAAAGAGTTATGGTGCAAGATATGTACTGGCAGATCAGGTTGGATTAGGAAAGACAATACAACTTGCCCTATCAGCGCAGTTAATGGCTTTGAGCGGTAGTAAGCCCATTTTAATCATTGTACCAAAGACCTTAATCTGTCAATGGCAGGAGGAGATGAAAAATCTTCTCGGTATGCCGTCAGCTGTGTGGACAGGAAGAGAGTGGCAGGATGAAAATGAGATAAAATATCCTCCAACAGAAGACATAAGGAAGTGCCCTAGAAAAGTAGGAATTATATCACAAGGCATCATTGTGAATGGTCGCGAAGAATATATAGAACAGCTTTTATCAATGAAGTATGAATGTGTAATTGTTGATGAAGCCCATCGGGCAAGACGTAATAATTTAGGTGACGGTAAAGAAAATGAAAAACCTCAGCCCAATAAACTAATGGATTTTTTGATGAAAATATCGAAAAACACTCACAGCATGCTTCTTGCAACAGCCACACCTGTTCAGATGTATCCTATAGAGGCATGGGATTTACTATATATTCTATCTCAGAAAAATGACAGTGTTCTTGGAAGCGAGCTATCAAAATGGCGTACAAATCCAGAAAAGGCATTGAATTTAATAATGGACAAAGAACGTATCAATTCTAATATTGACGGTCTTCTTGAACAGTGTGAATGGCTACGCAATCCATTTCCACCAGCAGATGAAGATCCAATGAATTTTGGAATTTTAAGAAAGAGTGTAGGAATTTCTGAGGATTGTTTTGTAATTAAACCAGATGTATTCAGAGAGATAATAAGTAGCAGGGGTCCGGATAGCCGAAGGGTTGGAAGAATATTGGAAAATGGTTTCATGCAAAACCATAACCCTTTTATTCGGCATATTATAAGGCGTACAAGGGAGTTTCTGGAGAGTAACAATAACCCGGAAACTAGTGAACCATATTTGAAAAAAATTGAATTAGTTTTAATGGGTGAGGATGAAAAAGAGGCAATTAAACTCACACCTTATCTGAAAGAGGCATATGAGTGTGCTGAGGAATTCTGTGAGCTTTTAAGCAAAAGAGTTAAAGGTGGAGGTTTTATCAAAACACTGCTCTTGAAAAGAGTTGGAAGCACAATGGTTGCTGGTCTTTCTACTGCACAAAAGATGCTCAATTGGGGAATGGAGTCTGAAGCCATATTTGATGAGGATGATGATGAATCTGAAGAAGAAACAAATAACAAAGTAAGAAGAAGGCAAAATGCTGAAGATGAAAAGTACAGCGAGGTTAAGGATTTAGCTGAAGAAGAAAGAGATTGCCTGCGTAGATTTATCAATAAACTTGATGCAAACAAAGATAGAGACCCTAAATATGAGTTGGTCCTTTCTTTGCTTAAAGAAAAAGAATTTGCACAAAAGGGATGTATTATATTTTCACAGTACTATGCTTCTGCATTATGGGTTGCAACCGAAGTTTCAAAAGATTTGAAAAATACTGTAGTTGGACTCTATGCAGGTGGTGATAAGTCAGGGGTAATAGTTGACGGAATATTTAAGAAATGTACCAAAGAGGATATAAAACAAAAAGTGAAAACACGTGAAATAAAAATACTTGTAGGCACTGATGCGGCATCAGAAGGCTTGAATCTTCAGACACTTGGAACACTAATCAATCTTGACTTACCTTGGAATCCGACAAGGCTTGAACAAAGAAAAGGCCGTATACAGCGTATAGGGCAGGTAAATGAAAAAGTGTTCGTTTATAATATGCGGTATAAGGATTCGGTCGAAGACAGAGTTCATGACATGTTATCTAAGAGGTTTCAGAATATAAGCAGTATATTCGGTCAGTTACCAGATGTACTTGAAGATGTATGGGTTCAGATTGCATTGAATGATAAAGAGGCAGCGGAAAGACTAATTGATGAAATTCCAAAGCAGCATCCATTTGCGATAAGGTACGAACGACAGGCAATTGGTAATATTGATTGGGAAAGCTGTACAATGGTTTTGAGCGAGAGAGAAAAGTATAAAACATTGATGGATGCTTGGAGGTAATCAAAATACCTGCTTTTAGCTGTAACGTTTTTAGTGAGATAAAGCAAGGAACATTCAATTACCGAGGTGAAAATATGAAAAAAATAGTTTTGGCAGCATTAATTGGACTTTTGCTGTTTACGGCGTGCGATGAAGGTACAAAACAAACAGACAGCATACCAGAGCCTACTATGACAGTAGAGGCTCAGGATGATGCATTAATACTTGATGATATTGATATATCCAGTATAAAAATCAAAAATTTGAGCACCAATGATGAGACAATCCTTATAAAAGATGGTATTATCAAAGAGTTTTGCAGCTTGCTCTCCCGAATGAAATATAAAAAAACCGATGAACAATGGGAAATGTACCATGAGGCAGAAATATTTGTTAACGGAGATACGGCTCTTAAGATTAGTTTGGCTGCAAGAGCAGTTAGTGTTAGTAAGAAAGTAAGGTTTGGCGATACCGTCCTTGAAAAGGGGATTTATGAGGCTGAGGATTGGCTAGAAAGACACGTTGATAAATTTTGTGAAGGCACAGTTTTAGACCCACAGAACCTTGAAGCTCCTGCAAGACTTACTATGCCTGAAGAAGCGGTCAGAGTAGAACTGAGTGATATGGGAAGCAGTAAGATCAACCAATACGAAGTACAAACTCAATTACTTGATTTTGTGAAATCGAATTTTTCCGGTCAGAAATTTGAACTTCTGGAGAGTAAAAGGATATTTGACTATGACGCACTAGAGAAGCAAAGGCTGGATATGCTAAAAAAGTGCAGAGCAATGATTATTGAATATTCTGATGGTTATGTAAGTGTTGAATCGCAAAATAATTACAATGAAATTATTTCCACATCCTATGTCACCTTATTAGAGCTGCCTGAAAAACCCGGCAATTATCAAATGTTTACCGAAAGAATGATAATTGATATCAAAGCTGACGAGCAATTTTTAAAGGGGTTTGATGAGGTTTTTAATGCTAATAAAGTGTCAAAAGATTTGAAACCGGACGAAATTGAAGCTATATATAATGAAAAAAGACCCTACTACATGGAATACATCAGCAAAAACCTTGGTATCGAAGGCTGGTATGGAAGAGAACCTCTAGAGTTGGAAAAACGTAAGATAAATCTTGATGATAAGGGTGAACCTTATGAGGTGTTGGGATTCTATAATGGATTTGACTTGAGGCTTTTGATCTTTAAAGAGGACAAGTTTATTGACTGTATAGAATTTGGAGGCAGAAATGCAGGAACAGAGTATCGTTTGGAAAAAGCCAAAGATAAAATATTTTTTGTCGGTAAAAGCTGTAAGGGTTATGGCACCGGTGAGGCTAGGTATTTTGAAGATTGGTATATGATTGACGAACAAGGTAAAAAACTTGTTATAAGTTTTCCATATGATGATTTTTCTCAGTCACATTTGGGGGGATATGGATTAAATGCAAAGAGCATTAAATTAACAGATGGTGACGATGCAAAACTGGAAGTTGATTATACCGTTACAAAGTATTATTTGCTAAATCTTGATGTTGTTGATGAATATGGACAGATAGAAGTAAAGGATACAAAGAAAGTTGTTTTCAAATGGGATGATGAAAAGTTAGTCTTTGTATCCGAATATGTTCCGGATGAGATGGGAATAACAGAAATATCACCCGAAAGTAAAAAGATAAATGAAAAGTGTACCAATATACTTAAAGATAAATACAAACAACTTACTGAAATAGTTGAAGAAATTAGTGAAGAAAGCGATATAAATAGAAAGGAAATTGTGAAAGGGTCAATTGAATACTTCCTAAACGACTGTGAGGATTGTGATGAAAAGAGGGCCTTGCTTGAATTGCTAGGCAAGAGCTAGAAAAAATTCAAAAAGCCTGAGGGATAGGTACACACTGTACAATTACCCTTCGGGCTTTTTTCTTGGTTATTTATTCGGATAGTGCTAATTTTTTGAATGTTGCACTGTTGATATTATTTCTTCCTTGTCTTGATAACTTGATAGAATAAAGATAAAATTTTACCTATAGAAGTATAGACTATAGAATTATGTTTTCTCAATTCTATCCTTCAACGCAGCAAATTTATCACTTAGCTCCGGACTTAAGTTATACCGCAGACCAACTTCAATGGCCATTTGAGCATCCCTGAGCACCCCTGCCTTGGCAAGCGAATTGGCCAGGTTATACCAGTTTTGTGGAATATCCGGATCCCTTTTGACTTTCCTCAAGCAATAGGGGACAACATTGTCGTAATAATATGTATCGGCGTCGTTTACAGATTCAAGCTGTGCTCCGTTCCACTTAAGCAACTCGACATTGTATGCTCCGCTATCTTCCTTATTCCATATTGCGAGGCTTACTTCAGGCTTGTTTCTGTCATTGCCGGGTGCTTTTAATACCTGAAGCCTGTTATAGTTCAATCTGAATAGCTCACTAAGATTATCCTCACCAAGTGAGTAGCCGTGCAGCTCAGCAGGCTTGCCTTCTGATGAAAAGGCTATTATCAGTTGTTTTTTACCTTCGCCTGTAAGATCTACAAATTCCCTGTAGTTAATACTCTCATATCCTTCATTTCCTGCTTCAGCCGCCTTATACCAGGTGTCATTATCTTTTTTTAGTATAATTGTTTTGATTTCATTGGCATTTCTGAAGGATACGATCAATTCATTCCGTAAATCGCCGTCTAAGTCAGCAAAGCCGATACTTTTAGAGTGTGAAGGGTATTTAGGGGTAAGAACAACACTGTCTTGTGGTATAAATTTTTCCACAATCTCATCGAAGTTTTCACGTGGCTGCGGTTTTATTATGTCGGTCAATTGTCTGTTTATTCCTTTAACGAGAATTTCCAGTGGGTTTGCAGGGCTGGAATCTACGGAGTCATTAGGTCTTACTGGGAGGCGCAGCCTTATAGGAAAGTTCTGCTTTTTATCTTCTGACTTTCCATTTTGCTTTGAAAACAACATTCTGCCAGCAAGTGCAATACCGACTATATGTATTGGAAACATAAATTTTGTCTCCTTATGATAAAATATTCTGTGACATTATATGATTTTGACTAAAAATGTGTTATATACCATATCGAAAAATATTTATCTATTAAAAGTCCATAAACTGCTATTGTACTTTAAAACTTTGTTTGATATAGTATTATTATCAAAAAGGCATATCTTGTTATTATTTAGCTTCAATAAAATAAATATGGGGGTTCATACTTATGAAAAAAGGCATTGTAAGAAGTATATCGTTGTCGCTTTTGTTATGTATAATTGCAATATCATTATGTGCATGTAATTCATCTAAAGCAACCCTTGTTAATGGGGAATCAAACCAGCCCAGTCCTACTCCTGTGGCTACATTGGTACAACCAAGTGCCGATAATGAAGTAATACCCGAAAGTACTCCTACAAGCACACCGGAAAATTTAAAGGTTAATCAAAAAAGGGTGAAGGCCAAAGGTTTGTATTTAACTGCTTCATCAGCAGGAGCAAGACTTGATCACTATATTGAATTGGCTAATACTACCGAGATAAACAGCTATGTAATTGACGTTAAAAACGATTACGGTATTGTAAGCTATAAATCCGAAGTACCATTAGCCTCTGAAATAGGTGCTATTGAATCATTATATGACATCGAAAAAATGACAACAAAACTGCGTGAAAATGATATTTATTCAATAGCAAGGATAGTATGTTTCAAAGATCCAATCCTTGCGAAAAACAAGCCGGAAATGGCTATAAAGAATACAGAAGGCGGATTATACGTTCATAACCAAATGAATTGGGTAAACCCCTACAACAAAGATGCATGGCAGTATAATATTGATCTTGCAAAGGAAGCCCTTGCAAGAGGTTTTGATGAAGTTCAGTTTGACTACATCAGATTTCCTGATGGGAAGAAAAGTCAGATGGTTTTTGAAGGCAAGGATGACAGACAGTTATATGAAGTTGTAAATGACTTTTTAGCTTATGCGAGACAGCAGCTTCCTAATGCTATAATATCGGGTGATGTATTTGCAATTATTCTTGAGAGCCCTGGTGACACTGAAGGAATAGGACAATATTTTGAATATGTTGGTGAAAATCTTGATTATTTATGCCCGATGGCTTATCCGTCACATTATGCTAATGGACAGATAATTAACAACGTTAAATTTCCAAAACCGGATTTAGACCCTTATGGAGTAATAAAGAATACGCTGTTAAAAGCAAAGGCAAGGCATGAAAAAGTTGAAGGACATAAACCAATACTGAGAACTTATTTGCAGGACTTTACCGCCACATGGATCGGAAATGGCAATTGGCAGTACTATGAGGATGAGCAGGTAAGGCAGCAGATACAGGCTGTGTATGATGCCGGATATGAAGAGTGGTTCTTGTGGGATCCAATGAACAACTATAGAGAAGGAGCTTTTAAGAAGGAATAATAATTGTTGTAAGTATTGGTTATCTTAATGAATGACATCTGTCAGGATGGCAGATAAATAAGAATTTTAACAAAAGGTCTGATTCCCGGATTATACAGGGTTCAGACCTTTTAGTATGGAAGATTTGCAAAAAAACTTTATTTTTTTTATTCTTTCAAATATAATTAAATTTCTATTAAATCAACGGGTAATTTTGCATGGGAGGTAAATGAATTATGGCTGCTAAAAATCACCCATCATATAAAGAAGAGTTGGAAAGGTGCAATTATACGCTTGGGTATGTTGAGAAGAGCCTTGAATCAACTGTTAAGAAGAAAGAACGGTTGGATAATGATATTGATAATGTACAAAAGCATTTTACTTCAGAAAACAGCCAAAGCTATATAGATCTTATGATTAATACTACCATCAGGGATACGCTTGCTCTAAGGCTTAGAAATCTTTTGGTGGCAAAAAGTAAGCCTTATTTTGCAAGGATAGACTTCAAGGAGAAGGATAGCAATAAAAAAGAAAACATATATATTGGCAAGATGTCACTTATGAGAGATGAAGATCAGGAGGTAATTATTGTTGACTGGCGAGCGCCGATAGCAAACCTTTACTATGAAGGAAGAATAGGTGATGCTGATTATTGGTGTCCTGGAGGTAATGTTAAGGGAGAACTTTCATTAAAAAGGCAGTTTGCAATTAATGAGGGTGTTTTACAAGAGATATTTGATATAGATATAACCACTAATGATGAGTTTCTGCAAACTTACCTGGGGGCAAACAGTGACAATAGGCTTAAGGAGATTGTCTCTACAATACAGGTTGAGCAGAATGAAATAATCAGAGCCGATATGTGGAAGCCTTTGATTGTCCAAGGGGCTGCCGGAAGTGGCAAGACGACTATTGCACTTCACAGGATTGCATATCTTGTGTATACCTTTGAGAAGTCATTTGAACCGGAAAACTTTATGATTATTGCTCCTAACAAGCTTTTTCTGAACTATATTTCCGAGGTTTTGCCGGAGCTTGGCGTAGAAAGAGTTAAACAAACCACTTTTGAAGAGTTTGCCATGGAGTTGATAGGTAAAAGGTTTAAACTGAAGGACCCCTTTGAGAAACTAACAAGGTTTGTAAATCACAATGTTACAAAGGAACAGATAGAAGCAAACAGCTTTTTGAAAAGGTGTTCCCAGTTTAAAGCATCAATGAAGTATAGAGAGGTAATGGACGATTACGTCAAACATGTAGAAAGTTCCTTTATCCCTAAGGAACACTTTAAAATTGCAAATACAGTCGTATTTAAGTATGAAGAGATAAATGATCTGTTTCTGAAACAGTATAAAAATTGGCCTATTGTTCGTCGCATCGATGAAATAAAGAAATATCTTACAAACAGATTGAAACAGAAAAAGGAAGCTATTATAAATAACCTGAACGAGCAGTGCGATATAGTAATACGAAATCTTAAGGAAATTATGGAAGAGAGTGACGAAAGGCAAAAGCTGATAATCGAAGCAATAGAAAAAAGAGATGCTGTGGTAGGAAAAATTGAGAGTTATGCCAAAAGTGCCGTTAATGAATACATTAAGAAGATTTCAAAGTTTAGTCCATACGAGTATTATTCCGATCTGATAAACAATGAAGAGATGTTTAACAGATTTCTTGGCGGCAGGGCGGAAAAGGATTTGATTGATTACACAAGAAAGTATACAATGGACACATTGAAATCAGGTATGCTGGAAATTGAAGATATTGCGCCAATTATATACTTAAAGTATTTGATACATGGCATGGACGAAAAAATACCTGTCAAGCATATTGTAATTGATGAAGGACAAGACTTTAGCGCATTTCAGTTTTATGTGCTCAAAAAGATTGTAAAGGACAGTTCCTTTACAATCTTAGGAGATCTATGCCAGAGTATTCATTCCTATAGAGGCATAAAGACCTGGCAGGATGTTGTAGATGATGTTTTTGATGGACAGAAATGTGGTTTCCTTACGCTTGAAGAAAGCTATAGAACTACAGTTGAAATAATGGGAGCTGCCAATACGGTAATAAGCAGAATTAAAGACCATGAATTGGTACTTGCAAAACCTGTTATAAGGCATGGTGATAAAGTACAAATAATTGAAAAGCAAAGCACCAAAGAAATTGCAGAGGACATATCCGAAAGGATAAAACACTTCAGGAGAGAGAACTTTAAAACAGCTGCCATAGTGTGTAAAACTGTGGAAGGTTGCCAGAATATGTATAAACTTCTGAAAGGCAAAATTGATGACTTGAATATGATAACCGGTAAAGAAGAAGAGTATAAAAACAGCACTCTCATTGTGCCTTCATACCTTACAAAAGGGTTGGAGTTCGATGTTGTAATGATAGCTGATGCGGATAGTGACATGTATAAAGAAGACGAATTGGACATAAAGTTATTATATGTGTCAATGACAAGAGCGTTGCACAAGCTATGCATATATTACCAAGGTCAGAGGTCATTGCTGCTTGGCAATGTGGAAGCTTTTCATTGAAAGTACGGCAGTATTGGTATATAATGGGGATTGACGCGAGTAAATTATTAAATTTGTTTTGGGAGATTTAAGATGGATTTCAAAGAAAAGATGACAGGGTTTCGAAGTCCTGACATTAAGGACTATCCTGAATTGAAAGGGTATACCGGAAAACAGATATATGACGGGTATATTGGCTGTGGAGGCTTATATCTTGTGTCTGAAATGGTCCGGCTGATGAACATCAAAAAAGGTGGAATTGTTCTTGATCTTGGTTGTGGATTGGGTGCCGCAGCTTTATATCTTGCAAAGAAATTTGATGTAACAGTTATTGCAGTGGACTTGTGGAATTCACCTGAAACACTTGCAAAAAAAGCTTATGATACGGGTTATTCAAACAAGGTTATTCCTTTACAGTTTGATATAACTAAAAATATACCTTTTGCAGAAAGTTATTTTGATGCAATTTTTTGTTTGAATTCTTTGTTTTTGTTCGGAAGTGAACCGGAGTTTATAAAGAGATTACTACGCACTTTAAGGACCGGAGGAACGTTTTGCATAGGAAGTGAATGTTTTAATAGAGAACCGGATTATGAAGTTATCCCGGAAGTATATAATTTTAATTGGGATTGGAACATATGGGATGGCTGTTGTTCAAATTACCATTCTCCCCAGTGGTGGTATTCTCTGATAAACAATACGGGAGACATAGATATTGAATATTGTGAGGAACTTAAGGATGGAAGAGTGCTATTTGAAGATTATGCATTAAATTACCAGGAGTATATGAGTAAGGATGTTATCGAAACGGGTGCTGTAATTCCGCAGGATAAATTGGCAGAACAGATTCGGTATGGTATAGAATTTGGATTACACCCAACTTTGTATATTTTAAAAGGTATTAAGAAGTAGGGTAATTCTATATAAAGCTTGTGAAGACATCCAGATCTGAGAATTCCGAAGACTGAGATCTGAATTTTCAGGTGAAGAAAGAATTGCATCATGGTCAAAAAATATGTAGGCAAAGTTTGAGAGATTGGAATAGTCAAAGGTTATAGTGTTTACACATTTAAATTGGGCAAATAATAAGTTGCTTCATAAAAGAAATACAAACCCCGGCGATAGGATTTGGTATTAGTTCGCCGGGGTCTATTCAAATATAGGAAACTATTGTGCTATTATATTTCTCAAAGTATAGAATTTTCTGAAAGACTATTTGTGTAAATATCTATTTAAGGAGATTGGTAGAGTTATAATCTTATATGGCTCTTACCATTCTTACACCTTCAATTGATTTCAGACCTGCAAGCAATTGGTCTGGAAGAGAACCTTCAATGTCGAATATGGTATAGCCAATTTTGTTTCTATGACGGCTGAGCATGTCTCCGATATTGATTTTATAAGTAGCTATCATAGAAGTTATCTGTCCAAACATATTGGGAACATTGTCATGAGCTACAATTACCCTTGTATCTCCTGAACGTGCAAGTTCTGAGTCAGGGAAATTGACAGAATTCTTGATATGTCCTTTTTCCAGGAATTCACGCATTTGTACGGCAGCCATCAATGCACAGTTTTCTTCCGATTCAGGAGTTGATGCGCCAAGGTGAGGAATTGCAATTACCTTTTCAATACCCAGCAACTCGTCAGATGGAAAATCGGTTACATAGCATGCTACAGTATCGTTTTCCAAAGCTTCAAGGAGATCCTTGTTTGCAACAAGACCACCTCTTGCAAAGTTTAATAATCTTACACCTTTTTTCATTATACTGAACATGTTCTTGTTTATCATACCTTTAGTACTATCCATAAAAGGTACATGAATAGTTATATAATCGGAGGTTGATATCAGTTGTTCAAGACTGTTGGCTCTATGAACAGCGCTTGATAGATCCCAGGCAGCATTGATAGATATATAAGGATCATATCCTATAACATCCATACCAAGTGAAAGAGCGTCATTTGCTACCATAACTCCAATGGCGCCCAAGCCTATTACGCCTAATCTCTTACCTTTAATTTCAGGTCCTTCGAATTGGGACTTACCCTTTTCAACCATTTTTTCAACTTCGCTGCCATTGCCTTTAAGGGATTGGACCCATTCGATACCTTTAAAGACTTTTCTTGAAGATATTAAAAGGGAAGCAATTACAAGTTCCTTAACTGCATTTGCATTGGCTCCTGGAGTATTGAAAACTACTATTCCTTTCTCAGTGCATTTGTCTATAGGAATATTGTTAACACCTGCACCAGCTCTTGCAATGGCTTTGAGATTGCCTTGCAATTCCATATCAAGCATATTGGCACTTCTGACAAGAATTGCATCAGGATTGTCCACTTCAGTTGATATTTCGTATTTTTCCTTTTCAAAAACATCCAGTCCCGTGGATGAAATTTTGTTAAGTGTTTGTAATTTAAACAAGATAATTCCCCCTATTTGTTATTCATAAAATTTATTTGCAAATTCGACCAGCTTCATAACACTTTTTGCACATATTGCTTTTATAAACAAGCAGAATGGATAGTTGTTTATTTTTTAACAAACTTTAATAAAAAAAACAACCCCTGCCCAAAAGTATATCTTGAAATAAAAATAGCTCCATGTGCAATTTTTAATTGAAACATTTTAGCCTTAAAAACTATTATACTACTATTAACTATATTTCTTCAAGTGTCGTGAGAAAAGAAATGTTTTTTTTATAAATTGTTATAAATTGCTTATTGTAGTTTGGAATTAGATTGATTTCATACCAATTTTTGAGAATATAGTGGCATGATAGATGGGTAGAAGAGGAATTTGTAAAAGAATTAATAAATTATTAACATTTTATTAATTGACAAATTAATATTATTTATTATAAAATTAAAATTGTTAATAGGATATTTTTGTAAAGGCAATGTTTATAATTAATTGATGGTTAAATTTGCGATCTAATATAAGAACAGAGGGAGTAACGGTCTGTATAATGTAAGTTACAGAGGACAAACTGTCAACACGGTAAAGTTGTAGCCCGGTTAGTCTGTAATTCGTGAGACTCTGCATCTTGCCATGGTGGTTTGGGTGCGGGGTTTTATTTTAATTATAAGCATAAATTTCTTTACAAAATAATACACTAGTTCTATGCGCTTATTGATTAAATAAAGACTATTTGAATTGGTGTGTGGTTTTTCTGGAAATACAGAAAGGGGATTGTTTATGAATCTTGGTTCAAAGGAGATAGCGTTGTATAATAAAAAATCTATAATAGAAGACTTTAATAGTCCTTCAAATCTTGTTGTTGATGAGGTTTATCTTGATGGGAAGCTTATAAAAGCGGATTATGTTGATGAAGAGGAAAAGAGCTTTGGAATATTTATGCATTCTTTGGTACTTAGCAATTATGCCGAAGTTATTAAAATAAATAATAAGCAAGTTGATGTAATAGGTGATGAGTATGAAAAAGCAATTTTTCATTATGCCGCTTCAAAAGGATTTGACAAAAAACTTATTGAAACTATTGCACCAAAGGTAAATGAGCTTACATTTGAGTATGACAACAACCTGAAAGTATCCACCCATATAATTAATGAAAAATTAAGAATAGTTTCAAAAGGTACGCCTGAAGAGCTTTTGAAAAGATGCTCCCATATATTGATGGATTCAAAATTTGTTAAGGTTACGAGGAAAATATACAATGAAGTAAATCTGGTATTAAAAGACATGCTAAATAGATGCGTAAGTGTTTACGCAATAGCGCTAAAAGATGTTTCCAGTATTTCTAAAATCTTAACAAAGGATAAGTGTATAAATCATATGACTTTGGTTGGACTAGTTGGCATGGTAAGAACCTAACAGGCTTCTACGACTATTTATTAAGTTTCACTATTTGTACATGAAGAAGCAAATGCCGATAAAATGCGTTAATGCCCCTAGAAATACGAATAAATGCCAAACCATGTGGTGGTACTTGAAACCTTTACGTGCGTAAATGGCAGCTCCCGCAGAATATAGCACTCCTCCTGCAAGAATAAGCCAGAAAAGCAGGGGGTTAGCTTTTTTAATAAATAAAGGCATGAAAATAATAAGTGTCCACCCCATAACGAGGTATATCATAAGTGAAAACTTAGGCATCGATTTTCTTGAAATTGACTTATAAAGTATGCCGAATAAAACCATTGCCCATTGTATGGAAAGTATGACTGCCGACTGCCAACCGCCTATGACAGAAATGGCTATGGGCGTATATGTACCTGCAATTGCAACATAGATAAATATGTGATCAAATATACGCATAACCTTTTTATGTTTTGTTTCGTGTTCCATTATATGATAAAACGTTGACATCAGGAACATTAAGAATATAGACACACAGAAGATAGTAACGCCAACTATGTCATATATTGTGCCTTTAGTGTAAGCGATGATTGATACCCAAGGAATTGAAAAGAGTACGAGCAACGAAGCTACACCATGGGTTATGGCATTTGCGACTTCTTCTCCAAAGGTGAGTTTTATCGGTAACTTTGACAATTGTATAGCCTCCTTTTTGGAAATTGTGTGCTTAGGTATGACTAAAATATAAATTCATACTCTGGATAACGAAAAAACTTGATTTGATAATGTTTTCTAAATATGAGAATAGGATGTTATTTTTTCGTTATCCCTTATTGATTAAATGTAACATTTCCGCGATAATATTTCAATACTTTATTTATTACCCAATATATTGTGATAATATATTATAGGCGAAAAACTTTAAATCCTATATGACGAGTTTATTATAAAAATGTAAAGGGCTGAGTTGATGACTGCAAAAGAGAAATATGAAAGACGAAGGGATTATTATTTAAGAATAAACAAAAAATATAACAAAGCTATTAATATAATCAGCAACTTAAGATTGTTAGTGTTTATAGCAGGTATTGCACTAAGCGTTTTTTTATTAATAATCAAGTACTACTTTGTAATGGGCGCAGTATTCATATCGTTTGTGGTTTCATTTGGCTATTTACTGTTTCTACATGATAAAATGTTTAAAGCAAGGACGTATACTTCCATGCTTGCAAAAATCAATGAAGATTCTTTGAAGCGCTTAAACGGGGAGTGGGACAATTTTTCTGACGACGGTAAAGATTTCCTGGATTTGAACCACGAATACGCTCATGATCTTGACATTTTCGGAAACAGGTCTGTATTCCAATGGATTAATTCTGCAAATACTTTTTTGGGACGTAGGGCATTAAGCGAGTTGCTATCTGGTAACAAGAAGGATGAAGAAAGTATTAAATTGCGCCAGGAAGCTGTAAAAGAACTGGCCAATAAGCTAGGCTGGAGACAACGATTTTTGTGTGAAGGTCTTGTGGTGTCGGATCGTATGAAAGATCCTGAAAAGCTTATTTGCTGGGCTAATGAAGAACATGAATTTTACAGAAAACTGTGGCTTGGAATTGCTGTAAAAGTACTTCCTATAATAACAATACTATCCTTGGCATTTTCTATATGGATTTCGATAGTACCATACTATGTACCGGCACTTTTATTAATTTTGCAATATTTCATTTTACGCTACAAGAGAATGGAAAGATATGAAATATTTAATACGGCTGATAAGTTTAGCAAGGACATAGGTATATATTACAAAATGCTCAGCCGTTTTGAAGGGAAGAAATTCGAATCGGTTTTATTAAATGAGATATCCGTAAAAATGGCAGGAGCATCCGGGATACCTGCATATAAACAGGTAAACAGCTTGTCAAAAATAATTGATTCCATTTCCAACAGGCATGCTCCGCTTTATTTTGTATTTAACATACTGACTCTTTGGGATTATCACAATGTGATAGTTCTCGAAAAATGGAAGGAAAGCTCGGGAGCACATCTGAAAGCATGGCTTGAAGGAATCGCTGATATTGAGGCTTTGTCAAGTCTGTCTGTTATAAAACATGATAATCCCGATTGGGTTACACCGGAGATTTCAGACCGGGAGGTGAACTATTTTGAAGCGCAGCAAATGGGACATCCGCTTATAACCTCAGACAGGGTGTGCAACCCTTTGAGTTTTAATACGCCCACCAAGGTGCTTCTTATTACCGGATCTAACATGTCCGGCAAGAGTACGCTATTGAGAACCGCAGGAATAAACCTGGTTCTAGGGTATGCAGGCGCACCAGTTTGCGCTTCAAGCTTCCGCGCATCAGTTATGGATATACATAGTTGTATGAGAGTAAGCGATGACCTTGGCAAGAGTATTTCCTCATTTTATGCCGAGCTTTTGAGAATCAAGGAGATTATCAAGGAAGCTAAAGAGGGAAGAAAGGTTTTTTTCCTTTTAGACGAGATTTTCAAAGGAACCAATTCAAGAGATCGCCATACGGGTGCGAGGGTTCTTATTGAAGAACTCAGCAAGACAAAATCGATTGGTATGGTTTCAACCCATGATTTTGAGCTTTGTGACCTTGAAGCGAATAATCCAAAGATAAAGAATTATCATTTTGAAGAGTACTATAAAGATAATAAAATATACTTTGACTATAAACTTCGCAAGGGGGTTTCAACCACACGCAATGCGATCTATCTTATGAAAATGGCCGGTATTGACATAGATGAGGATGTGTTATGACTTCCACTTTGCCAATGCATCTGCAAGGGCTGAGTTTATTGCTTCGCCTTTGTCCTGCTGTTTGAGGAAGTTAGTAACTTCCTTTTTATTAACTTGTTCACCTTTTCGCTTCTTGAAGGTATCAAGCTTTTCTCTGTATCCACATGCGCAGTAGAAGGATTTATTTTCGCCTTCGCCACGGATTTCCATCTTTTTATGGCATTCAGGACATCTGGCATTGGAAATTTGAGATATTGACTTTCTGAAGCCACATTCACGGTTCGGGCACACAAGCATTTTTCCCTTTTTGCCATTTACCTCAAGCAGGTATTTACCACATTCGCATTTTTCTCTTGTGACATTATCGTGTTTAAAGACTTCATTACTGTTTATAACATCCTTTACAAGCTTTGTTGCGTAGTTTCTCATTTCTGAGACAAAAGCCTGAGGATTGTTTTTGCCCTTGCTTATGAGGGAGAGTTGTTGTTCCCATTTGGCAGTCAGTTCAGGAGATTTAAGATCTGAAGGAACCAGGCCTATTAGTTGAATTCCTTTAGATGTGGGAAAAATCTCCTTACCTTTTCTTTCAATATAGAAAGTGTTAAACAGCTTTTCAATTATATCTGCCCTTGTTGCCGGAGTACCAAGACCGCTTGTGCTCTCTAGTGCCTCTCTCAAGGCTTTGTTTTCAACAAATTTTCCGGGGTGCTCCATGGCAGATAAAAGGGTTGCTTCAGTATATCTTGCAGGAGGTTTGGTTTTACCGTTGTGAAGTTTGACAGATGATAATACAGCTTTTTGACCTTGCTTGAGGTCAGGTAGAGACTGACTGCTTTCGTCGTCCTCCTCATCCTCTTCAAGCTTGCCAAAGCCTTCATATACATTTTTCCAGCCCCATGACTTTATTATCTTTCCTTTTGCGTATAAAAGCTCTCCTTTTACATCTACCTTAACGGTAGTCTGCTCATACTCAAAAGGAGGGTTTAAGACGGCTATAAACCTCTTTACGATCAAATCATATATATTTCTTTCCTCCGAATTTAAAGACGCCAAATTTACGTACTGCTCGGTAGGAATTATTGCGTGGTGATCTGAGACCTTGCTATTGTCTGCAAAACGCTTGGTTACTACAATTTTGTTCCTCATTATGCCTTGCACAGGTTTTGCATAGGGTCCAACAGCAATACTTTTTAAGCGCTCGATAAGTGTTGGAACAATATCTTCGGTTATATATCTCGAATCTGTTCTCGGATATGTTACCAGCTTGTGAGTTTCATATAACTTCTGCATTATATTGAGTGTTTGTTTTGCAGAATAACCATATTTTCTGTTTGCATCACGTTGGAGCTCCGTCAAATCATAAGCTAGTGGAGGAAGCTCTTTCTTTGCTTCTTTGCGAACTTCGACAATTTGACCGGTTTGACCTGTAAGTTTTGATACAAGGTCATCTGCCTTTTTTTTATCAAATATTCTTGTTTGACCTGAAGTTTTATCCTGCCATTGAATTGTGAAGCCGTCGAAACAAGCATTAATGCTCCAATAATCTCTAGGTACAAATTTCCTTATTTCATTCTCACGTTCTACAATCATAGCCAATGTAGGAGTTTGAACCCTTCCTGCTGATAATTGGGCATTAAATTTACAGGTCAATGCACGTGTCACGTTAAGACCGACCAGCCAATCTGCTTCAGAACGGCTCTGAGCAGAATAAAACAGGTTATCATAATCTTTGGCCGGTTTAAGGTCTGCAAAGCCATCTTTAATAGCTTTGTCAGTTTGCGAAGAGATCCACAGACGCTTGATGTTTTTCCTGAATCCTGCCTTCATAATTATCCATCTTGCTACCAGTTCTCCTTCTCTACCGGAGTCTGTTGCAATGACCAGTTCATCGATATCATCCCTGTGCATCAGGTTTTTTACAACGCCGAATTGCTTGGAGGTTTCTCTTATAACAACCAGTTCCATTTTCTTTGGCAGCATTGGTAAATCTTCTATATTCCAAGTCTTATATCTATCACTGTAAGTTTCGGGA
This sequence comes from uncultured Acetivibrio sp., assembly GCA_964564015.1. GTDB lineage: Bacteria > Bacillota > Clostridia > Acetivibrionales > Acetivibrionaceae > Acetivibrio. The sequence continues at coordinate 24,047 of CAZLZR010000046.1, forward strand.
TCAGCCAGAGTCACAAGATGGCCTAATGCCCAAGTAACTACATATTTCGGACCGGCTAAGAATCCATTTCCTTTTTGATTGCTGTTTAGTACTTTTGCAATATCTCTTGCTACTGAAGGCTTTTCAGCCAAAACTAAGGTTTTTCCCATTTGTAAATTTCCTTTCAATATTTATCTTTTTATATATTAGCACTATTATTGTTGCAAGTACATAGTTGAGCCAAAAAATAAAAGATCCGGGCACCTACGTCCCGGATTCTTTAATGCCTAAGAAAGTGCATTCTTTCTGGCATCAAAAAAGTCTACCTAAAGGCTTTTGGCTGCAGAGAAATACCCTAGCTTTAATCGGCAAAGCCGACTTTTTTAATGCCTAAGAAAGTGCATTCTTTCTGGCATCAAAAAAGTCTACCTAAAGGCTTTTGGCTGCAGAGAAATACCCTAGCTTTAATCGGCAAAGCCGACTTTTTTATATTGAGAAGTGAGAATATTACTTAACATATTTCGATATGGAAACATTTATTTCTTTGACACCTTTGGCTACTATGTTGGCAATTTCTTTTGCTCCTGTTTCAGTAAAGTGAGTGTAATCTGTTCCGTTTGAAGATACCATATAAAACTTGTAGACTGTATTATAATCAAGGGTTGCATAGTAATTAAAGGATTTTGTCATCAGGTCTATGATTGCGCAATCCTTTTCATCAGCTACCTGTTTCATAGCAGTACAATAATCAGGAAAATCATTTTTATATGTACCGTTATTATAATTGAGACGTGCAACCGGTGTAATTAGTACAGGTATTGCACCTTTTTCACGTGCACCGTCAATGTACTTTGCAAGGTATTCCTTATAGGTAGTATATGGAGCAGCATAACGTTCAGGGTTGCTGACTGTTGCGTCATTATGGCCGAATTGAATAAACAAATAGTCGCCTTTTTTTATTACATTGAGGATTTCATCCAATCTTCCATCGACTACAAAACTCTTAGAACTTCTTCCACCAATAGCCTTATTTACAAATTTAACATCGGAAGTAAAATAGTTACCGATCATTTGTCCCCAGCCTGCCTGAGGGTAATAGGAGGAGTTATAAGTCTGGACAGTGGAATCCCCAGCCAAATATACTGTAGGTGTGCCGGCGAATGTTGGATATGCTGATGAAACAGGTGTGGGAGTTGTAGCTGGTGTCGGGGTTGTTGAGTTGGTTGTAACAGGTTCTGAAGTCTGAGAAATTTTTAAGTAGTCCACATTCGGACCGCCATTAGCAGTGGTTCCGGTTGCTCTAATAATATTTTGCCCTTGATTAAGATTTGCAACTATATATGCCTCAGACCAGGTAGTCCAGTCTGTTGTTGGAAGGAAGTCCATGCTGCTTTTTATGGTGCTTCCGTTTACAATTATGGACATTGGTCTGTTAACGGTAGTTCCGTTTGAATATCTGAAAACCAGTTTATATGAACTGGATGTAGGTGCATTTACATTCCATTCAACATACGAGCCTACTTCGTTATTATAGTTGACATATCCGTTCCCTGTATAACCTGTATTTATAGTTTCAAGAATACCATTGGCTATTGTTGCTTGTTCAGCTTCGTAAATTTTTGAATCAGGAGTTACTGCCGGTGTCTGGATTCGATTAGCTGGAAAGGAAGAGATCATACCAAGAAGATACTGTCGCATGTATCCATAGTCAATCGAGTTTTTAAGTCCATCACCGTTTACATCCCCGGCATCAGGATAAGGCAAAGATGAACCTAGCAGATACAGCCTAAATTGACCGAAGTCCAGAGAATTAAATCTACCATCACCATTAACATCACCATAGACAATGGGTGGATTTGCAGTAACAATTGTGGTAGCAGTCGGTGCAGGAGTTGTTGGTTTGACAGTTGGAGTAACAGAAGAAGTAAAGAGATCTTTCAGGTCATTGTACACAAGCCTTGCGAGCTCGGTAGCGCCTGCACGGTTAGGATGTAAAGTATCTCCCGACATAAAAAGCTGAAGGGTTGCTTCACTGCCTATCGATGTGAAATATGTGGAGCTTAAGACGTTTAAATCACATAGCCGTATGCTCTGCTCTTTGGTTATGGCAACAGTAGTATTCCTATACCATCTGTTTACGGCAGAATGCACGCCTCCACTAAAATCTGTTGCCCTTCCTTGCGGAGCTAGCAAAACCATTGCTGCTCCTGTAGCTTTTACCTTTATAACCATGTCTGTCATGATTTCTTTATATTGCGCTTCAGTTGTATTGTTTTTTTCAGCAGTGTCATTTATACCAAATTCCAGTATAAATATATCACCGGGTTTTATGTATTTCATAATTGCTTCGAATTGTCCATCATCACGAAAGCCTCTTGCACATTGACCGCTTGCAGCCATATTTCTGACCTGAAAGGAGGATGTATCGACATACTTTGGCATTAGCTGCCCCCAACCTGCTTGTGTGCTTGTATCCAATGGGTAGTAATTACATACGGTTGAGTCTCCGCCAATCCATAAAGTTCTGTTTGTAACAGGATTGTCAGACAACTTGTTAATTTCAAGTGCACTAAGCGTAAATGCTGTTCCTGCCTTGCCTTCGGTTACAAGAAGGTTTAATTGTCCGTCAGTAATAGGAATTTGGAATTTGTCCACTGCATTATTTCCGGTCATATTGATTATCTGAAATACACCTTCTGCGGCAACGCTTGCTCTCGATGTATTTCCTAAGGTTACTTTAACTTCATATAGCCCATTGGGAAGATCAACATTAAATGTGTTGGTACTTTTTACTCCATATGTAACGAACTGTACAGCGTCACTTAATAAGCCACTACCGCTTGCTGAAACATTTTTCATATTGGCAGGTGTGTTGAAACCGTAGCCTAGTGTCTTACTGTATGCTGTAGATGCACTGACACCAGTATAACCCGATTCAACAGAACCGCTACCAAAATCAAATTTGTAACTGGTTGTTGCCCCATTGACATTTTCTTTTGCTACATTGCTGAAGACAATTGAAATAGCAAAGATAGCAATCAGTAATTTTGAAATATTCCTCCGCATCTCTTTATTCCTCCCTTATAAATATAATTGTAACATAATTTTTTGTTTTATCGTCATATATATGCGATAAAAAAATATATTTATGGGGTAACAAAATAAAATATTTTATACAAAATAATTATTACGTCAGAAGGTGTGATCAAAGCGGATAGACAATATTTATTGGGACATAGTGAAAGGTAAATATAAGCTATAGAGTGAATAAGACTTTAAGTTTTGCATTAAAAAACCAGTTGCTAAAAAACAACTGGTTTTATTAAAAGCAAAGAAGCTTTAATGATTTATATTCTTGCTACGCCTGTTTTCCTAGCAGCTTCTTTAACAGCCTCAGCAACTGTTGCTCCAACTCTTGGATCAAAAGGTGCAGGAATTACATATTCCGGATTTAATTCTTCGTCACTAACGAGAGAAGCGATAGCTTTTGCAGCAGCAATCTTCATTTCGTCATTTATATCGCTTGCTCTTACATCAAGAGCACCTCTGAAGATACCAGGGAAGGCAAGTACGTTATTAATCTGGTTTGCAAAGTCTGAACGACCAGTTCCGATAACTTTTGCACCAGCTTCTTTAGCTTCATCAGGCATAATTTCAGGAACTGGATTTGCCATTGCAAAGATTATTGCATCCCTTGCCATATTCTTAACCATTTCCTTAGTTACCATGTTTGGAGCAGATACTCCGATGAAAACATCAGCACCAACAAGTACATCTTCCAAAGTACCTTTAATTTTTTGCAAATTAGAAATTTTTGCCATTTCGGCTTTCTCAGCATTGAGATTTTCTCTACCTTCGTATATAGCACCTTTTGTATCGCAAAGGATTACCTTTTTAAGTCCCATGCTCATCAAAAGTTTTGTTATTGCTATACCTGCTGCGCCTGAACCGTTAACAACAACTGATATATCATTAATATCCTTTTTAACAATTTTTAACGCATTTATCATTGCTGCAAGAGTAACAACGGCTGTACCATGTTGGTCGTCGTGGAAAATTGGTATATCGCATTCAGCCTTAAGTCTTCTTTCTATTTCAAAGCACCTTGGAGCTGAAATGTCTTCGAGGTTTACACCACCGAAACTACCAGCAAGAAGTTTCACAGTATTAACTATTTCGTCAACACTTTTTGTTCTAACGCAGAGTGGGAAAGCATCCACATCTCCGAAAGTTTTAAAGAGGACACATTTACCTTCCATAACAGGCATGCCTGCTTCAGGACCTATATCCCCAAGACCGAGAACAGCTGTACCATCAGTAATAACAGCAACTAAGTTTCCTCTTCTTGTTAAAGTGTAGGAAAGATCAACATCTTTTTGTATAGCAAGACATGGTTCAGCAACACCAGGAGTGTATGCTAATGACAAGTCGTCTTTTGTTTTTACAGGAACGGTGCTAACTACTTCTATTTTTCCCTTCCATTCGCCATGTAGTCTTAATGACTCTTTTCTATAATCCATTTTTTGTTACCTCCTCGTTTTAAGTAATTAATCTTTTATAAATCTTTTACTTCGTTAAGAACTGCTTTAACACTTTCAGCAGAAGCTCTTAATGCAACTTCTTCTTCAGGTGAAAGGGTAAGTGGTATTATACTTTGAACTCCATCAGAGTTAACTATTGAAGGAAGACTTAATGCAACGTCTTCTATTCCGTAATTACCATTGATTACACTACCTACTGTTCTGATAGTGTTTTGGTTTTTCAAAAGTGTTTCAACTATTGCATTAACTGTAATTGCTATTGCATAATAGGTAGCACCTTTGTTTTTTATTATTTCAGCACCTGCTGTCTTTACTTCCTGAGCAATCTGAATCTTGTCTTCAGCAGTAAAAATGCCGCTTGGTGCTTGAGAATATTCATTTATGTTTTGACCGGCTATATGTGTGGCACTCCATGCAGGAAGTTGAGAATCACCATGTTCTCCAATAATATAACCGTGTACATTTCTTACATCCACATTAAGTTTTTTGCTCAGAAGGTACCTGAATCTTGAACTGTCAAGAACTGTTCCAGAGCCCATAACTCTTCCGTTTGGTAGACCAGACCACTTAGAAATCATATAGGTGAGAATGTCAACCGGATTTGATACTACCAGTATTACACCATGAGTGTAATATTTCATAATATTTGCCGTTATTTCCTTTGCTATAGAAACGTTCTTTTTAGCAAGGTCAAGACGTGTTTCGCCTGGTTTTCTGTTTGCACCAGCAGTAATAATGATTACATCGCAGTCTTTACAGTCGGAATAATCCCCTGAATACACTGCCATTTGACCTACGAATGAAATACCATGGTTTATATCCAAGGCTTCACCATAAGCTTTTTCCTTGTTTACATCAATGAGTACAATCTCTGTTGCCATTTGTTGTAAGGACATTGCGAATGCTGTTGAAGCACCAACAAATCCCGCACCTATAATAGCAACTTTGGTCTTGCTTTTAATCATGTTATCGCCCCTCCACATACATAATAATATTTATCGCATAGAAATAAAAATGTTTGTTTTTTTATCAGTACAAAAATGCGCATGGTTAATATTTTAACATAATTTATTTTAAAAGTATAAACCAAAATAGCACGAAAATCAAATGAATTGTTTCAAATTTAACGGATTTCTTAATATACTTTGATATAAAAGCTCATATCTTAGCGTGGCTTGCTACTATGTCAATATACGATCTCATCTGTATATACTTATGTTACCTAGACATGTTAAAATGTAGAAAAATAAAACTATAGTAGCAAATGGGATATTTTGGGGCTAAATTCGCAGCTCAAAAAAGCATATTAATATCTATTTATTTTTTTACGATATTCACATAGGAATAAAAAAGATAACATCCCATACCGTAAAAGTTTGATAGAAATTTATTAGAAAAATATCATAGGTGGCATTTACCGGATTGTATTTTCAAGCACTATCAATACCCGAAAATAGGAGGAGAATATGGCAATTGAATTAACTGAATTACTAAAAATGGCTGTTGAATTGAAAGCTTCCGACTTACATCTTACTGTGGCTAGAGCTCCTTCATTCAGAGTAAATGGCAACATAAAGGAAATTGATGCTGAAAAGCTCGTAAGGGAAGACACAATGCAATATGCAAAATCTTGTATGGATAATGAAAAATTTGAACATTTAATGGCTTTTGGAGAAGTTGACTTTTCAATGACAGTACCCAATGTCTCAAGATTCAGGGTTAACGCTTTCTTACAGAGGAGTTCGGTTTCGCTTGTATTCAGGACTTTGGCCTCCAATATTCCAACTATCGATGCCCTTAATCTTCCGCCTGTAATAAAGCAGATATGTGAAATAAAAGAAGGTATGATACTGGTTACAGGCCCTACAGGCAGCGGGAAATCCACAACTATGGCATCTATAATTAATGAGATAAATTCAACCAGATATGGACATATTTTAACTCTGGAAGATCCTATTGAGTATATTTTCAAACACGATAAATGCATTGTGAATCAGAGAGAAATCGGCCATGACAGCAAATCTTATGAAAGTGCTTTAAGGGCTGCATTGAGAGAAGACCCTGATGTAATATTTATTGGGGAGATGAGAGATGTGGAGTCAATAAGCATAGCTGTTACAGCAGCCGAGACCGGACATCTTGTACTTTCAACTTTACATACCCTTGGAGCTGCAAAAACCCTGGACAGGCTTATAGATGTATTTCCACCCCATCAGCAGCAGCAAATAAGAGTGCAGGTATCTACTGCGCTTAAGGCTGTAATATCCCAGAGGCTGATTCCAGAAGCTGGTGGCAAAGGAAGGGTTGCGGCCCACGAAATAATGGTTGTTACACGTGCAATAAGCAATCTTATAAGGGAAGGTAAATCACAAAGCATTAACACGTGTATTCAAACAGGAGGAAGCGCAGGGATGCAATTGCTCGACAAATGTATCGGTGATCTTTATATTCAGAACAGGATTACAAAAGAAGATGCATTGGATTTCTGTGTTGATAAGGACGGAATGCAAAACTACCTTGAAGTGACACAGAAAGGAAGAATATAGAATTTTTATACCGGATTTAAAATATATTTTCGTGTTATTATAATGATATGCGCTCTTTATGACAGACAGTTTAAGAAATAGAACTGTTTATTATGTGGAGTGCATATTTTATGCGAATATATAAAATGTTTTTAGTGAAATAATGATTAATGATGTATAATACTAAATATTGAATAATATTTTATAGAGACGAAAGAAGGATTCGGTTGGGTTTTAATATAATGGTTGATGCTGATGCTTGCCCTGTTAAGCAGATTATTGTAAAGATTGCAAAAGAGAAGAATATACATGTTGTTATGTTTATTGATACCAGTCATGTAATCGACGATGGATATTCAGAAGTAGTTATTGTTGATAAGGCAAGGGATTCGGTGGATTTTGCTCTTGTAAACAAAGTCAGGAAGGGAGATATTGTGGTGACACAGGATTATGGCGTTGCTGCCATGGCTCTGGCCAAGGGAGCAAGGGCGATAAATCAGAACGGCGTAGTTTACTCTGATGATAATATGGACAAGTTTTTATTTGAAAGGCATATTTCCCAAAAGATAAGAAGGTCGGGGAAAAAAGTTTCAGGACCTTCTAAGAGGACAAAGGAGCATGATGAAAGGTTTGAAAGAGCATTTAGGAAATTAGTAGATGATATATAATAGGATTAGTTTATTTCAGCCCCTCCCCATTCGATTACTGAAAAACCTTTTCGTTTAAAGCTGTGGAGTGTTATCATTTATAATGGAGTTTTCTACCAGAATTGATACCATTTCATCATTAAAAGCCCCTCCAAGACTACTAGACTAAAATTTTCTAAAAAAGTTTCTTTCTTTGTATATTTAATACAAAAATTTGTAAAAACACAACATAACAACTAAAGATATATTGAGAATTAAGATGCCAATTGATATAATATAACAAATTTAAAGAAAAGTTATTTGAATAAAAGTCTTTAAAGCTTATGGGCTTTAGAGGCTTTTTGGTAATATGAAAATTAGACCTGTGGAGGGAAATACATTGAAAAATTTTATAAGAATATTAAAACAAGCAAAACCTTACTGGAAATACTTGTTTATAACAGGTATTAGCTTACTTGCAATAACTGCGTTGAACCTTGTTACACCGCTAAAGGTTCGGGAACTGATTGATGTACTGACGCAGGGGGAAAATAGTAACAGAATGTCAATAATTCGGAATATTGCACTTATTCTTGTTGCCGCATATATGGCACGGGCGTTTTTTACTTATCTGAACAGATACTTTAGTCATGTGGCAGCCTGGAATCTGGTTGGGGATATGAGAGTACTTGTGTATGAACATTTGCAAAAATTGTCCTTGAGTTTTTATCAGGACAAACAGACGGGGCAGCTCATGTCAAGGGCAATAAATGACACTGCAACTTTGGAAGTACTTATAGCTCATGCAGTTCCGGATCTTATAACAAATATTCTTATCTTTATAGGTACGGCAATATTGCTGTTTGTAATTAATCCGTTGCTTGCAGTTCTTACGCTTATACCAATCCCATTTCTGTTATTGGGTGGGGTTGTTTTTATAAAAAAGATACGTCCCAACTTCAGAAAAGCTCAGGGAACTTTGGGGGATTTAAATGCAGTGGTGCAGGACAATATTTCGGGCATCAAAGAAATACAGGTTTTTAACCAACAGGCAAGGGAAAGTAAGCGTATCGAGAAAAGAGCAAGAAGGTATACCTCTGCAATACTGGGTGCTCTGAAATTGAGCGCTGTGTTCCATCCGGTAGTTGAGATGGTAAGTTCGCTTGGGACAGTTATTGTAGTTGCATTTGGTGGATGGCTTGCTTTGGGAAACTATGTTTCAATAGCTGATATTGTAGCGTTTATAATGTTTCTGGGACTCTTTTATCAACCTATAACAACTCTTGCAAGAGTAATTGAGGATTTGCAGCAGGCTTCGGCAGGGGCGGAAAGAGTTTTTGAGCTTATAGATACTGAGCCGGATATTGTTGACAGCAAAGATGCAAGAACGATTATCAGGTCAAAAGGAGAAATATCTTTCAATAATGTGAACTTTCATTACATTCCTGAAAGTCCGGTTCTAAAAAACGTCAGTTTTATTGCAAAGCCCGGAAAAATGATAGCACTGGTAGGTCCCACAGGAGTAGGAAAAACTACAATAATAAGCCTCATCGCTCGTTTCTATGATCCGTTATCGGGAAGTATTCAGATTGACGGTACAGATCTCAAGGATATAACTGTTTCTTCACTAAGAAACCAGATAAGCATAGTTTTGCAGGATATATTTCTTTTTAACGGAAGTGTTGCGGAAAATATTGCTTATGGAAGCAAGGAAGCCTCAGTAGATGATATTATTAAAGCTGCAAAAATAGCAAGAGCCCATGATTTCATTAGTGAACTGCCTGAAGGCTACGATACTGTGATAGGAGAGAGAGGAGTTAAACTCTCCGGAGGGCAGAAGCAGCGCTTGTCTATTGCACGAGCAGTTCTTAGAAACACACCTATTTTGATACTTGATGAAGCGACCGCTTCGGTTGATGTTCAGACTGAGACGGAGATTCAGCAAGCTATACAGGAACTGGCAGGAAGCAGAACAATTATAGTAATTGCTCATAGGTTGTCGACAGTCAGGCAGGCTGATCAGATTCTGGTTTTGAAGGATGGAGAAATTGTTGAAACAGGTACCCACGAAGAGCTTGTTAATATGGATGGACTATATAGAGAGCTGTGCGAAGTACAATTTGGAGCTTAGGAAAATTCAGGTTTGTTAGCTACAGTTAGAAAACAATCAGATGGACTCTGAAGCCTTAAGGTTTTAAAATGCATTTCCTCTGTTCTAAGCCCCGTATGCAATGGAAATAATGTCTGTTACGGGGCATTTTTACTGATTAACACAAGTCATAGGATATACAAAGGTTTAGACCCTGAATCGATAGCCGGCACCCCAGACTGTTTCTATGTATTGAGGATTGGAGGGATCAGTTTCTATCTTTTCTCTGATTCTTGCAATATGAACTGTAACCGTTGCAGCATCGCCTAGAGAATCCAAGCCCCATATGCGCTCGAAAAGCTCTTCCCTTCCAAAGACTCTGTTGGGATTTTGAATCATAAATAAGAGAAGCTCATACTCTTTTTGGGCCATACTGACTTCTTTGCCATTTACAAACACCCTTCTGGATTCTTTTTGTATTTCAAGGCCTCTTACGGTAAATATTTCAGTTGGAGATTCGTTGCAATATTTACTCTTAAGCCGTTCGTATTTAGATATATGGGCATTTACCCTTGCGACAAGTTCTCCCGGGCTGAAAGGTTTTGTTATATAATCATCAGCTCCAAGACCAAGACCCCTTATTTTGTCAATTTCCTCTTTCTTGGCAGATACAAGCAGAATTGGTATGTCCTTTATGTCCCGTACACGCTTTAGTATTTCAAACCCATCTATGCCGGGAAGCATAATATCTAGAATCAGCAGGTCAAATTCTTCTTCCTTGATGGAATTTAGTCCACTTACTCCTTCGTTACAGGTTTTTACTGTAAATCCATTTATTTCTAGGTAATCCTTTTCAAGATCTCCTATACTCTGATCATCTTCAATTATAAGTACTTTTTTCATTTTAAATCCTCGCCTTTCACAGGTAATTTTTTTAAGGATATCATTATGCTGGTGCCCTCATTTTCAACGCTTCTAACCCATATTGAACCACCGTGTCCCTCTACTATTTGTTTGGCAATGGCCAGCCCAAGTCCGCTTCCCTTCATCTTGCTTCGTGCCGAATCTGCACGATAAAATCGATCAAAGATGTAGGGAAGATCCTGCTTGGCTATGCCGGAACCATTATCTGCAATTTCAACTACGACGGTGGACTGGGTTTCTCTAAGTAGAATCCTTATTTTTCCTTCTGATGCACTCATATACTTTTTTGAATTATCAATAATGTTGGTAATGACTCTTTGCAACCTTTCTCTATCAATCATAACAAAGGCGTCTTTAACCAACTCATTTTTAAACTCAAGTGAAATGTTGGATTTCTCCAATTCAGGTTCATTTTCTATAATACAATCATCGAAGTATTTTGCCACGTCTGTTTCTTCAAAATTAAATGGAAGTTGGTTTAGATCCAGCTTGGAATAAAGTAGCAAGTCATTTATCATCGAATCTACCTGAGTAGCTTTAGAGTGTATTGTATTTAAGTATTTTTCGACTTTTTCGGGAGTATTGGCAACTCCATCAATAATTCCTTCAACATACCCCTTTATTGATGTTATTGGTGTTTTTAAATCATGGGAGATGCTTGATACCAGCATTTTCCTATTGTCGTCATATTTCATTTGAGTATATACGGCTTCTTTAAGCTTAAGTCTCATCTGTTCAAAGGATTTACACAGCTCGCGGATTTCATTATCTCCGTATTCAATAACCCCATGGTCAAGGTTGCCGTGACTAATTTCTACCGCAATAGCTTGAAGCTTTGTAAGGGGAGCTAGGATACCTTTTGAAGTATTAATTGAAACAAGTAAATTTGTAATAAAAAATGAAACAAGAAAAACTCCGGCTGAAAAGTACAAGAGTTTTTGTGAGGCAGAGGCCTCTTTATCAAGCGGAGCTAACAGAATAGCCCAGCCATCACTTTCGTTGGAGTATTTTAGGGGTATAGTTTTAACTATGTATGATCCGTCATTTAGTTGAACAGATTTATTCAGTAAATTCTTGTTTTTTGCAGCAAGGCACTTTTCAACTTCAATCGGATTTATTATTTTAGTTGAAAAAAGTATGTCATATTTTCTCAATATTACTATGTAAGAGTTCAGTTCATTAAGCCTTTCAGCCAGATATTGCTGGAAATCCTTTTGTAAGAGCTTGTCGGGGTTGCCATCAAGTAAATTTCCGTTAGCTGTAAAAAATTCATACTGAATTTCTGTGAGTTTTTGTATTTTTTCAAAAGTCAGATCTGCACTAAATACATGTGAGTAGATGTAAATATACAAAAAGGAAGCAATAATGGTTATTAAAATAGGTATAGCTACTATAGCAATATTTTGCACGATTAATCGTTTTTTAAGACTCATAAAACCCACCTGTGTGTTGTAAAATCTGGAGATTTCTTGTTACAGATCTCTTTTATCAAAAAAGTAGTAACCTGCAGTAAAAAATATTATACCATATCCCAACATAATAAGAAATTCCCTGATTATCTTGGCAAAAAGTATTTCATTAGCAATCCAATGTGTATGCCAGCCAAGCATTGAGGTTATAAATATGCTGGAATATTGGGAAAAGAATGTACCCATAAAATAACTTATTATATAAAGCATTACAGAAAGAAAAAAGACTGCCGTACTGCTTTTAATTATATTCGAAAGGAATACGACTACAAGGGCTATGACCATAATAGGTATGAGAGTAACCAGATAAGAGACAACAATTCTGATTATACCGGTGAAGGTAATTGAAGAAAAATTGCATATTAATCCTACGATTATAGAGAGAAGCATAACTGACATCAGGTTTGCAAATGCAAAAAAAGTGATTGCTCCCATTTTTGCTGAAAAGAGTTTGAATCTGGAAATTGGTCTGGTCATGGAAATTTTCATGGTGTTATGAGAAAATTCACCAGAGAATAAATCTGTAGCTATTAGTGCAGTGAATAAGGGAAGTAGTGTGTTTGCCAGTACAAGCAAAACAGACATGGGAAAAGCCGTACTCTTGTTAAAAACACCAACACCAAAACTACTCATGCCCATGGACGCAAATTTTCCTATTGCAATGACTGCTACCGAAATGATCAGGATTACTGTCATTTTACTTTTCTTATACATCTTTTCTATTTCATTGGTAAGTGCTGCTCTAAAGCCTTGCATTTTTGTCAACCTCGCTTATAAAATAATTTTCAAGTGAAGCATAATTAGCCTGGATATTTTGAATATAGTCAACATTCAGAAGTCTTCCTTCATAAATAATGCCGATTCTGTTGCAGGTAAGTTCTACATCGTGTATAAGATGACTTGATATAAAAAAAGTTGTTTGCTCTGTCTCTGCAAGCTTTTTTATCAATTTTCTTATTTCAATCATACCCTCTACGTCAAGCCCGTTAAGTGGTTCATCAAGGATAATCAGATCGGGTTTTGAAAGGATTGCAGCTGATATCCCAAGACGTTGCTTCATCCCGAGAGAAAAATTCTTTGCCTTTTCATTTTTGAATTTAATAATTCCGGTAAGTTCGAGAACTTCATTTATTCTGCTATCGTCGATGTTTTTATAATATCGCGAGAATAACTTTAGATTTTCATATGCTGTAAGATAGGGATAAGATTCGGCTGTTTCAATTATACAACCAACCCGTTGCATAGCTTTTTCGTATTCGCTGGCAATGCTGTGTCCGAATAATTTTACTTCGCCACTGTCTGCTTTCATAAGCCCGGTCATTATTTTCATAGCGGTGGTTTTTCCCGAACCGTTTGGCCCTAAGAATCCAAAAACGTCACCCTTGTATATTTCGAGGTCAAGGTCTTTCACTCCTCGACCATTCTTATATGTCTTATTGAGTTCTATTATTTCAATAACCTTCTCCATCGATAACCTCCGATTTTTATCAGGGACTACCGACTAGATATCCGGTAATCCCTCTGTTTTCGATGCATTAGTTTTCAAATACCCTATTGAAATCTGCATCCAAAATTATTATGCCTGATCTGTTTTTGTCTGTTAATTCCAGACAGAAGTAGAGGTTTCCGTTATTGCTATTAAAGAAAATACTGCCCATTTGCTTCTGACCCTGGGAATTTATCACTTCAAAGCTTGCACTGTGACTTCCATCTATTTTTGCATCAAAGTCGAATTCCTGTGAGTTTTTAGAATACTTTTCTTGATCCCCGATATAGTTTTCAAAATATCTGCCTGTAACATGGGTATCGTCAATCTTTGAAATCAACAAAGTTCTTTCGCCGATTTTTTCATAGGAATTTTCCTTTTCAATTACTATATTATTTTTGTATTCACCTATATACTTCTGTGATACAGTTTGATTTTCAATAGAAATTTCTTTAGTTTTCTTGACAGTTTTTCCTGCAAGTTCAGGCTTTTTAACATCTGTTGAGTTTACATCGTAGAGTCTTAATAATATATCAAGGGCAAGATCATGAGTTGCGCCTTTATCGTCTTTGCCGAACATAACACCTGACCCGAATATACTTTCAATAAGACCGTCTTCATTTACAGAAGCTTTCCCTGTGATATTCTTTATAAATACATCCTCCTTAATCTGAGGGAGAATATTGTCTATATCAATACCCAGGTCGGGAACAATACGCTTAAATGCAAATGAAGAAACTGCATTGATAAGTACGGGAATCTGGGTGTCGTCCAGCGTGCCTGAAAACTCTTTGCCACCATCAGATTTTTCTTCGACAATGACATAGTCTCTTAAATTGCCAAGTGCGGCATCAATGATTTTTTCCACATCTACCATTTCATCTTCCTCAAATATATCTTCAAACTGGGGAGTGTTTCTTGCTTCTGAATATTCAAATACGTGATAGGTGTCACTTAAAGCATCGTAGGATATACTGCAATTTTTATCACTGTAGTAGTTGAAAGTGGTTTTTGTTCCATTACTGTAAGCTGTAGAGGAAGAATTTTCAGACGAGCCCATTGAATTGTCAATCTTAGTGGTTTCGGTTGTTTCGCAAAGGACACGATCGTTATCTTTTAAAGTAATGGTGACTTGAGTTGTAAAGCTCTTAAGGTCCTTGTTACAACTCTTGGAGGTGTGTTTTATTGCATTTTTCAGGTGCTCATAACCGGACATGGACATTATGTCTGCAAATGCCGTTGAAACAAGTATTGTAGCTCCTAACATGAAGCTTAAGGCAAACATTAGCTTTTTGTTTTTTACCATTATATACCTCTCCTATAAATATTATTAGGAAGTACTTCCATAGTATAATTCTATAGCATACATATTGAATACATCTAAAGGATATCTAAACAAATTATAAACATTTATTGCATAAAAATAAAGAACAACAAATGAAAGCTTACTGTAACAACATCATCTATGAGTTTTTTAGGGAAGAATAGTATAAATCGAGATTTAGTGTTTAGAGAAGGAAAGGTGTTTGTTTACAGAATGAGCCGTTAAAGATGCACATACCAATTTTACCAAGTCACCTGCTATATAAGGAAGACTTCCCAACATAAATGCTTGTTTATAGGTTATGCCAGTTATTATACTTAACCATAATGAACCTATAATATGAATAACAATAATGCCCCCAATCAAATTTGAAATGCAAATTCTAAACAGGCTATTTCTGGAACCTTTTATAAGTGAGATTACTACAGCACCTACAAGGAAACCTATCAGGTAACCTCCTCCTTTGCCGGAAAGAACTTCGAGTCCGCTTGTACCTCCGGAGAATACAGGAAGGCCAATGCACCCCAATAATAGATATGTAGTTATACTCAGTAAAACCTGCTTAGGCTTAAGGATATTACCAGCAAGCATAACTCCCAATGTTTGGCCGGTAATTGGAGGGCCAAAAGGCAGTGGTATGCTTAGAAAAGCTAAAATTGATATTAATGCAGCAAACATAGAAGCATATAAATAATCAGTCAGTTTATTATTCTTTTTCATTTTTACCCACCTTTAATTTATTTTCAGACAGTGATTTATAAGTCGGCATTTCAATTTCCTCACTATATAAATGTGATCTGAAAGCTTATGTACTTTATAGTTTATAAACTAGGCGAAGGATTGTCAACCTAAAATTGCAATAAAATTGACAATATAGACAATATATTATGTGTCGAATTTTAGACCATAGGCTAGAATCATTGCCGATTAAGTCGTATGAAGGATATAAACTGTATAAATGCCGAAATATAGGTATAGATCTGGATTGAAACAGTGTAAAATAGGTGATATATTATTAAAGCTGTCGCTGATGCCGATGACGAAACGCTGAAAGTATTGCTGGAAGCTAGTCGGAAAGAAACACGAAAAAAGT
>CAZLZR010000047.1:0-38276 GCA_964564015.1 uncultured Acetivibrio sp.
AGCTTACAACAGCAGGAGTAGTAATTATAGACGGGTTGTATTTTACGCTTACATAACAAGACAAGTGCTCTGGATAATCTCTTAGACAAGATATATTTTAATACGAAAAGAAGCAATAAATAGGTGTTCCACAAATAAGGATTCATTCATGGCAAACAGTACTTTAAGATTTACAAAGCACTGGTAAGAACGTAATAATAGATTGAGAGGAAGTATATAAATGAAAAGTTTACGAATTTATGGTGGATATAGTTTTCTTGATTATTTTAGTTCTTTATTAGAGGTGCTTGGGGAATGTCATATTATAATGTCAAGGTATGGGTTTTTATTGCTGGAAGATGATGAAGAGAAAGAAACTAGGTTGAATATTGAGTTTGAAAAAAATATTATATTTAAGAAGGATGAAAATATACTTGTTCAGAGTGGTTTTTTGAAAAAGTTCGGGAAATATTTAAGGAATGACTGGAATGAGTTAGTGTTTGTGAACACAGGAAAGCAATATCTTGATGAAATATCGGATGCTATGATGAATGATACTTGGTACTGCAACGACGAAGGTCAACCCTATTGGATTTATGATGCAGATAAGATAAAAAAAGAGTGGGATATTCAATGTATTATTTATAATTGGGATGGAGCATTCTGGGAGCTTGTTGATTGTCAACAAAGATTCTGTGAAGTTGTTGAGAAAAGTGTAAGTAAACTTAAGGACATAAGAGTAGAAAGGATTACCAATATATAAGACTGTCTTTAAGACAGTAGTTGAACAGAATATATCAATAGAAAAGAATATATACAAATTTTAAGTGGGGGGCAAAATTATGGAGAATGAAAAATGTGTTGACTCACAAAAGGCAGTATTTGTAATCGATATACAAGAAGATTATACTGGGGATACAGCAAAGGCACCTTTCCCTTATAAAGACTCCAGTAATTTAATTACTAAAGTTAATAAGATAATAGAAGTAGCATCTGAAAAAAATATCATTGTAGTGTATATTAGACAAGAATTTGATGGTGTTTTAGGAAAGATGTTTTCAAAATTGTTTTGCAACGGGACTGCCATTAAAGGAAACCAAGGAACCGAAATTGATAAGAGAATCAATATTAAATCAAACAACATTTTTTCAAAAGGAGCTCCGGATGCATTTTCAAATTCAGTGCTTGAAGAATTCTTAAAAAAACACAGGGTAAATACAATTTATCTAGTAGGATTGGACGCTGAATACTGTGTCTATGCCACAGCAAAGGGTGCACTAAAGCGTGGGTATAATGTTTCTATTATTAAAGACGGGATTGCACTAAAAGCTGAATGGAAGTGGAATGAACTTATTAAGAAATATGAACGCGATGGTATCAAAATCATTTCAAGCGAAGATTTTTAGAAATGTTTTTGTATTATTTGAAAAACCGTAAGTAGAATACAGGAAGGGGATAATTTATGAAGCTTGAATATGGAATTGAAAAGCCGGGAAGTTTGATAGAAAGCTGGCCTGGCCAGTATAACACTTTTTCTTGGATGGAGTATGTAACAGCTATACCTCAACCACTTTTTCTTGTTAGTACATATAAGGAAAACGGTGCTTCAAATGTTTGTTTTCATGCATGGTCAACTTTTACGGGAGAAGGTAATGACTACTTTTGTATATTATCAATTTTAAATCACCAGCATACATATCATAATATAATTAGAAGCAAAGAATTTTGTGTTAATTTTCCTGATGTAAGTAAACTCAACGAATGTTATGCATCTATAAGGAATAACGGAGAAAGCGATAATGAAATAGAAGCGTCCGGTTTTACTTTAGAAAAATCTTATGAAGTCAATGCTCCTAAGATAAAGGAATGCTTTCTAAATTTGGAATGTACACTTGAATGGGATAAGCCGTTATTTGAAAATAGTAAATGGATATTGTTATGTGGAAGAGTAAGGCATCTTTCAATTGATGAGGAGAGAGTTAAATCAATTGATAAAGGTAGATATGGAAAAAGTGGATATATGTATAATGTCCATTCTCCTATTAATCCAATTGATGGCTCAGAAATAGAAAGTAAGATAGGATATATTGAGATTGCAAAGTGAGTATTTAAGCACCGCATCCGTGCGGCATTGGCTTTGAAGGGCTGCCAAACTACGTCTGACAAAGCATTTGCGTTGACAGGTTTCGGCTAAAGCATGCGCAAGTCGAAAAGATTAGGATGTAAGGATATTGAGAGAAAAGATTTATGACCGTTTGATATAGTTAAGTACTGATTGTTTATCATAGTGAGGTAAATATGCTTGTACATAAAGGTACTCAAGAGCTGAATACAAAAAGGTTAAAGCTAAGGAAGTATACTCTTCTAGACGCGGCGTGTATGTATAAGAACTACGCTACAGATGAGAGGGTTACCAAATTTCTTACTTGGAAACCGTATAAAAGCATTGAAGATATTGAAACATTTTTATCGGATGTGATTAACAAGTATACATGTAGAAGTGTGTATCATTGGGCAATAGAGATAAATAATGAAATAATAGGAGGCATTTCAACTGTATCAATAGACGAAAAAAATAATAATTGTGAATTAGGTTATTGTATTGGATATGACTATTGGAATAAAGGAATAACTAGTGAAGCCCTATCTGCCGTTATGAATTTTCTTTTTAATGAGGTAGGTATGCACAGAATTACAGCAAAGCATGATATTGAAAATCCGGCTTCGGGGAAAGTAATGCAAAAATGCAATATGACCTATGAAGGAAAATTACGAGAACATTATTTACGACATGATGGTACATTTTCGGACGCATTAGTTTACGGCATATTAAAAAATGAGTTTGCATGCACCTTATGAGGCGCAATCTGGAGCATTGTCATTCGTTGTCTCTACATTACAACATGGGTATCCGAGAGGCTGTGAAAATAATGATAAACAGATATAAAAAGACATTTATTCGATGATGTTCAATATGGTGACGTTAAGCGAAATTGGTCATTGTTCTCCGCATCCTGTGGCGAGTTTTTAAGAAAGGCTCTGAAGTATTAAAAAAGCGAGGTTAATTATAGCATGTGGATAATAAGAATTAAGAAAATGGCTTTATATTTATCTTTTGTTTGTATGTTTAGTTTATTTTCAGGGTGTGCTAAAACACAACATTCGCTAAATAATTTAAATGGTAACAAAAATGATGTGTTAGAAGTTTCCACAACAGGAAGTAAAGAGGCTCTTTATAGTGTAGAGCCTGTTAATAAGGATGAAAATGATAAAGAAAAATCACAAAATGAATTATATAACGAGGCAATTAACTACATAAAAGAGAATCGTTATCCTCAAGCAATTGGTATTTTAATGAAGTTGGGTGATTATAAAGATTCAAAAGATTTAGAGAAGCAATTACGTTATATAATTGAAGGTACTTACATAAGTAATGGTGTATGGGCAATTGGAGCCATCAAAAACGATGGCGGAGTACAAGTGGTTTATGAAGGTTATGATGCAAATATATATGATAAAGCTAAATCATGGAATAAATGTAAAATCTTTGAATTTTAGAGGAGGAGATTCTATTGAAGCTCTGACAACAGATGGAAAGATTATTACTACAAGCACTGCTACAAAAGAAGAATTATTAAAATCTATGGTTGTTTCGACCAATGTAATGGCTTATGTTGTGGAAGCAGTATCTAAGTGGAGTAATATAAAATCCTTTCAGACAGTTTATCCTCAATCTGCTGTTGCAGTTACCAATGATGGATTTGTATATGCCTGTTATCCTCCCTACGAAGACGGTACAGATAATCTTGAAGGCTGGAATAATATTGTTTCAGTTTCAGATGGAAGAGGTTATGTTGTTGGCTTAAAGGAAGATGGTACTGTTAAATGTAATGTTTACGCCTATTCAGGAACAATAGATACATCAGAATGGAAAGATATTGTTGCAGTATCAGCAGGTACTTCTGTCATTGGATTAAAAAAGGATGGGACAGTGGTGTCAACAGGTTTAAATAGATATATTGTAGCTATTTCAGCGGGTGAATATTTTTCTATTGGCTTGAAATCTGACGGTTCTATGGTTTTGTCAGGTGACTGTAGTAGTAGTGGTGTAAAAACACCAAATGTATCTAGTTTAGGGCAATTGTATGTACCAAAGATTAGCATAAACAATTAAAATATAATGATAGTTGGTGGAATAAATATAATTCAGGTTTATACAAATAAAGTGTCTGCAACTTTGATGAAGAAAGGCTTTGAAAGTATTGTTATGTACAAATAGGATCAAATACATCCATAAAGGAGAAAAACTAATGTATAATAAAATAAAAGAATATAGATCTAACATTATATATAGTATTGTAATTCTGCTTTTAATATTATTTTATGTTTCAATTTATAGAGGGGTTAAAGAAGGTTATTCCAATATTTTTTATTAGCTAGTGTAATTGAACCTTTTTTAATTATTATAAAACCCAAAAGTAATTTGAGAGTTGACTTTTGTTTTGCAGTTTTTATTGTTTTATTTATTGTAATATATGCAATTGGCTTTTGGGCATATAAGGATAGACCCCCAACATATTCTTTAGATATCAGCCAGGTAGCTGAAGAATTAAGGGGTGGTTGGTTTAGCTTTGAGAATCCATTAAGGATAAAACTGTTATTTGTATGCAGTACAATATCTATTTTGATAGCATCAATTATACGGTTTGTAATGATGAAGCTCAAAGTGGTTCAGTCATTTTTGTAGTTTAATACAAATTGTGAAGGGTGATTATTCATGAGTGATTTGAAATTAGAAGAGAAAATTATAAACTTTGAGAAACAAATGTGGGAAGCATTTGCAACTGGCAATTCAAAATTATTTGAAGAGTTAGTATCCAAGGATGCATTGATGATCTGTGGTGGATATAGAGAAACTGGCAGTGAATATGCTACTATCGTTTCACAAATAAGACTACAAGGATATGAATTAACTGATATTATAGTTAAAGAAGTCGATTTAAATGCAATTTTAATAAATTATATTGTGAATGTTAAATCATTTGATCCAGTTATGAACGGTAAATATAGAGTGTCTTCTCTTTGGGTTAAGAATGACGAGAAATGGAAAGTGGTATTTAATCAAGATTCGAAAATTGATTCTTAATAAATGTACTAACTGAATTGTATATGAAATTGAGCATAGGTGTGTACATACAGCCAGAATATAAAGGCATGGAACTAGGGAAAGAATTTCTGAGAAATGTATTTGACTATTGCAATAATAACAACATAAAAGGTATACACGTTGATTTTGAAACAGCGAATTTATTTGCTGACAAGTTTTTAAGGAAATATTTTAATCCATTGCTTTTATCAGTCAGAAGAACTATAAATAAGAACATTAGCGATTGAGGCAATAGTATGTAAGCATATTATGTGATTCGTTTTACTAAATAGGGAGTTGTATTATGGAAAACATTAAAATAAACAACGAAACCTTTGGGTACGTTTCTAATTACAAAAATAATGATGAATTAAGGAACAGTCTAAATAGTCTGACAAGAAATACATATGGCTTTGATTTTGAGCAATGGTATCAAAATGGATATTGGAAAGATAGATATATTCCTTATTCAATAGTAGACGGGAATAATATTGTTTCTAATATATCTGTAAATGTTATCGATTTTTTTGTAATGGGAGAAAAAAGGACATATATACAATTAGGTACTGTTATGACAGAAAAAGAATATAGGAACAAAGGACTAAACAGATTCCTTATGGAAAAAGTGTTAGTGGAATGGAGAGGTAGATGCGATTTAATATATCTGTTTGCCAACGATAGTGTTCTTGATTTTTACCCCAAATTTGGTTTCAATTCTGTACAAGAGTATCAACATTCAAAAGAAATATGTTCAGAAAATCCTACATTTGGTTTTGTAAAATTAAGTATGTCAAATGAAAAAAATAAGGATTTTCTTTTTAACAAAGTCAATCATTCAGTGCACTTTTCACAGTTGTCAATGAATGATAATGCCTCTCTTGTTATGTTTTATTGTACATCCTTTATGGATCAAAATGTTTATTATATTAAAGACTTTGATGCCATTGTTATCGCAGAATTTAATGACAGTGTATTATATATAAATGACATTTTTTGTGAAAGAGAAGTTGGTGTGAATGATATAATTTTATCAATGGTAAACAAGGAAATAAAAAAAGTAGTCTTGGGATTTACACCTAAAAATACAGACTCATTTGATGAAACGCTATTAAGACAAGAAGACACTACTCTTTTTATACTTGATGATAAATGGGGTATATTTGATAATAACAGAATAATGTTTCCTATTTTATCACATGCATAAATAATGATAATTTAAAGTGAGGTGCTTTGAAATGGGTTTTTGGGTTTTTATGATGTTTTCAGATTTATTAATTCCATTTACAATGCTTGGATTTGGTAAGTATTTTATTAAAAACGCTCCTAAAGAAATTAATATGGTTTTTGGATATCGAACTACTAGATCTATGAAAAATAAAGATACTTGGGAGTTCGCGCACAGCTACTGCGGGAAACTATGGCTAAGAATAGGAGCGATCATGCTTGTTTTGTCTGCAATAGCTATGTTGTTTGTAATTGGAAAAGATGTAAAAGATATAGGGACCTTTGGAGGAATAGTTTGTGGTATACAAGTTGTTTTATTAATTGGTTCGATATTTCCAGTTGAGAGAGCGATAAAGAACAATTTTGATGAACATGGTAACAGAATAAAAGTATAATTCTTAATTAGCAGTATTTATATAAAATGAAAGAAGGGCTTTGAGATATAAGAAAATATCGTTATAATGTTAAATATAAAGTAGCAGAAAGGATGCACAGTATATGAGAAGTAACTTATATGTAGGAAGTAATAAAAATATTCTTAGTTTAATATCTCTTAGTATGTCTTTGACCATTTTTCTGTTGATTGCAAACTGGCTATTTAAAATTACGCCATTTCAGAAGTTAGCTGGTATGCCCTTGTTAATAGCTCCATTTGTGGGAGTGATAGGATTTGTTTTAAGTTTTATATCATTTAAACAAGCAACTAATAAATTATCAATGATGAGTTTAATTTGTAATGTAATAATTTTTGTCTTCCCATTTCTATATTGGATTCTGGGCACATTGTTTTTTGGACCATGATTTGCATATTACTAAATCTATAGGCTCAAATTCTGTACCGTATTATAAGCAATATCCAAATTATTGGGGGATTTTATGAGAATATCTATAAACTATGCTGAATTTGCAGATTTTGAATATCTTATAAAAAATGATAAACATATAAGTAAAGAAATGCTTGAAAAAAAGATTGATGGAAAAGAAGTAATTACAATTCGCGTTGATGACAATGTAGTAGGCTGGTTGAGATATAATTACTTTTGGGATAATACACCATTTATGAATATGTTGTATTTTGATGAAAGTTATAGACAAAAAGGCTTAGGTTCAAAAGTGGTTTATTATTGGGAAATGGCTATGAAGGAAAAGGGATATACAAGGGTTATGACATCAACATTGGCAAATGAACAAGCACAGTTTTTTTATAGAAAACAAGGTTATAAGGATGCCGGTTGTTTATTACTTGAAAATGAAGCCCTTGAAATATTATTTACAAAAAATATATGAGTACCATAAAAGTGTAACCTGATTCAAGGCTTATTATTAATTTGTTACATATTTATGGAGCATTCTATACAGATTATCATCAGATTTGTATAATTGTCTATTAGTTGATAAGTGACTTTGGGAGGGGAGTTATGAGAAAAATTATTTTAGGTATTATATTTGTTCTTGCAATACTTTTACTATTTCCTTCATGCAATTATATTCAGACTAATAGCGATTTAAAAAAAGAGCAGAATACACTAAACAATACAAAGCAAAATAGTGATAGTGAACCATCGCAGAAATCTCCATCCTTCTTGTTTATCCGTATGATAGAAGAAGCAGGCTGGGCATTCGATAATGATAGATTATTTTATACTTCTGATGGAGGAGAGTATTGGGATGACATTACACCTGATATGGACGAACTTGACGAAACGAGTTTAGAAGCACACTTTTATGATGAGAATACTGGATGTATTGTTGCGCAGGATAACGGTCTGACTGTAGAAAACCACGACGCAAAATCAACTACTATATTCTTTACTAACAGTCGTGGAGAAAAATGGGAAAAGAGTGTTATTCCTAGTTATTATTTAGGTACCGATATGTCATTTATAGACTCGGAAAAAGCGTGGATTTTACTATTTCAAGATTCTAGTTTAGGAATTCAAAAAGCAGAACTATATAAGACTGAAAACGAAGGAAAATCATGGGTTAAGGTATCTGATACGGAAAAAGAAGATGGGCTACATTTGGGCGGAAATAAAGAAGGTATTTCATTTATAAATGAAAATGAAGGTTTTGTTGTTAGCAATCGGAATATAGGGACACCAGATATTTCAAGAACAGATGATGGGGGGAAAACTTGGAGAGACGGGTTGGACCTAAGTGAAGAACCAGGCATGGATTCTTCGGCTCAAGCCTTAAAACCAGTATTTTTTAATAAAAAAGATGGTATTATTCCGGTTTCATTAAATAAAAGTCAAACAGGTAACTTTGATAATATATTTTACTATACACACGATGGGGGAAAGAATTGGGAAAAGTCTATGCCGATACAGTCAAAGGAAAGGATTGGACAGCTGGATTATTTCTTCATTAATCTCCAAGTGGGTTGGGTTATAACCCATGAAGGTATATTGTATCAGACAAAAAATGGTGGAGCAAATTGGATAAAGATATGGGAAAGTACTGGTTATGAAAATATTTGGTGCCTTAACTTTGTGTCAGACCAGATTGGCTGGGCTTTAGCTGATAATAAAATAATTAAGACTGTAAATGGAGGTCGTTCATGGAAAGAAGTAAATTCAAAGATAAACACTTTAGAACAGTAATGTCTACACATATACTAGAGCAAATTGATGCTCGCTTCATTGGTAAAGCTAATATAATTCACAGGAGGAAATTGTTATGAAAAAATTGTCTATGTTGTTGGTCATCATTGCATTAGTGACTTTTTTTACGTCTTGTACTACTAAAGAGTATGAAAGTTTTAATGAGCTCAATAACGGTTCGAGCCTACAACGAGGTAGTATAAATTATTCTTTTTATAGTGCGCTGCCAAAAGATTCACTAAGAGGTAAGCAAATAGGAATAGTTGATGGTGATAAAAAGCATAAAGTATTTGAGGTGAAAGGTTTTTCATCTGATGAATGGATCATAGAATACTATGATGTAGAAATGTCAGTTTATTCTGTATATAAAGCAGATACAGTAAATGAAATTCCTGACGAATTAAAATAATATGTAATAATAATGCATAGGGATTAAGAATTGGAAGATCAACTGTATGAAAATGTGAAGCAATATTTTTTAAAGGAGTATGATGAACTTGAGAAGAAAAGACAGAGAGGTTACAGAAACAAGTGAGTTAATGCAGATCATTGACCAGTGTAAAGTTTGTAGGATTGGTGTGCAAGATAATGCTGGTCTTTATATTGTTCCAATGAATTTTGGCTACACTTATGAAAACAATCAACTAGTGTTATTTTTCCATAGTGCAAAGGAAGGGAGAAAAATTAATGCGTTAAAAGAGAACATCGATATATGTTTTGAAATGGATTGTGAACATCGCCTTATTACAGGAGATGAAGCCTGCCAATATTCATATTCCTTCAAAAGCATTATTGGAAATGGTAAGGTTGTCTTTATTGATGACGTTGAAGAAAAGAAAACTGCCCTGTCTATATTGATGAGACATCAGACTGGGAAGGTTTTTTCGTTTGATGATAGAATGGTAAACAGTGTTTTAGTGTTCAAAATTATTGTACATGAATTTGCTGGTAAATACCATCCTTAATGAACAAAAGATTGGGCAGGGCTTTGGAAAACTGTTAAAGAGATAGTCCTGATATTAATATAAATGGCGGTATGTATTTATGAATATAAACTATTTAAAGAACATAAAAGATATCATTAATTCGAATTTCAATAATTTTTGTATTACAGCTTCTGATTTATCTAATTCTCAGAACAAAATATGCACGTATTATAAATGGGCTAAGAACCCATTTGATAATTGGTTTAGTAGGATATATGATATCAATATTCCCAATAATTTGATTAGTGATGAAGTAAAAAAACTACGGTTTGATATAGAAACGGGAGAGCTTCCATTTCTTTTAATAACTACTGAAAAGCAGGAAAGTAATAATCTGCTTCATGAGTCTTTGAATCTGAATAATTTTAACATGTATTATGAACAAACAGGTATGGCAATGGATTTAGATAAATTAGGAGAGATAGATAATCCTAATAAATATGAAGTAAAGTCTATTAATAATATGATTGAATTTAACAAATGGAATGACATTGTAGAAATGGTGTTTAAAGAAAGAAAAAAGAATGAATTGTACTCTAGATTACTAAACTCTAAAAACTTCACTTTTTTTGGGTGTTATTACGAGCAGAGTATTATAGCAACGACAATTCTATATATTAATAATGATATTGCGGGTATTCATATGGTTGCGACTTCAAATGAATTCCGTAATAAAGGAATTGGTACACTCATTACAAAAAAAGCATTTGAGTTCGCAAAATTGAAAGGAGCTAAAATAGGTGTTTTGCAGTCTTCACCTATGGGTAAGTCCATGTATAAAAATATTGGTTTTCAAGAGTATTCCAGAATATATCATTGGGAATATAAATTTGAATGAGTTTCGGCAGGCTAAACTCTGAAGCTAAGTTATTTTATAACGGAAGTTTTGTTCAGGAAAAGTGCTTTAAATACACGTTTGGCTTAAAAGTTTAATAAGAAACTATTTTCGGGTTTTAATGCATACTTTCACTGATTTGAGTGAGATAGGTGTTGGAAAATTATATAAAAGAGGGGTTATAAAATGATTATATTAGAAACAGATAGATTAAAAATAAGGAGATTCTCTAGCGATGACTGGAAGGATATGTATGAATACCTTTCCAAGGAACAGGTAATAAGATATGAGCCATATGGCGTTTTTTCTGAAGAAGATTGTAAGAATGAAGCTTTAGAACGTTCATTAAATGAGGCATTTTGGGCTGTATGCTTAAAAGATAGCAATAAACTAATAGGTAATGTTTATTTTAATCAACAGGATCCAAAAGAATTTCTAAATTGGGAAATAGGATACGTTTTTAATCCTCAGTACTCTGGCAATGGTTATGCTACAGAAAGTTGCAAGGCGGTTATCGATTATGGATTTAAAACCTTGAAGGCACGCAGAATAGTAGCCATGTGTAATCCGGAAAACATACCATCATGGAAGTTGCTGGAACGTTTGAAAATGAGAAGGGAAGGACATTTACATAAAAATATATTCTTTAAAAAGAATGAGAAAGGTGAACCCCTTTGGATTGATACATATGAATATGCTATTTTAGCAAATGAGTGGCTTAATTTAGGGTAAAGATTTGCTTAAGAAGGAAGCAAGTCTTTGTAGATTTGGCTTTCTAAATTGAGCAGAGCTTTGTGTTGAGGCAATTTCAAAATAAGGGGAATATTGACAAGTACACATTTGTGAATGTAAACTATAAATGTATACTTATGATGTAAATTGATTATTTTATATAAGGCAAATGTAGAATTTCGATAAGCAAGATTTATGTATTTCCTCTATGTTATCATTTCACACATGATACCTTCCCAAGAGTCCTATATAGTATACAGTAGAAGTAATAAAATAAATATTAATTGCTATCCTTGAATAAAAAAATAGCATTATTAAATAATACTTTTTTTAGGGGGAGTTTTTATGAAAAGGCTTTTATCAGGTATTACGGCTATTGCTGTACTTTCAATGGCAATGTCAATGCCCATCAATCGACTTGAAGCATATGCAGAGACAGAATCCATACTCTGCATAAATGAGGTAATGGCTTCAAATAAATCTTCAATTAGGGATGGAGATTTGCAGGAACCTAAGTATGGAAGCGAGGGTGGAGCCTACTCCGACTGGGTTGAAATTTATAATTCCAGTTCAAAAGCGGTTGATTTGACTGATTATACCTTATCAGACGATTCTTTCTCATGGAAATTTCCACAAGGAATTGTTCCTGCAAAGGGATATCTTTTAGTATGGGCTTCCGACAAAAACAAAGTAACACAGGATGGTCAACTTCATTGCAATTTTAAAATAAGCGCATCAGGTGAAACGCTCACTCTGAAAAACACCACTGGGGCTGTAATTGACTATGTTGAAATTCCGAGCCTTTCGGATGATAATTCCTTTGGACGCTTATCTGATGCTGCAACAGATTTCACGATTTTTTTAAAGTCTACTCCGGGAAGTGCAAATATAAACGGAACAAGCTATGTTAACGAACCTGTTTTTTCCCATGAAGCAGGATTTTATGCCGATGCCTTTAAACTGAAACTCAGTACAAATGAAGCTAACGCAAAAATTTATTATACAACAGACGGTACCGATCCCATTCCGGGAAAGGGAGGAACACGTGAATATACTGACGGTATAGAAATAAAGCAATTACAAAATGATACAAATTCTCTACTTAAATGTTCAACAATAAAGGCAGTTACAGTGAAATCGGGAGAAGCAAGCAGCAAGATTATCACACGGTCATATTTTGTCAATCCGGATATAAAAGACAAATATGATCTTCCTGTAGTATCTCTTGTAACAGATCCTGCCAATTTTTTTGATCCTGAAAAAGGGATTTATGTTGAACAAAATGTTCAGAATAAAGGCTCAGAGTGGGAGAGGCCAATACATGTGGAGTTTTTTGAGAACGATGGTTCTCTAGGATTCTCAAAGTATTGTGGTGTAAGGATAAACGGTGAAACAACCAGATTAATGATTCCACAACAATCACTACGATTATATGCGGATAGAGACTACGAAGATTCTAAGAAAATTAAATACAATATATTTCCGGAGCTTAAGGATAAGGTATCCGATAAAGAAATTACCAGTTTTAAACGTCTGATTTTAAGGAATTCCGGATCCGACTGGACGAGAACTATGTTCCGTGATGCTCTTGTTCATAGTCTTGCTTCAGATATTAACCTTGATACTCAAGCCTACAGACCATGCGTGGCTTTTCTTAACGGAGAATACTGGGGAATATACAACATCCGTGAACGTTATGACAATATATATTTTGAGTCCCATTATGACCTTGACAAAGATAATGTTGCATTACTGGAATTTTCTTTTGATTTTGCATTCGATGGAGAAATTGAAGTTGATGAAGGAACAGAATAAGATGCAGAAGCTTATAAAAACGATATTGTTGAATTTCTGAAAAAAAATGACATAACAATAAAGGAGAATTATGAACAGATTTGTACCAAAATGGATATCGACAATTATATTGATTATCAGATAATAAACATTTTCTATTCAAATAACGATTGGCCTGTAATTAATGTTGCAATATGGAAATATAAAACTCCAGAAGGTTTATACCACCCGGAAGCGCCTTACGGCCAAGACGGCAGGTGGAGATGGGTAATGAAAGATACGGATTATTGTTTTGCTCACTCCGGTCTAAGTTATGTGTTTGCTGATACACTTTCCCGTGTGTCCGAAAAAAAGCTGGGGACAGGCTCTACTTCAGATGCTTATCTTCTTGGCACATTCCTGGAGAACTCCGAATTCAGGAATAAATTTATAAACCGGTTTGCAGATCTTTTAAATACAACATTTCAGCCTGATTATATAAACAACAGGATAGACCAGATGAAATCAACTATAGCCTCATCAATACCGGATCATATTAAACGCTGGAATGGGATTACCAATTGGGACGGTAAGGTTGATGATTTGAAATACTTTGCAAATAATCGTAATGAACTTGTAAAAGGCCATATAGAAACTAGATTCAGCCAGATTGGTGTTAATAATAATTATAAAATGAATCTGGAAACCAATAATTCGGAAGGCTATATAAGAATAAATTCAATCGACTTAAAAGAGTCAACTCCTGGGGTTATTTCTCCCGAAAGCTGGACAGGGACTTACTTTAAGAATGTACCTGTTACGCTACAAGCAGTGCCTCAAAAAGGATATGAATTTGATCATTGGGAAGGCGTAACAGGAGTTGATACAACTTCTGGGACTGTTACACTTGAACCTTCAGAAGATATGAATATTAGAGCTGTATTCAAAGAAATTGGTCTTGCAACACCTACACCTAATGTTACTCCAACACCTACAAAGGATTTTATATGTGGTGATGTTAACAATGATTCCTATGTAAATTCAATCGACTTCGCATATCTAAAGATGTTTTTGCTCGGCAAGTTTGGCAAAGATGATATAGATACTGAAGCTGCTGATCTTGATAGCAATGGAAAAGTTAATTCACTAGATTTTGCATATTTGAAGCAATATCTATTAAGAATAATAAATAAAATTCCTGTATACTGAGACAAATGAAATTAGTAAATAGTTTAATAATGAGTTGAAAAACGAAGATTTCCGATTAATAGTAGGAAATTTTCGTTTTTTTGTTTTATGCCTTTCCTAAATTATATATTTAAATATTAAAAAATATATTGCGATTTTTTGTTACATAGTGTAGTATTATGTAGGGTTTGTTCAATAATGTTATAATTTCCATGTTATAGGCTGAAATTTATTTTTTATATAAAATTTTAAATAGTAATGGGAGGAGAGAAAATTGAAAAAGAAGGTTATGTTGAGAGAGAAGCTGCTGAGGGTATCTATTGTTCTTATCGCATTATTTACAGCCACGATCTTTTTTGTTACGGATAACAAGGTTAATAATTTAGTGGATAAGAACGTATCAGCAAAGTTGAATAGCATCTCGGATCTGGGGCTGGATATCATCAAAAGTAAGTATGGCGGCGAATGGAGTGTAAAGGATGGAAAGTTGTTTATTGGACAAAAAATGCTAAACAATAATTTTGAAGTGGTTGATGCATTAAAAGAGAAAACAGGTTCACTTGCAACTTTATATCTTGGCAAGGAAAGGGTGGTTACAAGCATACTGGACAAGGACGGAGAAAGAACAGTCGGTTATGCGGTACCAGATGATGTGGCTGAAGTCGTTTTGAAAAAAGGTGATGTTTACGAAGGAACTGAAAGTATTCTTGGTGATAAATATGCCGTAAAATATGTTCCTATAAAAAATAGTGTTGGCAAAGTAATTGGAATGTGGTCTGTGGGTATGCCTAAAAGCAATAATGGTAGTCAGGGTAACAATATTTTGGTTATGAGAGCGTCAATAGTTCTTATTTCCGTAATATGTGGAATACTCGGATGTATAGTATTACTGCTTTATACAAAGAAGTTCCTCAAGGGTATAGACACATTAAAAGTTGCATTTCTTGAATCGGGTTCAAACAATAAAAAAACACAGAAAAAGGTATTAATGATGTCATTGCTGTTGATAAGTACTTTTTTCTTGATTTGGTTTATCATACAGGGTTATACAATTGGTAATGTTGTTAGTAGGCTTGAAGATAATAATATAAAAGACAGGATAAATACCAATGCTGAATTGGGAAATATGCTTTTAGAGGAACAATATAGTGGATCTTGGTCTGTAGAAAGTAATATTCTGTTCAAAGGTATATATTCTTTGAATAACAATTACTCTGCAGTAGATAAAATAAGTCTTAATTCAGAATTTGTTTCAGCTTTTTATATGGGTGATACCATGGTTGCTACAAGTATTAAATCGGAAGACGGTACAAGACCTGTAGGAACAAAAGCACCTAATAAAATTATTGAGACTGTTCTTAAGCAGGGCAATGAATACGTAGGGGAAACAACTGTTCATGGTAAAAAATGTGTAACTAAATACATGCCATTAAAGGATATCAATGGTAAAATAATTGGTATGTGGACTATTGGGATTGAGAAAATAATACTCTCCAAACATATAACCAATTTGAGAAAAGCTATAACGCAAATTAGTATGGTAGCCATCTTAATTGCATTTACTGTGTTTTTATACTTGTCTATAGTTATGGTATCGGATATTAAGAACTTCAATGTCAGTCTGCATACAAATATCAATTAATAAATCAACATTAAAAAGCGGCGAAATCAACATTTATCGCTGCTTTTTTGTTTGTTAAGAAAGTTTGGAGTATTGACTTGAGAATAGAATAAACAAAGTGAAACTTAGATAATTTTATGAAATTTAATACTATTTTTGTCAAATTGCTTTGACATAGTATTGCATGGATGCTACCATTTAATTAGTAGCTTATAATGAAAGGAAGTTATAAGATAATGAACTGCCAAAAATGTGGAACATTAATACCGGAGGATGCAAAGTTTTGCATAGAATGTGGGGAATATGTGGCTGATTTTAAGCAAGAACATGTAAACACTTTTGAAAGTAATAAGGATTATAGTCCTGATGTTTTTGACAGTGATAATATTAATCCTGCCAGCAACAACTTTTTGCTTCTTACATCAGAAAATGACAGTTTAAATAAGGTGATAGAAAAGAAATCTAAAAAAAAGCTTTTATTGATTTTATCAGTTGTAACTATTTTTATTGCAGTGGTGTCAATGGTTTCCGTTTATTTTTACAACAATATCTATCTTGTGAACAAACAGGTCAGTGCTGTGTTGACTAAGGTTGATAGCAAGAGTTATAAAGATGCGAAAGAGATATATGATGAAATAAACAATGATAGTGACAACAGCAAAAGAACTATAATAATAACTTCAGTGGATAAAAAGCTAAGTTCAAGAATTGATAAACTTACCTTGGATTATATAAAGAACGATACCGATTACAGCGAATTGGAAGGATGATTTAAAGGTCTGAGAGAATTTAAGTCTTTAGCTGAGGTGATAGCCAGAAATGAAAGTGAGGCAAAGAAGTATAAAGATTCAAGAGATAGCATGGCAAAGGCAGATGAGTACATAGATAAAAAAGATTATATCGAAGCTGTTAAAAGGTTAGAGAAAGTAATTCCTGAAGATGTTGACAATTATAATGATGCTCAAAGCAAAATTGAAAAATGTACTGAAGATATGTATGATTACTACATCAAGACAGCTGATAAGCTAGATTCAACCGGGGAACATGAGGATGCCTATTTAACTGCAAAGCGTCTTAAGGAATACTATCCTGATGACACAAACCTTAAGTCAAAAATGGATTCTTACCTAAAGAATCTCTATGACACAAGCATAAAAAAAGCAGATGAATATAATGAGCAGAAAAAATTCAATGATGCAATAGAAATAATATCTGATGTTATTGACTATTTTCCCGGTGACACTAATATGACTCAAAAACGGGAAGCATATATAACAAACAGGTATAAAGAAGAACAAGAAGAGATAAAGAGAAAGTCACAGAGGAAAAATGAGCTCTTGGCTAAAACCTCCAAACGTTATGACGAAAGTACCAAGGCAACTGTTATAGCACCAAGGGGATACAGTACAAAGTATGTAAATATTGATAATAATTTGTGTATCGAGCCTAGAATTGTAGCTTCAGATTCAGGCGTTGCAGCCTTTTGTGTTATCACAGGCTTTATTGATGATAAATGGGTTAATTATGATAAAATTATAATCGAGGTTGATGGTGATACATTTGAATGGGAAGCACCATTGAGGTATAAAAATACGCAGACTGTATTTGATAGAATAGCTGAATGGAGTATTCATAGCAATATGGAAAATCTCGAAATGATTGATCAATTAACAAAAATGGCAAATGGTAAAGAAGTAAAAATGATATTTGAGGGAGACAGAAGTAAAAGCCATGTGGTTACGAAGGAAGAAAAAAACAACTTGATGTTATTTACTGAGTTGATTGGATTCTATATCAATCTAAGTGACCAACAGGAAAAAGAACAGCTTGGATCTCAATTTGAAATGCTTTAGGTTTTAGATGTTTCATTTGCATAGGACATTATTGTAGCTTCATCTACATCCCCACTTCCGTGTTTAAAACCAAATTCGCCAATGCACAATGCCAAGCCTTCTGCCAATGGATTATTATTTACCCCAATATTATAATGTCAGGAATGGAAGAGACTATAAAAGTTTTTACAAAAAAACTTGCTAAAAAACATACTATTTACGAATAGTACAAATATAATAAACTTCCTTCTTGAAAAAGAAATAATTAAATAATATACTCTTTGTAGAAATATATTACAAAATGTATATTGAGAGTACTATAATTCCATATGATGCTAGAGGAAACATGGTAATTCCTGACATAAAATCAGGTAAATTGCTTTATATTTCTCAGAAATCATAAGTTTTCAGAGGTTTAGATTGAAAAAGAAGTAAAATTTATGTAAAAAAGTGTTGAAATATACATATCTAATGTATAAAATAAATATTGGAAGTAATTCAAGCAAAAGCCAATTATACAATAACTTTTAAACTAACTATGTTGCACAATAAAGCAGATAATTTTTTGCATATATTCAACAAAATAATAGATATAATTATAGCTTTGTATTTGTTTTACTATTATTTTATTTGAGAGGGAAAATATGAAAAGTTCAAACTATTTTTTTCCTAAGTGGAAAAAGAAAAATATCAGTAGATTTTGTGAAATTAAGTCTACTGCTTCCTACAAACCTGAAAAGTCTATTAATAACGAGGAAATCATTGAAAAATATAACCTACCCTTCAAAGCATCAATAATCTTTAATTCAATAGGTGTTGAATCAAGACCTATTGCAGATGAGTGCCAATCAGACAGTGACATTTTAGTTGTAGCCGCAAATAAATGTCTTAATAACTATGGATTAAAGGCTGATGATTTATCAAGAGTTATAGTTAACAAGTTTTATGGTGACAATCTTCTTCCTATGACGGCAAGCAATCTGCAGCGGAAACTTGAAAGCAACACAGCAGTTCATGCTTTCGATATTGATGGCGGTATTTCTTCTTTTTTGCATGCTTTTGATGCAGCAACCAGGTTTATAAGCACCGGTGATGAAAATATTCTTATTGCATCCGGAGGTGTAATCAGCAAACTTATCAGCAAAAACGATCCAAGAGTTACATTTTTGTTTGGCGATGCAGCAGCCTCGATATTATTGGGATATTCGGAAGAACAACATGTTTTGGCAAGTTATTTTTATTCAAATTACGAGTACTATGAACTGGCCACAGCAATTTCACCTTTGACACTGGTTGATATGAGAGAGTATTTAAGTGTCGAGGAACAGATGAATTTGGTTTATGATACATATAGAATGGACAATTGGAAAAACTCTGAAGAGTTCTACAGGCAAGCTGTTCTTGCAGTATCCGAGAATCTTTTTTCGGAAAGTGGTCTTGGAATAGACGACATTGATTTGGTTCTTGTAACTGAAAATAATCGAAAGATATGGGAGCTTTCACTTGAAACACTGGGGGTGGGAGAGGAAAAAAGCCTCTCACTTTTGAAGGATCATGGAAATACCATGTCTGCAATGCTGCCTCTTCTGATAGATTATGGTTATAGCACGGGTAAAATTCAAAAAGGTATGAATATAATGCTTTTATCACATGGTGAAGGACTAAGTGGTGGAGGCATAATATATAAAGTTTGATATCAAAAATTTTCCGGAGGTTGAGAGACAAAATGTTAGAAAATGAAGTTTATGAAAAGGTAAAAGAAATTGTGGTGGGTTATCTGAATGTGAATGATAATGAGATTAGACCCGAAACAAATCTGGTTGAAGAGTTGTGTGCAGATTCTATTGCTCTTGTGGAACTGGGTTTCCGATTTTCAGAGACTTTTTCAATTCCCATGGTCGAAGGGGATTCAGAGCTTTTTATTATGAAGAATCTAGTGAATTTCATCGTAGAGAAAATGCATAACAATTGATGGACAGGTATATTGCCTGAAAGCGTTTTGACTGGAGGAAGAATGAATAAAGACATAAAATTTCCCGACATAAGGCCACTTAATATCGACAGATTTGCAAGGATCGTTTCAACAGGAACGGGTATTCCAAAAGAAGTGGTTACAAATCAGGATATAATCGACAAATATAAAATAATTGCAACAGACAGAGCAGTTCAATATTCCTTAGGGATTAAAGAGAGGAGATGGAGCAACTTAGATGAAAAGGTAGAGGATCTTATGGCGGAGGCTGTAAACCAGTGCCTTGAAAGGGCAAATATTGATATTGATAAAGTTGACAGGGTAATTTATACTAAATTGTTTGGAGATTATCAGGTTCCTGCAACTTCAATAGGTCTTCTAAGAAAGTTAAAAGCAAAAAAAGGTGTGCCGGCATTTGATATCTGTTCTGCATGCAGTGGCTTTATGCATGCTATGGATCTTGCAATACGTTACATTGCAACCGGTGATGATTATGTGCTCATTTTAGGGGGCAGTGTTTCTGCAAAGTGCCTAAGACATTGGGGAAACCCTGATCCAAAGACGATATTTTTGTTTGGAGATGCCATTGTAGCAATGCTGATAAGCTATTCAGAAATAAAAAGCTTTATGGCATCATATTTACTTACAAATCACACCTTGTACAATAATGCGAAGATAAGTTTTGGCAGCAGTTTTGTTCAGAATGATTCGGAAAATCTGAACTCGGGAATGTTTTTTATGAAAATAGCTGACGGTAACATAGTTTTCAACAGTTCCGCAGATTATTCCAAAATTATTGCCGACAAGCTGCTCGATGAAACAGGATTGAAGTTGGAGGACATAGATTTTTTTATAACTTCGGATCAATCTACAAAGATATGGGAAGCACAGCTAAAAAAGCTTGGAATTCCTAAAGAAAAAAGTGTTAGCTTATATCATAAATATGGAAATACTGTCGCTGCAATGAGTCCTTTAAACCTAAATGAACTTATAGTTACCGGGCGATTAAAAAGAGGAGATCTTGTAATGATGCAAGCTCATGGCGCAGGAGCCAGTAGTGGCGGAATGATATTTAGATACTAGTGTTTCGTAACAGTTTTTTTATATTATATTAAGTTTAGCTTAATTTTATTTATTTTAGTTTTTTTGGAGGGATGAAAGATATGAACTACTGTGAACTGTTATTTGATACAAAGGAAAAATATCTTGATCTTGAAGCGCTTATTGATGGGGAAAATGGGAAAAAGCTTACTTACAGGGAACTGAAGGAAGAAGTCCGGAGAACAGCAGCTTTTTTAGAATTAAACGGTTATCGGAGTGGAGATGTAATTGCAACACATTTATACAATAGTATTGAGGCAGCGGTTATTTTATTGGCTGTTCAGTATATTGGCGGGGTCATATGTCTTGTAGACCCGCTTTATAAAGCCAACGAGGTGGTATATTATGTTGAGGACTCCGGTGCAAAATGCCTTATCACACATCTTAATGAAGACAGTATTGATTTGCCGGAAAATATAGAAGCAAATATAATGAATATTAATGGTTTTAGTGATAAGGTTAAGGAATGCGTCTATGGGAGTAAGGAATTCTATTGTTATAAGGAGAATGAACTTGCAATGCTCCTGTATACATCAGGTTCAACTTCCAAACCAAAAGGGGTTATGCTTTCTGCAGGATGTTTTTTTACATTTCTGGAAAAAAGCAATTGTTCAATGTACAGATATACAAAGGATGACAGGATACTTTGTTTTGTTCCCTTCTCACACGGGTTCGGCTCTGTATCAATTCTTATACCATCCTTGAATGGGAAAGCAGCCATTGTATTTCTCCGAGCTTTTCAGCCTATAAAAATTTCCAACATCATTCTGAGAGAAAAAATAACTCATATTTTTGGTGTGCCAACTCACTACCAACAACTCTTAAGGTTTGAAGTTACTCATGATTCTTTAAGAAAGTTAAAAGCTGCTTTTGTTGCAGCTGCGCCACTGAACTATGAGACAGCTTTGGCCTGGCATAAAGTTACCGGAATATATCTTGATGAGGGATATGGTATGTCTGAGACCACCACACTTATTTCAACAAGGATGAATATGTTGCCGGAACCGGCAGGTAATGTGGGATTTCCGCCAAAGGGTATTTTGGAAATAAACGCAGTTGACGAAGAGGGAAAAGTTTGTGAAGATGGCGTTATAGGGGAACTCAGAATCAGAGGAAAAGGATTGATGCTGGGATATCTAAACAGACCAGAAGAAACAGCAGAAAGACTTAAGGATGGCTGGATATATTCTGGAGACCATGGCTACAGGCGAAGCGATGGTTCGTTTGTTATCTGTGGCAGGAAGAATGATGTTATTAACGTTGCCGGTCTTAAGATTTCGCCTGTTGAAGTTGAAGCTGCAATAAATTCCCATGAAGACGTAATTGATTCAGCTGCAGTTGGAATTGAGGACAGCATTTATGGTGAGATAGTAAAGGCATTTGTAGTGTTGAAAGATGGTGCGAAAACAACTGATAGAGATCTGATAAAGTATGTTTCTGATAAGATAGCAAATTTTAAGGTACCGAAGTATATTTCATTTATTACTGAATTTCCGCGGAATAACCTCGGCAAGATTGACAAAAATACACTAAAAAGTTTAAAATAATTGAATTTCTCTTAAGGATAACGATAATATACCTTACCACTCTTTTGGTGAAAGATCATCAAATCAAATTTTTCGTTATCCGAAACAGGAACTGCCTTAGTTAATGTGAATGGGAAGGAGATTAAACTCAATTTTGCCTGAGAACTTATCGAGATTTGCCTTCATTATTAAAATTAATTTGTTATAAGTATGATATTAAGGGTAGTAGGGCTAAAATAGAGAAACTTATGTAACCAAAAATAAGAAGCCTAATATAACTTAATTTTATTTAATAGTTTGGAGGTTAATATTAATGAATAAATATAATTATTCAGCGGAAAGAATTGCGGTAGTCGCGATGGGATGCCTTATGCCTGATGCTTTTAATACAAAAATGCTATGGGAAAATATTCTCCAAAAAAAGGTTTCAATAAAAGAAATACCTGATAATGTATTTAATAAATCAGTTTTTTATAGTCCGGATATGTATGGAAAACCAAACAAAAATGATAAGACTTATACGAAAATTGCAGCAATACCTGATAACCTCGATTTTACGAACCTTAGCAGGAAATATAAAATACCGCCGGCAATTGCGGCATACATGGATACTAATCAAAAGGCTACCGTATTCTGTGTTGATCAGGTTATGGAGCAGTTAAAAAGTAGTCTGCCAAAGGAAAGAACAGCTGTTATACTGTCTAACGGCTCACCTGGAGAAAAATTTGAAAATGTGGTGAGAAGAACTTTTTTTAAGAACGTGGAAAACCAAATACGTAATCACCCGACTATTAACAGCGGTATTTTCCCGCAGATAGACCGGGTTTTAAAAGAAGTTTCGGATGCAATGCTAAAAGACACACAGCCAATAACAGAGGATACTGCCACAGGATATTTACAGAATATTACCTCTGGGAGAATTTCCAACATCTTTGATTTATGGGGACCTTCATATGTAATAGATGGTGCGTGTGCATCTTCACTAATTACTATTTGTGACGGCGTTTCAGGACTTTTAAATCACGAGTATGATGCCGTTATTACAGGCGGTCTTGAGCTAACAATCTCAGAAGTTGGACTTGCAGCTTTCTCAGCGATAAATGCATTATCTCCGGATGGCGAATATCCCTTTGACGCCAGGGCAAACGGTTTTGTAATGGGACTTGGAGGAGGTATAGTCGTACTTAAGAGGCTATCGGATGCCTTAAATGATGGCGATTTTATTTACTCTGTTATTTCCGGGTACGGTTTGAAAAGTGACGGTAAAGGCAAATATATTGCTGCCCCAATTGAAGAGGGACAGGTCAGGGCTATACAGAGTGCATGCAGAATGGCCGGATATCCGGTTGATACTATTGAGATGATTGAAGCTCATGGAACCGGAACCATTGTTGGTGATGTGGTTGAGGTAGCGGCTTTAAAAAATGCTTTTTCAGGCCTCGGTGCCCAAAAAACAAATTACTGTGGGATAGGTTCAATAAAATCCAATATAGGTCATTTGAGGAATGCTGCAGGAATAGCAGGCTTTATTAAAGCAACTCTTGCGCTAAATAACAAGATATTACCTGCTACCGCCAATATAAAGGAAATAAACCCCAAGCTGCAGCTTGAAGGCTCACCGTTTTATGTGCTTGGTGAAAATAAGAAGTGGGCTGAAAACTCATTGCATCCAAGGAGGGCCAATATCAGCTCATATGGTTTTGGGGGAGCGGATTGTCATGTTTGCCTGGAAGAATTCAGACCGGAATTTTTGCAAAAGTCATACAGTTTTAATGTTAACAATAAAATAGACAATGTAAACTCTTTGGCTGAAGAAAAGGAGGATGCAGTTTTCTTTTCGGGCGATTCTGCAGAAGAGCTATTAATGGCCTATAAATCGTTTATTGAAGATAATTGCGATGTTTCTTTCGAAAAAGCTGTGTATATGAATAATTTGTCGGTATGTTGCAATAAGGAATGGCGTGTATCTATTTGCGCATCCTCAATGAATCGATTAAAGGACAAGTTCCAGCTTTTAGAGAAGTATATCAAAGAAGACAAGTTAAATGAGATAAGTTTGTTGAACCCAAAGGGAATTTACTTCGGAAAAGGTGAAAGAGTAAATTCATCTCAAGTTGCATTTATGTTCCCCGGACAGGCCTCCCAGTATCCTAACATGTTGAAGGAACTTTATGAGACCTACCCGTCTGTCAGATCTTTCTATATGAATACTGATGCACTTTGGAAGGCGAAATATAATAGCTCGATAATGCCGCTTATATTCGGTGAAGATGAGGGGCAATTAAAAGAAGTTCTTAAGGACACCAGGAACACACATCCTGCTATGTTTATAAGCAATATGGCCATTTACAGGCTTTTATATGAATCAGGCGTAAAGGCTGATTATATGATAGGACACAGTTTGGGAGAAATTGTTTCTCTGTATGCTGCTGAAATGATTGATATTAAGTCGGCAGTGAACCTTATTGGCGAAAGAGGTCTCTCCTTTGACAGAATTGACGGGAAAGACCGTGGAAAAATGATAAGTGTAAAAGCAAAGGCCGATAATGTTGAGGAAATAATCAAAGAGAGCGGTTTTAAAGTTTGTATAGCAAACATTAATTCTCCTGAACAGACTGTTGTGGGAGGAAGTAGTGATGAATTAGATGGGTTTGTTGAATTTTTAAATAAAAACGGGTATAAGTCTACTCAATTGAATGTTTCCCATGCTTTTCATACAGATGTTGTGGCTAAAGCAGCAAAATCATTTAGTGATAATATAAAGGACTTAAAATTTAACGAACCAAAATGCAAGGTTATGGCCTGCCATATGGCGGATTTTTACAACAATGTAAAATCACAGTCAAGCAAAATGCCCGGACTATTAAAAAAGCAGATTTTATCACCTGTAAAGTTCGAAGACTCTCTGCTTAAGCTTTATGATGAGGGCGTAAGAGTATTTATAGAAGCAGGTCCCTCAAATGTTTTGTCCTCTTTAGCTAAAACCGTTCTATCGGATAAAGATGTAAAGATAGTTAGTGTGAACAACAGAAATAAAAACTCGGTTGAAGGTTATAAACAGGCCATGGCAGCTCTTTTTTCCTATGGAGTTGCGGTTTCTGCGGTACCTTCAAACAGTATCCTTGGATTGCAAAAGGAAGGCATAAAAACTGTTGAATATAAAGTAGATGCTCAAACATCCAATATTTATGCTTCCGGCAATCTTAATCAAAATATAGAAGTTATAACAACAGGCAATCAAGGAAGTACCGGACTAAACAGAGTAGAAGTGCAAGATAACAAGCTGATGAACACTGCACTCAAAAACGAGGAAAGTCTGGTTTACAGTGGTGTGTCGATAGGACTTCCCGGGACTTTCAAAAAAGTATTTTCAGAGGATAATTTCAACATAATATTTGAAGGTAAAAATTTAATTGAGTTACTTACTAAGGAAGAAGCACAAAGCATATTTGATTTGAATATAACCAGGCTCCTTAAAACCGAGAAGGAAACCGTCTTTAAAAAGATTTCGTCATTAAATGAAGTCATTCATTTTATGAGCAAATTCGGAAAGCTGGACATGATTAATGACTATCTGGCCGACGAAAAGCTTTTGGAGCAAATGACACAGACAGTATGTGCGGGTGTAGCTGCAGGTTACGAAGCCTTAAGGGATGCAGGTATTCCTCTTGTCAGAGAATATAAGAAAATGGCATCGGGTTCGTTGCTGCCGGGTAGGCTTGTATTGC
The DNA here is from genome assembly GCA_964564015.1 of uncultured Acetivibrio sp. GTDB lineage: Bacteria > Bacillota > Clostridia > Acetivibrionales > Acetivibrionaceae > Acetivibrio. The sequence continues at coordinate 26,247 of CAZLZR010000047.1, forward strand.
CGGAAGCAATGCAGGAGGATACCGGAATAATTTTTGCAAATGGTCTATTTCCTCTTGAATCAGTAATAACTGAAGTTTCAAAGTTTACAGCGTATAAATTCGGTTCGGGTACAAGAACGGATATCTTAAATTTCTTTGAGACTATTATATCAAAGGTAAGTGATGAAGCTACCAAAAAGCTTCTCGGTGATTGGTTTGCTTTGTATTATTCAAGACTTTCAGCTAACCCCGGTGAATCAGAGATATATGAATTCAATCACAACTTCATGACACTTTTGGCATCCCAGGCAAACACAAGGCTGGCTCAATTGATAGGAGCCTCAGGTCCTAATTTGTATATCAATGCTGCTTGCTCTTCTGTTGCAAGTTCTGTAACCGTTGCAGAGGATATGCTAAGATCGGGGCGTGCACGCAGAATGATCGTTATTGGTGCGGATATACCAAGCAATAAAAACTTGCTTCCATGGTTTGGAGCAGGATTTTCAAGCATTGGCGCACTAACAGAGTCTGATAGTTTGTTTGATGCTGCTGTACCGTTTGATAACCGCAGAAGTGGTATGATTCTTGGTTCCGGAGCTACAGGCCTTGTAATTGAAAAGGAGTTAGACGTACAAAAAAGAGGTATGAACGGGATATGTCGTATCCTCGGAACCCACATATTTAATGCAGCCGGGCATCAGACAAAAATCGATACCAACAGGCACTGTATTGAATTGGATCGATTCATGTCGAGAATGGAAAGAGAGTATAACCTCAATAGAAACGATATGAGTTCAAAGCTGGTGTATTGCTCCCATGAGACCTATTCGCATAAGCCAGGCTGTTCTTATATGGAAAAGACCTCATTGGAAAGTGCGTTTAAAGAAAAGTTCAGACAAATTAAAGTAATTAATACCAAGGGAATGACAGGGCACATATTGGGAGCATCTATAGATGAAGCGGTATGTGCAAAAGCATTGCAGTATCAGAAAGTTCCTCCGGTTGTAAATTATAAAGAACTTGATCCTGAACTTGAAGGTCTTAATTTATCTAAGGGCGGAGCATATGATTTTGAGTTTGTTTTACGGGCTGTTTCTGCCTTTGGAGGACAGGGCAATTACCACCTGATGCAGAGAATAGCAAACGGAGATGAAAGAATTGTAGATAAAAAAGCATATAGAGAATGGATAAACATGATTTCATCACAAAATGCGGAGCTTAAGAATTACGGCAGAATTTTGGTTGTTGAAGATACTGAAGCATCACACTGCTGTAAAACAGAAACTGAAAACGGAGAAACTGTTGCAGTTGCTGAAAACTCTTTTGATAAAACAATATCTTCAATACATTGCAATACATTAAGTGGAGGCGACCCGGAACATATCGGTATGGAGACTGCACCCTCAAAAGACCCGCAGGCAATAATAGATGAAGTTTTGGCTGTTTATTCCAACGTAACTCAATATCCAAAAGATATGCTTGAGTTATCAATGGAACTTGAAGCTGATCTCGGAATAGACACAGTAAAACAGGCCACTGCTTTTTCAATGCTTGCAGACCGGTTCAGTCTTGAGTTTCCTGAGGGACAGGGACTTTCGAATTACACAACAATCGGTCAAATAGTTGAACTTATATTGAATAATAACAGCCTGCCAAATCTTCCGGCCGATCAAACTAAGTCCGGAGAAATAAAGAATAGTGCTCCATTATCAAACTGTGAGGATAGAAAAAACATATCTTTAACAAATAACTATGAAGAGGAAATTTTAAAGCTGATTTCGGAAATTACTTTATACCCTGTCGAGTTTCTCGAAAAAGACATGGAAATGGAAGCAGATCTTGGGATTGATACAGTGAAGCAAGCCACTATCTTTTCCATATTAATTGACCGATACGGATTTATCGAGGAAGGGACGGAGAATATATCTCAGTACCGCACAATAGGTGCATTAATTGATCTTTTTAATCAAAAAAGTAAACAAGGGAATAATTGTTCCGGTAATAACCGGGGTGAAAGTCAAGCTATAAAACGCATTACCAAAGAAAATCCAGTTACAGGCAATAACAGTTCAGTAAGAGATGATGTTTTAGAAGTGATCTCCGAAATAACCCAATACCCTGTAGAAATGCTTGAGGAGGATATGGAACTTGAAGCCGACTTGGGCGTTGATACCATCAAGCAGGCAACTATTCTCTCAGAACTGGCTGTAAAATTCAATATTGATGGAGAGAAGAATTTAAACCCTTCAGAATTTAAGACCATTAAATCTATAATTAATGTTCTGGAAGAGAAGTTTGTCATAGGGGAAGATGCCTGGAAGAACACTTACGGGCAAAATGGTATGATTACAGAGAATAGTTATGATTTACCGTGTATGGATCTGAACAATAGTATAGGGGACGAAGAGAATGGGTTTTTAAGAGAGTTGTGTGTACAGTACCCTATAGCTGTTGAGGAGAAATCAGGCAACAAAGATTTTGAACTAAATGGCAAAAGCGTGATAGTAATAGGTGATAACCACGAAACGGTTAAAAATACATCTGAGTATTTAAAGAAGATATCAGGAAGTGTACGTGAATTCATATTTGATTATTCCTTGGAGTTGGAGGAACTGGAAAATAGAATATCGTACTTTGCAGAATTAAACAAAGACACAGATGTTATACTTGATACAAGTCATTTGGGAAAATCCGTGGACTTTGAAAGCTTACCGGTTGAGAAAGATAAGGGTATGAGGTCATTAAACAGTTTAGCAAGATTTATATTTTATAAGAGTATTAATCAAAATATACCTGATCCGGAAGTTAGGATAGTATGTGCCGTATCCATGGACGGATGCTTCGGATATGCACATAAAGAGAATATGAGAATTGATCCTTTTTACGGTGCACTATGTGGGTTCTATAAGGGATTAAGGAAAGAGCTTAGTAAATCCAAGGTAAAAATAGTTGATCTTGGTGGCCCGGAACAATCCGAACTTGATGACCGCAGCCTGAAAAGACTTAAGGACGAGTTGGAGGAAGAATTCAAATGCTATGAAGTAGGATATACCGGCAATAAACGAATTACTTTGAAACTTGAGAACTTGGATCGGTCGGAATTGGCACAGGTTGAAAATCTTGAAGCCAGCCATTTTGTAATTACAGGTGGAGGAAATGGCATAACAGCTGAAATCGTTCTTGGTATTTCAAAAATGATACGGGGAAGGTTTACAATACTTGGCAGAACAAATATTCCTTCGGATATTGAAGAACTATCAAACCTTGACGAAGGTTCCCTTGAGCAAAAGAAGCTGGAGATACATGAGAAGTTAAAAAAGAAAGGGAAAAAAGCAACACCGGCAGAGGTTCAAACTGAGTATTCAAAGCTTAAAAAGGCTATTTCGGTCTACAGGCTTTTAAACGAAGTAAGGAAAAACGGATGTGATGCAAACTACATAAGTTGTGATGTTGCAGATTATGCAGCTCTTAAAAATTCCTATAATGACGCAGTACAGGCTTATGGACCTGCTAATGTTATTATCCATGCGGCAGGTATGGAAAAGAGCAGATTATTGAACAATAAAACAAAAGAAGAGTTTCAGGAAATCTTTGCGGTTAAAGCTAATGGCCTGTGTAATTTGTATAGCTTGGCAGATAAAAAAGCCTTAAAGGTTCTGATCGGATTTACGTCCATATCCGGTAGATTTGGAAATGAGGCTCAATTGGATTATTGTTCTGCAAACAATTTTATAAGCAGTTTTATGTCTATGGTGAAGTCACAACATGAGGGAATCAGAGCGTTAAGCATCTCATGGTCCGGATGGAAGGATATGGGCATGGCCTGGAGAAATGAATTTGTTAAAGAAAACTCAGAAGAAATGGGACTGCACTTAATTGAGCCTGAAAGAGGAACAAATGAGTTTTTAAATATTCTTAAGAGTAATTTGAACCGGGTTGAAATAGTAATAAGCAGAGGCCTTGGTAAATTGGCAGGCTCAGAAAAATGGCATGATATAAAGAATAAAGTACCACTTATTGACTGGGTAAGTAAAAAAGATGGGGAAATAGAAAAAGTATATAAGGTACTTTCTGTTAAGACAGATCCTATTATTAATCACCACAGACTTGGAGCAACTCCTCTGATGCCTATTGTAGGCTTCATGGAAATTGGAGCTGAGGCTCATAGTCTCATTTTTGGAAAGAAAGATAAGTATTGCTTTAAAAATGTGGAGATTAGCAACCCTTTGAAGCTTTTCAATGATAAGCCTCAGGAAATAGTAATGAAGCTGGAAAAGATATCTTCAGGTGATTGCATAGAGGCTGTGTTCTGTAATCACTTTAAGCCTAAGGTCGGAAAAGGCAGAATGGTTGAATTGAATAGGATGTCGATTTCCGGGACAATCGGTGAGTACGAGCACATAAATGAATGCAAAAATATTGAAGATAGCGACATGAAAGAGGATAGCCTGTTTGAGTCCCTTACGAAAATGGGGAAAAAGCATAATAACGCAATCCGGTTAGGCACATTGTTTATTGATAAGAAGTCTGCAAAAATCAATAAATTCAGGTACAATCAGAAAGGTGCGATATTAACAGTGGCTTTATCCGAAGAACAAATTACAAACAAAAAGTATGACTTGGATAATCTGCTTATTAATCCGGCTTTCACCGATACACTGATGCAGTCATGCGGAGTTCATGCATCTGTTGATACCGACAGAGTTTATTTACCATGGAAAATAGGCGAATTCGGTATCGTAAAGGTTCCAAGGGAGGCAGGTCTGTTCAGGTCATATGCAAAACTTATAGAAAGCAATGACGATGAAAAGGTATATGATGTTATATTAGTCAATGAAGATGATGAAGTAAACTACTACGCAAAAAATGTCATTGTGAAGCGCATAAACCAATGAGCGGAGAGAGAATATGATCAATAATTCACTCGAGATATTAAGCGGATTACTTGGATTTGAATTTTGTGTTACCGATATGAGTAAACTTGGAGAGAAGGATTTAAACCTTCTCTCGGTTCTCTCTGAAAAGGAGACCGAACATTTAGGCACCCTCAGGAACGAGAAAAACAGGATCCAATGGATGGCAGGGAGATATGCAGTTAAATCTGCATTGTTCAAATATAAGATGCAAAAAGGTGTGTTTTTTGATCTTAAATGTATAGATGTATTAAAAGGTGCGGACTCTGCGCCTTATATACTTCAATACCCTGATCTGTGTGTCTCTATAACACATTCTTATCCATATTGTATAGGGTTAGTGTCAGAAAAGAAAACAGGCATAGACCTTGAGAGAATTAATGAACCAAACGACGCGTTGATCAGACATTTTTACTGTGAGGGAGAACAAAGGATTTTAGCGAAAATGAGGGGAACAGAAAGGTACAAGGAACAAGCCATTACCTTCTGGACCAGAAAAGAGGCGGTTTCTAAATTGTTAAAGCTCGGGATGCAAATGGATTTCAAGAAACTTGACACCTCTTCGGACAGGCTCGTTGTTGACAATCACCGTATTATTCTCAATTCATCCGTATGTGCGGATTTTTGTGTGTCAATTGCAGTGGAAGACGTAGATTTTTTTTAAAGCTTATGTAAATTGGTTATTGAAAACATAGACTAAATGTTATAAAATTAATATAATCAATTTCCTTGTACAACTTGTCGTGGACTTGTAGTATGGTAGGTATTGAAATATGAATAGTACGGAAGGATGGTAGGATATGGGGACGATGATGCCTCTATTTTTGACGTTGTTACCAATTGTGGTAATATTGTGTATGCTTATAATCTGGAAAAAACCAGCAGATATAAGCGGAATTGTAGGATGGGTGATTATTTCTGTAATTGCATTGATTTTCTTTCAGACTTCACCTGAAGTTATAGCTCGTTCAACTGTTGCCGGTTTTATAAAGTCTTTTCCTGTATCATTAATCGTTGCAACTTCACTTCTTCAAATGGCTTTCATGGAGAAAACAGGTGCTTTAAAAAGAGTAATTATATTTATGAAGACTATTGCCAGTGATAACAAAGCTGTTCAGATAATGATGCTCAGCATTGGTTTCGGTACGCTTATGGTTGCAGTAGGTGCCACTCCGGTGTCTATTTTACCGCCAATTCTTATAGCAATGGGATATTCTACATATGTTGCAATAGCATTACCTGCCATAGGATACGATTCATTATGTACATATGCACTGCTGGGTGCTCCGGTAGTAGTTTTCTACGATATCGCAAACGGCTTTATCACAAAAAATAATTTAGGGCCGGAATTGACCCTGGCACAGATCGGAAGTATATTCTTTATGTTCCTGCCGGTGGTATCTACATTGATAGGTTTTTGTATGTTGTGGATTGTAGGTAAATGGAGTGCGATAAAGCAAGGTTGGCTCCCATGTCTTATTACGGGCTGTGTAATTGGAGTTGTTTCGTTCTTTACCAACAAGTTTGAAAACCTTGTTACACTGACAGGTGTTTTAGCCGGTTTGGCAGTAATAGCAGCGATGGTAATCTACCTCAAGGCCACAGGCAAAAAAGTTATAGATAGAAGCAAACTAACAAAGGAAGAATTGGATTATGAAAAGAAATACCCTCTTTGGAAAGCTTTTATGCCATGGATAATACTGATCATTGTAATTTTAGCCTTAAATATTCCAAAGGATATTTTTAATTTCTTATATAAAGATATGACTATGCCTATAACAGGCCTGTCAGCTGATTCTAAAGAAGTAATTAAAACAAGAGTTTTGTGGAACGCATATACCTGGATATTTGTAAGTGTACTATTGGCTATACCTTTCCTTCGTCCAAAGGCATCTCAAATCAAAGAGACCTTGCTGGTGTGGAAGAAAAGAGCGCTTAGGCCGGTTTTCTCAGCTGCGATTTTCTTTGCAATTGGTGAAATAATGAATATGTCAGGTTTCAGTATATCTGAGCAGACTTATACTGTTGAAAGTATGGTGCAGGTACTGGCAAATGCTTCTTCTTCCGTGTTTCAAGGAGCATATGGTTTCGTTGTAGGCTTTATCGGTCTATTTGGAGGGTTTATAACAGGCAGTGAAGCTTCTACAATAGCCATGTTTGCTAAATATACAATGACAACAGCAAAAGATCTGAACCTTGGAATAACAGGCATAGTAGTTGTTACAGCAGCTTTAGCTTTTGGAGGAGGTCTTGCAAGTGTTATTTCTCCGGCAAAACTTCAGAATGCGGCAGCTTCAATCGACAAATTAGGTGAGGAAAACAAGGTTATAAGAGTTGCATTTGTATTTTCATTAATCCTGACAGTCGTTACATCTCTTTTTGCTTTATTACTTCTTTATATGGTTAGGCCAATATTGTAAATTTGTATTGAAATAAAACTGTGTTCCTTTTAAAATCAGGAATGCACTTTTGAATAAAGACAATATGGATAATATATGCAACATATAGAACAACTTAACATAATATGTAATAAGTATCTTAAAATTTGGGAGTGTTCTATATGCACGAATATTATCATGCTGAAGAAAGACAACCGCCCCGTCCACCACGGCCACCGTTTCAACAGCCGGGACAGGGTTTTGGACCGCCATTTGGACCGCCTTCAGGAACTCCTGGAGGAGCACCGGGTGCTTCATCAGGGCCACCATCGGGTCCACCGCCAGCGTTTACACCGCAGCAATCGCAGTCTCAAGGAGTTGGAGTTTTTGCAGTAGATCCTGGTGCAATAAGGCCGTGTACTTTTAGATATGTGTTTATTTGGCTCAATACAGGAGAACGTTTTTGGGCATGGCTTGTTTTTGTAGGACCAAGATCAGCAGCAGGATGGAGATGGACTGGATTCAGATGGATATACTTTGGTGTTGATTTAAGGAATATCGAAAGCTTTGTTTGTTTTTAGCAAGTACTGCATAATGTGGAAATAATGCAAAGGTAGAATATATAAAGACAAAATCTTTATGTATCCTACCTTTATTTTATGAAATGAAAATAAAGAGGCAAAGCAAAGGGATGTATTAATGAAGGTACTATGAATACAAATAGACATATTGACAGACAATGTCAATATGATATAATTGAGTAGCTATATCAAATAATAAAACACAGTTTCATATTACGAAACACTTTGTTTGAGAACGGAGATTTCCAAGAATTACGGCCAGGGTTCCGATACGCTCGTCAGACATACGGTTAATAGGTGCAGAAACACTGATTGCATATTGAGCCTGATTGGTAGAATCCGGAAGGGCAATTGCGATACAGCGGACACCAAGTTCATTTTCCTGATTGTCAAGAGCATATCCGAGTTTGCGTATATTGTTGATTTCATTGATAAGCGCTTTAAAATCAGTGATTGTAAAATCAGTTTTGGCCTCAATGTCGCTGCTTTTCCAGATTTCTTCGATTTCTGAATCCGGAAGAGTAGCCATAATTGCCTTGCCAACACCGGTGCAATACATTGGCAGCGTGAGACCTAGCTGAGAACCCATTCGTATGGAATTAACATTGCTTTCAACCTTATCGATATAAATAATTCTGTTACCGGTACGTTTCACCAGATGAACTGTTTCGCAGCATTCTTCGCAGAGCCGGACAATATAAGGATGAATCAGTGGAAGGAAATCCTGATTTTCACGCAAATGATCAGCCAGTTGTACTAGTTTATAAGTAAGGAGATATTTCCCGCTTATGGCATCCTGGTCTGCATATCCCATACTGATCAGGGAAGTTAAAAGCCGGTGTACAGTGCTTTTATGAAGCGACAGTCGCACGCTGAGTTCTGTAAGTCCAATGGGGCCGGTTTCTGCAAGGGTTTCCATTATGGTAAAGATTCTTCCGGCTGATTGTACCGGGTTTGTGCTGTTGTTTTCCATAGCACACCTCCATTTCGTATTGTGGAACAACCAGAATAATCATAACACAGGTGGTAGAGACAGACAAGGTGTTAACAATTATATTAATAAATGAAAAAGTTTAGTGGGAGGTAAAATGATGAGTAAACATGTAATGGATGATGCAAAAAGATGTCTTCAGTGTAAAAACCCACAGTGCAGTAAGGGGTGCCCCGTAGGAACACCAATACGTGATGCTATCCAAATGCTTCTTGAAAGCGATGTAAAACAAGCTGGTCAGCTTTTGTTCGAAAACAACCCGCTGTCTATCATATGCTGTCGTGTCTGCCCACAGGAAAACCAGTGTGAAGGTCACTGTGTAACAGGAATAAAAAGTACCCCGGTACAAATCAGTGCTATTGAGCAGTACATATCTGATTTTTATCTGAATGTGTATGAACCGAAAAAGTCTGACAAGACAGCAGGGAAAATCGGTATCATCGGTTCGGGACCTGCTGGGATTACAATAGCCTTGCTGCTGGCAAAAAAAAATTATGATGTTACAATATTTGAAGGAAATGACAGCATCGGAGGTGTACTAAGATATGGTATTCCTGAATTCAGACTTCCTAAGAAATATATCGACAATTTAGGAAGTGTCTTGATAAAGAGCGGGGTAAAAATCAGGCCAAATACAACTATTGGAACAACGCTTAATATTGATGATATGTTCCGTGACGGTTTTCAGGCAATTTTCCTTGGTACCGGTGTATGGAATCCAAGAAAGATGAATATAAAGGGAGAAAGTCTTGGCAACGTAAATTATGCCATTGAGTATTTGCGCAAACCAAATGCTTATGACCTCGGTGAAAAGGTGGTTGTTATTGGAGCGGGAAACGTTGCAATCGATGCTGCAAGAACTGCTGTAAGACAGGGTGTACGTGAAGTTTCCATTGTAAGTTATAAATCAGAGGAAATGATGGCAGCAAGAGAGACAGAAATTCGATATGCAAAGATAGATGGTGTGAAGTTCCATTATTTAAAGAGTGCAGTTGAATTTACTGAAAAAGGTGTAGTATTTGCAGACAGTAAAGTCGTTTCTGACGGAAATAATATTAATGTTGTAGGAACGGTAGAAGGAACTGAAGAGTTGATGGAATGTGATTCCATTATCGTGGCAATCGGTCAGGTACCAAGAGCTGTTATTGTTTCTTCATCGCCAGGTATTGAAGTAAATTCCAAAGGGCTTGTTGTCGTAAATGAATTTGGAGAAACCAGTCGCCCTGGTGTTTATGCCAGCGGAGATGTTGTTACCGGAGCAAAGACGGTTGTGGAAGCAGTAAGGTTTTCTAAAATTGTGGCCAATGCAATGGATAACTATGTGCAGAACTTAAAGAAAAATTAGAAAGAATTTTTGGGGATATACAAAAAAATCAAATTAAAGTGGTGTAGAATTATTTAATATATGATAAAATACTTGACACAAGAACTTGAAGAAATTTTATATGTTTGGAATGGAGGAGTCATATTTGGAAAATGTTAGAATTGGTATTGTTGGTTATGGCAACCTGGGTAAGAGCTCAGAGTTGGGAATCAGGCAGAATAAAGATATGGAATTGGTTGGTGTTTTTACAAGGAGGGATCCTTCTTCAATAAAGACGATGACTGAAGGTGTAAAGGCATACCATATTGATGAAGCAAAAAATATGACAGATAAAATAGATGTTATGTTGCTTTGTGGCGGCAGTATGTCGGATTTACCCGAACAGGGGCCTTTGTTTGCAGGAATGTTTAATATGGTGGATGGATTCGATACTCACGCAAAGATTCCTGAATACTATGATGCCGTCAATAAAGAAGCAAAAAAAGCAAATAAGGTGGCGGTTATATCGAGTGGCTGGGATCCTGGGATGTTTTCGCTCAGCCGTTTGTTTGGAGAGGTTATTTTACCTGAAGGTAAGGACTATACTTTTTGGGGTAAAGGCGTAAGCCAGGGTCATTCAGATGCCATCAGAAGAGTAAAGGGTGTAAAAAATGCAAAGCAATACACTATACCCATTGAGAGTGCAATTGAAGCGGTAAGAAAAGGTGAAAATCCTGAATTTACTACAAGGCAAAAACATATCAGAGAATGCTTTGTTGTTGCAGAAGAAGGATCAGACAAGGCTAAGATCGAAAATGATATAAAGACTATGCCTAATTATTTTGCAGACTATGATACAATCGTACACTTTATAACTGAAGAAGAACTTCAGAAGAATCATAGCGGAATACCGCACGGCGGATTTTCAATCAGAACAGGAAATACCGGCATCAATAATGAAAACTCACATATAATTGAATATAGACTTAAGCTCGACTCCAATCCTGATTTTACTGCAAATACTTTAATAGCGTATGCCAGAGCAGCGTTCAGGTTAAACAAGGAAGGGGTTTCCGGAGCTAAAACCGTGTTTGATATTGCACCGGCATACCTTTCTATAAAATCCGGGGAAGAGATAAGAAAACAGTTATTATAAGGGATCGGTACCTTGCCCCGTTTGTTTGTTGATACTGCCAGAGCAGGATGATAGTCGTGCTTTGGCAGTATTTTTTTGCCGGAATGCGGTGTTTTGGAGCTGATTTAAAGTTGGTTCCGATTTGTTTTAGTGTCAAACAACGTAATTTGCGTGACCTTCGCAAAAAAGCAGTAAGATGCCATTCGGCAGACAGATGAACGATATTTTGCTGCGCAAAAATCGTACCTTTTTGGCACTTGTACTAATCATACACAAATGAATTGTATATGATTAGTTTTTTTTAACCTATTCTGATTTCTAATTTGATATAATCATATATATTACCAAATAAAAATCTTTGCTTAATTCGGTTTGGTTTTATATTGTGAACTTAAGATTAAAATGTAAAGTTAGAAAATTTATGTTAGAGGAGGAAATGCAAAATGAGCAAGTATGAAGAAGGGTTAAAATTAATCGAAGAGAAGTTCGGCAACGGCAAAGACAATGTTATTTCCCTTGCGACGATTGCACGGGAGCCGGGCGCTGACGGAAAGCCCCGCCCGATTGTCCGCGATGTAAACGCTTACTATGAAGACGGTGTGTTCTATGTTACAACTCATGTGAAATCAAACAAAATGCAACAAATCGTGCAAAACTCGGAGGTTTCGATTGCAGTTTGTTTCGAGTGGTTTACCGCTAATGGAATAGGTGAAAACCTCGGTTGGGTGCTTGACCCGAAAAATGCCGAAA
>CAZLZR010000048.1:0-38137 GCA_964564015.1 uncultured Acetivibrio sp.
CAAAATATTGTTTTTCAAGGTTCAGTTCACTTTCTGAAGTGGGAAACTTGAGTTAGTATAATATAAACCGGTTAGTAGGCCCCGGAAGAAACACCCGGGGCTTTAGTGTGGGGATTAATACTTAAAAACTGATCTATAGTGCACATTTCTTTAAGGTATTAATAACTATTAATTCCGGTAACTTTACTACTGTTTGAATTTATAATATATTGTACTTTGTGTATTTATTTTATATAATATGTGATAGCAAAGTCTATAAATACTGCGAGGTACAATAATGATAAAAATTGGAGTAATTGCAAATAGAGATAAGGATATCGGACTTAAGGTTACATCAATGCTTGTTACGAGCATACGAGATAATGGAGCGGAGCCCATATTGGATGATAATCTGGCGGCGGATATTAAAGATAATTTAACTGGTCTTAAGGAAGATGAAGTTATCTCAGCATCAGACATAGTGGTGTGCCTTGGCGGTGACGGAACCTTTTTAAAATCGGCAAGAAAAGTTTTTTGCAAGGATATACCAATACTTGGTATTAATCTTGGTAATTTGGGCTTTTTAACGGAAGTTGAGAAAAGTGAAATAGATCCTGCGATAAAATGTCTGGTCAAGGGTGAATACGGTATTGAAGAAAGAATGATGCTTGAAACGACGATTATCAGGGATAATAAAGAAATTATGAAAGACATTGTATTGAACGACGTGGTTATTTCAAGAGGATGGATGTCAAGAATATTGCACTTGAAAACTTATATAAATGACCAGTTTGTTGATTTGTACCCGGGAGATGGGTTGATAATTTCAACGCCGACAGGCTCTACGGCTTATTCCCTTTCAGCAGGTGGGCCTATAGTAGAACCGGATATCAGTCTTATTATTGCAACTCCCATATGTCCTCATCTATTATACTCAAGATCATTTATTACCACTGGGGACAGGATACTCAAGGTGCTTGTTGCGGAGACTAACTGTCATGGGGCAATGGTTACCGTAGATGGACAAAACGGATACGAATTGGAAGGCGGAGACAGCATAATAACCAGAAAATCATCACAGTGCCTTAAAATGATAAAATTAGGTGACAGGAATTTTTTTGATGTATTAAGAAGCAAAATATACGAAAGAGGAGAAAAAATAAAATAGTATGAAGTATAATAGACAGGCAAAGATATTGGAGATAATAGAAGCAGAAGTTATTGAGACGCAGGAGGAAATAGCTGAGAAACTTAAAGCACTGGGGATGGATGTCACTCAGGCTACAATATCGAGGGATATAAAGGAACTCAGATTGATTAAAGTTATGACTTCCGATGGTCGTTACAAGTATGCGCCCTTTTCAAAAACTGAAAATGTTGTTTACAACAGGCTTATGACAATCTTTACCGAATCTTATGCTTCGAGTGATTATGCAAATAATATCGTGGTTGTTAAAACACTGCCAGGTATGGCACAAGCTTCAGCATCGGCAATTGATTCTTTAAAATGGCCGGAAATAGTTGGATCAATAGCTGGGGATGATACAGTAATGATTATATGCAGAGCAGAGAAAATTGCAGAGGAACTTGTTAATAAGTTTAACAAAATGGCTAAGGATATAGGACACAATTAACAGTTTTTTCATAGCCTTAAGGATATTCGGCTGTAAAATACCATTGAAAAAGTGAGGTAATACCTGTGCTTCAACAATTACAAATACAAAACATCGCTATTATTGACAAGGTTGAAATTGAACTTGGTGAGGGCTTGAATGTACTAACAGGTGAGACCGGTGCCGGTAAGTCAATTATAATTGACTCCATAAATGCCATATTAGGTGAGCGGCTTTCTAAGGATTTGATAAGAACCGGTAAAGATAAGGCTGTAGTTGAAGCTGTATTTACAATTGGTGACGACAGATTAAATGATTTGTTTGAGGAATTTGGAATAGAGGCTGAGGAGGACGGAACATTAATTATTTCCCGGGAATTTACTTTAGGCGGTAAGAATACCTGTAGAATTAACGGTAAAATTGCAACTGTGTCAATGTTAAAACAGTTTGGAGAGAAGCTGATTGACATACATGGGCAGCATGACAATCAGTCTTTGCTCAGGACGGAGAGCCATATAGATCTGTTGGACTCCTTTGGGGATGAAAGTATCCATAATAAAAAGAATAACTATGTTGAAAAGCTTGCACAATACAGGGAAATAAAGAATAGGCTGAAAAAACTGTCCGGGGATAAAAATGACAGAGAGCGTAAAATTGATTTTTTGAAATTTCAGATAGATGAGATAAGAAAGGCAAAGCTTAAGCCAAACGAAGAGGAACAATTAATTAAACAGAGAACAATCCTTCAAAATTCTGAAAAGATACTCAGTACTTTGTCTATGGCGTATGAGTTGATAGGTATTGGTAATAAATCAGAGAAATCGGCCTCGGATACTATTGGGGAAGCAATGTCACTCATGAGTGACATATCAAAGTTGGATGAAAAGTACGCCGCAATTTTAAAAAGGCTGGAGAGTATATCCTTTGAGTTTGAAGATATTGTTTGTGAGATACGCAGCAGCAGGGATGAAGTTGAATATGATCCCGAACTTTTGGAACAAATTGAAGAAAGACTTGATCTGATATACAAGCTGAAAAAGAAATACGGGGCAACAATAGAAGAAGTGTGTGCTTTTCTGGAAAACGCTCAGAAAGAACTTGAAAATATCCAGAACAACGAGGAAATGGTAAATAAATTAAGGGATGAGCTTGTAAAGGTGGATGAAGAACTTTATGCAATTGCTAAAGATATAAGTTCTAAAAGAAAGAGTGCGGCGAAGCTCTTAGAGGATAAAATAGGCTCGGAATTAAGCGATCTGGAGATGAAAAACGCAGTACTAAAGGTTAATGTTGAGTTTGATGAAAGCATTGATGAGGGTGGTGCCAGAAATTATGGACACAATGGATTAGACAGGGTTGAGTTCCTGATTTCGACCAATTCAGGCGAGCCGCTCAAACCCTTGGCGAAAATAGCATCCGGTGGTGAAATGTCCCGTATTATGCTTGCAATAAAAACAATCCTTGCCAAAATAGATAAAATCTCTACTCTGATATTTGATGAAATTGACATAGGTATAAGTGGAAAAGCAGCACAGAAAGTTGGCGAGAAAATGTCGTATATATCAAGAAACCATCAGGTTATTTCAGTTACACATTTGGCTCAGATAGCTTGTATTGCTGATAATAACTATTATATTGAGAAAGTTACAAATGCCGAAAGTACGAGCACATCAGTAAGAAGGTTGAGGGAAGATGAAGTAAGAACCGAAGTTGCAAGGATAATTGGCGGGGCAAATATATCTGACATAACCTTAAAACATGCCGAAGAAATGATTGACTATGCAAAGAAATATAAGAAGGATAAACTATAAATATATCGGATATTTATATAACAATTCAAAATTAGCTTCAAGTTAGAGCTGGCAGATGCCAGCTCTTTTTAATGCCAAAGAAAGTGCATTTCTTTCCTACATCAAAAAAGTTTACCACAAGGCTGTTTGCTGCAGAGAAATACTCTGGCTTAAAATTGGCGAAGCCGGATTTTTTTATATTTCAAAGACATCTCATTTTTACTGAATTCAGATTTTAATGCAGTTTTTGGGTGAATAAATAAGTTTATATTAGGTTAATTTATGATTAGTGTTTTACAACGGGATTTAATGTTATTAGAGTGAATGGTAAAAACATATGAAGTTTATTTTAATTACTATGAATTATTGGAAATTTGCAAAGGGACTACCAATCACGCTTTGAGGGCGTCATATAATAATTAGCGCCTCCTTTTCTTATAGACTATTTCGAAGAAATAAGGCTAATTCAGAAAATTTGAGAGGCAGTAATTGTGTAAAAATTCTTCCTTCATAAGCGTGATATTTATTTTTTGTTGATATGATAGAAAACTACAACGCAGTTAACTTTAAAAGGCATCAGGAGAGTGGATCACCATGAAATATATAAGAACGACAAAGGGAAAGTTGAGCATTTTCCTTTCAGTATGTTTTATAATTCTAGCAGTAACATATATCAGAGCTGTATTAGATATGCCAAACCATCTGACACTTTTTGAAAGCCAAGGATATGCATATAATTTGGAAAGTCCGTTTCTTGTTGATATACAAGCTGACAAGAATGATATTATAAAACTTGAAAACAATAATCCGGTTATATGGACAAACCCTGTAAAGTTATTTAATCCGGTATTGATAAGACCCCAAAGGTTGGGAACTGTAAACATAAGTATGAGAATACTAGGAGTGATACCAATAAAAACAATGCAGGTGGATGTAGTTCCCTATCGCGAAGTTGTTGCATGTGGCAATACTGTAGGAGTGAAGCTGAAAATTGACGGAATTCTTGTGGTTGGTATGTCAGACATTGAGACTGTTGATGGTAAAAAGGAAATACCTGCTAAGGAATCAGGAATTAAGCCTGGAGACTTAATACTTAATGTGAATGGAAAGAGCATTGATAGTACGGAAGCTTTGATAAATGAAATTGATAACAGCGACGGGAATGAAATAAAAGTCATATTTAGAAGGGGAGGTAAAACAGATTCTGCGATTATTAAACCTAAAAAGTCCGTTGAAGACAATAAGTATCATGTGGGAATGTGGGTAAGAGACAGCACTGCAGGTATTGGAACCTTGACATTTTATGATCCCAAAACCAATGCCTTTGGAGCTTTAGGGCATGGAATTACCGACATCGATACAGGCTCACTAATGCCCGTTGAGAATGGCGAAATTGTTGAATCCAATATATTGACAATTATTAAAGGCAGGTCAGGAAACCCTGGAGAATTAAAAGGTGTACTTATAGAAGAAAGAAGGGAATTAGGGCTTATTAAGAAAAATAGTCCCTACGGAATTTATGGGGTGTTAAATAAAGATATGTTGGGAAAATTTCCAAACGAATTATATCCTGTTGGGTTAAGAAACGAAGTGGAAGTAGGTAATGCAAAGATATTGGCAAACATTGATGGTAAGACTATAGAGGAATATGAAATCGAAATTCAGAAAATTTCGAAGAATACTACAAACAGGCAAAAAGGAATGGTTATAAGGATTAAGGACAGCAAACTTCTAGAGCAGACTGGAGGTATAGTTCAAGGTATGTCAGGGAGTCCGATAATACAAAATGGTAAATTGATAGGTGCTGTTACTCATGTACTTGTAAATGACCCTACAAGAGGTTACGGAATTTTTATTGAAAACATGCTGAAAAATGCAGTTGATGATACCAAATATAGTATGGATATTGCTTCTTAACGCTTTCTAAAGATTCCATATTTCCCGGAAATTCATTTATTTCCGGGCGTTTTTTTACATAAATAAAGAGTTGGCATATTATGCTTTTATAGAAAAAAAGTCGGTATTTACAAGGGCTTGAGAGTGGGAGTAATATTTGTGGCATATCTGATTCACTGCGAAATTGTTAAAAAATAGGATCTAGTCCTTGTAATTTTGTCGAATGATAAATATAATATAGCTATAACATTAAGAGTTTTACAAAAGTTAAGGGGGAGAGTTAAATTGTCTTCAAAAAAGATTCAGGTTGTAATAGCAGACGATAACAGGGAATTTGGTGATATATTGTATGAATATCTTAATAACCAGAATGACATTGAAGTTGTTGGTTTGGCCAGAGATGGTATAGAAGCCTTTGAACTTATTACATCCAAGATGCCTGATATAGCTATATTAGATATTATTATGCCTCATTTAGACGGCCTTGGTGTACTTGAAAAAATTGGTGCTACCCCGATTAGTAAAAGGCCTTTGTTTATAATATTATCCGCAGTAGGACAGGATAAGATTACTCAGAGAGCTTTGGCATTAGGTGCGGAATATTATGTTGTAAAACCTTTTGATATGGATGTCTTGGTATCAAGAATACGTCAACTAAAAAATGTAACTACCCAGTCTAATGTGATAAGATCCGATTATGGAAATGAAGTAAAACCTACATATCAACAAGCTGCGCCTAGAAACCTTGAAGTTGAAGTAACCAGTATAATGCACGAAATTGGTGTGCCGGCTCATATTAAGGGTTATCAATATCTGAGGGACGCAATTATGCTGGTTGTAAAAGATCTGGATGTAATTAACTCGATTACCAAACTTTTGTACCCTTCTATAGCGAGAGAATATAACACAACCCCCAGCCGTGTGGAAAGAGCTATCCGACACGCAATTGAAGTTGCCTGGAGCAGGGGACAGGTAGATACAATAGATTCTTTGTTTGGATATACAGTCAACCTCGGTAAGGGAAAACCTACAAATTCTGAGTTTATTGCTATGGTAGCTGATAAGCTGAGACTTGAAATGAAAATCGCAAATTAGGTACGAAAATTGGATGTTCTTTTTTCATTAGTCCTTTGCTTTGCCTGTAGATACTTTAACATATTTGGAATTCAAAAAACACCCTACTTGATGAGGGTGTTTTTTCTATAAACCTGCAATTATTTCGGCTATGCTAAATCCTGATTGAAGGGCAATCTCCTGCTCGAATCTCTGGTCTAAATGCATGCAATATATTCTTGATCTTAAGCATGGCTTGATACATTCTATAAGATTACCGATGAAAAGGTGAGGATTGCCTTTATAATCCAGATTACAGGTATCCTGATATATAAGGTCAATTTGTCCTTTTTCGAATTTCTCCAGAATCAATGGACTTATTTTGTTGGAATCACCACTATAGTATATAGTCCGTTCCTCATATTCGAGTATTATGCCATAGGAGGGGATTTTATCAACATGCGAAGACGGTATAAAAGTCAAACGGGCATAACCTAGGAATTCATCGGTTATTTTAACCTCCATATGGGATAGAACTTCATAAAAACTGTCATCCACACCCATAAGAGCCAGGAGCGAATTTAGCAAATTTGCATCCGGGAAAAGAATCTTTGGCTTATGGTTAAGTATATAGTGTGAATAGAAAATAAGTTCTCCAAGACTTCCCACATGGTCTGGATGAGTGTGTGTCAAAGCTATATAGAGATTGTTGACTCCGGCTAACAGATCAATTTTTTGTAGTCTGTTAAATACTGTGCTGCCACAGTCAAATAAAAGAATACTGTTGTGCTTTTTAATGAAGGCACTGGTGTTGCCTAAAGCGGTATTAAATGCGCTTCCAATACCAAGAAAATTCAGCATAATTATTACCTCGACATGATTATTAGATATTAATAATGAAATATAGCCTTTGGTTAATTAAAGTATAAAGTAAAATAATAGTTTTTGCAAACTACAAAGGTAAATATTTTATTTTCCTATTCAGATTATGCTCATTTTTTCCGATTAATAATTGAAAATACAAATTGCATTGGAGTGTGAAAACATGAAACGTGTTCTTGTTGCTGACGACGCAGCCTTCATGAGAACTTCATTAAGGATGATGCTTGAGAGAAATGGTTTTGAAGTCGTAGGTGAGGCGGAAAACGGTTTGGTTGCAGTGAGTAAGTATAAGGAAATGAATCCGGATATTGTTACTATGGACATTACAATGCCTCTATGTGATGGAATAAAAGCTGTACAAATGATAAAAGAATTTGATCCCAATGCAAAGATAGTAATGATTTCATCAATGGGCCAGGAATGTTTTGTAAAGGAAGCTATTGTATCGGGAGCAAAGGGATTCATTGTAAAGCCTTTTAAGGAAGAGTATGTCGTTTCAACTCTTGCGAAGCTTTAAAGTGAATAGTACTCAAAGCTTTTTTGATAGTAAGTGCATTAGGCCAGACTTTAAGAATCCGAGGTGATTTATTTTGGCAAATAATATGGACCGTGAGCCGATGCTGGAATTGTTTATTTTTGAGACTTATCAGTTAATTGACCAACTTGAGCAGTCGCTCCTTCTCTGTGAAAAAGAAAGCGGATTTGAAGCATCTATTAATGAGATTTTCAGAATTATGCATACCATAAAAGGTTCATCTGCTATGATGATGTTTGACAACATCTCATCACTTGCTCATTCCATGGAGGACTTATTCTTTTTTCTAAGGGAAGAGAGACCAAAGAATGTTGAATCTTCTAAAATTATAGATCTGGTGTTTGAGTGTGTGGATTTCATTAAAAGTGAAACACAAAAGCTTGAAAATGGATTTCAGCCCGATGGAAGTTCTGACGAGTTGAAATTGAAAGTCAATGAATACCTCAAACATATTAAAGAAGAAAATCCTTCTGAAAATGATTCGAAAAATGAGTCGGGAGACGATGGGATTAATAAGAAAAACGAAAGCTCAGATCAGAAATATTATGTGAGTTCTGACAAAAGTGCTCAGGTTACCATGGCTAACAAATATGAGGCAATCTTTTTCTTTGAAGACGGATGTGAGATGGAAAACATAAGGGCGTTTTCAGTTGTCCATGATTTGGAAGATATAGCTCAAGTAATCACATATTTTCCGGGGGATGTTATGGAAAATAGTGATACTTCCCAGATTATCCGGAATGAGGGATTCAAGGTTGTCTTTAAAACTGACCTGGGATTAAATGAGGTAAAAGAACAACTAAGCAAGACTATTTTACTTAAGGATTTGAAGTTATATCTGACGGATGATGCTTTGGATGATTTTACTATAAACAACAATAAAGAGGATGCGGGAGAACAGGATAAAGATACAAAAATATCCGATTCGCTAAGAACTATTAATCTGGAGGATCCGATTAATAGTAAAGAGACCGGCGATATTAATAGCCCAAAAGAAATTAAATCGGAGAAAGAGAATACAAGGGAAAATGTAAAAAACACCGGAAAACAGAGTGTAATAAGTGTTAATATAGGCAAACTTGATCTGCTTATGGATCTTGTAGGCGAGTTGGTCATATCCGAAGCAATGGTTACACAAAATCCGGATCTCAACGGACTGGAATTGAATAACTTTAATAAGGCGGCACGACAGCTTAATAAAATAACTAGCGAGCTTCAGGATATTGTCATGTCAATACGTATGGTGCCTTTGTCAATGACTTTTCAAAAGATGAACAGAATTGTACGTGATATGGGCAAAAAACTTGACAAATCTGTTGAACTTCAAATTATAGGAGAAGAAACTGAAGTTGATAAAAACATAATTGAGCGTATTAGTGATCCATTGATACACTTGATAAGAAACTCCATAGACCACGGGATTGAAAAGTCTGAAGAGAGAATCCAGAACGGAAAGTCTCCCACAGGAAAACTGGTTTTAGAAGCCAAAAATGCAGGTGGGGAAGTTTGGATAATTGTAAAAGACGATGGAAAAGGCCTGGATAGAGATAAAATTCTTTCAAGAGCCAGAGCAAACGATCTCATTCGAAAGCCTGAAAGTGAATTGACTGACAGAGAGATCTATTCATTTATATTCCTACCCGGGTTTTCTACAAAAGAGAATGTTACAGAGTTTTCAGGGCGTGGAGTAGGAATGGATATTGTTACAAAAAATATTGAAATGTTGGGTGGCACGGTACACATAGATAGTATTCCAGGAGAAGGGACCACCATCATCATTAAGTTTCCACTGACACTGGCAATTATAGATGGAATGATAATTGAAGTAGGACACAGCAAGTACACAATTCCTACGGTATCAATACTTGAGTCTTTCAGAGTCAGGAATGAGGCGGTAATAGAAGACGAACAGGGCAATGAAATGATAATGGTAAGAGGAGAATGTTATCCTGTACTGAGGCTTCAGAGGCATTATAGTATTAATTCAGAAGTGGAAAACCTTACTGAGGGCATAATGATTATGGTAGAAAACTCCGGTAATAGAATGTGTATTTTTGCGGATGCTCTTTTAGGAGAACAGCAGGTTGTTGTAAAAGCATTGCCTAAATACATAAGAAAAGTACGGGGTATAGCCGGATGTACCCTTTTGGGAAATGGTGATATCAGTCTTATACTCGATATCGACGAGCTTATCAGCTAGTGCTATTGAACATCCTATGATTTTTGCCGATAAACAAAATAATATTCCAGAGTTTTATTATGTTAATCAGCACTTAATGTTAATTAATAATTATAATGGAGGTTTTACACATGGCTGAAGTATTAGATGAATTGAATGAACTTGTAGAAGACACTCAAAAAGGACGATTCTTGACTTTTGCTATAGGAAAAGAAGTTTATGGAATTGAAATCAAGTATGTAACCGAGATAATAAATATCCAGAAGATAACAGAAGTGCCCGAATTGCCAGATTATATAAGAGGAATAATTAATCTTAGGGGAAAGATAATTCCGGTCTTAGATGTCAGGTTGAGATTCAAAAAAGAACCTAGAGAATACAACGATAGAACATGTATTATTGTAGTTGATATAGGTGACGTCTCAGTGGGGCTTATTGTGGATAGTGTGGCTGAAGTCATAACAATTACAGATAATGATATTGTACCTCCTCCTGATATAAACACAGGGTTTAATAACAGGTATATTAAAGGAGTTGGAAAAGTGGGCGATGACGTAAAACTTTTATTGGATTGCCAAAAGATTCTAAGCGACGAGGATTGCGAAAGCCTGGCGAGAATTGTGTAATGCTTTTCAATATAGGTTTTAATAAAAAACATATTAGTGGTGAAAAATATGCTGACTATAACAGATAGGGAATTTATCAGACTCACGGAATATATTAAGGCAAATTATGGAATAAATTTAAGCGAGAAAAAAAAAGCTCTGGTTGTCGGGCGTCTTCAGAACGTCTTATTAGAAATGAATTTTAACAGTTTTTCCGAGTATATAGACTATGTGATGAAAGAGAAAACCGGAGAAGCTATCAGAACACTTGTAAGCAAGATTACAACCAATCATACATATTTTATGAGAGAACCGGAGCATTTTCAATTATTTAAAAATAATGTGCTCCCATATTGGTATGAACAGTTAAAGACTTCAAAGGATTTAAGAATATGGAGTGCCGGTTGCTCTTCCGGAGAAGAGCCTTATACGCTTGCCATGATTATTGCAGATTTTTTTAGGTACGAGGAGAAAGAAATGTGGGATACTAAAGTTCTCGCAACGGATATATCCACAAGAGTATTGGGGGAAGCACAAAAGGGTGTTTATTCAAATGAAAGCCTGGAAGCTGTTCCTAAATTGTGGAGAAGCTCATATTTTGAGAGGTTTGATAATGAAAACAGTATTGTTACCGACAATATAAAAAAAGAGGTGATTTTTAGGATATTCAATCTCATGAATACATCTTTTCCCTTCAAAAAAAAGTTTCATGTAATATTTTGCAGGAATGTAATGATTTATTTTGATTCTCAAACAAAAAGAGAGTTGGTAAAAAGGTTTTATGAACTCACGGAGTATGGAGGATATCTCTTTATTGGACACTCTGAATCATTAAACCGTGAAGAAACGAAATATAAATACATAATGCCTGCAGTATATAGAAAGGAATAGTTGACATGGAACTAAAAAAAACAAATATTCGACGAAAAATAAAAGTTTTGATAGTTGATGATTCACTGCTTTTTAGGGAAACGTTAGCCAATAAAATTGCTCAGGATGCTGCTATTGAGGTTGTAGGAACAGCGTCAGATCCATATAGTGCAAGGGATAAAATAATTGAGTGCGAACCTGATGTAATGACACTTGATGTTGAGATGCCTAAAATGAACGGCATTGAATTTTTAAAGCGTCTGATGCCCCAGTATCCTATTCCTGTAGTAGTTGTAAGTGCTGTGAGTGATAATGTGTTCAATGCTTTAAATACGGGTGCTGTTGATTTTGTAACTAAGCCTAATATGAATAGTCAGTTAAGTTTGCAATCATTTATAAATGAACTAATAATAAAGATTAAAATTGCATCTACCGCAAAAGTTGGACAGTGGAAGAGCGAAATGCCGGTTAACAGGGAATATGTGAATACGGATGGCAGTAAAATGGAAAAAATACTGGCAATAGGTGCTTCAACCGGTGGAACCGAAGCAATCTATAGTGTTTTAAAATCCATGCCGAAAGATATTCCTGGGACGGTAATAGTGCAGCATATGCCGCCGGTCTTTACAAGAATGTATTCGGAAAGACTGAATAATTCATGTCCAATGGAAGTTAAAGAAGCGGTAAATGGTGACAGGGTCTATCCGGGAAGAGTTCTTATTGCTCCTGGGGATTATCAGATGAGGCTTAAAAAGGTAGGAAATATTTACACAGTTGAATGCTTTAAAGGTGAGAAGGTAAATGGGCACTGCCCTTCAGTGGATGTCCTGTTTGAGTCTGTTGCCAAGGTAGCAGGCAGAAATGCAATAGGTGTAATACTGACAGGCATGGGAGGCGATGGCGCAAAAGGCTTGCTTTCTATGAGAAAAAGCGGGGCGCGGACGATAGGACAGGATGAACAGTCATGTGTTGTATATGGAATGCCCAGGGTGGCTTATGAGTTGGGTGCTGTTGAGAAGCAGGTTTCGTTGGATTCAGTTACACAAACAGTATTTTCAATGCTTTAATTGATTAGCGGAAGCTGCAATCAAAGTATTAGGTTTTGTTGCTGCAAACAGCGGAACAATATTTTCTAAAAGTTTGTAAAAACAAACTTTTAAAGAAGAATTTTATATTAATACCAAGCATACCACAGTACTAATTTGTCCTTGTAAAATCATTTTCACGATTTATATAGTCAACTGTGATATGCTTAATTTTTGGAGTTTGTTCGAACAAGTATTATTATGTTTGTGGTCTTGATGCCAAGAAGTTTATGCGGCACAAAACATCAGACTGCTCTACATTGTTTTCCTTTTAGACATTATTTTTGAAAGACGGTTGAAAAAACCCCCTTTGTTTCTTTCACGCCATAATCCTAAGGAACGGTCTACATTTTCGAAATGCTTGTCCAATTTGTTTTCAATTTTTCTTATGTTATTTTCAACACAAGCTCCAAGTTCAAGTTTGGTTTTGTTAAGTTCCATATTTATCTGCTCTCTTGCAGTAGCTACTTCCGTTGAGAAACTAAGAGTAAGACGGTCGCCGAAGTCATTGAAAAAATTCTTGATATCGATAATATTTTCGTTTGCATTAAAAGGAGCAAGCATATTAACCTCGTTTTCTGATACAACAGGTGGTGGCTCAATTATAGTGTTTTCAGACTCGAATATTTTTTTGATGGCTTTAATCTCAAGACCATCATCACGCATGGTTTTTATCTGAAACATTAAGTTGGCATATTCCGGTGTGTAATATCGCCTGCCTCTGCTATCCTTTGGAACGCTCAGGTTAAACTCCTTTTCATAATACCTTAATGCGTGGTCGGTTATTCCAAGACGCTCACTTAATTCTGTAATGGTGTACCTGTCTTTGAGAATTTCCACTTAAGACTCCCTCCAGTTTTAAATATATTGAAGTTTCGGATATTTTTTGACATCCTTATCAGGGTGCTTCTGTGGCCTTGTATAAGTCGGAAAGCAAGTACTATAATAGCATTATTATGAAGTTGTGTAAATAATTTGATGACTATTTTCTTAATATTTCCACAGCGTTATTAATGTCCTTCGGAATGGGCGCAACGAGTTGAAGATTTTTTCCTGTCAGGGGATGTAAAAACTCCACTTTATAGGAGTGAAGTGCTTGCCTTTCAATAATACCAGGCTCTGCAAGGGATTTTTGGTTTTGGGTAATAGCATCTGTATAAACAGGAATTCCATTTCCAATTTCATAATATATGTTATCACCGTTAATCTGCATGCGGATTTCAGAGGTTTGGAAAGTGTCCAGATACGGATACAGGGTATCTCCAACCAAGGGGTGACCAATGGCCTGGCAGTGGACTCTTATCTGGTGGGTTCTTCCTGTCTCTAGACGGAATTTTAGCAGGGAGGAGTTGTTTAGCAGTTCTACGGTTTCAAAATGTGTTACGGAACGGTCTCCTGATGGAGAAACGTGCCTTAACATTATACTGCCTTCTTTGCGTTCGATAGGTAGATTTATAGTTCCAGCCGGGCTTTTTACGATACCGTGCACAATTCCTATATACTCCTTAACGAAGGATTTACTGTTCATTTGTCGAATCAGAAATTCCTGGGAAAAAGAATTTTTTGCAAATATGATAATACCGGTGGTATTTCTGTCAAGCCTGATAACCGGCCGTATTTTCTTTATGATCCCGCTTTTTTTAAGATGGAATGCCACGGCATTAGCAAGGGTTCCATCAGGGTGTGCACAGGTTGGATGAACAACTATATCGGCAGATTTATTTATAACAATAAGACAATCGTCTTCATAAATAATATCTATGGGAATATCCTGCGGAACCAGGTCTTCTGCCTCTTCATCATATTCGATTTCAACTTCTAAAATGTCGCCACAATTTACAATGACATTGACAAATACAGGTTGCCCATTTAACAATATTTTGCTCTGATATTTGAGCTTTTTTATCAATCTTTCCGAAATATTCAGCCTGCTTTTCAATATGTATTTTACAGCCTTGCCACTATCGTTATTATCGGCAGTATATTTTATAATCAAGTTCAATCACCCTTTTTTGAATGATAATATATTCGACAATAAAATTCAAGTATCTGATTTGTTGGATTTACACTTTTGTACAATAAGATTTGCAATCGGTCGCTTGTTTAAATTTACCCCGATTTGTGATATCATAGTATTGTTAATACATAAAATATTTGTAAATAGGATTAAATGCAATTCTTTACTGTGCTTCTAAAATGTGCTTCTAATTTACTAAACGCATAAATTCCGATCTAAATTCATAGATGAGCTAAATTAACAATAAGCGAGGTAAAAATGTTAAAGGAAGCAGTATTTCACAAACAATACAGTGAATATGCCTTTGGGGTGGATAACAATACGCTTGTAATAAGGATAAGAACCCGCAAGAACGAAATGTCTGTGTGTATTGTTTACTACGAAGAAAAGTATGATTCATCGATAAAGGGAAAAAAGGTTATGGAAAAAGCAGCTTCGGATGAGTTGTTCGACTATTATGAAGTCAGGCTTTGTGTTGGAATTAAACGATTTAAATATATGTTTTATCTTGAGGATGCATATGAGGCAGTTTGGTACAATCAGAACGGATTTCACAAGCACAGGCCGGCATGGGGGCACTTTTCCTTTTCTTACATATGCTCGAAGGACGTTATTAAAAGCGTTGAATGGTTTGAAAATACTGTGATATATCAGATTTTTCCGGATAGATTTAAAAGGAAGGATGCCGGGACAAACCCATACGGGGGTTATTATGGTGGGGATCTTGGTGGTATGATATCGGAGTTTGAGTATATCAGGAACTTGGGTGTGAGCAGTATTTATCTTAATCCCATTTTTAAATCCGGATCATATCACAGATATGATATAAATGACTATTATGAAGTAGACCCGATTTTAGGTGACAAGGTGCAGCTTAAGGAGTTTATAGATTTATGTCATGCATCAAAAATTAATGTTATTTTTGATGCGGTATTAAACCATACCGGAAGTGATTTTTTCGCCTTTAGGGATGTTTTGGCAAATGGCTCCGGGTCGGCTTATAAGGACTGGTTTTATATAGATTCTTTTCCTGTTTCCCAAAGTTCTAAACCCAATTATGAATGTTTTTCGTTCTTTGGTGGAATGCCCAAGCTTAATACATCAAACCCCAAGGTGGTTAAATACCTGGTGGATGTATTGAAGTACTGGACGGTTGAGTTTAATATAGACGGCTGGAGATTTGATGTTGCTGACGAGATAGACCGGGAATTCTGGAGAGGTCTTAGAAGAGAATTAAAAACAGTAAAGAACGATATTGTATTTGTGGGAGAAATATTTGATGAAGCTTCGTCCTGGCTTGACGGTGACCAGTTTGATTCTGTTATAAATTATCCTCTGAAGTCCTTGATAAATGATTTGTTTGCATACAGATCTATAAGTTGTACACTGTTTAAACAGAGAATTAGCGGCTATTTAATGAACTTTAAGACAGGAGTACTAAACAGCATGGTAAATGTAATAAGTACCCATGATACTCCAAGGTTTCTTACATTGTGCAAGGACTGCGAAAAACGTTTTGAGCTTGCAGTAGTTTTTCAGTTTACTTTTCCCGGAGTTCCTTTAGTCTATTATGGAGATGAAATAGGAATGAAAGGTGAGTCGGATCCTGACTGTAGGAGGCCTATGGTCTGGGACAGCAGTCAATGGAATACCGACCTGCTTAAATTGTACCGTTTTCTGATAACCATGAGGAAAGAAAGCGAGGCCTTAAGAAAAGGACGTTATGTTGATCTCAATGTCAATGGAAATCACGGTATTCTGGCCTATGGGAGACAAACTGAGAAGGAGTTTCTGGTAATACTTATGAATACAACTCACACCAAGGCAAATGGAAGTGTGTATATAGGACATATAGACAGTGATACAGGTTATGCGTACGACCTATTGCAAGGAGGAACTTTCAGAATTGATGGATGTGTAATTAAGAATTCACTTAAGCCCTATGAGTGGAGGATATTGAGACTGGAAAAAGGTGAAGGTAAATAGATATCAAAAGCTTGAATTAACTGATTTATATGTTAAAATAGACTATGTGATACAAAAGATATTTCTTAAATAATATAGAAAACACGAATGAAAAAATAAAAATATACACTAGCGCTATATTTTACGATTTGTAAGATTGAGTTAATGAGAGGAAATGCTGATAAAATGATAAAGAATTTTTTAAAGGAAGAATTTAATATAGAAAGCAAAGTTTTAGAATGTATAAATCTTGCACAGGAAGAGGCAAAGAATGAATTCCAGAAAATTGACCGGGTAAAGGAATTCAACCAGTTGAAAGTAATCCGTGCCATGCAGATAAATAATTTGAGTGATACCCATTTTCCAGGTACTACAGGATATGGTTACGATGACAAAGGCAGAGAGGTTTTAGACAATGTGTATAAAGATGTATTTAAGGCTGAGGATGCTCTTGTCAGACACCAGATAGTGTCAGGAACTCATGCTTTGGCTTTGTGCCTGTATGGTATTTTACGACCGGGTGATGAACTTCTTTGTGCAACAGGCAAGCCTTATGACACGTTGGAAGAGGTAATAGGTATTAGGGGTGAAGGTGGAGGTTCCCTTAAGGAATTCAAAGTTACATATTCACAGGTTGAACTTAAGGCAAATGGTGAGCCTGATTTAGAAGCAATCGGTAATGCTATAAATGACAGGACAAGAATGGTGCTTATTCAGAGGTCTAGAGGCTATGCATGGAGACAATCACTTTTGATTGAGGATATAGAAAAGACTATATCGTTTATAAAAGGCAAAAAAAGTGATATAATTGTATTGGTTGACAACTGCTATGGTGAGTTTGTTGAGGAACGTGAGCCAATAGAGGCAGGCGCAGATCTTGCGGCGGGTTCTCTTATAAAAAACCCTGGAGGTGGATTGGCACAAACAGGCGGTTATATAGTTGGAAGCAGGGATTGTGTAAATAAGGCGGCATATAGACTTACTACGCCGGGGCTAGGTAAAGAGGTGGGCTCGTCTTTAGGACACAACAGGTCTATGTTTCAGGGACTTTTCCTTGCACCTCACGTCGTGGGAGAAAGCCTCAAAGGTGCAGTTCTCTGCTGTGCAGTTATGAAAAGGCTTGGCTTTGAAACCAGCCCGGATATAACAGGTGCGCGTGGTGATATTATTCAAGCAGTTAAGTTTAATAATCCGGACAGCCTTATAGCGTTTTGTCAGGGGATTCAAAAGGGGTCACCTGTGGATTCATATGTTACGCCTGAACCATGGGACATGCCTGGATATGATAGCCCTGTAATAATGGCTGCGGGTGCATTTATCCAGGGTTCATCTATTGAGCTCAGTGCCGATGCACCTATAAAACCTCCATATATTGCTTATATGCAGGGTGGTCTTGTATATGAACATGTAAAGCTTGGAATCACGATAGCAATTCAGAAGATGCTTGATAAGTCGCTTGTAAATATTTAGTTTGCGTCCGTTGGGGGAATACAGGCTTTCTCTCGGACAAGACAGGGAATTAACGAAGCGAATTTTCTTGGTTGGGAGGGTTCAATTTGGCTGAAATAGAAAAATCAGCAACTACAAGGAGAATAAAGCTTGGAAGTATTTTAATAGTTTTATTTTTGCTTTTATATATCCCTTCTTTGATATTCTGGGTCTATGGAAAAAATGTAACAACAGATATTGTCAGAATGGGTGAAATTGAAGATTCCATAAATGTTGATGCGGTTATAGTACGGAATGAGGTTGTTATGAATTCAGCTATAGGGGGCAAATGCATCAAGGAAATAAATGAAGGTGAAAAGGTTAAGGCCAATGAAAGAATAGCTACGGTACTGAACGGCTCTTCGGAAAAACTTCTTGAAGAATTAAAACAGTTGGATTTGAGAATAATAGATGCACAGAAAAAGAGAAATGAAAATCTGGAGTTATTCTCAGATGACCTGGAGAAGCTTGACAAAGAAATTGAGGAGAAATTAAAGCTGGTAATCAACACTAGTAATGTTAACGCATTATCGGAAGTCAAGGAAATAAAAAGGGAAGTTGATGGGCTTATCCAGAAAAAAGCTGTAATTGCGGGCAGTTTGAGTTCACCAGATGCTCATATAAAAGGTCTCTTAGATGAGAAAGAAAATTTGCAGCAAAGGATTAGCGCCAATACAAAAGATATAAGGACAACTTTTTCCGGTGTAGTATCTTACATGGTGGACGGCTATGAAGAAATTTTAAGTCCTGAGAAGATTAGTGAATACACATTACAGGATATTGAAAGTATTGAAGCAAGAGGAATCCAAAAGGACATTGAAGAATTGGGTGTAGAGGCAAATAAACCTTTTGCAAAAATTATAACAGGAATTGAATACTATCTGGTTTTATCTGTTGATACAAAGAAAGCAAATGGATTTAAAGTTGATGGTATAGTAGAAATCAGGCTTAATGAATTTGACAAGGTGATGAAAGGTGATGTGTTTTACAGATCGGATGATTTAGGAGGAAAGAGCATACTTGCAATCAGGGTAAGCAATGCTCTTAGTGAAACGGCAGCATTGAGAAAGGTCAATATTGACCTGATAAAGAGCAAATACGAAGGGTTTAAGGTTCCGCTTAGAAGTCTGGTTAATATAGATTATGCAAAAAAATCCGCAGAACTTGGTCTGGTGAAGGCTAACAGGGCAAGATTCGTAAAAGTTAAAATTATAGGAAAAAATGAAGAGTTTGCTATAGTCGAAAATGGTGATATAAAACCGGAGGACTACTCTGTTAACTTATATTCAAGCTATATAGTAAATCCGGTTAATATTGAGGAAGGGCAGACAATAAACTGATGAGTGAAAATTTTGAATATATAAAAAAGAATATGGAAATTATCAGACAAAAAATTGAGAGGGCTGCTATAAAAAGTGGGAGAAAGCCTGAGGATATCACGCTGATTGCTGTCTCAAAAACGGTTACTCCGGATAAGATTGTCAGAGCGGTTGATGAGGGAATTACTGAATTAGGAGAAAATAGGGTTCAGGAATTGTTGGAAAAATACGATATTATTAATAGAGATTGCAATTGGCATTTAATTGGACATCTTCAAACAAATAAGGTAAAATACATTGTGGATAAAGTAAAAATGATTCATTCGGTAGATCGGTATGATCTTGCAATGGAGATACATAGCAGAGCACAAAAGATTGGAAAAGTAGTTGATATCTTGGTTCAGGTCAATATTTCCGGGGAGCAATCAAAATTTGGTGTCTCACCGGATAATGCGAAAGAGTTGATTGAGAGGATATCCAATTTGCAAAATGTAAGGATCAGAGGGTTTATGACAATGGCTCCTTACACTTCGAATCCTGAAACAGTGAGGAATGTTTTTTCTGGTTTGCGTAAATTGTCTATTGACATTGAAAAGGAAAATATTAATAATATAGTTATAGAATTTCTTTCCATGGGAATGAGCAATGACTATGAAATTGCAATTGAAGAAGGAGCAAATATGGTAAGAATAGGTACTGCGTTGTTTGGAGAACGTCAGTATCTTTAGATACGTTAAAAAAATATTACACAAAAGATAAACAGGAGGTAATTTAGTATGTCAAAATTATTTAACAAGGTGCTCAATTTTGTTGGCTGGGAGACAGAGGAAGAAGACGAAGAGTTAATGGAAAAAGAAGAGGAAGTTAAAGAAGAGGTTGAAAAGCCTCAATTTATTCAGACAATCAGTAAAAAAACTTCCCCGGGAAAGGTTGTAAATATTCATTCTTCATCACAATTCAAAGTTGTTGTTATGCAGCCGGAGAATTTTAATGACGCACAGGACATATGTGACCACTTGAAGAATAAAAAGCCTATAGTGATCAACCTTGAAGGGCTTGAAAAGGATCTTGCCCAAAGGATTATAGATTTCTTGAGCGGATCTGTTTACTCTCTCGATGGATCTATTCAAAAAGTTTCTAACGAAATATTTATAGTGGCTCCGTATAATGTTGATATTATGGGAGATTTTAAAGGAGAGATAGCAAGTAAGACAGCTTTCCCCTGGGCGAAATAATGGAGGATTCAGATGTATACTCTAATAAGAGCGCTAGATTTACTACTTTATGTAATCGAAATAGCATTA
The DNA here is from genome assembly GCA_964564015.1 of uncultured Acetivibrio sp. Taxonomy (GTDB): domain Bacteria; phylum Bacillota; class Clostridia; order Acetivibrionales; family Acetivibrionaceae; genus Acetivibrio. The sequence goes on from CAZLZR010000048.1 coordinate 20,581, forward strand.
GTAATCCGGGCTGTTTTATCGTGGATACCTAATATTTCAAGGGATAATCCTTTAATTGTGATTTTAAACCAGGTGACAGAGCCGGTTTTAAGTCCTGTCAGGGCTATGGTTGAAAAATCTTCCTTTGGCAGGAACTCTATGATAGACATATCTCCGTTGATTGTTTTTTTAATCATAGAAGTGGCAAGAAGAATGTTGATGGGCCTTTTGTAAATTCAGGGTGTACAAAGGACACGGAGATAACCTGATATTTAGGGAAGGTACGACTAAAAAATAAGTTATTACTTGGGACAATGAAAAATTTTGATTTGATGGTCTTTTCACGATTCAAAGCAGTAAGTTGGTTTTTCATTATCCCTAAACAATGGATGCATATATATGAACAGGGAAGAAGTAATCAGAAAGGTAACAAAAAGTGAAGATAAATTAATTGTGTCAAAAGTTCTCGACAGGTTTTTTTTGTCGGAAAAGACCAATAAACTGACCATTACAGATTTTTTGGATCCACACCTTCAAAGTGTCGTATCAAAGTGTTTAGAAGCGGGTAACGTTGAGAATTATTTATTTTATGGAGGCTATGATGGGGCAGAAAGGGCTATAGTGGCATTCTGCCCCAGTAATATGTCTGAAAATCGCGAGCCGGAATTAGCCGGCCTTTTTAAAGCCATAAAGATAAGTTTAATACATAGGGAAAATATAACTCACAGAGATTACCTTGGTTCTTTAATGGGACTGGGAATTAAAAGGGAAAAAATTGGAGACATTCTTGTTAAGGATGAACACTGTTTGGTAATTGTGCATAATGATATAGCAGATTTTATCAGGTACAATTTAGATAAGGTGGGAAATGTAAGAGTTCAGGTTGAGTACATAGATATAGAGAACCTCAAAGCTTATGAGCCAAAAGTAAAGGACATCCGGACAACGGTAGCATCCTTAAGGCTTGATTCAATCGCAAGTGCAGGTTTTGGGATCTCAAGGAGTAAGGTTGCCAACTTTATAAGAGCGGAAAAAGTCAATCTGAACTGGGAAACTACACCAAGTCTGACTAAATTGGTAAAAGAGGGAGATGTAATTTCCATCAGAGGAAGAGGTCGGGTTGTGCTGCAGGAAATAGGGAAAACTACTAGAAAAGATAGGATAAGCGTTTATTTAAAGAAATTTATATAAAGAGGTGTTTGGAATGAATTATACTCCTAATGATTTACAGAACCTTACCTTTAAGAAGAGTGTAGTAGGTGGATATAGTGAAGATATGGTCAATGGAGTACTTGATAAAATTATTGAGGATTATACTGCTTATATTCACGAAAACCGAGAACTTAAGGATAAACTCGAATCCTTGAATCAAGCTATACAGCACTATAAAAGTATTGAGGAATCCTTGCAGAATACCCTGATTGTTGCGCAACAAACCAGTGAAGATATTAAGAAAAATGGATACCAGAAAGCTGAAAATTTAGTTAAAGAAGCAGAAATTAAGGCTCAGAAGATAATTAATGATGCCAACCAGGAAGTTATTAAGATAAAGTTTGAATATGAAGATACAAAGAAAAAGCTGCATGTTTATAAGAGTAAGGCAGAAGCACTTCTTCATTCACAGCTTGAAGTGTTGAGATCAATAATTGATGACCATGAAGTATAAACATACAAATAACAGAAAGCTTTAGCTGATGTTTTAAACCTATTGTATAGTGTTAACAAACTAAATGAAATGTCTTTGGCAATAAGGTGAGGAGTGACAAAATTAATTGATTAAGTTGAACATTAATTTAAACGAGCGAAGTTACCCGATTTACATAACAACTGATTACAGTGAGTTGGGAAAAAGTTTACAAAGTGCAAAACTAAGGGGAAAAATGGTTTTAATAACCGATACAAATGTAGAAAAGCAACAGTCGGATCTGTGTATTGAATCCTTGAAGGATTATGATTGTGAAATTCATAAATTTGTAATACCGGCAGGGGAAAAGAGCAAAAACCTTGAGAACATCCGGGAAATTTACAAATTTCTAATAGATTTAAAGCTGGACAGGAGCGCAACCCTTATTGCTCTTGGCGGTGGAGTGGTAGGCGATATTACGGGATTTGCGGCTGCTACTTTCTTAAGAGGTATAAATTTTGTCCAGGTTCCGACCTCGTTGCTTGCTCAATCAGACAGCAGTGTCGGTGGAAAAGTCGGTGTTGATTTTAATGACAGTAAAAACATTATCGGAGCATTTTACCAGCCAAGGCTTGTCTACATTAATGTAAACTCACTTAAAACACTACCTAAAAGGGAGCTTCAGGCAGGTCTTGCAGAAGTAGTGAAGCATGGTATAATACAGGATCCTGATTTCTTTGAATACATAGATTACAATGTGAACAAGATTTTCAGCTTTGATGAAGGTGTGCTGCAATACCTTGCAAAGATGAATTGTGCAATAAAAGGAAACGTTGTTGAGAAGGATGAAAAGGAAAGTGGCTTGAGAGCAAACTTAAACTTTGGACACACAATAGGCCATGCTATAGAAACGGTTATGAATTTTGAATTACTTCATGGTGAGTGTGTTGCATTAGGTATGGTAGGTGCGTTTAAAATGGCACAGTACCTTGAAATGGTCGATGAGAGCCTGGTGGATAAGGTTAAGGAAACATTAAAAAAGATAGGTCTGCCGGTCAGGCTTGATGGTATAGATGTTGATAAGGTTTATAATCAGATGTTTTATGACAAGAAAATAAAGGGAAGCAAACTAACATTTATTCTTCCGAGAAGAAAAATCGGGGAAGTAATTCAGTGCACCATTGATGACGAAGAGCTTATAAAAAGGGCAATTGCGGATCTTTCGTAAGATGCTTTCAGAGGGTGCGTATTTTTCTTCACTTTGATTAATCAGTTTGACAGCATGTCTTATAAATTATTGAGTGTATTAAATACAGAACAGCTTTGGAGATTTACACTTCCAAAGCTGTTTCATGTTTTGCCATAGTAGTTGGTATACTTCACATGTTCTTATATTTGATTATGTTTTCGTAAAAAGGTGGGTATATAATACCTTTGTCAGTTATTATTGCAGAAATGTATTTGTTAGGTGTTACATCAAATGCAGGATTTCTGACTTTAATTCCTTCTGGTGCTATCCTGATGCCTTTAATGTGGGTAACTTCATCTCCGCTTCTTTCTTCGATGGGAATTTTTTCTCCGCTGTCAATGGAAAAGTCAATTGTGGAGATAGGAGCGGCAACATAGAAGGGGATGTTGTTTTCCTTTGCAAGAACGGCAACGGAGTATGTTCCTATTTTGTTTGCGGTATCTCCGTTCAAGGCTATCCTGTCTGCACCAACTATAACACAGCTGATTAAGCCTTCCTTCATAAAATGTCCTGCCATGTTATCGCATATCAGGGTAACTGGTATATTGTCCTCCATAAGTTCCCAGACAGTCAACCTTGAACCCTGAAGATATGGCCTTGTTTCATCGGCGAAGACGCTTATATTTTTGCCTGCTTCATGGGCAGAACGTATAACTCCCAGTGCTGTTCCATGATCACATGTAGCCAGTGCTCCTGCATTGCAGTGTGTAAGTATGGTAGAATTCTCTTTTATCAATTCATTTCCAAATTTTCCAATTGCTCTGTTTGATTCGATATCTTCCTTTTCCATAAGACTTGCTTCGGCTTCAATGATTTCTCTTATTTGTGCAATAGGTTTGTCCTTGTTGGAAAGAGCTTTGTTGTATACCCTGTCAACAGCCCAGAACAGGTTTACTGCCGTTGGACGAGTGCTCTTAATTAAGTCACAAATTTTTTTTAGCTTATCAAAGAATTGTTCGGTTGAAGTAGCGTCGATGGAATTTGCAGCAACAACTACTCCGTATGCAGCTGTAACTCCAATTGCAGGGGCGCCCCTGACGATCATGGTTTTGATTGCATCTGCTATTTCTTCATATGTTGACAATTCGACTATTTTACGTTCTAAAGGAAGTTTAGTCTGATCAACGAGCTTTAATATCCCGTTGCAAAACTCTAAAGTTCTCATATCTTTTCTCCTGATCTATTTTAATATAAATCACGAAAATGATCATATATTGGAAAATTTGATTTTCGTGATAGTGATATTGTATTAAGGAAATTGAAGTGCGATGTAAAAACTTTATCGCGCTCAATATAGAAGAAGTATTTATTCCTTAACGGCATTTGCAGTTGCCGGAAGTTAAATCTATTCTCTTTATAATTTCAAATAAAAGCTTTTTGACTTTTTCGTTATTGCTTTCAAATACTTTCAGCACTTCTTCTTCAGTAACCGGTGGAATGTCATCGCGGCCTTCAAGACCGGCATCATAGTCGGTTATTAAAGATATGTTGGCATAGCAGATTCCCATTTCTCTGGCTAGATAACATTCAGGATATTGGGTCATATTTATTACTTCCCAACCCATCTTGTTAAACCAGCGGCTTTCTGCAACTGTAGAAAAACGCGGTCCCTGTATTACGACCACTGTTCCTTTTTCGTGAACGGTGATTCCAAGGTCTTTGCCGGCTTGAATTGCCAGTTTTCTAAGCTCGGAGCAATATGGATGAGCCGGACTGGGGTGTTTTGTTTCGGGTCCGTCAAAAAATGTATCTTTACGGCCGCTGGTTCTATCAATAAACTGATCACAAATTACAAAATCACCGGGTTTAATTTCGGCCTGAAGGCTTCCCGAAGCAGTTGGAGCCAATATTTTCTTTACTCCGAGTTGTTTCATAGCATATATATTTGCTCTGTAGGGGATCATGTGGGGGGGAAGGTGGTGGGCTTTGCCATGGCGAGGCAAAAATGCTATTTTCTTTCCTTCAAAAGTGGCAATTGCAAATTTGTCGCTTGGTTTCCCATAAGGTGTATCTACTTCAATTTCTTCAACATTTTCCAAAAAGGAATAAAAACCCGAACCACCAAAAACTCCAATATCGATATTGTATTCCATGATAAACCTCCTATAAAAATTGTTGTTTTGTATAAACATAATAATGTGAAGAATACAACTTCCATTGATTTTATTCTTCTAAGGCTATTTGATAATAAATAGTATGGTAGAAAATTGGAAATAATACTTTCACTAACCTTTATTATATTATAAAAAATTTAAGTTTCAATTGATTTAAGCATTATTTTGTAATTTTTTAGCTAAATTATTCAGAAAGATTTGCTTAAGGAGGAAACTATAAATGGATAACCTGCAAATGGAGTTTTTTAAGAAAATGCTTATGAACCAGGGAAAAGATATAGAGGGAACAATAAATTCAATGAAAGCACATGGAACCGGAGAACAGCAAAGAGATGACCCGGACGAGTTGTCAAATTATGATAACCATCCTGCAGATCATGGGACAGCTCTTTTTCAGGTAGAATTAAACAACGCGCTTAAAGTGCATGAGGAGCATTTGCTGAAGGATATACATGATGCGTTAGGAAGAATATATGACGGAACCTATGGAAAATGTGCTTTCTGCGGAGAGGAAATAGACAGCGAAAGACTTAAAGCACTGCCTTATACACGGCTATGTATAGATTGTGAAACCAGCAAGGAGGTTACAATGGAAAATCTGGACAGACAGAGACCTGTTGAAGAGCTAATATGGGATGCGCCACTGGGAAGGAAATATTTGAACAAAAGAGAAGATGACGAGTTTGAGGGAATGGATCAATTTTTTGATCTTGTTAAATACGGGTCATCGGATACACCGCAAGATATGGGCGGCTACCATGATTATGAAGAATTTTATACAAATGAGATAGACAGGCAGGGAATTGTAGATGAGATGGACAAAATATCGAATGAAGCATATAAAAGACAGCTTCCCGATTAGAATAAGGAGGTGATAAAATTGGGAGAAAAGGATATATTTAATGAGATAAACAGAATCCTTGAAGATGAAGGTGTGGATATCAGAATCAATGATATTGACGAATTAACCGATTATCTTGAAGAAAATGAAGGCTCTGAAAACGAAGCTTATGAAGAAATCCGCGAATTGTATGACCAATTGATTATGGGAGCAGGCATGTGGTAAAAACTGAGAAACACGTTGCAAAGGCGCTGTAATGTTTCTATCAAAAGTAAAGGCTGAAAAGCGATATTAAATACTTTTCAGCCTTTATCATTTTCAATAAGTATTACATTGATCCACTAAACTGGTTTTTAACCATTGTTATATCATCTTGATCGGCCTTCTGTGCAGGTTGATAAAAACCTTTTTGTTCTGCTAACTTAAATAAGTCATACTGGAATGTTTCACAGTTATTCCTGATTTGTTGTATGGTCTGACGTAGTTGAGGATTTTCAGTCTGTGCTATTACGCTGGCATATCCTGTTATGCTGCTGTTGATCTGTGATAGTAAATCATTTACCATTTCCTTTTCCTGCATAATAAATTCCTCCTTAACTTAAGAATGACAATAATTGTTGTTTTGTGTTTCTTGCGTCCTGTGCAGATTTTTGAAACATTTGTTTTATTTGTGGGTCTGTAGCTTGTTGAGCATAAGCATCAAGTTTTTTTGCCGATGTTTCGTGAGAACCTATAAGGTGTCTCAAATTTTGAAGTTCCTGTTGATTTAGTTGTGACATAGATACTCTCCTCTCATAGTTTTTTGACCTTGAACCAATAACTGATTACAAAGCCTGGTCTCTTTTGATAGAGTGACTTTTTTTCAAGCATTTTAGATGAACAACTTAAGTTTATTATTAGTAAAGAAGTTGTTCACCTAACTTAGATAACCTTGAAGTGATACAAATTTATAAGTTATTATTGGTCATCTATATAGTTATTTTCTTTTAAATTGATAAAAAATATACAGCAATTATTCAAATATATAAAAGTCATAGTTTTTTTACATTTTGTTTTTTGACTTTAATTTATATTGAACACATCTAAGGTATGACTAAAATATAAATTCATACTCTAGATAACGAAAAAACTTGATTTGATAATGTTTTCAAAATATGAGAATAGGATGTTATTTTTTCGTTATCCCTAAGTAATTACATTTATCACCGGGTGGATTGATTTTTTGTTGTTTTGATATATAATAGTTACTACATAGTAAAAAACGGGGATGCGGTAAATATGTATGATAACAGCAAAATCAAGTATTTTGAGTATATTCCTTCAAAGCCAAGCGAAGGGATGATTCTTACAAGACTTGGTTATCAGAAGACAACTACTGTTTTTAGTGACGAATATAGAGAAAAGCTCAATGAGATTATAAAAACGGGTATTTTGCTTTGCAATACCAGGGGTTTGTTTGCAAGATTTGAGATAGTCCAAAAAGGTAAAGAATTTGTTAAGCTGGAAAACGGAGTGGTTTTTGAAAGTGAGAGCCTTTCAAACCTGTTAAAAAACAGTATTGAAGTTGTTTTAATGGCATCTACCGTTGGTAAGGAGATAACTGATAAAATTCATTCTGAAGTTGAAAGCGGAGATGCTTCAGTTGGAGTAATTCTTGATTCTGTCGCATCACAGACTGCGGATGCAGCTCTTAACTGGATGGTAGACTTTATCAACAAATTGATCAGGAGAGAGGGAAAAACCCTGACCAGAACAAGATATAGCCCGGGATATGGGGATCTTCCACTGATAAATCAGAAAAAGATTTTTGATACTTTGGGTTTAGAGAAACTTGGTCTTGAAATTACCGAAAGATATATGCTGATACCTGAAAAGTCAGTAATTGCAATAGCTGGAATAGAAGGGATTGATTCTTATGAATAAGACACAGTTTTTTAACTATTTGAAAGAAAAAGTAATGATTCTTGATGGAGCAACCGGGACAGAGCTTCAAAAAAGAGGAATGCCAAAAGGTGTATGTCCTGAAATGTGGGCCATCGAGAATCCTGAGGTTATTATTGGTGTTCAAAGGGATTACATAAAAGCGGGTTCTAACGCTGTATACTCATGTACTTTTGGTGGAAATAGAATAAAACTTGCAGAATTCGGTTTGGGAGACCAGACTATAGAGATAAATGCCAAACTTGCAAGGTTGGCGAAGGAAGCTGTCGGAGACAATGGTTTTGTTGCCGGAGATCTTGCTCCTACAGGACAGTTTGTCAGACCCTTTGGTGACTTGCCTTTTGAGACATGTGTAGAAGTTTATAAGGAGCAGGTGAAAGGTCTTTTAGAGGGCGGCGTAGACTTCTTTGTGATTGAGACTATGATGGATATTCAGGAGGCAAGAGCGGCGCTATTAGCAGTTAAGGAAAGCTGTGATCTGCCCGTTTGTGTGAGCATGACCTTTGATGAAAACGCACAGACTTTGACAGGCACCGATCCGATAACAGCTTTGATAACACTGCAGAGTCTTGGCGCAGGTGCAGTGGGCTGCAATTGCTCCACCGGACCTTCGGATATGATAAAGATTATAAAGGCAATGAAGCCGTATGCAAAGGTTCCTTTGCTAGCAAAACCAAATGCCGGACTGCCTAAATTGATTGACGGTAATACTGTTTTCGATATGGACGCAAAAGAATACGGTACGTATGTGGAGGAGCTTGTAAACAGCGGAGTTAATCTCTTAGGAGGATGTTGCGGCACTTCGCCTTTGTATATTGAACAGATCAGTAAAAACATCAAAGGTTTAAAGCCTGTTTGGTGTAATGCTGAGAAAATAAGCGCAGTCACATCTGCAAGGAGTACGGTTTTTGTTGGATTTAATGAACCGACAGTTGTGGTGGGGGAAAGAATCAATCCTACCGGAAAGAAGAAGCTTCAGGAGGAACTCAGGGAGGGAAAAACCTCTGAGGTTAGGCGCTTTGCCGTAGAACAGCTTGAAAAGGGAGCAAAGGTGCTCGATGTGAATGTAGGAATGCCGGGTATAGATGAAAGGGAGACAATGGTCAAAATAGTTGAACTCCTTGCACCCATGGTAGAAGCACCACTATGTCTTGATTCATCATCGCCGGAAGTGTTGGAAGCCGCTCTTAGGATATATCCGGGCAGGGCTTTGATTAATTCCATATCTGCTGAGAAGGTAAAAATAGAAAAGCTTTTGCCGATAGCTGCAAAGTACGGAGCTATGTTTATTCTACTTCCATTGAGTGATGATGGAGTACCTGCAACGGCTGAGGAAAGATATGAGGTTATTGACAAGGTATACAGTATAGCTTCAAAGTATGGGTATGAAAAGAATGATATAGTTGTTGACGGGCTGGTTATGACAGTTTCTTCGGATCAGAAAGCTGCTATTGAGACGTTAAAGGTTATTGATTGGTGTACAAATACATTTGGATGTGGATCGATATTAGGGCTTTCAAATGTATCCTTTGGTCTTCCGGAAAGAAACTGGGTAAATAGTGCGTTCCTTGCCATGGCAATGGGAAGAGGTCTCACCATGGCAATAATGAATCCTTCGAGCGAAACACTTATGAGTATCAAAATAGCAGGGGATGTCCTTACTGCTAAAGATAAAAACAGCTTACGGTATATTGAATATTTCGGAAGAAACTCACAAGCTAAGCCTGCTGAAGCAGAAAAGAAAGCGGAGTTGAGTTTGGAACAGAAAATATATGATGCCGTTGTCAAGGGAGATAGGGAAAATATTCTCAGTTATATTGAAGCAGGATTGAAAAATGGTTTTGAGCCGTCCTATGTTGTTGACAGCTGTTTAATTCCTGCAATCACAAAGGTCGGAGAGCTTTATGACAAAAAGGAATATTTTTTGCCCCAGCTTATACAGAGTGCAGAGACTATGAAGGAAGCTTTCTCTTATATTGAGCCATTGCTGAAAAAAGACGGCAGCTCAGAAAAGGCTAAGGCTGGAATTGTTATTGCCACTGTAAAAGGTGATATACACGATATAGGTAAGAACATTGTGGGATTGATGTTACGAAACTATGGATTTGAAGTCTATGACCTTGGAAAAGATGCGTCCGCTGAAGACATAATAAAAGAGGCTAAAGAAAAAAATGCAAAAATAATCGGATTGTCAGCACTGATGACTACGACAATGATGGAGATGAAAACGGTAATAGAACTAGCTAAAAAAGAAGGTTTGAATGCCAAGTTCATGGTGGGCGGTGCTGTTGTAACCGAAAGTTTTGCAAAAGAAATTGGAGCGGATGGATATTCTGAAGACGCATATAGTGCTGTGAAGCTTGCAAACAAATTATTGGAAATATAAATCAGGTATAGCGGGTGCTTTTTTAATGCCTAAGAAAGTGCATTTCTTTCTGGCATCAAAAAAGTCTACCTGAAGGCTTTTGCTGCAAAGGAATACCATAGCTTAAAATTGGCGAAGCCGACTTTTTTAATGCCTAAGAAAGTGCATTTCTTTCTGGCATCAAAAAAGTCTACCTAAAGGCTTTTGCTGCAAAGGAATACCATAGCTTAAAATTGGCGAAGCCGACTTTTTTACATTGTTAATTTCCAGTCTTTCATTATGTGAAAAATGCACTCCCTGTGCAATGCTGAAAATTAGTAATGAGAAAGTAAATCTACTGGTAAAATTTCTTTACGGATGAATAAAAATTCTATTATTTCAAAAAATAATTTCGAACGTTGACACAATATATTGTGTGTGGTAAAATTATCTATAACAAAATATAGTTAAACATAGGTGACCAAAAGTAATTTGGTTGAAAAGGGAAGCAGGTGAAAATCCTGCACGGTCCCGCCGCTGTATTGAGGAGATGTTTCAAAGATACCACTGGTTAATTAACCTAAACTGGGAAGGTGTGAAACACCGATGATTCTAAGTCAGAAGACCTGCCTTTGTACAATGCCTTAACTCTACGGATGATAGGGGGTGTGTGGATTCTTTTTTCACATTGACCTTTGTTTCGGTCGTATCAAATCTTATTGTCTTTCATGGGGATAAAGCGTATATTTGTTGAGTAATAGCCATTTACAACGATTGATTTCTTTGTATTTATTACATAAACCTGTTACAACAGAAAATAAAAAATAGGAGATGTTCTAATGATTAAAACTATTATTAAAAGGAACGGAAGAGAAGAAAAATTTCAGCCGGAGAAAATAACATGGGCAATTTTCAAGGCTGCATCAGCTTGTGGAGGAGACGATTTTGCTAAAGCTGAAGGCATTTGCAGGCAGGTTATGGATTTGGCGGGGCTTACATACAAAGATAGGACACCAACTGTTGAAGAGATACAGGACACTGTTGAGAAGGTTTTGATTGAGAATGGACATGCTAAAACAGCAAAAGCATTTATATTATACAGAGAAAAGAGAAAAAGTGCCCGAGATCTTAATGCCCTGGTAGGCGCAACTATAGATATGTTTTCTGACTACCTTGGAGACAGGGATTGGAATATAAAAGAGAATGCTAATACACAAAAAAGTGTCAATGGGCTTAATAATTATGTCAGAGAGACCTTTACTAAAAAATACTGGTTGCACGAAATCTATCCGTCTGAGGTGCGAGAAGCCCATGAAAACGGAGATTGTCATATTCATGACCTGGGTTTTTTCGGACCATACTGTGCCGGATGGGATTTAAGACAGTTATTACTTGATGGATTTGGTGGAGTTGAGGGAAAAGTTGAGAGCAAGCCGGCAAAACACTTAAGATCATTTTTAGGCCAGATTGTAAATTCAACTTTTACTACACAGGGTGAAACTGCCGGAGCCCAGGCTTGGTCCAGTATTGATACTTATTGTGCGCCCTTTATTCGATATGACAATATGACCTATACCCAGGTAAGGCAATGCCTTCAAGAATTCATATTTAATATAAATGTTCCTACAAGAGTGGGATTTCAGTGTCCATTCTCCAATCTGACTTTTGATATAACAGTCCCGGGAACGCTTAAGGACGAACCTGTTATAATAGGTGGAAAGTATATGAATGAAAGCTATAAGGATTTTCAGAAGGAAATGGACATTTTTAATAAGGCTTTCTGCGATGTGATGTTAGAGGGTGATTCGAAGGGCAGAGTATTTACTTTCCCGATACCCACCATTAATATCACTAAAAACTTTGACTGGAACAATCCTGTAGTTGATGAATTTATGAAAATAACCTGCAAATACGGAATTCCTTATTTTGCAAATTACGTAAATTCAGATCTTTCACCGGAAGATGCTGTTTCAATGTGTTGCCGTCTGAGACTTGATACAACCGAGCTCAGAAAAAGGGGAGGCGGACTTTTCGGAAGCAATCCGCTTACAGGGTCAATAGGGGTTTTCACAATAAACCTAGCCAGAATAGGTTACCTTTCAAAGTCAGAAAGTGAGTTTAAAGCAAGGCTGTGGAAAATTGCCAATATAGGCAGAACATCCCTGGAGATAAAGAGAAAAATTGTAGAACAGCAGTCGGAGAAAGGTTTGTATCCTTATTCATCTCACTATTTGAGACACGTAAAGGAAAGGACAGGTCAATACTGGTACAACCATTTCAATACAATCGGTATCATTGGAATGAATGAAGCCTTACTGAATTTTATGGATAAGGATATATCCACAAAGGAAGGTCAGGAGTTTGCAATTAAAATAATGAACTATCTCAGAGAAGTATTAATAGATTTTCAAAATGAAACAGGGCATTTTTATAATCTCGAAGCTACTCCGGCAGAAGGTACTTCATACAGGCTTGCTCAGATTGACAGGAAGAAGTACCCGGATATTATCACTGCCGGGAAAGACACCCCATACTATACAAATTCAACACAACTTCCTGTTGAATATACCGACGATATTTTTGAAGCATTAGAGCTTCAGGATGAACTCCAATCACTCTATACGGGTGGAACAGTTCAGCATTTGTATCTTGGCGAAAGCATTGAGGATATAGAAGTTTGCAAAAAGTTGATTCAAAAGGTATTTGTAAATTATAAAATGCCTTATATATCGATAACACCAACATTCAGTATATGCGTAGAGCACGGCTACATAAAAGGTGAGCATTATACCTGCCCGGAATGTGGAGCAACTACTGAAGTATGGTCAAGGGTGACCGGGTATTTAAGGCCTGTAGCCAACTTTAACATCGGAAAGAAAGAAGAATACGTAGGAAGAAAGAAATTTGTATTGGCGGAGAAGATATCATGAAAATAGCCGGGTTCCAGAAAAATTCGTTTGTAGATTATCCGGGAAAAATATGCACCGTTATTTTTACTCCCGGTTGCAATATGGATTGCTTTTATTGTCATAACAGGGCTTTGGTTGATGGTGATAATCAAAGCATAACTACTGTCGAAGAAGTGTTGTCATTTTTGGAAAAAAGAAAGGGGTTCCTTGAAGGAGTCGTAGTGAGCGGGGGAGAGCCTACACTCCAAAAGGGGCTCCTGCCCTTTTTATCAGAAATAAAGAGATTGGGATATTCAATAAAACTTGACACAAACGGGACAAACCCAGAAGTGGTTGAGAGCCTTCTGCACCAAGGATTAGTTGACTATATTGCTATGGATTTTAAGGCACCTTATGAAAAGTATAGTGAGATATGCAGGACGGAAGTTGATATAGGGCGGATTAAGAAAAGTGTGAAACTATTGATGAATAGTGGTGTGGAATATGAATTCAGGACAACTCTTGCACCTGGATTGGATACAAAAGATATAATGGAGATTGCAAAGGAAATTGATGGGGCAATGCTCTACGTTCTTCAAAAATGCCGAAATGTGAGCACAGAGGGAATTGGATATAGTGCAGAGACTGTTTCTTATCTGATTGGCAGGATAAATAGAATGGTTAAGAGAGTTGAAACAAGAGGAATAACCTTTTGCGCTTAGTGGTTTGAAAAAATTTTGATGAATTATTGATTTTGTCCAGAAACGGATGTATACTTTTATTATAGCGAACAAATGTTTGGGAAGTAAAGTGTAGGTGTTGGTTTTATGTTTGTGCATGTAAAGAAGCATTCGGATGGATATTTGTCTGTTAAGTTTCCTTATTCAGTGGAAAATGTTGATAAGATAAGAAAAGTTGATGGACGAAAATGGGTTGAATCTGAAAAAATATGGTTAATACCAGAGGATACTGAAAGCATTAAATTACTACGTAGTTTTTTTGGTAGAGATAGCGTTTTTTTTGAAAACTATGATTATGATAAAGACACAATGATAGCATTAATAAATGAGTTAAAAATCAGAAACTATAGTGTGAAAACACAAAAGGCTTATTTAGGTCATGTAAGAAGATTATTACAGTTTCATAAGAAATCTATTGAAAATATAAACAATAATGATATAAAATTGTATATATTGAGATTAATTGATGAAAATAAATCAGCAGCTTATATAGATCAAGCTGTAAGTGCATTTAAATTTTTATATATTGATGTGAAAAATATTGTTGATATTGATTTTGATATAAAACGACCAAAAAGAGAACAAAAGCTACCTTGTGTATTGAATACAAATGAAGTATTTAGGATTATTGAATCAGTGGATAATTTAAAGCACAGGGCTATTATTATGATGATTTATTCAGCGGGGTTACGAGTGAGTGAAGCTGCTAACTTAAGGATTGGAGACATCGACAGTAAAAGAAATTTGATTCATATTAAGGGTGCAAAAGGTAAAAAGGATAGATATACTTTGCTGTCGAATGCGATGCTGGAGTTGTTAAGACAATATTTTAAGATTTATAGACCAGAGTGCTGGTTGTTTGAAGGACAAAATGAAGACGGGCATATAACAGTAAGAAGTATACAGAAGGTATTTGAAAAAGCAACTTTTAAAGCAGGTGTGAAGAAGAAGGTGTCAGTTCATACATTGAGGCATTCCTTTGCGACTCATTTACTTGAGAATGGGACTGATTTGAGGTATATACAGGAATTGCTTGGACATGCAAGCCCAACTACGACAGAAATCTACACACATGTTAGCGAAAAGGATTTTGCAAAAATTCAAAGCCCGTTAGACTGTATTATGAACAAAGTTAAACTATAATTGCATAGACGAAAATATTTTCGCTAATGCGGGGGAATTTATTGCATAGACGTAATTGGTGCATATATGGCATGTTGTGCGAAATCAGATGATTGCCGGGCATCCATGCCCGGGTTTTCTAGGGATGGGCTATGGGGAAAATTTGTTATACAATATAGTTTATATAGTTATAGGGAGAGAGAAATGGATAGGTTAATGAAAGTCCGGGAAGTAGTTAATATGATGTTAAGAGATAGAAAGAATAAAGAAATGATTATATACGGGGCAATTGAACTTTATGGAGTTTCATCATATTGTGGTATGTTAGCAATGAGACGAGGTTTGGATTATGAGATTTGTTCAGTTGCAGGATTATTATCAGATTACGCAAGTGTCAGAATGGGAAAAGAAATTAGCAGTAGGGTATGTGCATCAGAAGCAGTAAAAGTACTTAGAACTATCGGATGTTTTGATAATAATGAAATGGAATTAATAAAAAGAATGATATTGAATGTTTCAAATGAAGATAGAAACGGAGAACAATATGAAGGACTCTTAAAAGATGCATTATTACTAAAAACACATTTATTCAATAAAGATATCTATTACTCTGATATTAATAAAGAAAGATTAAAAGAAACATTAAAAGAGCTAAATATAGGCTAGGTAAGCATAGTTGAGGTGAGATTTAAGGAGGGCACATCCGTGTGCCCTTCTGATGCTAGGGTCATCTGACTTCACACAACAAGTCCATTTGAGTAAAGGGCATGCTTACGGGTCATCCTGCCCACATCGATTCATCGGGCTTACGCCGCTCAAGGGTATTCCTTACGGGTCCGATTCATCGACGTCTCAAATGGCAAACGATATATGAAAGATATCGCGTTAGGGAAAGGCTTTGTTAGTATAATAAATCGACAGACAAAGTACTGAGAATGAATAACTTATACTGAATTTAATTTACAAAAATCTTACATAGAAAAGTGGGGTTAATAAATGTCTTCAACAATATTAAATAAATTATATGATATCTGCCAAAAATATTATTATTCCATAAAGGGACTACTTATAGGTATAGTTGCAGTAATTATTGTAGTATCTTCAATTGATGGATATTTAAAAAAGTTAATTATTACTGATAACATTAGATATCTTTCTTATCTTATTCCTGTATTACTTTATTCTTTAATTTGGTATAGGATGAATTATTCTATACCTGATTTTAATGATAAAAATTTCTCAAGCATTATAATAATATCTTTTTTTACTGAAAATGAAGAGCAGAAAGGTAGGTTTAACACTGATGTAGTTGAAAAAGTAAAAACTTTAATTAGCTCTAATAACTTAAATAATTCTATAAAAATTGTAGTGCCTAAAGAGTATCAAATTAAAATAATCAATAAAATCCTTACAGAATATTTTGTTAAGAAAAACAAAAAATACGAAAAAAAATACAAAAAGCTTGCTAATCAAAGTTTTGCTATCTATATTTGGGGAAATATATTTCAAAGGAATGATACAAAATTTAAATATTTTATAAATTCTCATATTCTAGCCAAACATAGTGAACTAACTGAAGATTTAAGAAAACAGTTATCTAAAGAAATGTCCTCATTAATTCCTCAAATTAATTTTCCTGTTGAACAAGAGTATAAAGGATTTAATATTACAGCTGATATGCTTTATTTAGCTATAAGATATTTAACTGGAACTATTTTGTATTTATCCTTTAAGGGAGAAAACGTAAAGATAGCATATAACATTCACAATGGTTTAGCAGAGGAATTTGAAGAAAAAAATATACCATTTTATATTGAAATCAAAAAGCAACTAAAGAGAATTTTTAGTGGTGAGCTATATTATTTATCATGCGAAAGTTTTAATGAAGAACATAATGCAAAAAAAGCACTTGAATACAGTAATAAATCTTTGACATATCTTCCAGATTCATATGAAATGCTCCTTTGGAATGGTTATTTAAAATTTGAAGTAAATAGAAATACTGGACAAGCACTAAATATGTTTGATAAGGCGAAAAAGTATGCTTATAATTATTTGTGGGCTTATAATAAGGCTTTTATTTTGTTTTACTTAAGAAATTTCAAAGATGCTCTAATAATACACCAAAGTATTGAAAATAAAACATTTGAAGGAGAAGAAAATGCTATAAAAGACTGTATAGAATATGACCAAAAAATATATGAACAGGAACCCGATAAACCTCAATTCTTATATGTTATTGGTTATCTTTATTATAAAAAATTGAGTAACCCGATTATGGCATTAGAGTTTTTTGAAAAATTTCTTGAAGAGGTACAAAATAAAAGAAACTATGGAATGTTGACAAAAAAAGCAAGATATTATTTAGGCTATATAAATAAAAATTTGAATAGTAGTGATATAAATTTAAATGTTTCTGGTGGAATATAAACATTCACGACTTATGAAAGGAATTGTAACAATATTACTTTTGTAAATGCCAACAATAATAAAATGACATTAGGGGCTAGAGAGATGCAATAGAGAAGCTTTTTAGGGAATGGCTTCGAGGGGCGATATCCATCATATATCAACACATGCGCATAAAGGTACGGATAGAAATTCATGAAGAATTGCTTCGTGAGTCATCCCATGTAGAAGAACCGTACCACATCGCTTCACCGGCCGCAGTTCGCCGCGTTGCGGCATAAGTTCGGGGTAGCAACCTGAACAAAA
>CAZLZR010000049.1:0-37604 GCA_964564015.1 uncultured Acetivibrio sp.
AAAACCCTTCAAATTGGGTTTAGTGTTAAATTTATTTTCATGCGTTTACCGTGATGCACCCGAAATAGGTATTGAAATTTGTAAAATAAAGTATTACAATATAAATTGGATTTTGATTACAATATATGTTTCTTGGAGGTGCTATATTTTGCGCTATCTAATAGTAGCATTTATAGTAATAACATTGATTATGAATCTGCTTTCAGGGACAGCTTTAGCGAATTACTTACATTGACTTATGAATAATATTATCTAAAAGCATAAAACCATCAAAAAAGCTTGGACAAAGAATCCAAGCTTTTTTGATGGTTGCTTTTTCTTTCGTATATTGCAAACTTTACTAAAGCCACTGTAACCAAAACTGTTGACGGTGACACAATCTATGTTAAAATTGGAGATAAATCAAACAAGTTGCGTATGACAGGCATAAAATGCCCGGAGTATACAAAGGAAATTATTAAGCGTTTATTTCCATTCATATTATTCCGAAATTCATTCTGATACTCCATTGACTATCAGTATAGGTTTATGAAATAATATATCCATAATTGTAACGGGAAGGAAAATATATGAAGAAATTATCATTATTATTAGTATTTATTACCCTCTTTCTTTTATTATCTGCATGTTCTGCTTTTAATGAAGGCAGCAGTGAAAAAGACTCAAAAGATGCAATCAACATTGTTGATGAAAATGTAAAAGATATATCTCTATATCCTGCATATAGAATGGAAAAAAACGTGAAGAAGTGGGGATTTATTGATACTTCCGGCAATTACAAAATAGAACCGAAATATGATGAGGTATATGAATTCACAAAAAATGGCATAGCGATTGTTGCAAACACTGCCAATGAAGAGCATGAATTCAGTCTTATCAACAAAGAGGGTAAAACAGTTGCAGGTCCATTTTATTCTGATTACTATGTACCCCAATTTTATGATGGGTATCTGATTATTGACGAAAGTAACAAAAACTCAGTTGTGTATAATGATAGCGGTGAAAAAATGTTTGAAAGCCCCTACGGAATTATTCAATACGGAAGTGACATGTTTAGCTTTTTCCATGGATCTAATTCTGACAGGCAGTATGGATATATGGACCTCAAGGGAAATATAGTTATACCACCAAATTATAACTACTGTTCCAGTTTTGTAAACGATAAGGCATGCGTAGGTTTAAAAGATGGCAAGTATGCTATTATAAATAAAAAAGGAGAAATTCTTACCTATCTAAATGAATACACAACGTTAACAGAGGCTTCTGAAGGAATGGAACCGTTTTATAATGAGGCTGACAGGAAGTGGGGATATAAAAATGAAGCTGGGGAAGTAGTAATTCCATCTCAGTTTGAGCATGTAGAGAAATTTGAAGACGGTTTAGCAGTTGTTGAGTATTCCACCGCTCAATATGAAACCTTCTTTGGTGTGATCGACATGAAAGGAAATTTTATATTTAAGCCGGAATTCATTGCAATTGATTATCTTGGGAATGGTTTTTTCTCAGCGTGTAAAGGTGAATCATACAATCTTAACAATAGCAGCTTTTTCCCAAAAGCAATCTTTGACAAGCAGGGAAAGCAGCAAACAGATTTCAAGTTCTTCAATGTTGAAAAATATAATGAAAAATACGCAACCTGCAGTGATGGCAATTCTACATTTATTATAGATATGCAGGGTAATATAGTTGAAAATATGCCCAAGGCAGAAGGTACTGGCAAGTTCGAACTTAATAAAGACATTATAAGGTTGGACATTGACGATATTGTGTCTGCTTATTACTCCCCTGATGGCAAAATTATTTGGAAAAGTGATGATACCATTGACTTTGGAGATGGAATAAAAATTGAAACCTTAAGGTATCGCGAGGACTACTATACAAACATCATCTATCCACAGGTAAAAAATCTTTCTTCAAAGAGCGTTGAAGACGCTATAAATAAGAGATTGAAGGAAGAGTTTATTGGTAAACCTGAAAACACCAATGAAGAAAAAACTGAAGAATCTGAAGATAATTACTTGGCAAATACCTCCAAATCCTTCTTAGTTGATAAAAATAAGAATCTGCTTGTAGTAACCCTATGGTGCGAATATTATCCTATCGGAGCGGCTCATGGTTCGAGATACTACCTTACATACCACATAGACACTGTAACAGGCAAGTTTTTTGAGCTTAGGGATCTCTTCAAGAAAGATGCACCCTTTGAAAAAACCCTGACTTCGATTGTCAGTGAGCAACGTAGAAAAGATTTAAGTATTCGCTATGGTTCAGGTTCAGATTTAGAATATGAACTCAATATTAGTAATGACAGTAATTTTATAGCTTCAAAGGATTGTTTGTCCCTGTACTATCAACAAGGTGAAATAGATTCCTACGCAGCCGGGCTTATTACTTTCGACATACCCTATGGGATGCTTATGGATATTATCGACGTCGATGGTGAAATGTGGAAGGCTTTTGATAAAGAGATAAAGCAGTACAAAATAAAATATTTTGAGTCTGCTAACGAGAAAACAATGAATGCTCTCGAGAAAACAATGGAAACATATCAGCAAGGTTTGGTGGAAGCAATAAATACCAACGATTTCGGCAAAGTTGAGCCTGTACTTGGAAAGGACAGCGCTTTGTACAATGACCAGAAAGAACTTGTTGCAAACCTATCCCAACAGGGAATAGAAGAAAAACTCGAAAGTTATGAGATATATGCAATAAATTATGATTATGATAACAACGAATACAAGTTGTATGTAACTGAAAAGATCGGAATAAAAAGACCTCAAAAGAGTTTTGAGGCAAAACAATTTGAATGGTGCTATACTGCAAAATATGATAAGGATAACGACAAATGCACCCTTGTGAAAATAGAGGCTTGGAATATGGATTAACAAAAAAGCTGTTGCAAAACTAACTTGTTTCAGTTCAGTTAGTTTTGCAACAGCCCCTTTTTGGGGATATATTTGATTAGTTATGATGAAAATATTACTTAACCTCCAATTGACTCAGGTTTTCATGTAATAGATCCTTCCAATTATAGAATACTTCAATATTAAATGCCTGATGTGCGTTTTGATGCCATTTTACATATATAGTCGAAAAACTCTATGGTAACCTGGTGTATATATTATTATCTGTCGGGCTCAGCGTAACACCCTTCCTTTCAAATAATTCACTTACCGTTACAAATTCATATCCCTGTCTCTGAAGTTCGGGAATTATTATATCAAGAGCTTCCGGCGTCGGTTGAGGCGGGTATTGAACACAATGCATAAGAATTATTGTACCATCTGACATGTTATTCAATATTAAACTTGCCCTGGTTTGAGCATCAACATTCGGATCCCAGTCATTTGCTGCGATACCGCCTATAACTGTCAAATCAACGGCGTCAAATAATGATTGACTTGTCGTAAGATATGGAGGACGGAAGAACTTCGGTGTCATCCCCGAATATTTAAAAATAGCAGCATTCGTATCTTCAATTTGTTTTTTAACTTCATCTGCTGGCATACTACCCATGCTGCTATGATCCCAAGAGTGATTTTCTATTTCAAAACCGGAATCGGCAATCCTTTTTACAACATCGCTTGTTGAATCATTTATTTGTTGCCCAATCATAAAAAACGTCGCTGTAACACCATATTTGTCAAGCTTATCAAGTACCTTCTCTGTACATACGGTATCCGGTCCGTCATCAAAGGTCAGAGCACAAATTTTACTTGGCTTCATCGGTGTAGCTGTAGCTGTCGGAACTGGTGTGTTCAATTGTTGAACAGGAAACACATTGATAATACGCAGCAGGTAACTCCTTAATAGTGCAAAATCAATCGAGTTTACTGACCCATTGCCATCAAGGTCTGCCACTGAAGAGTTGCTGATAGCGGAAATGCCCAACAAATGCATCCTCATTAATGCATAGTCTATTGAGTTTATGCCTCCATCAGAATTTAAATCACCATATACCGGAATTGCCTGAACATTTAAACAAAGAAAACTAAATATTAGAACAAGTACGACTAACATAAATCCTTTAATTCTCATTCAATCTCCCCTCCGAACTTTCGTCAATTATATTAATTATAATATAAAATTCGAATAGGCCATCAATTTTCAGCAGGGGAGGTCAAACAACCATCAAATATTTCCTTATTTTTTAATACAAGTTTTAACTTACTACTCAGCAGGAAACTTGTCAATCATGCCCATTAAATATTGTCTCATTATCCCAAAATCCAGGGAGTTTACTTTACCATCACCATTAACATCAGCAGCAGCAAAACCGTTTTCTGCCGGAAATTCTTTAATCATACCTAAAAGGTACATTTTCAGATACCCAAAATCAATAGAATTTACTGACCCGTCACCATTAACATCTCCATATTTTATTTTCTCATTGGGTAATGTGTTACCAAGATATCTCTCCCTCGCAGGATTTGTCCCGTTTAGCGTGTCTGCACCTGTTGACGGCCAATTCAAGGAGCCGTAAAAATCAGGCTTTGATTTCAAATAGTAGGATTTAGGAACCGTTTTATCAGAAATGCCTGGTTCCCATTCTATTGAACCTTTTATGTAGTTTCCATGTCTTAAAAGAGTAGATGGATCTATTTTTTTAGGGTAGCGTGAATCTGTGTCCCATACCAACCCACCTGACACTAACTCGTTTCCAATAAAGTTCTGATAATTTGAGGAATCTTCGACCGCAATTCCTTCCTTTTCAATCCTGTTTCTCAAAAACGTGTTACCCGGTCCTGCAGGTCCCCAGTAGTCAGCAACACTTACCTCCTGGACTATATTTCCTTCAAACAGGTTTGCATATGGATAATGCCCATGAATTGAGATATCACAAGGTGTCCAATTACCACCTTCACTCTGGAAGGGTTCAATAGAATAATTATAACCGAAGACATTTCCGTTTGCGCCGATATGTACCATCATGGAATGCCTCAAGTGCTTGAATATGTTATTCTCAACAAGGCAGTCCGTAACATGGAATCCAAGTTCCACCCCATACCCATGTCCTCCGCCTCCCCAATCGGTTGCATCTTCAAAAAAGCTGTCCCTTACTTCGATACGATACCCCGTTGTAACACTTACATGGGCTTTCCTCGCCAACATACTGTGAACATTTTTTATCCAGCAGTTTGCCGCATTCTTAAAATAAAATATATTCGAATCACCTGTGTCCTGACGCTTCACTGAAAAGTCTTCAAACCCCACATACTCAGCAAATCCCTGTGTCCTGATAACCGGGTTAAGTGCAGTATTATAGTTAATTCTCAAGGGTTCATCTATTGTAACCGTATTTCCTTCAACCGATACAACTTTTGCAATCTGGCCTACTGCCCCGTCAGACCATCCCGCATTCCAATCCGGAAGTGTGTACATAACAGCCGCATCATTATCCTGCTGTGTTTCAATATACATGCCGGGTTTAAAAAGTGCCGGGTTTTCTACTACAAGCCTGGTGGATCCTTTTGAGAATCCATCTTCAATTTTTGTCCATTGACCTCGTTTATATGTTATGATTTCAAAAGCATCTGAACTGTGATCAATCAAGATTTGCGTCTTTTCCGGGCCGTCCCCTCTCAGCACAACAGGATTGCTAAAAGTGAGTTTTGACTTTATAAGATAAGTACCTTCCGGAATCTGAACTGCTCCGCCGTCGGTTACGGCTTTGATAGCTTTATCAAAGGCTGAATAATCATCGGTTACTCCGTCACCCTTTGCACCAAAATCCATGACATTCACCGACACAGGCTTTTGGGGTATTCCCCCCGCTACTCCGGGGTTCCAATTAATCTGCTGCCCATATACATCAGCGGCTTGTCCGCAATTTACAGACAAGGAAATATACAAAAAAACACTCATTCCAATAATAAAGATTTTCTTAACTTTTCTCACTTTCATCAACTCCCAAAAACATCAAGAACTTATAATATTATTATATATCAATACAATGATAATTCCAATTATAAATATAGTAATATCAGATAATTCTCCATAAACTCTGCAGAATTTCTTTGCTTAATATGGCGCACAAAAAAATACATATAAGTTTTGTTCTGGGAAAAGTTCTGCCTGCTATGCCATTCGCATCGAAGATTCGCGACGTGCTTCCTGCCATCTTCTATTCAGAATTGCTAATCCTATTGCACCTATAGCTAACTGGCCAATAAGAATCGCATGCGCAGACGGAATAATAAGACTTATGACAAAAGGAATTCCGTCCCACAGACCGTGAAGCAGCACTACAGTCAGATATGCCAATGAAACTTTACTGTTGAAATAGAATCTCCCGGCAACGCTTTCACGAAGTAAAATGCTTGATAAAATAGCGGTCCAGGTTCCATGTCCAACCGGTGACGCCAGTCCACGAATAAGTGTAATAAGCACGGTATAAGACATATTTCCACCACTATGTAAAAAGGCGGTAATTGCATACCCTGTACTTTCAAAGGCAGCAAACCCCATACCTGCAGCCGCACCTAGAATAATCCCATCCATTTCCGAATTATATTTTCTGTTTTTCGCTATAACATAAACCCCGACCAGCTTTGTCAATTCTTCGATAATTCCAACACTAAAGGAGGTTGAAAAGCTGAGCGTACCTATAAAAATCGGTTCGAGAATTGACGCTGCAGCTGTTCCAAGAATGCCTCCATAAAAAAAGCTTATAGAAGTTGAAGACATGCTTACACTGAACCTGTCTCTTCTCTCGTAAAAAAATGCTACAAAAGCAACAGGTACTAAGAAATTTCCTGTAAAAACCACCGCTGGGATAAGGTTTGAGTTATCAGTCAGATTAAAAGCTGCAATAGCAACAAAGTATAAAAGGAATCCCTTTATAAGAATCTTAAGCCAGGAGTTACGTGTACGAATAAATGCCGAAATTGTGCTGTTCAATCAACTCACCTACATTTTTGTATTTTGCTATTAAGTTTTCCAATTTCAAAAGATATATACCTAATTTTGTTCTAATGTGCGCATTAAATAAGAGACAATCAAAAATGCTTGTAAATACCATTACATATAATTTAATTTATTGGAGGAAAAGGCATGAAAATACTAAAAACATTATTATTAGCATCAAGTATTACTGTATTATCCTTAATTGCAACTGTTACTGCTAACGCAGCAACTGCTGAGGTAAAAAAGAATGGTAACAATTATACCACAACATTGAATGGCAAAACCACAAATACATCAGACCTTGCCACAGCTATTAATACTGGCATAGGCAATGGAAACAACACAGTAAATATAAGTTGTGGTGGTAATTTGTCCAAAACAGTAAATCTGCAGAACGGCACTACTTTAAACTTCAGCTCAAGCCAAACTATCACTGCAGCTACTGGAAATTCGGTTGCATTTAAAGCAAAAAACAAGAACAATGTTTCAATAAATGGTCTAAAGTTGACCGGGAAAGCTGGTATGGGAATTCGTTTCAGCGGTTGCAACAACACATCGGTCACAAACTGTAATATATCCGGAAACGGTATTGGAATTGGAATCAGAATTGATACTAACGAAAGTAATCCATGGAATTACTCGCATAATAGAGGTTGTACAGTCAAAAATATCACATTGAGCAACTTACAAGACATGGGTGTTGAAACCTACAGTATTGATAATTATGATATTGACAATATAACCGGTACGAAGCTCGGAAGTTGCGTCGTACTCATCAACGACGGTAAAAACGGAAAAATCGGAACAGTTACAGGTACAGATTGTTGTGTAAATGGTGGATATGCAGCATTAAGATTTGCCAACGACTGTGATGGTGCTACAGTAAAAAAAGTTAATGCCAATCACTGCGGAAGAGGTTTCTTCACTTGTACAAACAGTAAAAATATCACTGTTGAAAGTGTAGACATTAAAAACTGTATCAGAAATGGTATTCTTATTGAAAACGGCAGCAATGTTATTGTAAAGAGCGGTACTGTCACTGGATGCAGTATATTAATTAAAAATTCTCCAGGAAGTAGCACCTCTGGTGTTGTAAAAAAATAAACTGATTTATTAATAATCTAGAACTTATCAACTCCCGAAAAAGCCTGATATTACACTTAATATGTAATGGATTTGCAAGTATTGGGCCGGGTACAAATACAAAACACCAACACTAAACTATATTATTATATAGTCAAAAACGAGTAAAACCATTTTAAGATGATATTAGGGATGCCAGTTTAAAGGCACCCCTAATATTATTTTATCAGGATTTCACAAAAGACATTCTTCCGTCAACAATGTTTCCATCACTTTTGTATCTCTGATTACCCATGGGCAGATATCAATATTAGCCATCTGCTTATTCTTTGCAATAGCTTCGTTTAAGGTACACCATATTACTTGATAATCATATTCCTTTTCATATTCATCAAGCTTTCTATCTCCGGCATTCTCCTTGACTTCACAGAAAAAATAATGTGATTCCATTTCGAGAATATCCTCGGGACACCCTTTCCGGAGTTCTAATACTTTACCATAAAAACCGACAGTTTCCCTTATCACCTGAAATCCTGTCTCCTCTTTTACTTCACGTATCATAGCCTCTTCTAGTGATTCGCCCTTTTTAACACCACCACCGGGGAATTTATAATCCCCGTATTTGCTATATATAAGCAAATACTGTTTTCCTCTTTTAATAATTGCTCTGGCTGCTGTTCTTCTAAAAAAAGTATCTGCTCTATCATAATTTTTCAGATCAATCACTATTTCCATTGCTTACTCCTCCAGAAAGTTAATAATTCTTTTCCTATTCATAGTTAAATGTTCGCCCATGCATATACCTTTTTTAATAATTCTTTGCATTTATTATATATAAGATTTGTTGGTTTAGCAATTTTGCAATACTATAAACCCAGGTTTTTTAGCAACAATTTACATCTAAGCAGAAAAGGCCTTCTTCACCCAGATTTTCTGAGGTTTGCATGTCCACTTTATATTTAACTCTATTGGAAAATATGATAAAATTATGTTTAAGTAAAAGTGATATAAACAAGGAAATGACTTTGTAGCATTGAAGTTCTTAGATACATATTGGGATTATTATTACTTAAGCTGAATATTAAGGTATGGGGATGGGTGTTCATGAACGAAAATGAGGAGATTTTGGACGGTGGAAATTTAAATGAAGTTACCCGAATCGAAGATACCGTGAGAAGACCATTAAAAACATGGAGTCCGACTATACATAAGCTCTTGATACATCTGGAAAATAATAAATTTGATAAAGCCCCTAAATTTTACGGCATCGATGAAAATAATCGCGAAATATTATCATTTATTCATGGAGAAACAGCAGTAGATTTTCCACGTGTAAAATCGTATATGATGACAGATCAAGTTCTTGTAGATATTGCTACAATTTTAAGGAAGTTTCATGATTTTTCAATTTCTTTTGAAAGAGGCATAAATGACATATGGATGATATCATATCCGGGGGATTTGCCGGTAGAGGTTATTTGTCACAATGATTGTGCACCCTACAATGTAGTATTCTCGAATGGGAAAATTAACGGAATAATTGACTTTGATACTGCTTGCCCAGGGCCACGCATATGGGATATTGCTTATACATTGTATACATTTGTACCACTGGGCAGATATGTTTTTGAACCAGTTAGTGATGGTTTAGTGAATTATAATTCAAGCAAACATGCAGATATCCGCAGGAAAAGAATAGCATTGTTTTTTAATGCTTATGGTATAAACAAACCAATAGACACCATAAAACAAATTATACTTAGACTTGAGTATTTATGTAAAACAATGGTTACTAAAGCAAACGAAGGCGATGAGGCATTTAAAAAAATGATAAGTGAAGGACATCTTTTGCACTATCAAAAAGAAATTGAATTTATAAAATCACATGGAAATGAATGGGTTTAAATGTTTGCTGTGAGATAATAGCATATATAAGTTATGCTAATGTGAATTTTTTTAAGCTAGTAAAACATATAAGTGATTACATTTATAGTATAGATGAATACAAAAGCATGCCTAAAGCTAAAAGAAAAAATCCCCACTTCTTTAAGTGAGGATCTTTTTCTATTTAAATTAGTATGTAGTTACATCAATTGAACTAACTGCTGAAGAATTACCATCATACCCATTATCAATTGCTCTTACCTCAAATGTATATGTTGTCTTTGACTCAAGACCTGTAATGACTTTTGATATGTATGGTGTTTCATAATTTGGTACATCAATTGATGATACTAAAGAACCATTTTTATATACTCCAATCATGTACCTGTTTATACCTGAGAAACTATCAGTCGAAGCCTTCCATTCCAGGCATACATATGAGCCTGTTTTATATGGAACTGACAAATCGGTTGGTGCAGTTGGAGCAACTATGTCTGTATTAAATAAGAATTCATTACTTGCAACTGATTCATTTCCAGCAGCATCATAAGCTTTTACATAGAATTCGTATTTTTGATTAAATTGCATACTTACTGACTTCTTTCTAGAATCATTAGCATTTACCCAAGTACCTATTTGCTCTGTCCAATTAGTATAACCATTATCAACATCTGCATATAACACATAGTGATCAACACCAATATTATCTGATGAAGCTCCCCATGAAAGCTCAATTTGCATGCCTGCTCTATTAGTAATTCTCAAATTTGTTGGAGCTGTTGGTGCCACGGTATCTGCCGCCAAAACAGTTACACTTGAGCCTACCATAGTTAATGCTGCAACAGTTAATATTGCTAATTTCTTTGTAATTTTTTTAAACATAATTATAACCCCTCTCGAAAGATAATATTATTATGTGATGCTTTGCATGTTTTGGTTTCAAACATAATGGCTGCTAAAATTGTATAACTTTTTGCATATTCAAGTGCGCGCTATCCTGAATCAAGCTAAATAGGATACAAATTTTCCAACCACTATTGTTAATGTAGATTATATCCAAATGCATATTTTCATACTAGTGTTAGAATTCACTATTTTTCGTGAAGCCTTTCACGTTACAGATTTAATAATCAACCAAAATCATCATTTAGAGTTTGTAATCGTTGACAATTGGAAACTTCATTAAAAATTCAGTTTCATCTTTATCGCTTGATACGGATATTTTACCACCGTTTTCTGTAACATATTGCTTTACTATATAAAGTCCATAACCATGTTTCTTATCTTTTGTATCTTTTCCGGAGTAGCCTTTTTCGAAGATTTTTTTAATTACTTGTGCAGGAATTTCAGGACCATTATTGCATATGGATAAATGGTAAATATCATCAACAATATAACCTGAAATAGCAATATATTTTTCCTCAGAAGAAGGGGTTTTATTAATCTCATATATTGCGTTGTCAATTATGTTGCTGACAATGCTTACTAATTCATTATCCTTCACATTGATAGCATATAGTTTATCTTCAAAATCAACCTCCAACTTAATTCCGCTTTCAATAGCAGTATTGTTTTTTACTGCAAGGAGACCATTTACAAAGTCATTTCCCGTATCAAACGATCTGTAAGACAGCTTTAAGTTTTCTGTCAAGTTCCCGATATACTCTTTTAATTTCTCAAGTGAGTTTGGATTTTCACTTCGTACTATAGCCAGCATGCTGTTTAGATGGTTACCTATATCATGATTATTCTTTCTGAGGATTTGAATCAGATTCTCCATATTTTTCACATTTACTTCCTGAATTTTAAATTGATAATTAATTTTCAGCAAGTTTTCCCTTTGTTTATGGTCAATTACACCTAAAATTACGATTAATAAAACTACAACAATAATAGTAATTTGATATATCATTATCCCGTTTCCCTCGTTAAACAACCTTTTCTGAAAGGTTATTAAGATTGGAAAACTAAAAATAAAACTCTGAAGTACTCCTATTGAAATAATTGCATTTTCTTTTTTGGGAAATTTATAATAAGTAAATGAAATATTTTTTTTATATATAAAATACAGAAATACAAATTGCATACTTCTGGTTATTATGCCGCCATATAGTTGAAAATAATTCATGTTCACAAATGAATTTATACTCTTTCCTAATACGAGTATATAAATCAACACAAGACCTGCTTCAAAGAAAATATTAAACATAACTAGTATTAGTGACGCAATAATAGAAGTAACAATATCCGTTTTGGTAAAATAACCAAGCATAAAAGCATAAAATAACATATAAATAAAAATATTTATCCATGATTTAAAGAAATAATCAATATATAATGAAAATGCAATATATATAATCAAAAATATAAATGATTTAAGTTTGTTATTAAATACAAAATCCTTTTTTCCTATTATGTACTGGTATAAAAACAATGCCAATATGCATTCCAATATACTATTATTTATGTCGATAAAAATATCTGTCAAACTCACACCCAAATGTTGAGACCTCCGTTATTAAACAATGTTATTTTTTATTGCATATACTGCAAGCTCTGTTCTATCATTCAAACGTGTTTTTTCAAATATTCTGGTAATTATGTTTGCTATTCTACCTTTACTTAAGAAGATTTCTTTGGCAATATCGGTATTTGATTTTCCTTTAGCTATTAGTCTAATTATTTCCAGCTCTTTTGAAGTAAATGTAATGTTTGGTTTGATGTTTTCCGGCTTGGAGTCATTAGAATCAGTTGTACCTACATTTTTAGTTAATACAGCAAGTGCATTTTTATGTATTACAGGTATTCCGGAGTATGCACATTTAATTGCCAGTTTTAGCATCTCGGGGTTTATATCTTTCAAAATATACCCATCAGCTCCATATTCCAATGATTTTGATATATATTTCTGATCCTCAAAGGAGGTTAACATCAGCACTTTTATGCCGCTAAATTTTTCTTTTATTAGCTTAATACCTTCAAGACCACTATATGAAGGCATTATCACATCCATTAGTACAACATCCGGCATATATTTACTACAAAGTTCAAAGGCTTCCAGACCATTTTTGGCAACGGAAACCACTTCAAAATCCGGCTCAAGCATAATTAGACTTTTAAGGCTTTCTCTCAAGATTTCCTGATCATCTGCAATTATTATGTTAATCATCTTAATTCCCTCCCGTAATGTATTATCATGAAATTGTTATTCAAAAGAGAATTTCTTCCAGCGCCTTCTATTTCCATTATATTTTACATCATTTTGAGATAACTTAAAAGATTACTAAATAAATATCATATTTTACCGATTGCTTGTTTAGGTAAACTTTTTCAAAGTACATTTAAAGAATAAATGGGAAAATGAGCACAATATCGTTTGTAGAAGATGAAAAAAATTTTAAGAAGCTTTTGAACCTTTGGGAATAAGAAGAACTCAGAGTATGGCTATTACATATTATCAATCACAAATGAAAGAGGACTACAATATTAAACTTAAGGGGCGGAAACCGCCCCTTAAAATATCAATACAGCTTTAAATAAATTCAATCATTAATCTATCGTAATCAAAAAGTAATCCTCCTACAGATTTATTCTCTTCATAACAACATTTTTAGCATAGTAACACACTTCATCATTATCATTAAGAAGAATAACATCATAGGTTTTAGCATCATCCGATTCATTCTTTATTTTCGAATATGCTTTATATCTGCAAGGTTCTTTCGGAACTTTTACTACTCCAAGTTCCTCAACTCTCCAAGGCAGATAAACCCTCCTGATTTCAATCAAAGTATGAATTGCGCAAACCTGAAATACCGTGTCCATAAATGCAGGATTTATCAATAATTTATCCAATTGATACTTCTTATTGCTAATCTGCTCCGGTGGCAGCACTGTCGAATATACCACTCCATTATCGCCCCTTCTTATAGTGCCGTCCTCCTTGACCTGGCTCATAAATAATGGCCCTACATGTATGGAATTTGGTATTTTTGTATTGTATTCATACATCATATCTTTCTGATACAACATCTCCATTGTATCATTTTCGATATTTCTTATTTCCAGTAAAGGCAAATAATCACCGATCTTATCACTTACCTCCATACTGTTCAGTTCAATACGATTCGTTATTCCAAATTTTGATTTAAGATAAGTATGCGAAGCTATGGCAAAGCTTCCATCCTTAGGTTCATCAGTGAAAGTTAAAATCACTTCCTGAGGACTCTCATGGTACAATTTCAAGCCGTTATTCAATTCAACATTTCTGAAGCAATACTGTTCTTTACGGCCGAAATTAATACTGTGAAATTCTGCACACATTTCCAAAAAACCTACCGCCGGCATTATTGGCGTTGTTCCAAGTCTGTGCTGGTCAATAATCGGATCCGTTTTAACCGAAAGTACCTTATGCGCTTTATCATACTTTCCCTTTGTCTTCGACACCCAGTCCAAAAGAGGTGTTTCGTCCACAGGACATTTCATTATTCCGTTATTGGCAAAATGACTCAACCCATTACTGACAATAACTTCATGAGAGTTTATTCCGTTGGTTAAAACCTCAACAAATGCCTCGGTTCCTCTATCGACTTCAATCAGATGTAATCCTAACTCTTCCGAATGATTTTTAACAAACTCATTTCTCCATGCCATTCCAGTATCTTTCCAACCAGACCATGCAATACTTAAAGCATGTACTCCTTTATATTTTGACTTAATCATTCCCATAAAACTATTTATAAAATTGTTTGCTGAGCAATAATCCAACTGCGCCTCGTTTCCAAACCTTCCCGAAATGGATGAAAAACCTACAAATGCCCTAAGGTCTTTTAAGTCCATCAGCCTATACAGATTGCAAAGACCTTGTGCCTTTACAGAAAATACTTCATTAAACTCCCCGTAAGTCTTTTGATTTATTAACCTGCTTTTTTCAATTCCTGCAGCATAAACCGCAATATGTACGGCACCATTTTGGTTCAGTGCTTCCTGCATTGCCACCTTCACGCTATCATAATTTCTTACATCACATGGTATATATTGAGCTTTTCCACCAGCTTTTTCAACATGGTCGATTAACCTATAGATCGAAATTGCCTTTATAATTTTATCAAATTCACCTTGAACCATTGCCGGAGTTACTTTTTTTCCTTCCCCTTTTAGTTTTTTATGAATTTGCGTCTTCTTTTGTTCCAGAGTACTTTCATCGAGCTCCGATAGTTCCCCGGCATTCTCAGGAAGCTGTGTACGCCCTAATATAGTGAATTTGCCTCCTTTAAACCTTTGACATAACCCCTTGACAATCTCAGCTGTAATTCCGTAACCTCCGCCGGCAATAAGGAAATGTGGCTTTTCGGGCAGTTCAATGTTTTTGTACTCTGCCCTATCCGGAATATCAATCTTTAAAACCTTCCTTTCACCGTTTCGGTAGCCTATTTCATAGTCAAAGGAACTCTCTTGAACTTCATTAACTATATTTGCCATACTCTCTTCAAGTATATCCGCTACTTGATCACAGCCTAAATCAATAACCTTTACGCTTGATTTTGGCCATTCCTTACGAAGCCCTTTATAAAATCCGCCAATAGCACCGTAAAAAGGATCTTTTATTTCCTGCTCATTGGCAAGATATCCATGACCTCCATCAATATTAACAAGGCAAAGTATTCTTAACTTCGGTTCGTCCAATATTTCCGAAAGTTTTTTGTAGAAATAAAACCTGGCTTCACTGCTTAAAAACAGCATCTGCTCTTCTTCATCTCTTGTCATTTTATCAAACTCAATTGCCGCCCCAAGATGTGTGCAATCGACAATTACATCTACGGGGTTTTTTACAAATTGTGATACCTTGCCTTCCAACTCATCTTTTGAGAGATTCTTATCAAACACAAAACCATTTACATTATCTGAATACTCCTTGAATTGTTTTAAGCCCTTCTGAACAACCTTATCATCATCTCCCAATAACCAGATATTTTTATCTTTGATTTCATAATCCTGCACACCCAAAGCTTCTTCAACAAAAACAGGAATATGAAGTGAGAGCAATTTGCTATCGTCATCGGCTTTAATTAATTCATCTTCATAAGTTGTGTCACTTTCAGTGCTTTTAACTTTCAGAGCCTCCTCATCTGCTTTTATGGTATTACCCGAAGACTCCTCAATCATATTGATAATAGCACCAATAGTTTTGTATTGTGATATATTCTTGAGTTTCTCTTTACCAATCTCAAATTTATCACCAAGCATTGAAAATATAGTCGCCTGCTTTACAGTGTCAATTCCTAAGTCTGCCTCCATCTCCATTTCCAACTCCAGCATATCCTTAGGATATTTCGTTATCTCTGAAATCAGTGCTAATACCTGCTGTGTAATAGCTTCTGAATTTTCTTCAGGCTCAGTTTTGTTAACAATGGTTTTTGCTGGTTTACCAGTATCGGTCTTTTTATTTTGCTCTACAAATTTAATTACAGAATCAATTGTCCTATACATTGATACATTTTTTGACTTATCTTCACTAACACCATACTTCTGACTTAGTATGGAAAATATCGTGGCCTGTTTGACAGTATCAATTCCCAAATCCGCTTCCATCTCCATGTTCCTGTCCAACATGTCAGCAGGATACTTGGTAATTTCAGATATTACCTGAAATACATCCGAGGAACAATCAGACAAACCTTCCGATGAATTGCCAGTTTCAACAGAATCCTGTACTTCTTCTACCGAAGCTTGTTCTTCACTGCCATTCATTTGGCAAACCAGATTAATCACATCACCTATTGTAGGATAGTTTGATAGTCTCAAACCTTGTCCAGGATCCAAATTGAATTTTTCGGAGATCATTGAGAAGATGGTCGCCTGCTTTACAGTATCAATTCCCAGATCCGCTTCCATCTCCATTGAAAGATCAAGCATATCCTTTGGATATTTTGTAACATTTGAATAGATGTTCAATATCTCATTTTTAATACTTTCATTCATTGAAGTATCTGCTTTTGGAACAATTAATTCAACCTTATCCTGTTGTGGTGCCATTGGCACCTTGGCACTGATTGTTTCTTCCCTTTCAATACTTGGCTGCTGCAGATTACTTTCTACAACTCTTTTTATTCCAACTCCATTACCTTCCGCTATCAGAATTCTGCCCATATTTTTCAATTCAGCTGCTTCTGATGACGTTATATTAGCCAGCCACTGTTGATATTTCTTATTGTCGCTGAATCTGTTATCCCCGTTTGCCAGTTTTTGCAGCAAATGGAAATTACCCTGAGCTCCATAACCTGCAACTATCCTTAAAATGTAATCAAAATTGTAATTTCCCCCCTCGGATAGATTTAACCCTTCAAGTTCCGGATCAGGTTCTCTGTAGTTTACAACAGGAGGAATCTTCTGGTATTGCAAACACTTGGCAGCTACAGCTTCCTCAATTGATGCTCCAAGGGTATGTCCTGTCATTCCCTTTGTGTTGATAACCTTCAATTCTCTGAACTTTTCTCCGAAAGCATGGTGCAGTGCTTGCTTCTCAGCAATTGAGCAACCTCCTTTTCGTGGAGAACAGGTCTCATGGGAGTAATAAACGGTTCTAGGAGCAATCGTATTTCTATTGATTCCGTACTCGTTTTCCATTTTATTTAGGAACCTATCCAGTTGAATACTGAATTCGTTACCGTCAATCTTAACCTGATGCCCCGCAGTATTAAACATATGAGTTCCCATAATACGGCATATCCCGCTCATACCTCTATTTGATACATCCGATTCTTTTTCTATTACCAGTCCTACGGCACCGGACCCTAAAATCATTCCATTCCTTCTGTTGTCGAAAGGAACCGCTGCTTCATAAACATCTCCCGAATCGGTAGCGGAACCAGTACTAAGGAAGGAAGCCCCCATCCATGGCAAAGCAGCTTTAGACCCTGGATTTTCAGCACCAATAATAATCATCCTTTTTGCATGTCCGCTCCTGATCAAATCTTCAGCTAAAGTTACAGCACTTACTGTTGAACTGCAGGCTGCACTGATATGGAAATTCGGTCCCTTTGCGCCAATAAACTGGGCAAGCCTGTTATTTGCTCTTGAAGATATTTGTGCCATAAACTCATAATTGAATTTATATATGTCTTCTTCACCACAGTTGTTAAGAAGTCTCGAATATTGCATAGTAAACCAGTCTGTCAGTATTTTTCTGGAATTAGAATCACTTATTCTGGAGACAACTCCCTCATAAAAATGAATCAAGTCGTTTCTGGTCTTTGCTCCGAATTTACTTGCAACATACTTTGAAGTTTCTTCAATAAACGGTTCGATCATCAAGAACCCGTTAGCATAAATAATTCCCGTATCTTCCTGCATTTCTTCCGGCAGAACATATCTTCCAGGTAAGTAATGCCCTGATGAAGTCTTAATCTGTTCCTGTATCAGAGGAATCCCTGCATCCTTTAATGCCTCATAACCTGCTGCAACTCCGGCACATACAGCGAAGGTCATTTGCCTTATGGTCTTTTCATCCACAAGGTAATCCTTCAACATATCTATTTTTCCAAACTTTCCTGCCAGTTGAATGACTTCATTTATTGCTGTAAGGCTTTTATAAGTAGAGCCACTCTCAGTTTTTATCAATCTTGTTATATTTAAATCAAGCATACTTTGCATTTCATCATCGGTAAGCATCTCGATAAAATTCTTTCCTTCGAGCAGATACTTGAAATTTTCATCACTGAATACTTTTTTGAAACTGCCCGGTAATCCAATAGATACTCCGCTGTACACCAAACTTTCCTTAGGCATAACAACCTGGTTAATTGAATTTATCGCAAGCTGCTGAGTATTCACAGGCTTAACCTCTTCTGGAACTTCTTCAATGACTTTTTGAACTGAAATAGTTTCTGTCTCAGGCAATCCAAGAATTTCCTTTGCAGGTAAGGTACATACATCAACTCCATATGCAAACAACTCGGCTAATGCACATTGATAAGCTTCAACAGAATCCTTTTTCCTGTTATTTGTAGAAATCACCTTTACATCACTGTCTTGCAGAATGCTTCTGACAAGGTTTGTCAACACAGTTGACGGACCTGTTTCAATGAATAGTCTTACGCCCAAATCATAAAGTTTCTTTATGGAATCCACAAAGTTAACTGAAGAAAGTATCTGGCTCTTTAGAATATTTGGCATATCCTTTAGGTGTTCCCTTGTATTAGGATAAAAATCGACCAGATGGCATGCCATAACCTTTGTTTTTGAAGCATCAAATTCAAGGCTTGATATTTTATTGTAAAAACTGTCAGCAGCCCTCTCAGTAAGGTCTGTATGAAAGGCATGTGATACTTTTAAAATAGTGTAAGCTATATTATTCCCACTTAAATACCCTACGAATTTATTAACTTCATCCTCCGCTCCGCCGACAACTGTTTGCTCTGGAGAATTAATATTGGCAATACTTACTTTTGAGTCGCTATTTTGAATCATTTCGGCCACTTTTATTTTATCTGCCTTCACACTCACCATAAGGCCTCTTTCGGTCTCCGGAATACCATCAAACGAAAATCCTCTGGCACCAACCAGCTCAATAGCTGATTTCAGATCGAGCATTCCTGCCGCAAAAAGTGCAGTAATTTCACCTAAGCTATGGCCTATCATGTAATCTGCCTTAACTCCGCATTCACTTAACATCTTATATATTGCAATATTACTTAAAAACATTGCCGGATGAGTATTTTTGGTATTTTTTAATTCCTTCTCCAACTGTTCTTTGTCGTCACCGAAAATAACAGGCATGAGAGGATATCCGTATTTTGCCTTCCACATTGCATCAGCCTGCATATAGAAAACTTTAACTGATGAATAATTATCATGGATTTCCCTTAACATACCGGGATATTGAGAAGCCTGCCCCGGAAACATCAAGGCCATCTTTTCTGATGAAATGGGGTCACCTTTACCAAAGTATATTCCTTTAAGTTGAAGAGCCGAAAGGTTTTCCGCCTTACCTTCATCCAAAGACTTCATCAATAAATCCCATTTTTCTTTGAGTTCTTCTGCATCTTTTGCACAGATGGCAGCTCTCAACCCTCTTTTTGCACAGGCAGCAGCATTATTTAAAAATACAGCCTGTCCATATTGAATCTGACTGTTGAGGTTTTGACAAAACTCCGAATATGAAGTATTAATCTCATCCAATGTGTCTCCTGAAAAGAACACAACCTGGTTATAAGCATTGTTTTTTACTTCAGACAAAGTGCTTCCTTCTACCCTTCGTACACCTTGCAAAGGATATATTTTAGGGAGAAACTCAGGTCTGTATTCCTCCATGGCAATATGGTAATCACTGCCCCCAAAACCATATGAACTAACACCGGCTCTTCTAGGATGTTCTTTGGACTCCTGCCATTGCTTTGGCTCGGTTAAAATGTAGAATGGTGATCCCTCCAACTGGAGTTTTGGATTTATTTTCCGGACATCTGCTACAGGCGGAAGAATTTTATTGTGTAATGCAAATGCGGTTTTTATTAAACTTGGTGCTCCTGCAGCGGTTCTTAGATGTCCGATATTGGATTTTACCGAACTGATTCCACAATAGTTTTGTTTTGTAGCACCAAGCCCTTGGAAAGCCTTTTTCAACGAACTTATCTCAATTACATCTCCAACAACTGTTCCAGTTCCATGAGCCTCAATTAACTCCACTGTATCAATAGGATAGTCTGCCATTCTTGCTGCGGCCTGTATTACCCGAACTTGTCCTTCTTCACTTGGAGCTGCAATAGCTTTTCCTTTACCGTCACTTCCCTGTCCATAACCGGAAATCAGCGCAATTATATTATCCTGATCCCTTAGGGCATCTTCCAATCTTTTTAGAATTAGTACTCCACCCCCAAAGCCCATAACAAATCCATTAGCCCTTTCGTCAAAGGGATAAGAACCATCAGGAGATAGTGCATTAATACCTGAAAAGGCAACAAAACCCGGTTCACTTAACGAAACTTCAGCAGCACCCGTTATTACTGCGTCATATTCATGCTTCAACAACCCTGAAATTCCAAGTGAAGCTGCTGTAAGCGTTGAAGCACAAGCTGCATCAACTGTAAACGATGGTCCATAGAAATCGAATATATTGGATATTCTTCCAGCAGTAATATTCTGAAGCATTCCAGGTGCACTATCCTCGGTAATTGGAAGTGTATTTTTCAGCACCTTTTCGGATAACCCACCTATAATTTCATCTAATTGTGTTGCATTTATTTTAGACCCTAATTGAGATTTATTTCTAAGATAGTCTTCAATTTCCTGAAAGAAAACCCTTCTTATAATATTGTCATTTTGTATGCCGGGAGCTCCGGTACCGAATATTACCGCTGTACGCTCTTTAGGCAGAGTACTCTTTAGCGAGCTCAATGCCTGATCCACACAGAACATTGCAACATGTTGATTCGGATCCATTTGTTCAGCTGTCGTAGGTGGTATTTTATACTTTCTGCACAAATGTAAATAATCATCCAACCTTGCTACAGCCGCAATTTTTGTATATGATTTATCCTTCTTGTCAGATTTTCCATATACTTCAGGTCTGTAATATATGCTTCCCTTAAAATATTCTTCCGGTATATCTCTTATAGATACCCTTTTGCTTATTATATTGTTCCAGAATGTATTCAAATCTATTGCATCCGGAAAATAACCTCCCATAGCAACTACAGCGATTCTGTCCTCTGGATAGTAATACTTACTCATTTTTACTCCCCCAATTATTTTGATGTTCTCGCATTCTGTTTTTCGATTTTGAACGCGATAAAGCTTTTACATAACGCTTAAATTTCCTTAATTTTTATCATGATATTAAATTTGTCCTTGTAAAATCATTTTCACGATTTAAATATTTTTTAAAGCCTTTTTATCAATTTTCCCTATATTATTTCTTGGGAACTCTGTTAGAAATATGATACTCTTAGGTACTTTTAAATTTGCGAGCTTCTCTGAAGCATATCTAATCAAGTCACGCTCTTGTGTATTTGTACCTTCTTTAAGTACAACGAAGGCTTTGACCACTTCACCGTATAAGCTGTCTTCTACTCCAACTACTGCAGAATCTACTACATCAGGGTATGAATTTAACACAGCTTCGATCTCTATTGGTGAAATTTTAAGACCTGCTACATTTATGAACTCTGTTCTTCTTCCGCATAAGACAAAGGATCCGTCGCTTCTGCGATATCCAAGATCCCCTGTATATAAATATCCGTCTCTCAGCCTTTCAGCAGTCTCTTCAGGTCTCTTATAATACCCCAGCATCAACCCCGGTCCTTTAACACGGATTTCACCAATAATACCATCCTCACATACTTGTCCTTGTTGGTCTGCAACCTCCACCGTAAGTACACTTTTAGCTGGAAATCCAACATTTCCGGCTGGTTCAGGCAGCATGTTACGTCTTGATGTAATCAGTGTGGTTGCTTCACAAAGCCCCAACCCTTCATCAAGGTAAATACCTATGTTTTTATACCATGACAAAGCTGTTTCGTAATTTAAAGGTGCCGCCGCACAAAAAGCTTTTTTAAGTTTTCTGAGTTGAACATAGAATGCTTCATATCTCAATAATTGCTGGTAATGGGTAGGCACACCGAAAATATGAGTAATTTTCTCCTCGTCAATTACCTTTGCAATTCTCACCGGTTGGAATGACCTTAAAAAGACCATTGCCGCTTTTCCTTCCATAGCCGGAGCAAAAAGTGAAACACATCCATAAGCATGTGAAAAGGGAACAAAGCACAATAGCCTGTCATCCGGGACATAAGGGTACTTTGATTCTCTATTTTTTAGTAAGAACGTGAAAAAGCATCCTGTTGTCAGCATAACTCCTTTAGGTGTTGATGTTGAACCTGATGTATATAAAAGCATAGCCAGATCATCTTCTCCAAAATTATAGCATTCCTCAACCAGGGAATAGTCTTTAAGTGGTGTCCTGCAAGCTTCTTCAATCTCACTGACATTGATTATATCCACTTCAAGTCCCTCTTCTAAAGGAACTTCTTCCTTTTTAAGGTAAGTTATAAAACATTTTGAATCGGAATCCTTAACATAATAGTTGAGTTCACCCGGTTTAAATAAAGGGTCTACCAGACATATAACACATCCGATATATTCGGCTGCAAGAAGCACAACAGCAGCTTCTGCACTATTATATAGGTGCATGGAAATAATTGTTCCGGGTTTATACCCTTTTTCTTTCAAAAATGCTGCAACCCTTAACACTTCTTCTTTTAAGCCCCTGTAAGTAATTCTTCTTCCGCTTTCGCCGTCAATAACAGCTTCTCTGTCCAGATGTTCCTCTTTTGTACCAAATAAAAGATCACAATAATTCACCTTATACACTTCCCCACAAAATAATATTGTTTATAACAAAACTAATATTTAAATATAAATCCGCCACTGCTGGCTCCGGCGCCATGACCGTGCATCATTACAATATTCCCTCTTTTAAGTCTTCCTGTTTCGATTAATTCATAAAGGTTTAATGGGCTCATGCTTGCAACAGTGTTCCCGTATTTATGAAAACAACTTATACTTTTTTCTTTTGGAATATTAAGAGCTTTTAATTGAGCTTCCCAAATTACAGTAGACTGATCAGACGTCACAAAAAAGTCTATATCATCTAAAGTAAGACCTGCATCCATCAGAAGTTTTTCACAAACTACTTTTGCATGCTCAACAGAGCTTTCCATTATTAGATTCCCATTATCAATTCTCATGTCGAACATATTATAATCGATTTCTTTCATTCCATCTCTTAAAGTGCTTGTACCATAAGGTATATAGGCAATATTGTAAAATATTGGATTGGTAAAAATATAAGAAGAGATAAAATGTTTTGTATCTGACCTTCCCAAAAGCATGGCTGTAATTCCATCTCCATAAAGAAATATGGTCTTGGGATTTGGTTTGTTCCACTTTTGTATTCCTGCTGAAGAGGTTCCTCCACCAATCACCAGAACATATTCATCACCTGAAGCAATACTTCTCACGGCCAGATCCATTGCATGCATAAATCCGCTACAGGCAGACGCTATATCAAAAGCTGGAATTCCTACTGTAGTTCCAAGTTCTTTTAAAAGCGCAACAGATAATGCAGGTATTTGATAATCACCAAGAAGTTTTGTGTATATAACCCTATCCACCTGTTCAATACCTATTTCTGCCTTGGAAAGACATTGCCTTACCGCTTCAGCCATTAATCCTTCGAGGCTTTCATCACTGCTAATCCATCTTCTTTCGCTAATCCCTATTGAAAATTTTACAGCCCTGTCGGTAGCAATTATATTATATTTTTCGATTATTTCCTGATTAGTTACAACACGTTTGGGTAATCCAACCCCCATCGATATGATTTTTGACTGTCTCTTAACATTTAGTGGCTTGATATCTGGGAACTGAATGTCTATTTCCATAATTCCTCCAAATCACATATACCTAAATTTATTGTTAAGTACAAATTCTATTCACTTAATACATCAAAGATATGACTGACAAGTTCTTTCATAATAAATAGTTCCGGTTTTGCCTCAATCATAGGTATATTAAAGGTTTCAGAAAACTGAAAGCCCAATTCTACCAATGCAATAGAGTCAGCACACAAATCATCTACCAGATTTGTTTCGGGTTTTAGCTCACTGCTGTCAATCTTTAAATAATCAACAATCAGCGCCTTTGTTTTTTCATAAACTTCATTGTAATCCATTATACATCCCCCTAATTTAAACTTTATATATCAACCCTCCGCCATTAATGCCTTCTCCGTGTGAAATTAGCATAATGTGCATTCCTGGTTGTATTCTGCCAGTTTCAAAGCCAACATCAAGCAGTAAAGGAAGCATCGCAGTCATGGTATTACCACAGTTTTTAAGAAGTGAAATACTTTTTTCCTCATGTACTCCTAAAGCTTCCAAAGTTAATTCCCATATCTGCCTGCTATTTTCAGTAACCAACACAAGATCAATATCATCCATCTCAAGACCACTTTCATCAAGGAGATTGTCCGATATCTCCCTCGCAGCCTTTATATATAACTCTTCGGAAATTTTCAAGTCTACCAACTTATAAGAATCGAAAGTAATTGAATTTTGTTCATCTACAATTGGATTGGAATCCGCATCCAGAGCAAATGGATTTGCTTTTGACAGTGCCAAATCAAAATATAACGGATTGGTATAGAAATAAGATGCTAAGATATGTTTTTCTTCTGAATAGCCAAAGAGTAATGATGCCGAAGCATCTCCAAAAAGGAAAGCCACTTTGGGATCATGTTTATTCATTAATCTTGCATTTATTCCTCCCGAAGCAAGGAGTATATAATCATCTCCTGTATTGATAAACCTTGAAATAACATCTACGGAATATAAAAATGCTGAAACTCCTCCGTCAATATCAAAGGAATGCACAGCAAATCTGCTTCCAAGTTTTTGGAGCAATTTACTCGCTGTCATTGGAAGAAGATTATCACCATAATACTTATTCACAATCAATCTGGAAAGCTTCTCAGGAGATAAACCAACTTTATCAAGACACTTTTGGGAAGATTCCTTTAAAACATCACTGTCAGCCAAATAATCTTCAGCAACATGGCGTGTTTCAACACCTAATGATTTAAAAATCGCTGAACTTTTGAATGGAAAATTGTACTTTTGAATTATTTCTTCATTTGATACTGACTTTGGTGGAAGAAATGATGAACTCGCCAGTATCTTACAATGTCTGTCAAAGCACTTTTTAGAGCGCTTAGGAAAATTACAATACAAACTACTCATAGCTTACAATAAATCCTCACTTATTAATAAACAAATCACTACTTAGCTCTTCTATATATTAACATAAAAATTGATTGTAAGCAACAATTTAATAATTTTATTGTTTTATTAAGGAAATACTACAAACATAAGCATTAGGCCCCCTGTATGATTCTGGATGTGGTTTACAATATGTAGCTAATTGAATTATTGATGCCGTACAATAACAAAATTCTGCTTACATTCTGAGAAAATTTTAGACTTTATGATTGAAGAACGGAATTTCATATGGTAGCATGAAAGCAGTATAAAATCTCAGTTATACGATTGGAGTATGAATATGGAGACTATTAATAATATTGAATTGAGAGATGAGAGTATTTATCCGGATGAATTAGTGCTTAATAAAATTCTTGGTCAATCGTATAAAGTTTATACTGATTTACTTGAGCTTTTTCAAAAATATGAAATGAATTACGAATGGCACTATTACCATGATGGTAAGGCTTGGTTATGTAAAGTACAAAAGAAGAAAAAAACGATTGTTTGGATGTCTGCATGGAAAGGCTTTATGCAAGCAACAATTTATTTTCCATTAAGACTATTAGAAGAAGTGTTGGCACTCGAAATAACGGAAGCATTAAAGGATAAGATCATTAATACAAAAAATGTAGGAAAATCCAAGCCATGTATATTTGAAGTACGATCAAAAGAGATGCTCCTCGATTTTGAAAAAGTGATGGAATTTAAAATCATCAGTAAATGAGAAAAAAGAACCGTTATTTAGGCTTTTAAGCATTTAATATGAAGGAGTAAAGCTCTAACATAGTATATAGTATCGTAATCCTACTCTTCCTGTTATTTTGTGTTTTGATTTATAGCGGAGTATACTTAAATAAATATTGTTAGTTTTGGT
Source organism: uncultured Acetivibrio sp. (assembly GCA_964564015.1). GTDB lineage: Bacteria > Bacillota > Clostridia > Acetivibrionales > Acetivibrionaceae > Acetivibrio. Next base: position 26,563 of record CAZLZR010000049.1, read on the forward strand.
GTTATATGCTAAAATATACCTAAAAATAACTATTAAAGGTGGGCTAATCTTGTCATTTTTATTTTCATATATTTCTACATTTATAGTAGGGGTGGTTTCGCTTGTATTCGGTATTATTTTTCAAAAGATAATCAATACAAAATATAAGTTAATATATCAAACATATGTAAAGGTTCCCGGTGTAATAATTAGCAGAAAGGTTTCTACAAGTATGGACTCAGAAGGCGTGGTATATCCCGTTGTAAAATATAAAACAAATGAAGGAGAAGAACTAATTATACAATCCAGAATCGGTGTTGGTAATTTAGATTACCGCGTAGGAGATAGAATGGAGGTCTTTTACAATCCAAACAATCCAACAGATGCCATAATTAATATACCAGCGGCAAGATATTTACCTATAATATTAGGTGGAGTTTTCTCTTTTGTGTTTTTATTGATCTCTGTTATATCATTCATTACACGTTAATCTATATAAATTTTAGATAATCACTATTTAGCCAAAACAATATTGAAATCAGGTCTTTAATGCTATGTAGCTTTAGCAAATTGAATTATTTTCGTAAAAAACTCAATCTCCCTAATCCGTTACTTAGTCAAGATCTGTAGTTTTATAATCTATACATTTTCCATGCATTAGGTAACTCCGACGTTATAAAAACGGAGCATTGAATTGATGCATTCGAGTCAACTCCATCAATTCAATGTCACAAAGAATTGCAAAATTCATCCCTTTCTCAATAAAATCGCATTTTACCCACTGTACCCTGGTGTAAATTCACCTTGTCATACTTTTCTTCAAACAACAATTGATTGTAAACACCAAGTTTATTTGACGTTTGTGTCGCATTTGCTCAATTGACCTAATAGTTTTTGTAACATCCTTCTTAATTATTAGAACATTATTGATATAAAAGAGTGTGGTTTTATCAATGTTATATTAAAAAAAATATAATAGTATTGGTCAAAGTATGAGGTAGTTGTAAAAAAAATAATATGTAGTATAATTTTAGTAGAAGAATATGTAATTAAAATAGCACTAAAGTTAAATCAAAATATATACGCATCAAATTAATAGAAATGGGGTGGAAGATTTTATAGACCTAATGTTTACTTTATAGACAAAAAATATAGGGGGGAAATAATGAAAAAATTTCTTGTGGCTTTATTGGTTTTTGTTATGATGTTTGGAAGTATTAATGCTTTTCCAGAAGTGCAAGCCGAACCTGAATATAATACAAGCGTTTCAGGTGACATGGTTTTGAATATTAATGATGATTGGCAGCTTGGTTTTACAATTGATACGGAGAGTTTTCTTCTGCATGAATCTAGTATTAACAGAATGTATTTTCAGGTGTATGCAAATGTTCATATAAAAGGTAATACTGATGCTAAAATTCTGAGAATTCAAAGTGCTGAGGTTAACTCATCTATAAATGAAATAGAAATTGACAGCAACGGAAACTTCGACCAGGAAGTCAAATTGATTTTGGCTGAATTTAACTCTATAGATTCCAATATAATCAACTTTGGAGCGTACATTAATGCAGTTAAAGGAGATAAAACAGTAAAAGCCAAGATTGGAAAAGGTGAATTAAAAACTAATTTATTTGTAGAAGATCTTAACAAAGAAATTGATAAAGATAATGATGGCATTAGTGCGCTTGATTTTGCTAGATTTAGGACATGGTATCTTGATTACCTCGAGGAAGAATATAGCAAAATGGAAAATCAGGAGAGTCTTAAGGCATACATATATAATGAATGGTATATGAAGGACTTTGTGATGGAAGAGGACGGATTTTACTTTAATTCACAGACTCATTTAAGAGCAAAGACCGATGCAACTAAAATTACTCTTGATATAGATAATAACGGTAAAAAAGAAAGCTATGAATACCCTACAGAAGCAACAGGTAAAATAGATGAAATAAAAGAAGTTTCCGGAGTAATTCCATTAGATAAATCTTCTGATGTTGCGGCTTATGCATGTATCAAAGCTATTAAAGGAAATAGGGAAATAGAACTTGGCAGCACTCTAAGAGATAGGAAAAGCGGTGATGCTGTAGTTGGTGACCTGAATTACGACAAAAGTGTTAATTCTATTGACTTTACATTTTTGAAACAATATATATTGGGTATGATAGACAGACTTCCTGTTCAATCAGGGTTTTACTGTGCTGACGTAAATGACGACAAAGAGATCAATTCTGTTGATTTTGCATATTTGAAGATGTATTTACTTAGAATGATAGACAGTTTACCAAAAGACTCATCAACTGTGATTACACCTACTCCTAAACCTGTAACACCTACTCCTAAACCTGTAACACCTACTTCATCTGGTAGGACAATTACCTATTATTATGTTGGTGGTATAGAGGTCAGTCCGGGATCTTGCAAAGAAATTACTGTTGAGAAATCACCAGAGAATAAAATTTGGATATCAGCTAAATCTGTATGTGTTGGAGGTCTACTGGCAGATGGATGGATAAAAACTAAATTTAATTTATCAGGAAGTGCAGTAAATGGTGTAGATTATGAAAAAATAGATTTTGATTACTTTTGGAGAATTTTAGGAAGTGATTTACATATGTCACCAGGAGACAGTAATCCGCAAAGAGGATTTTACATAACTCCAATTGATACAGATTCAGACGAACCAAAAGACCTGGAAATATACTTTGAATCCACTGCTAAACCTGCAGCAATTATACATTTTGTAGAAAAAAATTAGTCAGAATGAGACAAAATTAACCCGAATCAGCATAAAAACAAAGCCTGGAGAAATAATTCCAAGGCTTTGTTTTTTATGCATTTATATTTAATATATTGTTAAAATACTTTTATCACCACAGTAACTTTTATATCTCCATTACTATAATCCCAAGAATTAATCCTTCAATTAGTCATCCATTGAAATACAACCTTGTTGAAACTCTGCTGAGCAAGCTCCCTCTACTGGCATACCCTGTGAATTCTCATCAAGATTAGTATCATTTTTTAATAGTTTAGAAGGTAATTTGGAGTTCTTATTATTTTTATTTTTATTCATTACTAACACCTCCGAATTGTTTAAATCAAAACTTACTTTTTTTATTATTATATTTATTCCCTAATTGTATTAATTTAAACAATTTTATTAACTAAAAGATGATGAATTTGTAACACTATAACAAACTACGTTCAATCTACCAAATGCTTTTCCTCTATCCTTGAGATAAAGGTAAAGAAAATTGTGATAACTCCCAGGACAATTAAAACAGCACTTAGAGATATTTTCTCCGTCACCAGGCCAACCAGCGGGAAAAAGATCATTTTTGTAAAACTTATCAGCATGGTAGAACTTGAGATTACTGTTGCCCTTTCCGCCGACGGAATGAACCTGTTCATGTAACTCATCATAAGTGCCTTTCTGGTCAGTGCAAAACCACCGACAATCAAAATAACCATTATTACTATAGGAATAAATGTGGTAATCCCCCCGACAATAAACATGACACCTATAAGCAGGCTGCTCAGAAACAAGAGCCTTTTCTTTGACTTAAGCAGCTTTTCCAGTTTACCGTAACTGTTTAACAGAATTATTTCAAAAACAACCATCAAAGTGTTCACAAATCCATAGAATAATAGTTCGACCCCGGCTTCCTTGAGCATAAGCTGGTACAGCCATATCATCAGAAAACCCATTGTGGTGATAAAAACCATATCCATTGCAAGAATTTTTAATGTATCGTTTTTATAGAAAATAGAAACCCCGCTTTTAATAATATTTAAGTAACTGCTCTTTTCTTTTTGCTTACCGCCGAAAAGCGGTTCCTTCATTGTCAGCAGAATCAATATTGCAATCGCTAACGGAACAAACATAAAGAAAAGCGGTTTTGAAAGTCCTGCTTTTTGAGCAAGAAAGCTGCCAAAGGGTGCTGCCGTCATAATACCTGCAAGGCCAAAGCTTTCAGCTCTTCCAAATACCCTTTTTGAATCTGACTCCTTGTTATGTCTTTTTAGCGTATCATAAATAAAAGCTTCTTCCGTACCTGATATCAGCGAAAACCCAAGTGCTACTACTGCCTCACCCAGCATATACACATAAAAGTTAGGAAAAGAAACGTATACTATAAACCCCAATGCCTGTATGGTCAGACCTGCAATCATGGTATATTTCCTTCCGATATAATCAGCTACAGCACCTGAGGGAATTTCGAAAATAAACATGCAAAGCATACACCATGCTTCAAGCAGCATGAATTGAAATATTGAAAGTTTTGCCCACAGTGTGAAAAATGGAATAAGTATGGCAGAAAACATGTGAAAATTTGAGATATATTTATATGCATAAATTTTTATAGCGGCTATTTTATAGGATTGTTCGTTCATCGGCTAATCACCCCGGACTTTTCCGATATTATATCATTTTGTTAAACATTGTCAAGCATTTCTTAATACAGATAACGAACATTGAAGTCAAATTCAAGGACCACAAAGCTCTCCAAAGTTGAAAACAGATGGAGGGGACACCTGGATAAACATTCCTAAGAAGGAAGAAGTCTGGAACATTTCATAACTTTATTTTAACATCCAGCAATTTTTTTGCCTGTATTCAGTAGGTGTATAACCGTAATTTTTCTTAAATATCCTTGAAAAATGAACCGGGTCATTAAACCCTACTCTGTTAATTACTTCTGATATTGGAACTGTCGTATCTTCTAGAATTTGCGCTGCAAGATGCAATCTAAGTTTTATAAGATAGGCTTTTACAGGAATACCAGTTACCTTATTAAAGAGTTTATTCAGAGTTGTACGGTTAACATGAAACTTCTTCCCCAAATCCTCTATTGTAATCTTATTCATGTAATTGGTATTAAGGTAAAGTATTAAGTCTTCAATCCCCTTATAATTATTGTTTATATTGATATTATTAGCACGCTCTGCTGAATCGGATATTCTTCTTAAGAAAAACAGAAGCTCAATAAGAAAGGATCGGCTCCTGCATGGCCAATAGCAGTCCTTTTGGTATTCCAGCTCTTCCTTTATTGAATTTATAATTTCTCTCATACGTTTTGCCAAAACCGGGCTTAAATTCAACTTACCATCAAAGCTTTTCGTTCTTTCGCAAAATACTTTTATCCAGAATTTATCCTGTCTTTGTGTTATAGTAAGCTTATCTTCCCCATCCCGTATTTTATCAAACTCAAGAGTATCATTAATAATAACCGGATGAAATAAAATTGCATCAGCTTTTAAGTTGCTGCAACACTCAATAGAATATTGATCAGTCTCATTAAAACAAAAAACTACCGGTGCCAGAAAAATTTGTTTACTATCTCCAATTGTTAATATTCCTGTCCCCTCTTCAACAAAAATTATTTTATACCGTTCATTAAAACCCATCTCAGCATTAAAAACATCATCTGATGTGTGGACAAGCATTAACACATAGTCCTTATTACATTTCTCCCCAACTGTTATCAAACTTCTCATAAAGCTTACCCCTTTAAGCTAATTGATAAATATATTTTATATAATCAAAGTCTGACTCTCAAGCACAGTTTTTAATTCTTACAGTAGACTCTCTCTAATTTCTTGATAAGAAAGCTAAATAAATACTACGGGTTGTCGCGTCAAGCCCCTGCGTTTTTACTTCTTTCACTCCGTTCGAAATAATCGCAACAAAAAATCTCCCTTTTAATTAAAAGCCTTACTAATTTCAGTGCTTCTTTCAAAGGGAGATTTTTTATCTATAAAATTAAAACCTTTAAAGCTTCATTAATTAATGTGCAAGCTCAAGTAATTCACACAATTTTGTTCCAAAAGCCGCTGATGCATCAACATTTCTTCCGGTAATGATATTATCTGATACTACAACTTCTTCATCAATATATGTAGCACCATACTTTTCCAACTCTTTAATCCCGTCATCCCATGGATACATTGTAGCTTTTTTCCCTTCCAGGATTCCTGCCTTTGACAATGCCGGAGGCGCTCCACATATTGCACCTACTATTTTGCCTTTATCATTAGCCGCAATTAAAAGCTCCCTTAAGGCTTCGTCTTCCCAGAGAAACTCAATTGCTCCAGTACCTCCGACAACTATAACCGCATCAAATTTTTTAAGCTTTACATCACTTATTTTTATATCAGGTTTAATCAGTGCGCCATGAGTTCCTGTGGAAATATCCATTGTAGTACTAGCAACAGTGACTTTTGCTCCTTTAGCTTCTAAAATACTTTTGGGCACAAAAAACTCCAGATCTTCAACGTTCTTTGGTGCAATTACCATTAATACATCAGGCTTTGATTTATGTTTTTGATGTTTTTTCATCGGTTTAGCCCATATTTGAGCAGACAAGCTAAATATCATTGCAAAAATTAACATCAAGCCTAAAACCTTTTTGAATTTTCTCATCGTTAACCCTCCCGGTATCTTTTATAGTAAATCTACAACACACAAAATAGCTCACACCTCGCGAGTTGGTTTTCCAAATGAGCAAACTCATTGTATCAAATCACGTTAATTTTATGAATAGACATTTAGCAGCATCTCTATGCTTTTTATCAAATTCTGTGCATCTGCAGCTACAAACCAATCTTATTGATAGCAATTATCTTTACCCGATAAAGAAATGCCTTCAATAAAAGTTTTATCATCTTTGACCATTGTAGCTTCTGACAGCTTTCTACCCGAATCATAACAGCTGATATTGAATATCCTGAACCCTTGTACTTCAAGCTCATCCAGCAAATTCAAATAATCTTCCTTTGTATCTTTAGTTCCCTGTTTGATGTTAATAATCATATAAGATTCCCCTTTTGAAAAAGTATTTTTCGCTTCGCAATATCGAACACATGTTCTTTTTATATTATATACATTATTCCATTAGTTGTCAAGAGAATCAAGTTTATCATAACTGAAGCATGCATATTATCTCCAAGCAAGAATTCCATGATATAATAAAGAATGCGAAACACCGGGCAATACTGGTGACAACTTATATTACTTGGCTTAGAGTGATTGATGTAGTTAATCTTAAGGACAAGCTTATTTACAATACCCATTTTTACAGTGTAAAGTAATAGAAAAGTTGAAATTTCATGATTGGGAAGGAAAATGTAGTAAAAGAGGTTGCCAACCAGATACTGGTAAGTTAAAATTGTATTATGGTTTTAATCGAATGGAGTTTTGAATGAAGAGAGGTAATTTATGGACTTTGTAGGATTATTTTCAGTTTTAGCAGCTATTTTACCAATAATTTTGTTTATCTTTTTAAGTAAGAAACAGAAAATTGCATCAATTATAATTAATGTAATAATGTTAGCTATTTTAATATTTAGCTATAATTATTATGTTGTACCGGCAGATCGTCGTCATTCTTATGCAGGTCTTTTTTGGATTATATATTTTTTGATTCCTTGTATCTCGATTGATATATTAATTAAGGTTATTATGCTTATATATTCTAAATTAATAGTTAAACAAGTAATTAAATGAATAGTCTTGTTCAAAACAATCTTCTTTTGATACGAATCAGATTCCATCATTGGCATTGAAATATGTTAATGCAATGGTTGAACATGGAATAATTACAGGATATGAGAATGGAAGTTTTAGACCTAACAAAAAAATAACAAGAGCTAAACTAGTTTCAGTGATTATGCGAGCCTATGGGAATCTTGGCAAAAACAAGTTCTGATATGTTTACTGATATAAATTCAAAAGTTATGAAGTATGGTAGTACTGGGATTTTGAAACCTGTATGAAGCGAGTGCCTACTGGTTTAGTGTCAAACGCCTCCATTACATGACCTTCGCATAGAATCTGTATGCCATAGCTTGATAATTTTCGCACGCGTCTATGGGACATCCTGTCCCAAGACGCTAAAAATGCCATCCATGGCATTTTTACTTCAAATTATCAAGCTTTCGGCAACAGCTTCCCTCTTTCACCAAAGTGAAAGAGGGAAAAGCTAAGGGGCTCGACGCCCCATAGCTTTTCTTCTAATGCTCAGGTCAAGTAATTGCGTCATTTGACACTAAACCAGGTTAACACCTTAATTAGGTTGTTTTTATCACAGCTAATTTAAATTAGTACTAAACAACCAATTACTCCATTTAAGAATCCAAGTTTATTATAGCTTTCATTATTCTTATATATAAACCACACGGAATGATCTTTCTTCAAAAAGCAGACTCCAATTTTCGTATGAACCTTTCAATACCTTTCAAGCCATTTATCTTTGTAACATCTTTCTAAAAAATCCGGTTTCTTTTATGGTTTTATCATTCTTGTAATTACAATAGAAACAGAACCTTCGAGATTGTAAAATGTGCCAGTAAATACTTGAAAGCACCACAACATTCTTAGTATGTATATTTATTTTTCAATGTGCTTATATATCATATTCATAATGTTTCTGTGTAAGTTCTATTCATAATTTGTAGGTTAAATATCCAAAATTACCCAATAGGCATCTTTGGGGTGACCAGCGTCAGCATGCTTCATGCTTTATATTATCTAAAATTTTTAGACCCAAATAAAATCCAATAAAATTTAAAATTATGTCATTTACATCAAAAACTCCACATTTAAGAATGTATTGACCTATCTCTAATAAAGTAATATATCCAATAAACATTAAACCAATATAATAAGGCTTGCTATTAAATTTATACCTTACATAGCACCCTAATGGTACATATATAAATAAGTTTCCCAAAAATGTAAACAAGGAATGGCTAAAATTATTTTTAAAATCTTGAATTATACTGATTGGATTGAAATTATAATTCATAAAATCATATTGACCTATTCTAAAAAATGATAACGCAATCACTGTTAAAAAATACATTATCATCAATAAATCCAGATGTCCTTTTCTAAATTCCTTTTCAATGATGGCATTCGTAATAACATATATTAATGTAGCAACAAAAACTCTCATTCCGATATTTGTTATAGTAGTTTGATTTAAAAATCTCCCACTATATTCATCTATGAAATAATAAAATAAGCATTGTGATGCTACTAAGCTACAAATATACAATAAAATATCCTTTATTACTTTCTTAATTTGTATCACCTCCTGACCTTTATTCTCTGAATTCCAGCTTACTTGTTCTTCTACAAAGAGCAGTTCTTTAACCACACCCTTTAGATAACATTTTAGGTATGCGCCGTTCCAGAATCCCAGCGACACTTCGGCTTGCTGAGGTCATGTGGTGAAGGCCAGTGAACAAGCTCGTCTTGTGAACGTTTTGGCCGGAACCTGTCAACTCAAATGCTCTGTTATCTATTATTCATAAAATATTCTCTACCTTCTCTCCATCTAATATAGTCATTTAAATCTATACCTATAGTGTTAGATGCAACAATATTAGATTCGACAGTTCCATTACCATACTTCTCAACAGCTGCATAGCGAATAACATCCCACGTTTGAGGGTGTTTCAAATCCTTCAAACTAATATCTACTATTAATCCATTTATTATATAAAAATACATCCAATCAAGAATAATTTTTTGTTTAATACAAAATAATTCATCCTTATTGAAGTAAATTTCTTTGCAATTAAATATAACTTTTTTACAGTCAACATGAATACTGTTCCAATATTTATTATAGAGGTTCTCAAATTCGTTCTTTTCAATTTTTAGAAAAGCATATTTTCCTGCAATTGTAATTACTCTAAAGCCCGTTTTAAATTGTTCAAAGGAATAGTGATTTATAGTTTCTTCTTTTTCGGGTAAATCTGTAAAAGTGATTCCCATTCTATCCTCTACTTTCTATATTATTGAGCCACAGATAGCCAATTTGCGAGCCAGGACGGCGAGCTCTTTTCCGCCACTTTTCAGATAACGTTTTAGTTAGCTGTAGTCGGTTGCCCCGTAATTCAGAAGACCACACGGACATGGGCTCCTATAATTTTCTTTACTCTTTTAGGACATTTTCTTAATTTTTCTAATTAAGTAGAACAATAATCCCCAAAATACTTTTGGGAATCCGCACTTAGTTAAGCAAAAATCATTTGAAGTTTCTTCAAAAAATAGTAAACAATAATGATAATGCCACCAACTCTACGATGGTTAAAAAAATTGACACACCTGTTCGAATCTTAAACTTCTTTTGTACAATAATAAAACAATCAATTAATAAAAATACTACAATTCCAATTAACATAACCACATTTTTAGCATACAAACCAAGTCCTACCAATAGCGATATAAGTATAATAGAAGTACCGATAAGTAATTTCGATTTTTTATTCATATACCCCTTCACTCCTTAAAATATATATAAATTTATTGTCATGGTTAACTTCCATTTATAATGTAATCTCCAAAGTCATTCTTAAAAACCCGCGGCATGATGTCGCGGCCTGCGTCCGATTGTAGCTAAGTCGGGTAGGTCAGAGGTTTTACACCCCCTTCCCCCCTAAGAGCCGTGCGTGAAAGTTTCCCCTCACACGGCTCAAGCACTTGTAAACTTACTTAACTCTATAAGTAAGCCAGCTCACTTTTGAGCCTTTACGATACGCATTTGAAGTTTCTTAACAGCTTCTGTACATTTGTCCCATAATATCTTTGACCAACATATTCGGTTGTCAGTAGGTGCACACGCTAATGCGTTCATTTGCTTTCCTTCTTTCAGAAATTCTTCAAACTATCTCGTAATCAAGCACCATGTCGAAGTCTGCACGCTTTCACGTTAGGATATTAATCCCTATCTACCTCATTACAAGATAGCCTTTGCTTCATCGACACTCCCATACCCACATTCCCATCGGCTCACCTTGCGGCTACCTACCTGTCATTTGCCAGGAAAAAATTGGGGTTTACCACGTTTCACACAGATAACATATTTCAGATGGGTTAGGTTCTGCGATTCCGCCGGTAGCTCAACATCCGTGTAATCCCAAAGACGTAAGGAATTAACCTGGCTACTTACCTTTTGGTCAAAGCTTATCAGCACCTTTAACTTTTCTCCCATTTATGTCAGTGGTAAAATTAAATTACCCGGTTTCGGGAAAGAAAAGTCCTCACCTAT
>CAZLZR010000050.1:0-37067 GCA_964564015.1 uncultured Acetivibrio sp.
AAGCGCTTCCTGAGCCTGCAGGTAATGTGAATACCGGTGTGGAGTATGTTGAACCAACAGGAGTAATTGAAAAGAATCTGGCTCAAATCTGGAGAGAAGTATTAGGTGTTGAGAATATAGGCATAAAAGATAATTTCTTTGATTTAGGTGGGAATTCACTGCTGCTTATAAGGATGCATTCAAAGATTGAGACAGAGTATCCCGACAAGGTCAAGGTTACTGACATTTTCTCCAATCCAACTATATCAAAACTGGCGCAGTTTATTGAAAAAGGTGGAGCAGAAAAGAAAATTGTGAGTTTGAAGTATGTGGAAATTCCTAACCAATATTTTTCTGGCAACAGCATCGGTATTAAGGGCTCTGTTTTCAGGTTCAGTTTAGCTGATGAAGTACTGGGTAGCCTTAAAGAAATGGCTAAAAGGGAAAAAATCGAGATAAACGATATATTGCTTTCGGCATACATATACTTATTTGCTCAGATATCCAAAAAACACGAAATTACTGTACAAGCTCTGCTCGATGATGGCGTGGTGTTACCCTTTGACATAAATCTTAGTAAAGTAGATAGTTTCGGAGAATTGGGCAGGCAGCTTGGTAAAAAGAATATTGAGAATTTTGAAGGGCGCTATAACTTAAATGATATCAACGAAGAAACGGTGGCATTTAAAGGTGAAAATGAAATTCTGCCGCTATTCTATAACAAAAAAGATTTAAACAGGAAAAGAGAACTAACAGGTATTTATGACCTGGTACTTGAGGTAAGTAATGAAAATGGGCGCCTTTGTCTGGTATGTGAATACAATGGAGCAAGACTTAAAAGCGATAAGGTTAAGGAAATGCTTAATCAGTATATAAAAGTGCTTCAGTTTATCGGAAGCTCTTCGGTATAGAAATAATACGAGGCAAAAAATTATAATTTTGAAGGTATTACAACGGGGGGTAAAAAGGTTATGCAGAAAAAAATAAGGTGGGGAATATTAGGATGTGGAAGAATTGCAGCGAGCTTTGCAGAGAGTTTAAAATATCTGCCTGATGCAGAATTGATAGCTGTAGCATCAAAAACAAAAAGCAAAGCATTGGAGTTTGCCAAAACTTTTAGCGTTGAGTATTGCTACGATAACTATCTTGACTTAATAAAAAACCAATCTGTAGATGTTGTGTATGTTGCAACCACACATAATTATCACTATGAAACGTGCGTCCTATGTATAGAAAACAAAAAACCTATATTGTGCGAAAAGCCTTTTACTGTTAATTCAAAACAAGCTGAACAGTTAATTGCGCTGGCAAGACAAAACAAAGTGTTTTTAATGGAGGCAATGTGGACAAGGTTTTTACCTTGCGTGATTGAAATTGAACGCACTATCTCAGAGGGTACAATCGGAGATGTTAAGATGTTTAAAGGTGATTTTGGGATTGGAGCTAAAAACCGTGAAGGTTCCCCAAAATATTACTTTGATCCTTACCTGGCTGGAGGGGCCTTGCTTGACATTGGGGTTTATCCTGTTTCCTTTTCAAGTATGGTGTATAAAAAATCCCCTGACAAAATAGAAACTTACGGATATATAGGGGATACAAACGTTGATGAGCAGGCTGCATATATTTTTGAATACGGTGATGGCAAAATGGCAGTGTTATCTTCTTCCTTTATTGTTGATATGCCTCATGATGGCTTGATATGCGGTACAAAGGGGTATATAAGAATTCCAAACTTTTCTCGTCCGACAAGATTTTTTGTAAAGTTGTCCGATCAGGAGGAAAGGGAGATTGAAATACCCTTTGTATCAAATGGGTTGCAATACCAAGCACAAGAGGTTAACCGCTGTCTAAGGGAAGGAAAGCTGGAGAGTGAAATTATGCCGTTAGATCAAACGCTTGAAATAATGGATACTTTAGACAGACTGCGTGCCAAATGGGGACTAAAATATCCTGTCGAATGAAACGAAAGGAATGATAATAATGAAAAACAGCATAAATAAACAAGTTGATGAACTTATGTCAAAAATGTCTCTAAGGGAAAAGCTTGGTCAGATTGTTCAGATTGAGACACACAGACTTATGCAGGAACCATGGGATGACCGGCTGACTGAAGAGGAATGGCTGAAAATAGAAAACAACCTGAATCAAAAAGCAATCGACAAGGTTTTGATTGAATATAATATTGGCTCAATAATGAGCGGTGGTTCAGCTGCACCAAGAAATACCGTTGAGGGATGGGTTGAGCTTATAGGTACAATTAAAGAACGTAGTTCAAAAACAAGACTCAAAATACCAATAATGTATGGTTTGGATGCTGTCCATGGCTTTAACTATATAATTGGGGGAACTGTTTTTCCCCATAATCTTGCTGTTGCTGCAACCTGGAATCCGCATATTGCAAGACTTCAGGCAGAAATAACTGCTAAACAGATATCGGCTGTTGGAGTTGATTTAAATTATGCACCTTGCCTGGATGTTGCAAGAGATCCAAGGTGGGGAAGAACCTACGAAACCTTGGGTGAGGATCCATACCTTGCCTCAGCTATTGGAAAGAGTTTTGTGGAAGGAATTCAAAGCACTCATGAGGTAATGGCTTGTGCAAAGCATTTTATTGCATGCAGCAGTTCGGTTAATGGAAAAGATCGTGGTCCTGTAGATATTTCTGAGAGAAGTTTGAAGGAAGTTCATATTCCACCTTTTAAAGCTGCAATTGATGCCGGCTTAGGGATGATAATGATAAGCAGTGTTGAAGTGAACGGGACTCCGGCTCTGATTTCAAAATGGCTGATTAACGATATACTTCGCGGTGAGCTTGGATTTGAAGGAATTATTACTTCAGACTGGGGTGATGTAATTAAATTATATGATTATCATAAAGTGTGTCCAACTATCGGGGAGGCTTTAATTAAGACAATAAATAACGGTGTGGATATGATAATGGCACCTGTAGATTTGAACTATGTTGATTTACTTGAGCAAAACGTTAATAACGGCAGAATACCTTTAAGCCGCATAGACGATGCAGTTAGAAGGATTTTGAAAGCAAAATTCAAATTCAATATGTTCAATAAAGAGTCTTGCGATATTGTACAGGCCAGGGAAACGATACTATCCGAAGAAGCTAAAAACGCAGCATTAACAGCTGCTCGGGAATCGATTGTACTTTTGAAAAATGAAGAGTCTCTTCTTCCCCTTTCAAAGGACATAGATTCTATTTTAGTTGTAGGTGAAGCTGCAAACTGTAGAAGACATCTATGCAGCGGATGGACAATGGTATGGCAGGGAGCTAAAGAGGAACAGTTGATAAGCGGAGAAACTATTTTAGATGCTGTTAAGTCCAGAGTATCTTCTGAAACAAAGGTGGAATTTATCGAAGATTATTCTGATAAGGAGAAAATTAAAAAGGCTGCTGCAAAATCCGGAGTTTGTATATTTGTTATCAGCGAACAACCTTATGCAGAGTGGTTTGGCGATGTTCAGGATTTACAGCTGCCGGAGGAACAATTTGAAGCGTTGAAATTCCTTCATGCTGCACAAATACCTATTATAACAGTGTTGATAAGCGGAAGGCCTTTAAAAATATCCTGGGCTGCTCAGAATGTAAACTCTCTGCTATGGTCATGTTTTCCGGGAACAGAAGGCGGAAGTGCAATAGGTGATGTTATATTCGGAGAGTATAATCCTTCGGGACGCTTGCCTGTTACATTTCCCAAAGACGATTCTCAGTTGCCATGCGTCTATAATTCAAGGATAAACACCAGGTATGAACCTTTGTACCCTTTTGGATACGGTCTTAGCTACACTGAGTTTGAATATTCCAATTTGGTGCTTCCGGACAGTGTATCGGAAAATCAAGAATTTGAAGTTAGTGTAAATGTAAAAAATACAGGGCGTGTATCCGGAGAAGTGAATGTGCAATTATATATTTATGATTCATATATATCGGTTACCAGACCTGAAAAACAATTACTGGCATTTGATAAGGTTTTCCTGGAGCAAGGAGAGGAAAAGAAAGTAAGTTTTAATATACTTTCGAAGCAGCTTTGTGTTTTGAATGAGAGTTTGGAATTGGTATCAGAAGCAAGGGTAATTCAACTTCAAATAGGTGATAAAACAGGCAAAATGCAGATATACAATTCATCACAAAAAGTTTGATTTAAGAAAAATAATTATTATTGGGGGTATGTAGGAAATGAAAAAGTATTTGATTATGTTAGGTAATTTATTGCTCTACATAGGTACGTATTTTTTGATCATAAAGTCTCTGGTTTTCCTTGGGAAGACGTATGTTTTACCTCAACCGGGTATTGGACCGTGGCTTAATAGAAACTCTCTCATTGTAACCGTAACAAGCGATTTGATACAGTTCACAATTTTCTACTTTATGTTTAAAAAGTTAAAGGGAAAAAGTCTCTTTGACCATGTAAAGCTGACAAAAAAAATCAGTGCAGCTAATCTGGCAATTATTTCGCTTATTGGAATCTGTGCAGGATTTTTTACTTCATCGGTATTCAAGCTTCCCTATATTACAGAGAAATACCCGGATTTGGTAGCTATAATGAAATTTATGTTTGTAGATGGAGGGAATCTTGTAGTTTTCACATGTTTCCTTCTTGTAGGTTCTGTGTTTAAGGAAATCTTGTTCAGAGGTTTGATCTTCAACGAATTCAGAAATGCTTTTCCGCTTGCTTTAGCGGTATTGCTTCAAGGACTTATGTATGGCCTTTTATTCTTCAGCTTTAGTCCGCCGTTGATGGTATATGGTTTTATAGGAGCAGTATTGTTTACCATTTTGTACGTATTGGTTGATTCACTTTGGGCACCGGTAATTGCACAGGCTACTTGTCAGGGGAGTATGTACATACTGATGATTACAGAAGATTTGCTAATAAACAGAAATACTGTTAACCCTTTAATTACTATAAGCTTGATTATTATTGTAGCGGCAACAGTTTATCTGACAAAGAGGATGAAGTTTCAAGTTGAAAACAGGGCTAATGCTACAGCTTAAGACAAATTATGATTTTAGGGGGAGATTCAATGAAGAGATATTTAAAAATGACAGGATACATAGCTTTATATCTTGTAATTTTATATGCAGTTCTAACCGGAGTACAGTGGTTCGTTTTTAACATATGTTCAAAAAACAAGGCGCTCAATGATTTCCTTTGGAGCAATAAAACACTGTTCAGTTTTTCAATTTCAGTTATTTCTGTTTCAATATACTATTTGATTTTCAAACTCAGGAAAAAAAACCTGTTCAAAGTGTGCAGCTTTTCAAAAATAAGTACCCAAAGCTTGATAGGCATAACTGCAATGGGTGTGTCAATGAGCATATTTACTACATGTTTTACAGGTATAAGTGCTGTTAACAGGACATTTCCACAGTTTGAAACCTATATGAAAGGCTTTTTTGAGTCAGAGGGAAGTGTTTTAATACTGATAACTATGCTAATTGTTTTGCCAATGTTTGAAGAAATAATATTCAGGGGAATGATTTTTAACGAGTTAAGGCCAAACATCCCGATTGTTGCAGCGGTTATTATACAGGCAACCATATATGGAATACTTCAATTCAACCCGGTTTTGGGAACTTATGCAGCAGTAGGCTCGATTGTTTATGTGCTTCCATATATCTGGACCAGATCTCTCTGGGGTTCAATACTTGTCCAGGATACGTGCATATTGAGTCTGTTCATATTGAGAAGATCCGGTATCAAGGATATTCTGATAAGTACCGGTGATATAGGTCTCACGTTATTAACATTATTTGGTATAGTCGGCATGGTTGTTTCAGCGTATTTTGTATGGAAAAGCTGCAGTAAACAACCTGTTGAAGAAGCAAAGGTTATTGCAAATATCAGTAATGCCTGAAATTATGTGGAATTTCTAATCAGTAAACGCGTGAAATTATGTAGAAATTCTAAAATGTATAAAGTAGAAAGGGCTAAGAGGAGGTTAAAATGCTGGATTTGAATTTGGTTGAAATGGATAGCACATTGGGTCAATCTATTGGGGAGATAGAAGAATTGTCATCAAAAGATATAGCTATAATAGGCATGTCAGCAAGACTTCCCAAGGCACAAGACCTTGAACAATTCTGGGATAACATGAGAAATGGTGTTGATTGTGTCTCAGAATATCCTGAAAGCAGAAGAATTGATGCAGAGTGCTATTTAAAATACAAAAAACCTCAAATAAAGGAAATAAAATATATCAATGGTGCCTACCTTGACGAGATAGACAAATTTGACTATAAATTTTTTAACATCTCTCCTAAAGAGGCCAGTCTTATGGATCCTAACCAGAGATTGTTTTTGCAAACTGCCTGGGAGGCGGTTGAGGATTCGGGATATGGAAGTAAAAAGCTTGAAGGCAGTGAAACTGGGGTTTATGTGGGTTATGTATCTGGCCTGGAATATAAGAGATTTGTAGCTGATGTAGAACCTTCTTCAGCAATTGCAGCAGTTCCTGGCAATATTTCAGCGGTAATAGCCGGAAGAATAGCCTATATGATGGATCTTAACGGGCCTGCTGTAATGGTAGATACAGCATGTTCCTCGTCACTTGTTGCAGTTCACATGGCATGTATGGGTTTGAGAAACGGAGATTGTGAAATGGCTCTTGCAGGCAGTGTCAAGCTAAACCTTCTGCCTCTTAAGTCCGGTGAAAAGTTCGGAATAGAATCGGAGGATGGCAAAACAAGAGCCTTTGATGATAGCTCTGATGGTACCGGTATGGGTGAAGGGGTGTTGGCAGTGTTGCTAAAGCCCTTAAGTAAGGCAGTAAGAGATGGGGACAGAATATATGCTGTAATAAAAGGAAGTGCGATAAACCAGGATGGAAGATCCATAGGTCTTACAGCTCCAAATGCTGCCGCACAGGAGAAGGTGCTGCTGAAAGCATGGAAGGACGCAGGTATTAACCCCGAGACAATTACGTATATAGAAACTCACGGTACCGGAACAAAGCTTGGGGATCCAATAGAGATAGACGGAATTGGAAGAGCGTTTCGAAGATACACTGACAAAAGACAATTCTGTGCTATCGGAGCCTTGAAGACCAATATCGGGCATCTGGATAATGCAGCCGGAATAGCAGGTATGGTAAGGGCAGCTCTAGCACTTGACAGGAGAGAGATACCTCCTATCCTCCATTTTAATAAACCAAACAGTAAAATAGACTTCGAACAGTCTCCGGTGTATATAAACAAGGAGCTTAGATACTGGGAAGCTGAATATCCAAGAAGATGTGGGGTTAGTGCTTTCGGTCTTAGCGGTACAAACTGCCATATCGTACTGGAAGAGGCTCCGGCAGAAATTGAAACAGCAAATACGCAGAATGAAGTTATAAAGGTATTGGCTCTTTCAGCAAGGAGCATTGAGGCGTTGAGAACATTAATAGAAAAATATGCTGAAATGGCGAAAAATGAAGATGGACAGTTACTGGAGGATATCTGTTATACAGCCAATACAGGTAGAGGACATTATGAGTACAGGCTTGCGCTAATACTCAAAAACAAGGAAGATTTCAAAGACAAAATCAATAGGTTAACTGCTTCGGATATAACAAAAATCAGTAACGAATGGCTTTTCTACGGAGAATATAAAGTATCAAAGACTTTAGAACATGAAGCCGGTGATAAAAGCAGAATTGCCAATATGAAACTTAAACAGTTTGCCATTGAGGGGAAAAAAGATACGGCTTTATTGGCTGAAATTTTGAAGCTTTATATGGAAGGTGCAGAATTAGAATGGGAAGAGCTTTATACGAATGAAAGAAGAAAAAAGGCATGCATTCCTGTTTACCCCTTTGAAAGAACAAGGTGCTGGCTTGAAGTACCTGAGCTTTCAGTAATGACTGAAAAACAAACTGATTTGATGTGCTCGGTAGAAGAGAAAGAACAAGTTGATGGTAATAGCGGCAAAAACACAAGTACTTGTGTAAGTGTCGTGCTAAAAGGAAAGGAAAGTGGCTGTTACACCGGTACGGAAGTAATTACTGCACAGGTTTGGGGAGAAGCCTTGGGATATAGTGAGATAGATATTCATGAAGACTTTTACGAGCTTGGCGGTGATTCCATTATTGCAGGAACAATAGCAAACAGAATGAGTAAAGAAATGGGAACAATTATAAAACCGGCTTTAATAATGGAATACACAACAATTGAGGAGTTGGCGGATTGTATTGATAAAACTTCCGGCAAATCTGTTCAAGGAAAGAATAACTGGATTAATATTCAACCTGTGGAGAAGGCAGATTACTATCCGGCTTCCTCGGCACAAAAAAGACTTTACGTAATAGGGCAACTGAAAGGAATAGAAACCTGTTACAACATGCCCGGGGTTATGATAATTGAAGGTAACCTGGACAAGGAACGGTTAGAGCAGGCCTTCCAATTGCTTATAAAAAGACATGAAACTTTAAGGTCATCTTTTAAGACCATAAATGGAGAAATTGTCCAAGTAGTACACGAGGATACATATTTCAGGCTTGATTATTCTATACTTACGAATTTATCAGGGGATGAAGAGGTGGCTATCAGAAATCTGATGCAAACCTTTGTAAGACCATTTGATTTGGAAAAGGCTCCGCTTCTTAGGGTAGGGCTTGTAAAGCTGGATAGTGAAAGACATGTAATGATGTTTGATATGCACCATATAATATCTGATGGAACTTCCATGGCTATATTGGTCAGGGAAATTATTGATTTATATGACGGCAAAGTTTTGCCTGAGCTTAAGATTCAGTATAAGGATTTTTCCGATTGGCAGAACAAGATGCAAGGTTCCAGTAATTTAAAGAAACAGGAAGAGTATTGGTTAAAAAGATTTGAAGGGGAAATTCCGCTGCTGGATATGCCCTACGATTATCCTAGGCCGGCAATCAAGACTTTTGAAGGAGACAGGCTCAATATCTTTATCGATAAGGAGCTTACAAAAGAGGTCAACAGACTGGCCGAAGATTCGGGATCAACTCTTTATATGGTGCTTTTGGCGGCATACATTGTACTTCTTTCAAAATATTCGAACCAGGATGATATTGTTGTCGGTTCTCCAATAGCCGGTAGATCTCATTCAGACCTTGAAAATATAATAGGCATGTTTGTGAATGCACTGCCTATGAGAAACCATGTTCAAGCGGATAAATCCTTCATGGAATTCATCGCAAGTGTCAGGGAAAATTCCTTGAAGGCCTTTGAAAATCAGGATTATCAGTTTGAAATGCTTGTAGAAAAACTGAATATTGAGGTAAAACCCGGGAGAAACCCCTTGTATGATGTAGGGTTTGTTCTTCAGAATATGAAAATGCCGGAGATGAAGGTTAAGGGAATGAGATTTATTCCCTACAGGGATGAATCCAAAATCTCCAAATCTGATCTGACAATTCTTGCAACTGAAGAAGGAGAGGTTATAAGTCTTGTTTTCGAGTACTGTACAAGCTTATTTAAGAAAGAGACTATTGAAAGGATGTCAAAAGACTATTTAAAGATATTACAAATAGCGACCTCGGAACGGGAAATCAAGATTAAGGATATTGAGCTTTTAGATAGGGCTGAAAAGAACAAGATGATTTCTAAAATTCAAAATGTGGGAGAAATTTTTGAAAAGCTTTTAGACGAAGATTTCGGGGTTATTTAAGAAAGATTATATTAATGAACTCGTTCAAAGGGGGAGAAAATACGTGAATACAAA
Organism: uncultured Acetivibrio sp.; assembly: GCA_964564015.1. Taxonomy (GTDB): domain Bacteria; phylum Bacillota; class Clostridia; order Acetivibrionales; family Acetivibrionaceae; genus Acetivibrio. The sequence continues at coordinate 9,675 of CAZLZR010000050.1, forward strand.
TATTCTCAATTCATACAGAGAGTTTGAAAACGCAAGAAAATATTGGGAGTGCAAGCTCGCAGAAAACATCAATGAATTAAAAATTCCAACGGATTACCCAAAAACAAACGATTGCACAAGAGCACATTTAACAATGGACTTTGAGCGAGACTTGTCGGAGAAGCTGTTGGCCTTCAGTAAAAATCAGGGCTTGTTGTTATATATAATTATGATGGCAGGATTAAAAGTTTTACTGTACAAGTATACCGGACAGGAAGATATAATAGTGGCATCTCCCGTTTATAATGAAGAGGAGATAGCAAAACTTAACAAGTATATAGTGCTCAGGGATTCCCTTAAGGAGGAAATGACCTTTAAAGATTTGTTAATGAATGTAAAACAGACAGTATCTGAAGGTTTTAAGAATCAACATTATCCTGTTGGAAAGCTGATAGAGCAGATTGAGGACAACAACGGCAGCGTCCTTATGCTTAAAGTTGCTTTAAGGATGGAAGGTATTCACAAGAAAGAATCCGATGAGGATGCCTTAAGTTCCGCATTGAATTATTTCAATCTCTCAATAACCAGGGAAGAAAATAAAATAAGTGTCAGGACAACATACAATTCCTGTCTTTTTAAAGAAGATTCAATTAAGGCTCTTTGTACAAGATTTGAGAATGTGCTCAAACAAGCTATAGGGGACTTGAATAAAAAACTAAAGGAATTTTCAATTATAACAGAAGAAGAAAAGAAAAAGATATTGTTTGATTTCAATAACACTAAAGCAGACTTTCCACAAGATAAAACTATTCATCAGTTATTTGAAGAACAGGTGGCAAAAACACCTGACAATATTGCTGTTGTTTTTAAAGACAAAAAATTGACCTATGGGGAACTGAACAAAGAAGCAAACAGACTTGCAAACTATCTGATTGCTCAGCATGGTATCAAACCTGACACTCTTGTAGGTCTGTTTATAGAAAACAGCATTGAACAGATTGTAGCCATTTTAGGTATTTTAAAAGCAGGCGGGGCATACGTTCCCATATCCACAGGTTTGCCTGAGGAGCGCATAAAAACAATAATCAATGACTCGGAAATAGGTCTTATGATATCAACCGCAAAAAATATAAAAATGTTGAACAAGCTGCAGTGGGAGTGCAAAACTTTAGAGTCTTTCCTGTGTATTGATACTAAAGATATATATGGTGAGCAGGAGGCAGAAGAAAGTGGCTTGATGGATAGAAAATTGTGGGAATATATCGGTGAGAGTGCGACGGATGAAATCACCGGAGGCGGCTGGGCAAGCAGCTACACGGGTGAAGCATTGTCAAAAGAGGAGATGGAGGAATACGCAGATAATGTTTTTAAGAAGCTTAAGCCTTATCTGAACCCGAACACAAGGATACTTGAAATTGGTTGTGCCTCAGGTATAAGTATGTTCAGAATTGCTCCTCATGTAGGCATGTATTATGGCACTGACTTGTCAGGCGTTATCATAGAGAAGGACAGAGAAAGGGCAGACCGTGAAAACCACAGAAATATTAAGCTGAAGTGCCTTCCGGCTCATGAAATAGACAGGGTGGATGAAAAAGACTTTGATATTGTTATAATCAACAGTGTTATTCAGGCTTTTAGCGGACATAACTACTTAAGGCAGGTTATTAAGAAATCCGTAGACCTTTTAGGTGAAAGAGGAATTCTATTTATCGGGGACATAATGGATCAGGACAAAAAGTATGATTTGCTTGATTCTCTGCTGGAGTTCAAAAAGCAAAATCCAGGGTATGACACCAAAACTGATATCAGTGAAGAATTATTTGTCTCCCGGAGATTTTTCGAAGATATGCCGGTAGAAATGAAAGAAATAAAGGGAGTACATTTTTCTACCAAGATACACACTATAGAAAATGAGCTTACAAGGTATCGTTATGATGCCATCATGCAAATTGATAAAGAGAACAGAGAACTATTAATTGCCAGGAAGCACCGTTATCAGTATGATATGAGAGCGTTGGAGGGCTTTGCTGATACTTGTCCCCAAACGCCTGTGACAAACAAAAACCTTGCTTATATAATTTATACCTCCGGGACTACAGGGAGGCCTAAAGGGGTAATGATAGAGCACAAAGGTGTGGCAAATCTTAAATCGGTTTGGGAGGGTGTAATCGGTTTAAGTGAGAAGGATCGGGTAATACATTTTGCCAATATTTCCTTTGATGCTTCAGTATGGGATATATTTTCAGGCCTTTTAAACGGAGCAGCAGTTTATATTATGCCAGAGGATGTAATTGGAAGTTACACCAAATTTGAGGATTTCTTAAATGAAAACAACATAACCTTTGCGACGTTGCCGCCAACTTATCTTACCAATATTGACCCGGATAAGGTAAAGTCGTTGAAGAAGCTTATAACAGCTGGTTCGGCTTCCGGTATGGATTTGTTTACAAAATGGAAGGACAGGGTGGAATATAGAAATGGGTACGGGCCAACAGAATCAACGGTATGTGCTACCCTATGGAAGCATTGCGATGAATACAGGATTGCCAATTCTGTTCCAATAGGGAGCCCTGCAAATAACATAAGAGTCTATGTAGTCGATAAGAACAACAATCTCCAACCTATAGGTGTGGAGGGTGAGTTGTGCATAGCGGGAGTGTCCCTTGCCAGAGGATATTTGAAAAGACCTGAACTTAACTTGGAAAAGTTTATTGAAAGTCCCTTTTTGCAGGGAGAAAGGATGTATAAATCGGGAGACCTTGCAAGGTGGCTGCCTGATGGGAATCTTGAATTTTTAGGAAGGAAAGATCATCAGGTAAAGATAAGGGGATTCCGTATTGAGACGGGGGAAATAGAATATCAACTTCTCCAGTATGGTGGAATTAAGGAAGGTGTAGTTGTAGCGAGAGGAAATGAAGATAAATATCTTTGTGCTTATTTCACTGCTGATGGAGAGGTTGCAGTATCGGATCTGAAGGATTTTCTGGCAAAAAGACTGCCGGATTATATGCTGCCTTCGTATTATATGCAGATCGACAGCATGCCACTGACCTCAAACAGTAAAATTAACATAAAAGCATTGCCTGACCCTGAAAACAGAAAGGGAACAGGGGCTCAATATGTAGCGCCTCAGAATGTTGTAGAAGAGGAATTGGCTATAATATGGAGAGATATTTTAGGACTTGAAAGAATAGGTATTGACGACGACTTTTTTGAACTGGGAGGACATTCTCTCAAAGCCACGGCTTTGGTTACCAATATACACAAAACATTTAACGCTGAAATTCAGCTTAAGGAAGTATTTGAATTTCCTACTATAAGAAAACTTGCAGTGCTTTTACAACAAACAAAAAAGAGTGTTCATGCGTCTATAGAACCTGCTGAGGTTCTGGAAAGCTATCCTGAAGGATGTTACCCGGTTTCATCTGCTCAAAGGAGACTTTACTTTGTAAATCAATACGAGGGCATAGGTACAGGTTACAACATGCCTGCGGCCGTTGTGGTAGAGGGAAAGCTTGAAAAAGAACGTCTGGAGAAAACCTTTAGAATGCTTATAGAGAGACACGAGTCTCTGAGGACTTCCTTTGAATGTATTGATGGAGAAATTTATCAGAAAATTCATAGTGAAGCGAATTTAGATATTGAGTACATAAACATAGCTGATTGTACTGAAGAAAATGCAACTTTTGAAGATGAAAGCTTGAAGAACATTATCAAGGAATTTATCAGACCCTTTGATTTGAGTACTGTACCACTTCTTAGGGTAGGACTGGTTCAGACCGGTATGGATAAATATGTCTTAATGTTTGATATGCACCATAGTATTTCTGACGGTATGTCAATGAATGTTCTGGTAAAGGAGTTTGCATACCTTTATTGTGGTCGGGAACTTTCTGATTTGAGAATACAATACAAGGATTATGCAGTATGGCAGAACAAGTTGTTTACAGGCGAGACAATAAAAAAGCAGGAAGAATTCTGGCTGGGCATGTTTGAAGGGGATATACCGGTGCTTGATATGCCATATGATTTTACAAGGCCGACAGTACAAAGCTTTGAAGGGGACAGAATAAACTTCAGACTTGACAGGGAGCTTGCTGCAGGGTTGAATGAACTGGCTTCAAAAACCGGAACTACACTGTATATGGTAATGCTTGCTGCGTATAATATTCTGCTTTCAAAGTATACCGGGCAGGAGGATATAGTTGTAGGTTCACCGACAGCGGGAAGACACCACACAGATCTTGAAGGTATAATCGGTTTCTTTATAAACACTCTTGCTTTAAGGAACTATCCGAAGGGAAGCAAAAAGTTTATAGAGTTTATTAAAGAGGTAAAAGAAAACACTCTGGCGGCTTTTGACAATCAGGATTACCAGTATGAACAATTAGTTGAAAAGCTCAATGTACATAGGGATTTGAGCAGAAACCCATTGTTTGATACCATGTTTGTTATGCAAAACATAAGTAATAATGAAATAAGCATTAAGGAACTGAAATTTACATCCCTTGACCTTGATTATAAGACCTCCAAGTTTGATTTTAAGCTTGAGGCGATGGAATGGGATGAAGAAATACGTATGGGTATAGAATACAAGACAAAGCTGTTTGAAAAAAGCACAATGGAAAATTTGGCCAAGCACTATATTTGTATCCTTCGATCCATTGTCAATAATCCGGAAGCATACATTTCGGACGTAAGCTTAATGGATGACGAAGAAGTAAAAGATGTGGTATGGAACTTTAATCAAAGCATAGCAGATATAAAAGATACAAGGAATATAATACAAATTTTCGAGGAACAGGTAGAAAGGATACCCGATAAAATTGCATTGGTTTGTGGAAATGTAAAACTGACCTTCAGACAGTTAAACAATATGGCAAATAGTCTGGCTTGGCTGCTTGTGAGCAAAGGAACCAAACCCGGTGATAAAATAGGAATTTTTACAGAGCAATCCCACAGGATGGTAATAAGCATTCTTGGTGTTCTGAAGACCGGAGCTGCATATCTGCCATTAGATACCGAGTTCCCAAAGGAAAGAATTGAATATATGCTTGAAGACTCCGGAGCAAGGATTCTGCTAAGCCATGGGGAATTCTCGAAAATGATTTCTTTTGCAGGCGAAGTAATTGATTTGGATTGTGAGACCGAATATATAGAGCATACTTCTAATATTCCGGATATAAGAAAAAATACAGACCCGGCATATGTTATTTATACCTCCGGAACTACAGGAAAGCCTAAAGGTGTAGTTATTGAAGATCACAATCTGGTTAACTATGTCAACTGGTTTAAAAATAAGTTCAGCATAAGTACAGAGGACAAAACAGCAATAGTTTCCTCATTGTGCTTCGATCTAGCATATACTGCTTTTTATTCCGCTTTGATGTGTGGAAGTGAAATACATCTGATTTCCAAGGATGAATACTCCGATCCGCAAATTCTGATTCCATACCTTAAAGAGAATAAAATAACGTACATAAAGTCAACTCCGTCTTTATTTAATATAATGGTGAACTCCGGCGCATTTGCGACACCGGGAGTTTGCAAAAACCTCAGGCTGGTTGTATTAGGCGGCGAAAAAATAAACTTAAATGATGTGGAGATGTTTAACAAATTATACCCCGGTACTATTATTGTGAATCACTATGGTCCAACTGAGACAACAATAGGTGCAATAGCCCAGGTTATTGATTTTGAACAATTTGACCTATACAAGCAGCATCCTGTCATAGGTAAACCTATTGACAATATGAGAGTGTATATTCTTGACAGAAACTTAAGACCTGTGCCCGTAGGAGTAAAGGGCGAAATATATATTTCTGGAGCAGGCGTGGCAAGAGGATATCTAAACAAACCTGATCTTACCAAAGAAAGATTTGTTCAAAATCCTTTTGTGGATGAAGCAACTGATCCTTTAAATCAAAAGTTTAATACAATGTATAGAACCGGAGATATGGGAAGGTATTTAGCCGATGGAAGCATAGAGTTTATAGCCAGGGCAGATAACCAGGTGAAAATCCGTGGTTACAGGATTGAACCTGGAGAAATTGAAGAACGGCTTTTAAGCTATAAGTCTGTAAATGAGGCATTTGTAACAATTAAAGAAGATGGGAATCTGGATAAACATATTGTGGCTTATATAGTTTGCAGTGAAGAACCTAATGATGTAGAAATCAGGGAGTTCATGGCAATACATCTTCCAAACTATATGATACCTTCATACTTTGTGAGAATTGAAAAGATGCCCCTGACTTTAAACGGCAAAGTGGACACAAGGGCACTTCCTGAGCCTCAAAGGAATAATAATTTAGATTGTGAAGTGCCTTCCGATGAAATAGAGATTAAACTGGTCCGGATATGGCAGGAAATATTAAACACAAAACAGATAGGCATAAATGACAATTTCTTTGAAGCGGGAGGACATTCTTTAAAAGCTGCCACCATGGTTAACAGAATTCATAAGACTTTTAATGTGGAGATACAGTTAAAGAATATATTTACTCTTGGAACAATAAAGAATCTTGCCAAGTTTGTCAGAAGTTCTAAAAACAGTATTTATTCAGCTATAACTCCGGTAGAGGAACAAAGCTATTATGCCATTTCATCGGCTCAGAGGAGGATGTTTGTGCTGAGCAGAATTGAAGGGTCAGGTGTGGCATACAACCTCCCGGGAGTTATAGAGGTCAGAGGGAAACTATGCAGGGAACGCTTTGAAAAGGCGTTTAATGAGTTGGTCAGAAGACATGAATCTTTGCGTACCAGTTTTGAATTGGTAAATGAACAGCCTGTTCAGATTGTTCATGAAAAAGCGGATCTCAATATAGGATACACTGAAGTAAATGAAAGCGAAGTCAATGAAAAAATTAAAGGCTTTATAAGACCGTTCGACTTGAGAAAACCGCAGTTATTCAGGGTAGAACTCGTTAAAGTACTGGATGAAGGCATAAGTCAGGAAGACAGATATATTTTGATGTACGATATGCATCACATCATATCCGATGGAGTATCAAGAAGAATCCTGATAGATGAATTCTTTTCATTATACCAGGGGAAACATCTTGAACCGTTAAGGCTGCAATATAAAGATTTCGCTGCATGGCAAAACGAATTGTTTGAATCTGAAGAAATTAAGATACAGGAAAAATACTGGCTGGAAAAGTTCAAAGGAGATATTCCGGTAATAAATTTGCCAACCGATTTCAAGAGACCCGATATTAAGAACTTCAGCGGCAATAATATAAGTTTTAAAGCAGAAAGCGAACTGGCCTTGAAATTAAAGCAGCTTGCATTGGAAACAGGAACTACACTCTATATGGTGCTTTTATCTTCGTATAAGATTCTTTTATCGAGATATTCCGGACAGGAAGATCTGATAGTAGGCTCTCCTATTGCAGGAAGACCTCATGCAGATCTTGAGAATATCATTGGGATGTTTGTAAATATGATTGCAATAAGAAGCTTCCCGGTAGGCGATAAAACCTTTGCACAGTATCTTGAAGAAGTCAGGGAGGACTGCCTGAAAGCCTATGAAAATCAGGAATACCAGTATGAAGAATTGGTAGAAAAGTTGAGCATTAAAAGGGATATGAGCAGAAATCCGTTATTTGATGTATCCTTTACTTTGCAGAACCTTGACATAGACGTAACAGATGTGGAAGGTATGAAATTTGAACCTTATAAGTTCGAAAGCAGTGTGTCAAAATTCGATTTAACTCTTTGGTGCGGAGAAGCCCATGGGGATATAGAGTTTATAATGGAGTACTGCACAAGCCTCTTTAAAAAAGAAACTATTGAAAGAATGTCTGAGGATTATCTCAGATTACTGGAAGGTATTGTCAAAGATGCAGATATTAAAATTAAGGATATAAAGCTGGGAAATAGATATGTAAAGCGTGAAAAGGTTTTAGTAGAAGAAGTAGAGTTTAGTTTTTAAAATCTGATTTGTGGAGTTTGCGAAGCAAATGTCCTGAAATAGAGAGGGGCTATATGCCCCCAGAGTCTTTTAGAAATGAAAGAGGAAAAAAATGAGGGGCTTTATGCACCGGAAATTGGGGGGATTGTAATGAAAATTGACAAATATTCAAAGAATATAATAATGTCTGCCGGGGAATTTGAAGCAGAAAAAAAATATTGGACAGATAAGCTTCAGGGTGATGTGTTATCCAGCGGTATACCGCTAAGTTTTCCCCGGACTAAAAATGTGAAAATTATAAATGGCTGTGAGAGTGCCATACTTCCTGATAATATTTCGGATAAACTCATATCAATGAGCAACGGCTCGGCCTATGCCTTGTATATGATACTTCTGTCATGTGTAAAATACCTTGTTTACAGATATACAGGGAACGATAATATAATGCTTGGTATACCCGAATTCAAACAGGATGGTGAAGATATTCAAACTCAGAATATACTCCCATTGACAGTAAAAATAGAAAGCAATGAAACCTTTAAGGACTTGCTGATAAAAGTAAAGAATGCTATAAGAGAAGCAGACGAGAATAAAAATCTGCCTATGGAGATTATTGCAGAACTGCTAAACTTTGAACCGGGTGCGGAAACTCCTTTGTACAAAACCATTGTTATGTTGGAGAATATACAGGATAAAGGCTGTATTGAAGGTGCAAATCCAGATACTTTATTCCACTTTGCTTTGCAGGGGGAAGCTATAAAAATTGCTTTGGAATATAGAAAGGAAATATATAAAGAGAGTTTTGCAGCTCAGGTGTTGGAGCATCTCATAAACATTATTGCCGCTGTTGTTTTAAATCCTAACCAGGTTTTATCTGAAATTGAAATTATGTCAGAAGGTGAAAGACATAAAATTTTATACGGGTTTAACGATACAAAAAAATCATACAATAGTGAAATGACAATGCATAGGCTGTTTGAGGAGCAGGCAGAAAGAACTCCGGATAATACGGCAGTTGTATTTGAAGACAGGGAGACTACATATAGGGAATTGAACATCAAGGCCAACCGTCTTGCAGGACTTTTAAAGGATCGAGGAATAAAACCGGGAGTTTTTACAGCTGTTCTTATGGAAAGATCCAGTGAAATGATAACAGCAGTTATGGGAATTCTTAAGGCCGGTGGAATTTATGTACCTTTTGAGCCGACATTCCCTAAGATGCGTATACAAAAAATACTTGAAGATCTCAATATCCAATGTATAGTTACCCAGCATACACTGCTTAAAACAGTACGTGAAATCCAGTGGGAGCTGCCCAATGTTACGGATGTTATTTGCATGGATGTAGAAGACGAAGAACTCCCAATTGAAGAAATGGATCAGAAGGCTGTTAAAGCACTTTGGGATCATGTTTCTGAAAGATCGGTGGATGATGTAACAGCCGGAGGTTTTGTAAACAGCTACACCGGAATGCCCTTTTCCAAAGAGGAAGTAACTCAATATAAGGAACATATTGTTTCACTTGCAAAGCCCTATCTCGGAAAAGATAAAAAGGTACTGGAAATAGGTTGTGGCTCGGGAACAATAATGTTCTCGTTAGCACCTTATGTTAAACAGTATACAGGCCTTGATCCATCGGAGATTACACAGAAGCGTAACATGGAATATATTGAAGAAAGTGGAATTACAAATGTAAAGCTTATAAATGGATTTGCCCATGAGTTTGAATTGATTGAGGAAGATGTTTTTGACCTCGTAATTGTTGCCAGTACAGTTCAGTTTTTCCCAGGATTCACCTATCTGGAAAGAGTGTTGGAAAAAGCTCTGAAAGCGTTAAAACCTGGAGGCACCATCTTAGTAGCAGATATTATGGATGCCGGAAGAAAAGAAGATTTCAGAAAGACACTCGAGGATTTTAAAGCTAAGGAAGGCTGCAAGGCAGGAATCAAAACCAAAACCGATCTTGATGGAGAACTTTATGTTGACGCACAGTTCTTCTGCGAAATAGAGAAAAAGAAAGATGAAATTGAAAAAGTAAGTGTTCTTTATAGGGAGGATGAATTCAGTAACGAACTTCGTTACCGTTATGATGTTATCATCAATAAAACATTCAGTGATAAGAAAGAATCTATGAACTTACCTGTAAAGGCGAAAAACGACTGGACACTCTGGCATATGAACAGTTATTCCGGAGAAAACCTTGGACTTGATGTTAATTCGGACGAACTGGCATATGTCATATACACATCAGGTTCTACGGGTACACCAAAGGGTGTGGCTGTTTGCCACAAACCGGTCATAAACCTTATTGAATGGGTAAACCGTTCATTTAATGTCGGGCCTCATGACAGGCTGTTGTTTGTAACATCCCTTTGCTTTGACTTGTCGGTTTATGATATTTTCGGTATATTGGCTTCCGGAGGCTCGATTCGTGTAGCGACAAGAAGTGAATTGAGAGACCCGGAGGGACTTGTAAATATATTGAAAAACGAACCGATAACTTTTTGGGATTCTGCACCTGCGGCACTTATGCAGCTTGTACCTTTTTTAAGCAGTTCTTTTAAGAAGGAAAGGTCTTGCTTAAGACTTGTGTTCCAGAGTGGTGACTGGATACCTGTAACCTTACCGGATAAAGTGAGAAAAGCTTTCCCGGGAGCAGAAGTTATATCCTTGGGGGGTGCAACGGAAGCTACAGTATGGTCAAACTATTACCCTATCGGAGAGGTGGATCCTCTGTGGGCGAGCATTCCATATGGAAAGCCTATACAGAATGCTTTGTATTATATACTGGATTCCAATCTGAAGCCCAGCCCAATAGGCGTTACGGGAGATTTATATATAGGTGGGGAATGTCTTGCGGCATGTTATATGAATGATGAAACGCTTACGAAGGATAAATTTATACCTGATCCCTTCAACAAGGAAATGGGCGGTCGTATGTACAAGACCGGTGATACCGCAAGGTGGTTTGAAGATGGAAATATGGAATTTATGGGCAGAAAGGATTTCCAGGTTAAGATAAGGGGCTACAGGATAGAACTTGGAGAAATAGAAAGTCAGCTTTTAAAGCATGAAGAGATTAAAGATGCTGTTGCTATGGTGAGAAAAGATACCGAAGGAAATAATTATATCTGTGCTTATTTGGTATCCGATAGGGAACTGACAGTATCTGAACTGAGAGAGTACCTCTTGAGAGAATTACCATCCTATATGGTGCCTTCTTTCTTCGTAAGGCTGCCCAAGATGCCGTTAACATCAAACGGAAAGCTGGATAGAAAAGGATTGCCGGAACCCTATAATTGTGTTAATACAGGAGTAGAGTATATAGCACCGGAAAATGATGCCGAGAGGCAAATGGCCCGAATATTCAGTGATGTACTTGGAGTTGAGAAGGTGGGAATAAATGATGACTTTTTCGATTTGGGCGGCGATTCAATAAAAGCAATACAAATTACATCTCTGGCAGAACAGCAGGGAATAAACATAGCCGTATCGGATGTTTTAAGGCATAAAACAATTCTGGAAATACTAAAGAACGTTGACTATAAGAAAAAGAAGGATGCAATTTCGCAGGATGAAGTCATTGGTAATGTGCCTTTGACACCAATACAAAAATGGTTTTTTGAGAAGGATAGAGGATACAAGCACTATTGGAATCAGACAAATCTTTTCACCCTTGATAATAAGACCGATTTGGTGCTACTTGAAAACTGTTTTAAAAAGATAATTGAACATCACGATGCATTGAGAATGGGTTATACGCTGAAGGGAGAAGAGGTAATTCAGTTTAACAGAGGGATGGCTGACGTTCAGTTTAATTTGGAAGTTATAGATTTATCGGAATATGACTATGAAACTCAAAAGAAAAACATAAAAGAGATGGGGGAGAAAATTCAGGACAGCTTTAACCTTGAAAAAGACCTTCCTATAAAGGCTTTTGTATTTGAACTTGGTGATAATGGTAGAAGGCTTTTGATTCCTGTACATCACCTTGTTATAGATGGGGTCTCCTGGAGAGTACTGCTTGAAGATTTGGACAGGCTTTATAGATCGGGGATGGAAGATACACTTCCTTTAAAAACAACATCGTTTAAGGAGTGGAGTGAGAAGTTAAATGATTTTGCAGCCGGAAAACCTTTAGATCTGAATTATTGGGAAAGTATTGACTGTGACAGGATAAAGACAATAGCAAACAAAAAGGTAGAAGACAATTATCTCAAGGATCAAAGGAAAATATTGCTTGAACTGGATACGGAACAGACAAAAATACTTTTAACGGAAGTCAACAAAGCTCTTGACACTGAAATTACCGAAATATTACTTACAGCCCTAACTATGTCATTGGATGAGGCATTTAATCTTGATAATCCACTGGTCATGCTTGAGAGTTATGGAAGGGAAGAAATAATTGAAGGCGTAAACCTTTCAAGGACAATAGGCTGGTTTACAACCATATATCCTGTTTATCTCGAAAAAAGGGATAGCATAGAAAATACTCTTGCAGGAATTAAGCAAAATCTGAGGGGAATACCTTCAAAGGGTATAAATTACGGTATTGCAAGGTATATAAACGGGAATGAGGCTCTTAATGCATTAAGACCGGAAATTTCTTTTAATTACTTAGGACAGTTTGATAATAAAGACAGTGGGAAAGACAACCTCCTTATGCCTTGCAATGAGGACTTTGGAGCAAGTATAAACCAAAACAACAGGCATGATTATCTGATGGATTTTAACGGTATGGTTGCTAATGGAAAGCTTCAGTTCATTGTGGGTTACAACAAAAATCATATTGATGAAGATAAGGTAGAGAAAACAGTTCAGAATTATAAAAAGGTGCTTGTTGATATAGTTACCTATTGCAAAAACAAAAACACGGATATTCGGGAGGTTAAGAATAAAAACCGCTATCAGCTTAATAAACCGGATGCAAAGGAACTAAAAGTGGTACTTCATAACGATATTATAACATATCTATGTCACTCATTGGCGATATGTGTAATATTAGCTGACGAAAGGCTTCATCCATGGTACTACGAGCATTATATCAGACTATATACCGAAAAACAGGCAAATGGCATGCTTATCATGGATTTCTTAGAGGAGAGGGCACCCTACAATGAAGTAATTCAGGAGGTTTATTTAGGCTATGAACTTCTCAAGGATGTAACAAACATTAACGACTATGTGATAGATAAAATAAACTCAGGTTATTATGTCATTATTAATGTGGACGAATACTATATTCCTGCAAAACTTGCTTATAAAAAGAAACACTATGTACACCACTCTCTTGTATACGGCTACGATAATGCAGAAAGGAAGTTCAAGGCTATTGGCTTTAATGCTGAGCAAATGTTTGCAAAAATGGACTTTGAATATGATTTGTTCTCACAGGCCTTTGAAAGCGGCAAACTGTACTACAAGGGCTCTGCGCCATGGGCTGAAACAAATGCTATTGAACTCCTTAGAACCAAAAATTTCATGCAGGAGTATCCATTCAGTCTTGAAAGATTCAGGACAAGTATCGAGGAATATGTGACTTCAAAGGAGGATTTCAGGATAGTTTTCGATCAGAGACTTGATCAATATTACCTGGGTTCAGAACAACTTAAATATGGTATGGACGTATACGATGGGGTTATAGAGCATCTTATGAAACTTATGGAGGGTATGATTACTATTGACTATAGGGCTGTCCATCTGATGTTCGAGCATAAAAAATCCGTATATACCAGATTGCAGTATGTAAACGGCAAGTATGCCGGATTGATCGGTTTAGAAGAATTGACTAATGAGTATCAGAAGGTTGTGGAAATTGTTGATTCTGCAAGGCGCTTGTTCTTAAAGCATACATTTTCAGGTGACAATGACTATAATCTGGTACCTGATAAAGAGGTTGTGGCACAGATAATTGAGAAATTGGGAGAGGCAAGGGATATGGAGAAACAGGTACTGACTGAAATATGCCGACTGTTAAACTGATCACTTGTGAAAGGAAGGAAAAAAATATGGAGACAAACAATAAATTTCGTGTAAAACTGATTCATTGTGGTAATAAAAATCTGGCAAACAGTGAAGATAATGCGCAAAAAAATGTTTTCTTTATGCCCATAGGTTTTTGTGCATTAGGCAACGTTCTAAGAGAAAATGGATTTGATGTGGAGATAATACATTCTGATTTGGCGGATAGTAAAACCCTTTTTGATACAACTGACTTCAGTAAAGTGGATTTAGTGGGTTTTGACTGTCACTGGGCAAATCAAAGCCTTGTGGTAATGGATGCGGCGGAGTTAATCAAGAAAATAAACCCCAATGTATTCGTATTCCTTGGGGGGTATACTGCAAGTTTATTTTGTGAGGAAATAGTTCAGGACTTCCGTCAGGTAGACGCTGTTATAAGAGGTGACGGGGAAGTACCAATAGTTGAGCTGTGTAAAGTATTGCAGGAAATCAAACTACAGAATAATCCAGGTAATAAACAAATCCCGGAACTTATGGGGACGGTACAAAACCTTGTCTGGAGGGATGAAGCCGGAAAAGTGAAACTGAACAAATTCTCCTATGTTGGAACAACAGAGGATATGGACAGATTGGATTATGCTGCATTTGATCTTCTAAGAGACTGGGAGCAGTATCGCTTGCTTTGTAAGTTCTGGACAAGATTCGATGATGTTAACGAAAAGTCCTTGTTTTTCCTTTGCATAGGAAGAGGTTGCCAGTATGCTTGCTTATTTTGCGGAGGAAATTGTGAAGCACAAAGAAGAATGAATAACAGAGGATGTGCTTCGGTAAGGTCTATGGATTCAGTAATACGGACTATCAAAAAAGCTGTGTCTATGGGATTTGGTACTATGTATACATGCTTTGAGTTCGAAGGAAGTGATGAATGGTATATAAAACTGCTGAGAAGAATTAAACAGGAAGGCATCGATATCAATTTTATTTACGGATCCTGGAGACTTCCTTCAAATGAGCTTATCGATGCTTTTTCAGAGTGTGCAAGACATGTGATGATGGAGATTTCACCGGAAACCGGAGTAGAAGAATTAAGAAGGATAAACAAGGATGTAAGGCTCTATTATTCTAATGCTCAGTTGGAAAAATGCCTTGATTACATACAGACAAAAGGCAATATTAAAATACAGCTATACTATGGGTATTTTCTCGTAAGGGACACAGAAAAGACAATAACCGATACATTAAAGTATATAATGAAACTGGCAATTAAGTACTCCGATTTTGTAGAGCAGGAATATTTTAATTTTTCTACCGATCCGGGTTCACTGATATTTTTCTACCCGGAAAAGTATGATATAGAGATGAATGTAAGGACTATAAAACATTATATTGATTATATAAAGGAAACCTATATAAACAATAGAGAGAGCTCTTGTGATATGAGAGTGTTTAATCCACGAAGTATGCCAATAGAGGTTGTTAGCGAGGTGGACAGGAAAATCAGACTGTTCAATTATCTTTTCATTACCTATAGAGCTACTGTATCGGCGATACTAAGGAGAACTCAGAATCCTGAGGTCATAGTAAATCTTCTGGAAGATAGCAACCTATTGAAGAGCACAGATGAAAAACTTTCTCCTGACGAATTTAAAGAAATTCTGGTTGACGCATGCAGCAGGAATGATTGTCTTGACGTAGGGCTACTGACGAAAATAAATATTGAATGTGAAAAACAAAAGGCTGAATATGAAGCTTCAAAGCCTGCACCTCAAATATGGATCCAGAATATTGAAAATAGCGAGTTAGAAGGAAGTGAAACTGTGGAGGCAATGGTGGAATACCTGAATATGGAAAGCAAAGAGCTTGGTGAAAATCAAGATTTTGACTTTGATTTTGAAATACTATAATTAAGGTGATTAAATATATAATTTTATAGGTAATAAAATATATAATTATAATAGAATGGAAAAAGAGACTGTGCCGGTTTCAGAAATGTTTTGAAGCCAAGCAAATGTCTCCTTTTTTTTTCTTGGAGTAAATGGTAAGATATAAGAAAATTATCTAAAAATAAAGTCTGGGGGAGAAAAGATTGAAGAGAAAAATACTGAAGGTGGTTATTTGCTTATTATTCGTCGCAATGTTTCAGAAAGTATCTTTTGCCGCTTCGGAAAACATGAAGGTGAAGATTAATGATTTTGATGTGAAATTTAGTACATATCCATGTGTCAAAGAGGATAAGATTTTCATACCAATAAGAGAGATGTTTGAGCTTTTTGGCTATGTAGTTGATTGGGAGGCAAGTAGTAGAACGGTTATATGTACAAAAGACGGCAGAAAGGTTGAATTTGATGTAGATGGCAGTTTTGTTAAAACCGATGAAAGCCAAAAGGATATGATTTTAGAGATGTATATAAACCAAGGAAGACTTTTTGCTTCCCAGGAGATTATGGAAAAGATATTGGAATTAAAATATAAATGGGATGAGAAATCCACAACAATGTACTTGTGGGACATAGACAGGGACAGCATTTATATTAGTGGAAATGATAATTATGTGGCAGTAGGCAAAAACATAATTGTCAGTATATCAAAGAGATATGAGAAAGGTGAAATCGACGATAGTATAAAGAATGCAGATAAGTTATACAATGAAAACAATCTTATTGGTGCCATGAGTAGTTATAAACAAATTCTTAAATCCATTTCAAGTGCACAAAATCCTGAGGAATATAGTTATGTGATGATTAACCTTGGCAGTATTTATCTTGATATGTGGGGAATAGCAAGCTCGGAAGAGAATATTTTAAAAGCAATTTCGATTTATGAAGAGGTTGTGAAAAACGTCAAAGAGGATGAATATAGATCATATGCTTATATCGGCTTGGGTAAAGCCTACTATTACCTCGGGTTGATAAGGGATATGGAAAGCAATGATCAAAAGGCCCTTTCGTATATTGAAGAAGCACTTAAATATTTCAGCGAAGCTGATTATCCATATCAATATGCAAATGCCAAGTTCTTAAAAGCGATTATATATGTAAATTTGTCGAATGCAAAGGATATGGAAGCAAATATATTAGAAGGACTTAATGCTTTTGAAGATGCATTGAGTGTCTGGACGGAACAGGATTATCCTGAAAAGTTTTCTGTTGTAAGACTTCAACAGGGATTGGCTTACAGTTACTATTTTAGGGTGAGAGGGGATGAGGAGGATCTGAAAAGAGGCATCGTTGCTTACAATGATGCACTGAAAAATATTACTATTGAATCAGATCCGGTAGGATATGCTCATATACAAGCAAACCTTAGCATATTGTATCTACAGTATTTAATGATTGCACCTGACGAGGAAATTTTCAGTAAAACTGTAGGGGCATTAGAAGAAAGCCTGAGAGTGTATACTATAGATATGTATCCTTACTCATATGCTGTTAATAATAATAATCTGGGATTTGCATATATGGTATCTCCTGCTTCCAATGAGAGGGAGAAGAGGCTGAGAAAAGGTCTGGATGCTTTAAATGAAGCAACAAAAGTATTTACTATGGGAGAGTATCCTTTTAATTATGGAATGGCGCAAATTAACAGAGGGCGTATTCATACTATGCTAGCATTCTATGGTGAAGGGGAAAAAAATTGTAAGGAGTCCATAAGATTTTTTAATGAAGCTTTAAAGGTTTTAACACTGGACAAGTACCCGTTTTATTATGCCGAGACCTGTACGCATTTGGGTACAGCCTATAATTCATTATCGGAATATGGCAATTTGGAAGTTAATGTAAATAAGGCGCTTGAGTATTATAAAATGGCATTAAATTTTCATACCTTGGAAGAATATCCTGTTTACTATGCATATGACAATGTGCAAATTGGGGCAACTTACAATCAATTATCAAATTTCATAGATCCAAAGGAAAATATAAGAAAGGCTATTGAAGCGTTTGATAATAGTTTTAAAGTTTTTAGTAAAGATAATCTTCCGAATTTTTATTGGCAAAATTACATATATATCGGGAATGCGTACCTACACTTGGCTCCCATCGAAAATACAATCGAAAACAGTATGAAATCCATAGAATATTATAATGGAGTACTGGAATATTTTTCTAAAGTGAATGGTGGAGTACTGCCTTTATATGCACAGGCTTATATAGCTGAGAATTATGTAAATATGGCTGAAGTAACGAGTAAAAGGGATAATATAACAAAAGCTCTTGAGGCATGTGAAAAGACTTTGAAGATACCAGGTGCAAAAGACGATACATATATTTATGGAGTTATACAATATGTTTATGCACGGGCATACATGATTTTGTCTGATATAGAAGAAACGGAAGAAAATCTTTTAAAGGCTATTGATGCAAATAGTAAGGCGATAGAGATTGTTAAGGATAATAATTATCTTATGCACAATTTGTTATGCTATGAAAATTATGGTGATATATACCAAAGACTTGCAGAGCTCCGTGAAGGAGAAAAGAACCTTACACTTTCACTAAACTCATATCAGGAAGCTTTGGATATTTTATCGTCAAATGGAGAGCAAACCTCATATCCATATGCAAGAATTGCTGAAAAAAAGGGAAAAGTTTTAAACGAAATTTTTAATATTACAAAGGATGAAAAAAATATCCAGGAAGCTCTTAAATTATGTGAAGAGTCCCTTAAAATTTTTGCGGCTGATGAGTATCCGGTATATTATGCTATGACGTGCTACGATATGGGGGATATATACATGAATCTAGCCGGAATTGGAGATAGGGATGACAACATAAACAAAGCTATTGAGTTTTATGAGAAAGCTTCATTAATGTATGAGAAACAGAAATATTCACTATTGCATCAGGAGATTAGTGAGAAAATAAATGAAGCTAATGCCTTAAAGCAGAATTAAATATTCCTTTTACAAATTCAATTTTTATTCAATTTATTTTCAAGCCGCTTATGCGGCTTTTATTTATAATACTAATATGGAGAAGAATTTAAAATTTATATTTGGAAATAGCTGTAATATTACTGTTGAAAAATAATGTTGTTTAGGTGAAATACCTGAAAGAGATGAAACCTGATGACTAAAGACAATATTAAAGTTGCTGTTGTAGATGATGGCATTAATGAAAAACTTTATGATATCGGCAGACTTAATTATAACATCGAAATTACCAACAAACTCGAAATCTTGCATCGAAAGGAATACAACAAGTATTTACCCAGCCATGGTACAATTTGTGCGGCAATTATAAGAAAATATGCGCCTGATGCGAGCCTTAGTAGCATAAAAATACTGAACGACCGCAGAAAGGGGCTATGTGAACAGCTTGTTGAGGCTATAAAGTGGTGTGTTAATAAAAAAATCCGAATTGTGAATTTAAGTGTTGGAACTGCGTTCTATATGGATCGAAAGAGACTTAAGAGTATAATAAATTACGCAGTGAAAAATGACACCATAATAATTGCCGCATATAACAATGAGGATATAATAACCTATCCTGCATCCTTTTCTAATGTAATTAGTGTGAAATGTGATTATTCAGGTAAGTTTGATGAAGGAGAATATTTTTATAATTTATATCCATATGATGGTGTTGATATTATAGCATGCAGCCGGCATATGCTTTGTAAATTTAATCATACTTATTCCAATACACAAATTTGTAATAGTTTTGCTGCTCCTATGATTACGGCAGAAGTTTACAAGATTCTTGAAAAAAAATCCGAACTTACACTTGGACAGATAAAGCAGGAACTAATGAAAAATGCCACATATAAAAGAAAGGATGTTTACCTCCCGTATTTAACAAAAAATCTGGATTGGGTTGAAAATGCTGTGCTTTTCCAGCTTGGATCTTCAAAGGATGAAATTGATAAGACTTGTATGGATTTTAATTTTGTAGCTCAAATACATATACAGAGTGATTGTTTATGTGAGGGCTTTGAAAAAATTATGTCCTACTTTTGCGAAGCTAATAATGAATTTGACACTGCAGATACAGTTGTCATCGTTGTTAATAATACTGTATTCAGGCAAGAAGAGTGTACGTTAAGAGGGGTACTGCAGGAACTTACTCATAAGGGAAAAAATGTTGTGTACATTGATGATAATGCAATTGGAAAAGACCTTGATTTTGAGATCTCCGGTTCTGATGTTAAGATATGGCATCCCGGCATGCATAATTATTTTAAAGAATACTCCTGCAAAGAACTTGATATGCCTGTAATAACTGTATATGACTTTGATGGAAACTGTTTGATAGATTTTATAAGTATATTGCAGCAGCATTTCAGAAGTGATGGATACAACATAGTTGCAGCCGTTGATAATTGTCTTGGAGTTGTTGCGGGAATGGAGTATTCCCCGCTTTTACACAAGGATTCATTGCAAGAGTTTGACTGTGATAGTTTAAAGAAAGTATGCCGACTTTATAATCCGGATGTTCTGATTTATGGAATAGATGCTTTGAATCAGAAACAAGAGTATCTTAATAAGGTTAATGATTTGTTTCAGTCGGATATATGTATTGTTATTTCCAAAGATTCCTGCCAATTAAAAAAAGAATTCATGGACACAATACATGACAGTGAAGTGATCCTTTTGACAAATCCTAATACTATTACAAACGACCTTCACCCTAAACAAAAATATAAAATTTTTGCAATGTCAGGCAAGAATACCTCAACTAAAATATATAAGTATATTTTAGAATTATATGAATGACAGCCCAATAAAAATTGTAAACTATAATTTAAATAATCAGGTATGGAAACTGCTGCAAAATTAACTGCTTAGTTAAGTTTGCAGCAGTTTTACTATTAGGAAAAAGATTTATGGGCAAAGGATATATAGATATGGAATCTAGTTTGTAGTAAACATAAAATATAAAGTTCTTGTCTTAAAGTATAGATAAATGATAGAATATGTTAAAGCTTATATGTTATAAGAATCTATGTAGAATATTGGCGAGTAGAGTGTTAAATTGTAATGAATATAGATAAAGAAGATATTGATATAATTCCAAGGGGGAGAATAAAATGGAAAGCGGCGGTTTGGATTTAAGGAATATACTGGAAATTATATTCAGAACTACCAAAAAAAGAGGGAACATTCTTGCAGACAGCTATCTGATTAAAGACCCTTCAATCATTTCAAAGTGGAAGAACTTTAAAGCAAAACCCACAAATGAAGACATCCTGAAAATAGTGGAATTTGCGTATGCAGAGTCAACAGAAACTCAACGTAAAATTATGAGGAACGAAATTATAAACTTGATTAATGGCTCGTATCTAAAAGGAGTAATCAGAGACTCAATTATAAATATAGAAGACTTTGGGGAGTTTTTATCAGAGGTTTTAAAGTTGGTTACTGTTGTCTTGGAAAAAGATATTCAATATGACGAAGCAGCTGATAGCAAATTTAATACCGATGGGTTCACCGTGGTCTCAGATGTTACAAAAAATATGATTCAATTGGAGACAATATCAGCTTTTTCTGAAGGGGTTGAAGGAAAGTACTCCGGAGTTATTGAGTTCAATATGTTTCTGTCAAAAGACAGAGGGGAAAGCTGTGTTGGAAGATTTGAAAATGATACAAAAAGTATAAGTAATGTTAACAAAAATACAGGAAGTAAGCCGGGAAAACTTCAAAAGAAGTTAAAAACTACAGTAGTATTGAGCACACTCTTTATTGCACTATTCGCATTTATGGCAGCAGATGCTGTAACAAACGCTCAGAGCGGAAAAGAAAACTTTATTGCCGCGAAAGAAAATATAAATGCTCAGATGAAGGAAGTAGAAGCCACTCCTATTTGTTATGAAGAGACAAAAGAAGGAAAGGTTACATTTCTTCCAGGTAGTGAAGTTGAGAGTGAAAACGATACATCACTTGAATCACAAACTTCTGCTAATGATGTAGTGGTTGAAACAAGTCCGGAAGTTGAGCCTGAACCTAAGGATGAACAGGAGAGGAATAAAAATAATGGAGGCAATGCAGAAAAAATCAGTGAGGCAGAAAGCAAGCCTTCAAAAGGTATAACAAGTGATAGCTCCAATAATACTGTTGAAAGTAAAACAATTACAAGTGAATCACCAGAAAACAATGCAACTGAAAAGGGTGCTGAAAGTAGCACAACTACAAATAATACTAATACAAGCAATACAGGCGCCATTGTAAATAATATAGATAATTCGGGAGACACAATTATAGATGGCGATGTAATTATTGAGGGAGATGAAAATGTTGTGGGTAAAGGAAGTAATATATTTATTAATATTGAATAAATATGTTGCTAGTGCTTTTTGCTGATTAACAAGAATAAGTTCTTGAATCTATTTTTGTTAATCAGTACTGGATTGACTTGCTTTAAATCTATTTGAATGCTTTACATTGGGGGAGAATATGAAAAATAAAGCATTGGGAGCATTTTTGATTATTATAATTATGTTAACATGTTTTTCAAATGATTTTGCAGCGAGCAAGAGTTTGGTTGTGGATAACAATGGTAATGATTTGAATACTCCTCAAATAGTAATAGATAAGACTGTATATGTTTCAGCAATACCTGCATTGGAATACCTGGGATGGCTTGTTGAATTCAATTCAACCGAGAAATCTCTTGTCTGTTCAAAGGATAGCAGTAAGCTTATACTGAAAGCAGATAGTACTGAAGTAAGCATGGATGGAAAAGTGATAATTGTTGAAAAGCCTGTAGTCATTTTAGATGGAGTTGTATATGTTCCCAGCAAGTTTATAGCTCGGGAGTTTGGTATACAAATCCGGTGGGTGGATAAAGAAAATATAGTAATTTTATCGAAGTATGATAAGAAAAATGTATATGTTGAGGGAGAAGGAAACGTTATTATATCTGGAACAGGTATCATTGTTAATATTTTTGAGCCGTTCACGAAAGACACCCTTTATGACATGCTAGGTTATGCAGACCGACTTCTTAAAAGGAATCAAACAGAGGAAGCTATTGAGAATTATAATGAAATACTTGAGAATATTTCTGCTGATGACAATCCTGAATTGTATGCACATGTTCTTACTAATGTTGGTAATGCATTTTGTATTCTGGCTGAAACAAAAGACATCAGGAAAAATATCAATTGTGCAATAAATCAATATGAAAAGGTAATGGAGCTTAATAAGACACAAAACTCTCAGATCGATCCATCTGTATTAAACAACCTTGGAAATGCATATAGAGGTTTGTTTGAGATTACCGGTGACAGAAAAGATTTGGATAAGTCCTTGGATTTGATAAGTGAGGCATTAAAAATTAATACAGGTAAAGATTTTATACTAGATGATGCATTAGTTAATTATAATATTGGCTTGACCTATTATGGACTTGGTATGAAGGATGAAGCCTGTACCAGCCTGAATGAAGCAATAAGTTTATACAGGAAGGCGTTGAAACAATATACAATAGACCATGATTCTGATGCTTATGCAAGGATTCAGTTTAACATTGGAAACATCTTTAAAATAATGTCTGAGACTGAAAACACGGAAATGAACCTGCAAGAGTCAATGAATGCTTATAAAGAAGTATTGAAAGTCTGGAGTTTGGAAAGTTATCCGGGAAATTACGCTAAAATTCATAGGTGTATTGGAGAGGTATATAGGAAAAAGTATCAGGTTGATGGCAATGCTGAAAACTTAAAACTTGCGATTAATGAGTATCGGGAGAGTTTAAGGCTTTTTAGCTTAAAAAAGTATCCGGTGGACTATGCAAAAACTTATAAGGGTTTGGGGGATGTGTACTTAGAATTGTCAAATTCTGAAGCTGATGACAATTTGCTGATGGAAGCGATGATTTCATATAATAAAGCACTAATGGTTTTTAAACCTGATGAATATCCTCTTTATTCCAAATACATTGGAGGAAAACTAAATCAGGTTTATTGGAAAGTGTTAATGAAAATAATGGTGTGACAATTTTGTGTGATGTCCTCACCTTGTGTGCAAAATATATTGGAATCGCAGCGGTATTTTTTACGTTTACTAGCGATTCCAATATATTTAAAGAATAGATTAAGTCCCATTAAAACTGGTCTGTTAATATGACGTCAATGGAAAACATGAACGGTGGTAATCCTGTTATTATGATTACAGTATATGTTTCAAAACTGGCATTCTTTTCAATAAATATCCCAATCCCCATGAAAGAATAACACATAAAATTGCCTGTATTAAATATTTAGGAATAGATGGCAATGGAAGAAATTCTGTAAAAAATACGACTGCAAAAATCGGGTACATATGAATTATGTACGTTCCGAAGCTGTTTTGTGAAATTGCCTTCAACATTCTACCTTCCCTGTTCAAAAATTTATTAAATATACCAAGCAGTAATATTAGCCACGAAAGTAGTGCTGTATTAAAAGATAGCGATACTATTAGTCTTGAGAGTGAAGTCGTAGGATTGAGCTTATACACTACTGCATAAAATGTTAAGTACGCCAACATGGAAATAATGTATAGCACCGTCCAGGGAATAATCCTGGGGGTGTAACCAGATTTGAACCAGTCTTTTTTATAAGCATAAAATCCAAGTATATAAAACGCAACATATAATGGAATTGCAGGAACTTGGCCTTGAAACAGATAAAACCGTATCCAATACATATATGACCCTGTTAACGAACCTACCGCAAAAAATGTAAGGGTTGTACACATTATAAATACTATGAAAAACATGAAGGATGGCTTGCCAGGGTTGATATTGCCCGGTGATAATTTAGTTAATTTGATGACAGGTACAGTTAATATGAAGAAGTATAAAAGCACGCCTAAAAACCAGAAATGATATTGTCCGTAGTTCTTAGGAAGAAAAAACGCTAAAAAGCACTGTATAAAATTCATTTCAGTATTTCCATCACTGAAATACGCAATAGCTCCAAGTGTTGCTGAAATTGCAGTTGCACCTGCTAAAAATGGAATCCCGATATGTATAAGTTTGTCTTTTAAAAACACTTTTGGACCTTTTTTTATTAGAGAAGGCAAAGTGAAATAACCTGCAATAAAGAACATTACCACCATTAGAAACGGGCTGTCAAATAAAGTCATCATAAGATACGCCAGAGCGTCGTTCTTTTCTCTGTTGTGAGCCCACCCAGGAAATTCAGTTGACAAGTAGGCCATTGATGTGTGTAGTAGTATTACAAGCAAAATAATAAATGCCCTCAAATGATCCAGAAAATTGATTCTTTTTACTTCCGACATACGATCTCCCCCTTTAAATATGTTTATTTTTCTGTTGTAACCCTTTTGACACAATTTTGATTAAATTTAATGTTGCAGAACACTATTTACAAGTAAGTCTACCAAACTATCAAAAAGCTTTGCTTTAGTCTCTTTATCCGACACGTTATCAAGTATAACACGGGAAATAAGTCCAAAAACTGATGACACCATAAGCATTGCATTCAATTTTGCATCCAGCTTTCTAAATACACCTTCATTTATTCCTCTTTCCAATATACCTGCCAGTATTTTAATAATCTCATCATCTGAAGGATCTTCATAGTTTTTTTTATCTGTTGCTGTGTTTTCATAATAATCATAGGGCTTGTTTTGGTGAGGGTTTCCAGTGGTAAGCCACAATAATGAAGTGGCACGATATTGCTGGGGGTTTTCAATCAACAGCCATAAGAATTCAGTTAATCCTTTTCTAAGAGCCTCTTCAACTGGCAGTTTTTCAAGATCAAGGGCCATCATGGATGAATAAATCCTGATAATAGTATCCTGTACAATACTTGTTACGAGGCTATCCTTATTCTTAAAATAGTTATAAATTACTGCCGGTGAATATTCGATTTTCTGGGCAATCTTACGGATAGAAAGCTTTTCATATCCTTCATTTATAATAATTTCGCTTGCGGAATCAAATATTTTCTTTTTCAATGCTTTTTTTTCCATTTCTCGTCTTTCTGAAATTCCCATAAAAATATTCTCCTGTATATAAACATAGTATAAATTGTGAACACTGTTTATTATATAACTATTGTTCACAGTTTTCAATCCTTAATTTGTGAACAACCAGAGCCTCAAAATACTATTAGTGGGAAAGTTGAGTTAAGTAGTTAATAAGATTACTACTGCATGAACACACTTTAATATGACAGGCAGTTGTCAGATTAAGAGTGATATAGTATTTTTATTACGTATGAAAAGAGGTATATGAAAATGAATTACGAATTAGTACAATTGGAAGACAAAAAGGTAAAAATAATGAAAATGTGTGTTTAAAGTAGTTCCGATAAAGAAAATGATGAAAAACCAAAATTTAAGGATTACTGCTAGTGCTCAGGCTCATTTGCTATATACAGCTTTTTCTATGATGGTAGGTTTGTAACCAACGAAATATTATCGGAAAACAGATTCTGAAATTTCTTGAGGAAAAAGGGATTATAGATGGAATTCATTACAGCAAAAACAATTATATCCGGTTATTCGGAAAACAACTCTTGGTTTGGCAATAACTATAATATGAATATTTATAAAGGATGCAGCCATGGCTGTATTTACTGTGACAGCAGAAGTGAGTGTTATAGGATCGATAATTTTAGCAGGGTAAGAGCTAAGGAAAACGCTCTTGCCCTAATTGAACGTGAGCTTAAATCAAAGCGCAAAAAGGGTGTTGTTGGGACAGGAGCTATGAGTGATCCGTATAATCCATATGAAGAAGAATATAAACTTACAAGAGGAGCTTTGGAACTTATTAATCGCTTCGGCTTTGGTGTGTCAATTGATACGAAAAGCGACTTAATTATGAGGGATATTGACATTTTAAAGGAGATATCAAAGCACTCCCCTGTACTGATAAAAATTACAGTCACATCGGCTGATGATGCCTTGTGCAAGAAGATTGAACCTCATGTAGCCCCTTCGTCCCGAAGGTTTGATGCAATCAGAAAACTTTCTGAGGAAGGTATTTTTACTGGGATACTAATGATGCCCATACTTCCGTTTATAGAAGATACTGAGGATAATATCAGCAGGATTGTTGAACTCGCTTATCAAAGTGGTGCAAAATTTATCTACCCTGCATTTGGTGTGACTTTAAGGCAAAGTCAAAGGGATTGGTATTATAAAAAATTAGATGAAGCATTTCCTGCAGTCAAGGAGAAGTATATAAAAAACTTTGGAGGCTCATATGAATGTCGTTCACTTAAGGCAAAGGAATTGCGAAGTTTGTTTCAATATAAATGTAATAAATTTGGGATTCTTTATAAAATGAAAGATATAATAATGGAATATAAGCTACCTTATCAGACCATGCAACTTTCATTATTTTGATGATATGTTAGGCAGTAAGCCAGAGAGGCATAAATCAATATATAGAGCCTGTAAACATCTATTGACAGATTAGAAATTATATGAAAAAATACTTAAAAAGGTGAGTATGCATAAGAGCGAAGTTGCTTGAGCTGCATAGAGGCTTTATAGCCTTACACGTGGAACATATGCCCGCGGAGTCACATAAGGGCATCTCTAAAAACCTCATGCAATATTCGCCCAAATATGATATAATATA
>CAZLZR010000051.1:0-35962 GCA_964564015.1 uncultured Acetivibrio sp.
CAAATGTTACCCTGTAATTCATTCTATAACTGCCGGATTTCCAAGAAGGATAAACCAACTGTGTTACAGGGCTATTCTTCAGGGTTATACAGATAAAAAATCAATAATTACAGATCAGGACTTAAGAGACATAGTTGAGAAGTCACCACATATATTTGACAACAAATATATCGACTAATCGGTACGAATAAAGTACATTTCCAATCTTATTAGTACAGAAATGGAGTGAACCATGTTGAATATATTACGAAATCCTACAACCGTTAAAATGCTTGCTTCCCAACTTATATTGGCATGTGACGGTTACATATCCCAAAAGTTGACCGAAAAGCAATTTAAAGAATTACTGCTTCACTACGCATCTTGCCATGGCAATAAACTTTTCTCGGTAAAAAGCCTGAATCCAACTGTTTGTAACAGGTTGGGTAAAAAAAGAATCTCACTAATTAATGTTATGCTTGATGGATTTCAATACAAAATATGATCCGGAACCAAGGAGGAAGTTATGTCTACTTTTATTTGCAAACATAAATGGAAACGTGGAGAAACCGAAGAATGGATCGGTCAAATATCCAAGGTAATTGATTTTGGTAGCCACTATGAAATATTTATTCAAAGCCGTTCCAGTATACTTGTTATTTTGGCTAAAACAAACTATGGAATTTTTGCTGGAATTCCTACATTTAAGGCAGGCTGCTATATCAGTGATCTAAATGATTTGTTTTCAAATAAAGAAAATCTGATCCATGCTTTAAAGAATACAGTTGATGGAATTACTGTGGCCTATGCTTTAAAAACTCTTGCTGACAATTTGGCTTTTAATTAAAATATTAATTAATTTTGGCAGGTCCTTTGTTGGGGCCTGTTATTTTATTGTCGTACTGACAGATATGACTTCCTGCAGATTTTCTTATCTTACCAATTTTCCTGTTCTACTTCTGCTAATTATCTTGTCTAACCTACTGACAAAATGCCTGTCTCGCAACACCTTTAGGCGAATCAATAATAACCTCTTTAGCTGTTATATTACTATTTATACAGTAAAAACCGATATGTACACTTCCTTCGCAAATAATAGTTGCATCGGATATAAATTTTGTGTAAATATCTTTTTTAGCCTTTATCACCGATTTGTTTCTGCCTGCTATACCACCATTGATACTAATGCTTCCCTCTCTGCTTACTATTTCTCTTACACTTCCTAATCCAAGCTCGCTTAATATTTCAATATCCTTTCTTGCTTCAACAGAAAAATTATCTTCAACTGTTCCTTTTACAGTAAGATATCCGTCAAAATCAATATTACCAACCTTAAAATCTACGTCTCCAAGTATTTCCAAATGATTTGAAACACTTATTTTATCACCATCAAAGTGAACAGCACCATTTCTCAGGGCATAAAGAGTTGTAACACCGTCTTTATACTCTTCTCTGACCGTATTCCTATCATATAAAATCGGATATTTTTTGCCTGATGTAGCCGGAATTATCGTTCCCTTGACAGATCGACCTGGAACGCCTGTTGTCGGTTCTTTTCTCTCCCCAAGCCATTCACCTGTACTTACTCTGTTTATCAAGCTCAATTGATAATGGTCTACTTTTCCATCCTCTTTAACTTCCGGCTTTACCTCTTTCATCTCATACATTTTTATAACAGAATCTTCACCATTTTCCGGTGCAATTCCCTCAGCCACCAATATTTGCTTATCATTTATTAACTCGTTTACCAATACATCCGATTTAATTCCAAATACGATTCCCTCAGCTTTAAGCTTACCCATAATTTCCTTTATCAGGTTCAGCTTTGCATCGCCGCAAAACTCTTTTGGAGATACAGAAAGCTTTACATATGCTTTTAATCCATCACTTGATACTCCAATATTTATTCTTTCCTTTATGTCTCCAAACTTTTCAAGGGGTTTTGGAGCGAATAATATGGCATTCTTAATAGCCATAAAACTGGTTATTTTTATGTCTGGATGTTGACTTATAATATTATTAAAATGATCTATCGACATACCGGCCTTATAGGATTCAATATAGAACCCGTCTGCCCTACGAATTATCTTTAAAAATTCCGATGAATATATAATAATATCATTTGCCATCGTCAATCCCCACTTCACTAATGTTTTTCCATGATTTTAGAACTAATGTGAACCTGAAAATAAAAACTTGAGTTATGGGAACTACTTATAATTCTTACTAGAATTTATCGGCAAAACATGACTAAAAATAAAGACCTGAAATTAAATTCAGGCCTCTACATTGTATTTTTGGAACGTCTCTTTTGTCTTTCATCAAGAACGCTTTCAAGTGCGGTAGCTTCGTTAACAACATTTTCTATCTTCTCAAGCATTTCCTCCGACTCCAGACTATGCCCAATCTGGTGTTTGAACATGCTGACCGTACTCTTGATATAATCAAGTTTGGTGTCTATCCTCTCAAGATCATGCTTTTCTTCCTTAAGCCGAGCAATTATTTTTTCATCCATTTCTATAGTCTTTTTTAAATCTTCATAGACCTTAGGATCGTTAATAAAATTGAGCTTCCTCGTATTCTTACCTATTCTGTCCATTATAGGACCAACGTCTGTCAGATTAAGTTCTCTGCTTCTTATGCAGAAATTCTTTAACATTTTTAAATATGTTATTACCAAATTTAAAGTATGTTCGGTTATTCTTTCCTTAAGGAAACCGGTGTCACCTTTAGAATATTCATTTATTATCTCAGTTTTGTCTTCCATAATAGAACATAGCTTTTTATAGTATGCACTATTAGTATGCTTCTTAGTGTCATTAGCAAGCTTTGCACACATTTCATTCAGATTCCTTATATGCTCTTGCTTTGATTTGTGAATAAGTTTATCCTGAAACTTCTTGCTTGTTAAGCTCTGTAGTGAACACCCTATGTAGGCTGCAAATGCACCTATATAAGCAACATAAGACATTTCGCCCAAATATTGACTTCCATACATAGAAAGCCCTGCTAATATTGCAAATATCCCTACATTTCTATAATTAGTTAGTGCACTCAGAAACAACTTAAATTTCATGTTATCTATTGAATTCATATTTGTAATTACCTCATATAACAGCTTTAATCTGAAATCAAAGTAGTAAGTTCTCACTGGAAAACAGCTGAACATTATCTTGTAAAAAAATTTGAATAAAACAAATTCTTTACAAGAATCGTATATATACGCCGACACACCCCTTATAAATAAGGGATGTGTCAATTATTTGATAAATCAGTTTATTTTATTCACTTACTTTATTTTCAGGTTTTTCTTTTTCTTCTAGCGGTGATTCATTTACCACCGGTGGAGCTTCAACCTTTTCCTTAACCTCAAAGCCCTGTTCGCCTCCGAGCATTGCTTCTGCTCTTGCACGTGCCCTGTCACGAGCTGAATTCATATCAAGCTTTTTAAGTTTAAGATCTATGTTGTCACTATTTAAAGACTCAATGGCATTTGCCTTTGCAACTTTCTTGTTAACAATTTCCCTTGCTCTGTCCATATCCTCATTTATATTTCCAACCTTACTATTCTTGGAAGTATACTTGGCATTAACAGAATTTATATTTTCCTTGAGTGCCGCCATCTTTTGCTGGCTCTTCAATGTCTTTAACTCATTTAATTTTGTATTCATTTCAGACTCAAATATCTTGTAATTCTCCCTGATTGTCTCTACTTCTTTCATTGCATTATCATAGGTAGCTTTGTGTGTATCATAAACCGTCTGATATTCTTCTTCCTGCATGAGGAGTTCAACTAAAACATCTTTATCTCCCTGCTTTTGTGCAGAATCTATCCTTGCTTTAATGGCATTTAAATTCTTTTCAGAATTCTTCATTTCAATTTTTATCAGTTCTGCATTTGTCTGAATTTCTACTATCTGCTGCTCTGCTTCCTTGCGAGCCTTTCCAATCTGGTTCTTAATATCTTCAAAAAGTAATTCCGGGTTATTTTCTTCCAAGCCTCCAACAAATTGGCCAAAAAACCCTCTTATCAAACTTCCCAATCTACTAAAAAAACCCATGTAATATACCTCCTAATAATTATGGCATAATATTAATTTATAATAAATCAACAGCATTGTAAACCATGAAAATGAAAATTTAACTACAAATTGTCAAGATTGCTTCTATCATCTAAAAGTTTTTGATATTTTTCAGGTAATAAATCCTTATCATCACACTCTTTAACTGCAAGCTTTGTCATATATTCCACCTGCTGAGTACTTGGTCTGCACCTTGTTATTGCCTCATTTAAAATAGCAGCAGACAATACTGTTCCTTCAACATCATCTTCATTTGCAATTTCATAAGCCTTCCTGACAACCGTCTCTATTTCAGCACCTGTATAATTCTCCGTCTTCTGTGCAAAGGGAAGAAAATCCTCAATATCCGTATCAAAGCCAAATTTCTTAATCATAATTTTAAATATTTGCGCCCGATCCTCCACTTCCGGAAGCAATATTGGAATCTTTTTGTCAAACCTGCCTGCTCTCTTAAGAGCTGCATCAAGAAGGTCAGGCCTGTTGGTTGCAGCAATAAAAATTACTTTCCCTCTATTATTTGTATTACTGGTAAACTGTAAAAATTCACTAAATATATTTCTACTTACTCCACTATCATTTCCATCGCCTCGTCGAAATGCCGTATCTATTTCATCAACAAATACTATTACAGGCTGCTGGGACTGTGCACCTAAAAGGCACTTTTTGAAATTCTTCTCACTTTCCCCAACATACTGCCCTAATATTCTGGACATATCAATCTTAACACAGTTAAAACCGCTTGACTTTGCCAGAGCATTAACCAAAAGAGTTTTCCCTGTCCCTGATGGACCACATAAAAGAATCCCCATCGGCACCCTTCTTAAATCCCCATTTTTTATTGGCTGCACAATATTTTTAAGTAGGTAGTTTTTTGCCTTTTCCATTCCGCCTACGTCTTCAAAGCTAATTTCAGGGTAAATGAACTCCAATACGTCCCCATATTCTTTTTTCAGCACAGAGTGCTTCTTCTCTTTAATAAAATCAAAACTGATAGCCACATTTTCAGACTCAGCCTTTAGTTTTATATCCTTTATCGCTTTTTTGCTAAGTCCCGAGGATAACTTTGAAAATTCCTCCACAGAAAGATCCATTTTAATATCCTTTTCCTCAACCAGATATTTAATATACTCTTTCCTCTCTTCTTCGGAAGGAAGTTCAACAAGGATCGGCTCTACTCTGTATGAAGATCTTAAAACCTCAGAGTTCACTTCTGCAAGAGTATTGGCCATCATAAAGATAGTGCTCCCGACCGAAGATATCCTCGCGTCATTTGACCACTCACTGAGCCAGATCAAAGCAAGCCTTTCTTCCATAGATAAACTGCCCATATCTCCCGGTGGAATAATTTTTTCCACATGGTCAATAAAAAGCACCATTTTAGTATTTCTTAATGCCATATCAATATAGGGAAATATCTTCGATGGTAAGGAATTTAATAGATTTACAGCCACATTTGAGGTAATTTTATGGAACTCTCTGGCCATAGCCGGTTCTAAAAAAGTCAGTCCTTTAGAAATATCATAGAATGCAACTATTCCAAATCCTCTTTGCTTGATAAATTCATCATAAATATACCTGTCTAAGCTCCTATGGTTGTCTACCACATCACGAATATTGAAATACAGAATGAACTCATGTGAGATTCCTGCTTTATAAGTACTTAAAAATTTTTGATACCACATAGTTTAGCTCCCTGGTAAATTTTATATGCCTGCACAAACACACCCTTTGTGTTCGCTGGTGATGGCACTATTTTATTTTACCATAAGTGGCAGCCATATCAACAGTAATATCTTCAAATTTCCTAAAATCAGACAAGGGGTATGCCTTTACCGGATACAATTTCCTGTATTCTTTTAGAAACATTCTCAATATCAACTACTTCATTGGACAAACCTGCTTCATATATACTTCTTGGCATACCATAAACTACACAAGTTTTTTCACTTTGTGTTATACAATAACAGTTGCATTTCTGCTTTAGCTCAGCAACCCCATTTTTTCCGTCACTTCCCATACCGGTTAGTATTACCGCAAGAATATTTTTACCTTCGAATAAATCTGCAACCGATGAAAACAGCACGTCAGCAGATGGCTTTACACCATTTATATATTGGGTGGATTCGGTTTTTATAAGTACGCCGGAGCCCTCATCTTTAACAACCATATGAAAGCCCCCTGGTGCAACAACAATTTGTCCTTCCTTCAATGGTTCGTTATTACTTCCCTCTCTTACTTCCAACTTACATGTCCTGTTAAGGCTTTCACACAGTGAACGAGTAAACTTAGGAGGCATATGTTGAACCACCAGTATAGGTTTTCCAAAGTCGGCACTAAAACCTTCAAATATCTTTTCGAGCGCTGAAGGCCCACCTGTTGACGAGGCTATAAGAATCAGGTCAACCTGTTTAAACTTGCTTGCATTGAACTTGTCTACTATATCATCGGGACTTTTCGTAAAAATCCCGCCTCTCTTATTCTGAAAACCGGTTGTTTGTGATAAATTACCGCTGGTATTCCGATATTTTCTGATCCTTATCTGGGAAAAAAGAATTTTTAGCTGTGATTTAATTATATCAACACTTTTTTCTTGGCCTACATCTGTCGGCTTCAGAATAAAGTCAACCGCTCCATTATTTAATGCTTCCATGGTCAGCTCAGCACTATGAGTACTATCTGAACTGATCATAATTACATCAATTTCCGGATGATCCTTTTTTATTATTTTTAAGGCCTCGATGCCGTTCATTTCAGGCATAAAAACATCCAGTAAAGCAACATCTACAGTTTCCTTTTTTATCCATTCAATAGCCTTTTGCCCATTCGGAGCAGCATAATCTACAATAGCTATTTCTGTATTTTCTATAGCTTCGGCAAGAACTTTTCTATATACTATTGAGTCATCTGCTACTAATACACGAATCTTTTCCAAACAATAAGCCCTCCTTTAGTCCATCTATACATAGCGCAACGAAGCTGTAGTCAAATTGATCAGTTCCTATGCGTCAAACAGAGGAACTATATATTCTTTAAAAGTTTTTTATAAATTCTCCAATAATTCTATATATTATATATACCCTTGCTCAATTTTATTAATCATTAATTAAAATGCAAAATAATCTTCTAGTAAAGCAAACTTTTTCTAAGAAGAACAGTCATATAAAAATGTTATTTACATAAAATATAAATGAATTTATAAGTAAACGGAGGTATTTATGAAAACAGCAACCTTTAATATTCCTTCAATAGCATGTAGTGCTTGTTCTAACAAAATTCAGGAAAGTGTTAAAAACCTTTCCGGTATAGAAGATATTTCAATCGATTTAAAAAGTCAGCAGGTAAAAATAGACTATAACCCTGATAATATAATGCCTCAGGAAATTAAGACGCATATATCTAAAATGGGTTATGAGATAATTTAACAGATATAATCAAGGTACTTTATATTCCGGATAAACAATATAAATCCAGTTTTAAAGTACCTTGCTACTAATTTTTCTATCTTAAATTCTTTATAGCATTAATTATAACCTTTTCCTGATTATTTATATGAACTTGAGCAAACTTTTGAGCCATTTCCGTGTCTCTTTGGGATATTGCTGCACAAATATTCTCATGCTCCTCTATAAGATTTTTTGAGCTACTATAGTCTTTAAGATATATAACCCTAAAACGTTGGATTTGCTCTCTTAAATTATTTGAAATCTGCAGGAGTCTGTCATTTCTTGACGCTCTATAAATCAGTTCATGGAACTCAACATCTTTTTTTATAGTCCCTTGCAAATTATCCTTATCTGCATAACTCATAAACTGTGATTGTATCTGCTTTAACTCCTTGATTTCTTCATCGGATATTCTTTCTGCCGCAAGCCTTGTAGCAAGACTATCCATGGAAGCCCTTACTTCGAGAACATCCATTATATCCTTGACAGACAGTTCTGCCACATGAGCCCCTTTTCTAGGAAGCATATCCACCAGGCCTTCGAGCTCAAGCATTCTTATTGCTTCTCTCACAGGCGTACGGCTTACTCCCATTTTTTCAGCCAGTTTGACTTCCATCAGGCGCTCTCCCGGTTTTAACTCTCCGGTAATAATTGCTTCCCTTAATGTATCAAATATCACTTCTCTTAACGGTTTATAATCATTTAAATTTACCTTTGAAAGTTTACCAGCCATATTTATCTCATCTCTCCTCGCAAAATGTTTCGGTTAAAATGCATTCCCACTTGTTATGCCTGCTTATGTTCTTATAAGCATTTTCAGCCTCCATCCTACTGCCAAAAATTCCAAATACAGTAGGTCCGCTTCCACTCATCATACTGCCTAAGGCGCCAAGCTCAACAAGCTTATTCTTAATTTCACCGATAACTCCATATCTATTTACAGTAACAGCTTCCAAAACATTGACCATATTCTTTCCAATGCTTTTTATATCCCTGTTTTCAATCGCATCAACAAGTAATCTTATATCCGGTCTTGAAGATATTTTTCCTATATCAAGATTATTATATACCCATGCAGTGGAAACAGAAATTCTAGGTTTAACAAGAACAATATTCACATTTTTTAAAGGAGCAATGTCTGTAAGGATTTCTCCAATTCCTTCTGCCAGCATCGTTCCACCTTTCACACAGAACGGTACATCTGCTCCTATAGATTTTCCCAATTGCATCAGTTCGTCTTCCTTCAAATTTAGGGAAAACATTTCATTCATCCCACTAAGAACAGCGGCAGCATCAGCACTTCCTCCCGCAAGGCCTGCTGCAACAGGTATATTCTTGACTATTTTAATTCCCACACCTTTTGGAAGGTCGTACTTGTCCATTATAACAGCAGCCGCTTTATAAGCTATATTATCGCTGTTTGATGGCACCCAATGTTTGTCGCACTTAATATTAATGCATTTTTCATCTATCAAATCAAGATAAACTTTGTCGTGCAAACTAATTGACTGCATAATCATCCGAACATCATGATATCCGTCATTCCGTCTACCAAGCACATCAAGGAACAGGTTAATTTTTGCTCTTGCCTTAATACAAATTGAATTCATTTTTCACCTTGTTTATCTATAATGGAGATATCTCCTTACAGACTTCTATGTTCATTTTTTCAAGTAAAAAATACGACCATGTTTTTCAGGTCTTATAAATCAATACTTTCATGTTTTTATATTATATACAAAATACAATCTGTTTTCAATCAAAATCTCAGAGAGGGAAATTCACTTGTAATAAATGTAAAGAAAATATCCTCTCCAAGGGGGTATCAGTCTTTACACTTAGGAAAAGTAATACATCTATGGAAGTTGTGATCAAATCAATAATGAACACTGCTTAAAAACAGTGAAACAATATCATTGAAAATAAAATTTTTTAAAGAAGAACTATAATCTAAATTTAAGAATTCAAAATGCCAAAAACCCGGAGGAAATAATTTTCAATTCCACCAGGTTTTTGGCATATGTATTATTTAACGCCTCTCTTCCTGCAGACTATTTCAAAATAGTCCGCAAGAAAATTTTTGAGGCATATATTATATTCAAATAAAATCTACTAAGATGCACTTGATTTTCTTGGAATCATAACCTGTTGACCGGGAGTAATATTATCATCTTCCGATAAATTATTAACTTTCTTAATATCTTCCACAGTTGTGTAATACTTT
Organism: uncultured Acetivibrio sp.; assembly: GCA_964564015.1. Classification (GTDB taxonomy): domain Bacteria; phylum Bacillota; class Clostridia; order Acetivibrionales; family Acetivibrionaceae; genus Acetivibrio. The sequence continues at coordinate 9,729 of CAZLZR010000051.1, forward strand.
TTGGCGATTTTCCACATTGTATCATCAGGTTGTGAGAAGTAAATAGTTATGCTAGGACAATCACCTTTCTTATCCTCAATTGCATTGTCAGTGACTTTTGAAACCAGCGGTATCTCTACATTGTCAATAACTTCCACATAAACATTAATAATAACTCTTATTTCCACATCATTAGCCGAAATCATGCTGTAATTGCAATGCTCTACATCAAGATCAACTTCGCAATCCATATTTGGGTCTAATTCACTGACTTCAATATTTTGCTTGAAAGGGATTTCATAATCATAGCAAAAAACGGGCTGCTCACTGTTTTTTGCAACATACAGTATGCTGTTATTCACTGCTCCTTCGATATTTATTGATCCATTTGCAGCATTGCATTCAAACATGCTTGGTTTTGAAAGCACATTAAATACTTCAGCTATTTCAGGATTATCGCCATCAATAACAACTGTTTCCTTTAAATTAATCTGATTCTTTTCTCTGCAAATTACCCTTTTTGATGAAAACGATTTTTGTTCAATACTTAATTTTCTGCTCAGGCTATATGCATCTGCTATAACGTCAACTTGTCTCTTTTCATATGCTTGTGCCTTTATTAACAATTCAATGTCACCGCTTAAAACTCTGAGTTCACCGTCATTATCTTCCCCTGGTTTGAATGTGTAATTTAAAACTCTGTAATCTACTTCACACTCGCATCCTTCGTCTATACCTTGAATATCAATAAACTGTGTAAACGGCACTTCGTGCTCCATAAACTGAATACTTCTTTCTTCATCATCGGCAATATAAAGTGTTAATATATTTAAATCGCCTTTTGCAATTACTTTATTATCAGATAGTTTATAATCCTTTCCAACTATTTTCACATCACTTCTCAATATTTCTTTTATGGTCGGCTTGCCTGCAGGTATTTCCATGGATTCATTAATGTTACAGTGAGCATTGTTTTCACCCATATAACTATTTACATCGGCATTGTTTTTTAATATTTCAATATCCTCCAGGCCCTCAAGGTTATTCACAAAATCCTGTTCAACCTCTTCAGTTACTTTTGCATCAATCTTAACTATTGCCTTTACCTTGACTTTTCTGCCGTACAGTATCTCATAATCTACATGTTCAATATCACAATTTACATTTGCTTTCATCCCGTATTTTGCATTAAGTACGTCTAGGTTATATAAAAAGTCATTATTTGCAGTTATGCTTCTTATAGCGTTATTTTCTTCATCTGAAATGTAAAGTATTTTATAGCGGATGGTACCATTTACAGCAACTCTATCCTGTAAAACCTCCGAGCTTCTCTCAAATACCTCTCCGTCCATTAGAAGAATACGGACTGCATCAGGATTTGTATCCGGCACTATAATATCATGTTCAACTATTGTCTGTGCAGTTTCTTCCCCTATCATATTATTAATTCTTATGGATTCTTTCACAAGCTCAAGAGACATCTTCAATCCTCCTCTAAACAAAAAATATTCTAATTCACTAATCTTATACCTAATTAGGATTAATACTATAGCAAATCTGCTTTGCGCACCTTTACTAATATATATTGACAAGGTATATAAAATATTCCAAGTAAGAGCACAAAATAAAAGAACTTAATTTTATTATCAAGCTCTTTTATTTATACTGAGGAATTTTCAATGAAAATACCCTCTGTTTATTTATTTAGTTTTTATACCTCTATACACCAGACACCTTAACTCACTTGAATCTTTTTGTTATCCTTACATATTACAATCTCGACAGCCTTCGTAAGTATATCTGTATAACTGTATGAAACCCTTCTTGTTGCCTCGTAATCGTTTTCAAATTTTACTACGAAGATGCTAGGATAGGTGTTTTCAAGTATTCCCTCTTTTATAAAAGCCTTTTTTCTACCTTTGTTGGCTTTTAACTGAATCTTTTGCCCAATGCATGTTTCTATATCTCTCTTAATCTGAAACAAGCTGCTCTTCTCCATATTTGAATCACCTCATCTTCTGTTTGCACACATTATATCACAACAAGAGCAATTTGTCAAAAAAATATATATTATAACAAGGGAAATTTATTGATGTCAAGTATTTTTTTTAGGACGCAATTATCTGTATGGTTCTAATGGATATCCATCCCTGTATTTCCCTCTTGTCTCTATTCCTCCAATTCCTTTTAAGCCAGTAATAGTAGTACTTATGACATCTTTTGGCGAAATAATTGTGCCTATTCCAGTATATGCAATTTTTTTGCATATATAAACAGGGTCCAATGCATGAATCAAAACTCTATAAGGTGCACTCGCATAATTTGCTCCTGCTTCTATTATTTCATGATACATGGATTGACAGGCTCCTGCAAATATAACAAGTCCATCGAGATTATTATCATAGCGCCTTGCCTCTTTAACTGCGTCAACAAAATATTTGGAATTTCTGTAATTATCCATACTGCTATATCCATTTTCATCTTTTATAACTCCATCATGACCAGTTAATACCAGAATATCAGGCTTATACTGTTTTAGCAGTTCATATACCTTTGAAGGCTGATCCTTCTCCTTAACATGTACCCCAGCAGCTTCTATACCAAGTTTTTTGTACTTCTCAAGACATGTATCAAGATAGTCACTATCCCCGTCAATGTGAAGTACCCTACCTGGCCTTTGAAACGTTCGGTCCTCATTTACCACCTGCTCGCGATAAAATTTTTTTTTTGCAGGGATCTTAACATTGAAGGCTGCATATTTCGTATTTTTGTATTTACTTTGTCATTAATCTTCTCATTATATTCCCTAACATTGGACGCTGGCTGTACCTCAAGATCTGACGCAGGCGCATCAGCTTCAAGTCTGTAACAAATTCCTCTTAATATTGCAACTTCTTTACCACCCTCATTTCTAATATCAACAACTTTAAAAAGTATGTCCGAGTTATAAGACTTTCTTCCAACAATATCCCCAACTTTTAAAGTACCCATAAAATTCTTCCATTCTAAAACGTTCTCCTAATATACATAATATGTAATTTTTTATTTTATGTGATATCGCTATTGAAAACTGTGAATATATATAGTTATAATTGACTATATAAAGTAAATGAGCTTTTTGCCGCCACGTGTATTACTTCTTGGATTATTGCTTTAAACTGCGGTATATTATTATTTTGATGAAAAATATAGGAAGGAGAGAACCGTGACTAACGCTGATTTCTGAATAAGTAGTGTTAGAATATACCCTGATTTACAGGGGAATTTAAGCCTCTGGAGCATCACATCAAACGATAGTAGGTTTGCCGAGCTCGGATGCGTTGAAGGAGGAAGCAAACATAAACTTATATACCAAGCTATATAGTTTAAAAGGTTTGCGTAACGGTAACGAAATTGCAAACAGATATCCAGATAGCTCAATCGTGCAAAATGGAACCCATTGTTAACATTGCAGAAAAACTTCACATATCTGAAGATGAACTAGAATTATACGGAAAGTATAAAGCTAAATTGTCGGATGAACTCTGGGAACGGATTAAAAATAAAAAGGATGGTAAACTTATATTGGTAACTGCCATAAACCCCACTCCTGCAGGTGAGGGCAAAACTACAACTACTGTCGGACTAGGACAGGCTATGTCAAAGCTAGGAAAAAACGCCGTGATTGCATTGAGGGAACCTTCGTTAGGTCCTGTAATGGGTGTTAAGGGCGGAGCAGCAGGAGGCGGCTATGCCCAGGTTGTTCCCATGGAGGATATAAATCTTCATTTTACCGGTGACATGCACGCAATAACAGCTGCAAACAATTTGCTGTCAGCTGCTATAGATAACCATATTCATCAGGGTAATAGCCTTAATATCGATCCGCGTCAAATAGTATGGAAAAGAGCAATGGATATGAATGACCGTGCCCTAAGGAGCACTATAGTGGGTTTAGGTGGGAAAGCAAATGGAATGCCTAGAGAAGATGGTTTCTTAATTACTGTAGCATCAGAAGTTATGGCCATTCTATGTCTCTCAATGAATCTTATGGATTTAAAGGATCGTCTAGGCAAAATAATTATAGGATACAATTATGAGGGTAAACCTGTTACTGCAAAGGATGTTAAAGTAAACGGTGCTATGGCGTTGCTTCTTAAAGATGCCATTAAACCAAATCTTGTTCAGACTCTTGAAAACACACCGGCAATAATGCATGGAGGTCCCTTTGCAAATATTGCCCATGGCTGTAACAGTATTATGGCTACCAAAATTGCACTCAAACTCTCTGATTACTGTATAACGGAAGCAGGGTTTGGTGCTGATCTCGGAGCAGAAAAGTTTTTTGACATTAAATGCAGGATGGCAGGCCTAAAGCCTGACGCTGTTGTATTGGTAGCAACAATAAGAGCATTGAAGTACAATGGTGGTGTAAAAAAGGAAGATCTCGGCAATGAGAACCTTGACGCATTAAAATTGGGCTTTGTTAACCTTGAAAAACATATAGAAAACCTTAAAAAGTTTGGAGTTCCCGTTATTGTTGCAATAAATCACTTTGGAAGCGACACCGTTGAAGAAGTTGAGTATGTTAAATCAAAGTGTAAAGAAATTAATGTTGAAGTAGCTTTCTCACAGGTATTTGCAAAAGGCGGAACAGGTGGCCTGGAGCTAGCTGAAAAACTTGTTAATCTCATAGACGCTACTTCCTCTGATTTTAAACCGCTTTATGATGTAAATCTCCCAATAAAGGAGAAAATTGAAACTATAGCAATGGAAATTTATGGTGCTAAAGGGGTTGTCTATTCTCCGGATGCTGATAAAACAATTAAGAAAATAGAAAACATGGGACTTGATAAACTACCTATTTGTATGGCCAAAACTCAGTATTCTCTTTCAGACAATCCTCATTTGTTGGGAAGACCGGAAAACTTCAAAATAACAGTTAAAGAACTAAAAATATCTGCAGGTGCCGGCTTTATCGTAGCCTTAACGGGTGACATAATGACAATGCCCGGTCTGCCAAAAGTTCCTGCCGCAGAAAAAATTGATATAAATGAATCGGGTGTTATTCAAGGCTTATTTTAACACAAAAAGTTTTTAATCGATCCTGATATCAATCAATAATTATGGGGACGTTGCTATTCGTCCCTTTTTATTCTTTTATAATAGCTTGAATCTTTTTGGAATGAAACTTAAATCAATATAATAAATCATACCTATCTAAAAACTTTTTATGATATTCTATTTCATCGATTACTTCAATAAATTTTCTCTCAAAAGTTTTGTCCCTCCAACTCCGCCTGCTATTGTAGTATTTATTTACAACTCTCCAAAACTTTTGTGGAAATTGAAGCATCAGCTTCATAATAAAAAATTCATCCTCCGATATTGGTTCAACTGATGTATATGCGTCAATTATTACCTTCGCCTCATTTATATCCCAGAAACATTTCCTCATTTTACGCCTTAAAAGGTTGGCTATGTCATATACTTTTAATTCAAAGCTGCACAAGCTGAAATTAATTATTGAAGTTTCACTGCTACCAATAATTATATTACTGTGGGTGTAGTCGTGGTGGCAAAATAATCTTTCCTTGCGGGTTTTTTCTACCAACATATTATACTTTGACTCCCTTATTAGGTTTATGGTACTTTCACCTAAGTTGTAAAAATAATCTATATATTGCAGTATCAAATAGTCAAGACATCCTTTTTCTCTCTGAGCGGTTTTTTTTATTCTTTTTATCTCTTCAAGTCTTTTTATAAAATGTGAGGGCAGATTACCCAATTCATCTTTTACAATACTCTGTTCAGGCGGAATATACCCTCTGGAGGCACTATGCATCTCTGCAAGTGCAATAGAAGCTTTTATTACATCTTCCTTTTTATCAAAATCACATTCTCTTCCTTGAACAGTTTCAGTTATAGTGTATATGCTTCCATCAATATTTATATAAGGCAATCCCTCTTTTGTACAAGTAAATCTATCTAAATTACAAAAATTATTTTTGTATAAATGTTCTTTAGCACCATGAATAAACCAAATTCGCTCCGATGAGAAATTCAGTTTCCTTAAAACTTTCTTGCCCGCTGAACTATCGATAATAAAAAAATCCTTAAAAGGAATGATATTTCTTACTGTCAATTCATACTCCTGCGATATTTCTTTTTCTAAATCTCCCATTGTATTTTGACCTCCATTTTATTGGTACAGCCCATCAATCTATATATATGCACATTATCTGACAACTAGAATTATTTTTTGATATATGGAGAAATAAAAAACCTCAATAGTATTCTATGAATGCTATCAAGGCTTAATCGCATATGGAAGTCATTTTTTCTAAGTGCTAAACTATTTTGGTGGTCCAATTCTCAACATTCCAGACATCTGTCACCCAGTCCTCATAAAACTCAGGTTCATGGCTGACAAGAACAATTGTACCCCTATATTCCTTCAAGGCCCTCTTTAATTCATCTTTTGCATCAATATCTAGGTGATTGGTAGGCTCATCTAACACCAGCCAATTCACTTCCTTAAGCATCAATTTGCATAGGCGCACCTTAGCGCTTTCCCCACCGCTCAGAACCATCATCTGGCTTGTTATATGTTCGGTAGTTAGCCCACATTTTGCAAGTGCCGCACGTACCTCTCCGTTACCCATACCAGGGTATTCATTCCAGACTTCTTCCAATGCCGTGTTGGAATTATATCTCTCCGATTCCTGTTCAAAATACCCTGGGCAAGCAAATTGATCCAACTTAACTTCTCCTGATACCGGCTTTTGAATTCCAAGAATTGTTTTTAAGAGGGTAGACTTACCAAGACCATTTACACCCTTAATAGCAACTTTCTTCCCTCTCTCTAAAGACAGATTAAGAGGTCTTGTCAGCGGTTCTTCGTATCCTATAACAAGATTATCTGCTGTGAACAAATATTTACCGGGAGTTCTGGCTTCCCTGAATTTAAAAGAAGGCTTGACCTTTTCTCTTACCTTTTCAATAATTTCCATCTTATCCAACTTCTTTTGCCTGCTTTTTGCCATATTGGTAGTGGCAACTCTTGCTTTATTTCTTGCAATAAAATCTTCCAGCCTCTCAATCTCTTTCTGCTGCTTATCATATGCCTGCTGAATTTGATTTTTCTTTAACTGATACATCTGCTGGAACTGGTCGTAGTTTCCCGTATACCTGGTCAAAATAGCATTTTCCACATGATAAATAACATTTACTACTTCATTTAAAAAAGGAATATCATGAGATACAAGTATAAAGCTATTCTCATAATTTTTGAGATAGTTTTTAAGCCAAAAAATGTGTTCTATATCAAGGAAGTTAGTAGGCTCGTCCAAAATAAGAATCATTGGATTTTCAAGAAGCAGTTTTGTCAGAAGCACCTTGGCTCTCTGACCTCCGCTAAGATCGCTTACATCCCTGTCAAGACCAATTTCACCCAAACCCAATCCATTAGCAACTTCTTCAATTTTAGCATCAATTATATAAAAACCGTTGTGTTCAAGGGTACTCTGTATTTCCCCTACATCTTCCATCATTGCCTCAATTTCACTTTCTTTTGCATCAGCCATTTTTTCATATATCTGAAGCATTTCCTGCTCTAAATCAAACATATGCCTGAAGGCTTCCCTTAGTACTTCCCTGATACTTTTACCCTTTGTGAGGGCAGTGTGCTGGTCTAGATAACCTGTTGTTATCCTGCTGCACCACTCCACTTTCCCCTCATCAGGCATCAGTTTACCGGTTATGATGTTCAGGAAAGTAGATTTTCCCTCTCCATTCGCACCAACCAACCCGACATGCTCACCCTTCAACAACCTGAACGAAGCGTTCTCCAATATCTTTCTGGCACCAAATCCATGACTTACTTTTTCAACATTTAAAATACTCATTTTAACCTCAAATCATTGTTTTTAAATAATTTTATCCTATTGTCTGTTGCTAAGTCAAAGTAAATTTCATCATAAATCGAAATCATGTAATATCTTCTGAATAAAAATGCACCATATTGCAAAAAGAACTATAATTTTGTCCTTTAGCAAATATGGCGCATAATAAATTCTAATCTTTCGTGAATCCTTAAGCTCCGCTTTTTAGTCTCTCCTCTATTAATATTAACACTTTACCTTAAGTTGAGAATTATGTTGTTAACAGCAAAAAGATTGTTGATCCTTTTTGAAAAATCCCTGTCAATATGCAGTTCCTGAATTTCCGAACTAATATAATTTTTTAAAAAGTTGATCTTCACATAAGACAATAAATTATATGTTTCCAAATTAATTCTTCCACTTAGTACGTTACCCTGACACAACTCTACAAAATTTACTGACTCACTAAGAAGTTTCTTTTTTACATGAACCATTTTTATATATCACCCTCCCACAATTTTTATATATTTATAAAAGAAATTAATACCTATAATTAAACTTATAATTAACTTACCGTACAATAGTTTAACGTATATAATAATTACATGTCAATATTTGGCTAAAAAATTCTTCCACAAAATTGTCAAAATACCTTTGAATTTAGAGCCATCATGGTTTAAAATATACCTATAGATCAATTTTAGAAAATTATACCAAATTCATTAAACAAGGTGATTAAGTGAGTAATTTAGGAGAACTTTTCCGGGAAATAAGGCTGAGTAAAAATTGGTCAATCAGGCAGGCTGCCAAAAATATGGGCATAAGTTACTCATATCTAAGTATCCTTGAAAAGGGAACAGATCCGAGGACAGGTAAAGACTCAAACCCTAAGCCGGATATGTTAAAAATAATTTCAAAAGCATATAACTATCCTTACGAGGAGCTTATGAAAGCTGCAGGATATTTAAATGATGACATTAACTATACAAAGAAATTCGATCCTATAATATTTTCGAATAATCTTAAACTTATAATGGGCGTAATGAGTATAGAAGAACTTTCAAAGGATATTTACGAAAAAACCGGTTATCAAATAAAATCTTCACAGATTAAAAGTTATTTAAGTGGGGACATTCAGCCATTCCCTGGAACTATAAACATTTTGAGTAAGTACGCACAGGTAAGCAAAGATTTCTGGCTGACAAGCAATAATAATGAAACCCTTTTACAAGAGAAAAAAAATTATAAGGATAATGCGTCAAGGCTTTCTCATGAACATTTAAGCAAGGACTATATAAGTTTTGCAAGCCTTTCAGAAGAAATAAAACAGTTTGTAATTAACAAAGAAAACAATTTGTATTTAAAATACGCTATGGAGGCCAAAAAAAAAGGTATTAATCCAAATACTCTTAATTTGCTTATTCAAACTATTGCAAGTGAAATGGAATCTTATAAATAGAATTTTTATCAAGGGAAATTTTGTTGGAAATTTTTTGACTGATACAATCAATATGATATAATAAATTATATAAGGATGTGTTCGTTTATGAATAACCCTTCATATTTAAGTATTTTGCTTATTAGTTTTCCTGAATCTCTTTTGGTCGGGATATTAAGTATTCTGACAATAGGAAAGTTTTCGTTTTTTAAGGATAGGAGTAACCTGATAAGAATAATAATTTTTGCTGCTATTTCTGCTATAGCATCGTTTTTTGTTAAAAAGAAAGTTAGCTCTGAAGAAGCCTTATTAGTTTACTTGTTTCTAACATCTTTGCTTTTTATATTTTTATTGCGCTTAAAAATGTATGAATCTATTTTAGCATCAATATTCGGAGTTATAATACTATTATTAGTTGAAATACTTTGGTTTACACTTGTTCAGCCATTTATAGGAAGTAAAATGGAGGATATTTATTCAAATGTCTATACTCTATTTTTACTTGCACTACCTGCAAGAATAGTGGAAATAATAATGATATACTTGTCATTTAAATTCAATATAAAAATTATTGATTTAGATCATAAAAATAAGCAAAAAAAGGAATATTATATACAGCTGATAGTATATGCTATATCTACAGGAACTTTAATTTTCCTTGCCTTTCTACTGACAAGAATACTTGTGACTGATAATACAAATACCGGATCTCTGATAGATAATTTGTTAGTAAGAATAAATATTTATATAACTTTATTTGTAACAACCATACTCACTCTTGCCATAAAAAATACCAATGATCACTACAAAACCAGTAATAAATTAAATGATAATGAATTCTTACAAAACATAGAATATATATCAAACCTTATGGACGAAGAAAATATTACTGAAGCTAAAGACGCTATAGATAGTTTGAAGGAATACTTAAAAGTTAATAAGAGGTAAACGCAGTTTAATAAAACACAAATATTTATATAACAATAAATAGATAGCTTACTAAAACTAGGGGGTAATTTTGTAATGAAGAAAGTTTGGGAAGCAATTGCAGTTTTTTTAACTGTACTTGCTGTTTTTTCTGCCAGTACTGCATGTTGGTTCATGTTCTATCAGCCTAAAACTCCAAAAGCTGTTATCAAATTATACAATAAAACTATGTAACACTTTTCACACTAAACAAATAATTTTATTTCTCCTAAGTATATTAAAAAAAAGGGTGTGTTGTATACTACGTATAAAGTAGTATACAACATCCCTTTTTTTATTAACAACTACAGTTTTATATTTACTTATAAAGCTCCACTAGCTTTAACAAATGCTCATAACGTTCCTTAGCAGCCTTCTCAGATTCCTGGAAGAGCTTTTCAGCACGTTCCGGAGAAGAAATTGCCAAGCGAGTATAACGTGTTTCGTTTTTCAAGAAATCCTGATATGTTCCATCACCAGGCTTGGAAGTTAAAGTAAACGGATTCTTGCCTTCTGCCTTAAGAGCAGGGTTGAAAGAGAACAGATTCCAATATCCGGAACTTACTGCCTTCTTCATTTCATCCTGACAATGATTCATGCCGCCTTTAACTCCATGGAGTTCACAAGGAGCATAGCATATAATTAATGATGGTCCGTTATATGCTTCGGCTTCAGCCAAAACCTTTACTGTCTGATTTGGATTAGCACCAAGAGCAACTTGAGCTACATATACATAACCATAACTCATAGCAATTTCAGCAAGGCTCTTCTTGCCAATATCCTTACCCAACGCAGCAAACTGGCAAACTTCACCGATATTTGAAGCCTTGGACAATTGTCCGCCTGTATTGGAGTACATTTCTGTATCAAATACCATAACGTTTACATTTTCACCTGCAGCAAGAACATGGTCAAGACCACCGAATCCAATATCGTATGCCCAGCCATCGCCACCTAAAATCCATACGGATTTCTTAGCAAGGTATTGTTTTTTCTCAAGAACTTCTTTTGAAAGATCACAACCAGCAGCAGACTTTTCAAGTTCAGCAATTAATGCATTGGCAGCCGGTGTATTCTCTTTTGTGCTATCCTTGGTTTCAATAAATTTAGCGATAGCGCCCTTTAAATCAGAGGACGCGCTGTCGGAAGCAGCAATCTTTTCAAGCTTACCAATTAACTGGTCACGAAGAACCTTTTGTCCAAGATACATTCCAAATCCGTGTTCAGCATTGTCTTCGAATAAGGAGTTTGCCCAGGCAGGTCCTTTGTTTGTGTCCTTATTTACTGTATATGGGCTGGTTGCAGCAGGACCTCCCCATATTGAAGAACATCCTGTAGCATTTGATATATACATTTGCTCACCAAACAACTGTGTAAGCAAACGAGCATATGATGTTTCAGCACATCCTGCACAGCTTCCGGAAAACTCAAGAAGCGGCTGATTGAACTGTGATCCCTTTACGGTAGTTTCTGCAGGCACTCCAGGTTTTTTACCAACGTTAGCAACGAGGTAATCAAATACTGGCTGTTGGTCTGCTTGTGATTCCTGAGGTACCATTTGAATTGCTTTAGCAGGACAAACAGTAATACATTCGCCACATCCCATACAATCTAATGGAGTAACACTTATTGTAAACTTGTATTCACTAGCCTTTGGCTTTGTATCAGCAAGTTTTATATTGGAAGGAGCTGCTTTGATTTCATCTTCACTTAACATAAATGGACGGATTGTTGCATGTGAACATACAAATGAACACATAGTACACTGAATACATTTTTGTGGATCCCATTCAGGTACATTTACAGCAGTACCGCGTTTCTCATATGCAGATGCACCCATTTCAAATTCTCCGTTTGGATTCTCAGCAAACGCAGATACAGGAAGACTGTCTCCATCCATTAATGCTATTGGATTAAGAAGTTCTTTAACCATCTTAACTGTCTTTGGACGACCTATAAGCTCAGGAGCAGCTGGATCCGCTTCAGGATTTGACCATGAGGCGGGTACTTCTACTTTATGAAGAGCACTTACACCTGCATCAATTGCTTTGTAATTCATTTCAACAATTGCATCGCCCTTCTTGCCATAGGATTTTTTAGCAGCTTCTTTCATATAACTAATAGCTTCATCAATTGGCATTACATTTGCCAATTTGAAAAATGCGGATTGAAGAATTGTATTGGTACGTTTACCCATACCAATTTCAATTGCCTTATCAATTGCATTAATTGTATATAATTGAATGTTATTATCTGCAATATATTTTTTAGCAGCCGCATTCAATTTTGTAGCCAACTCATCATCTGTCCACTGGCAGTTAATCATAAAGATTCCGCCTGGTTTTACATCCTGAACCATCTTAAAGCCTTTAAGAACATAAGATGGGTTATGGCATGCAACAAAGTCAGCCTGATTAATATAATAAGGGCTCTTGATTGGCTTGTCACCGAATCTGAGATGTGAAATTGTTACTCCACCTGTCTTCTTGGAATCATATTGGAAATATGCCTGAATATATTTGTCAGTATGGTCACCAATAATCTTTGTAGAGTTCTTGTTAGCACCTACAGTACCATCTCCACCAAGTCCCCAGAACTTACACTCTACTGTACCTGCAGCAGCTGTAATAGGTGCAGGTTTAACTTCCGGCAAGCTTAAATATGTGACATCGTCAACTATACCGATTGTGAAACGTTTTTTAGGATCATCCTTCTTAAGTTCAGTGTAAACAGCAAATACTGAGGAAGGAGGAGTATCCTTTGAACCAAGTCCATAACGTCCGTTTGTTACAACAATATCATTAAGTCCTGCTTCACGAAGAGTTGCAGCAACATCAAGATACAATGGATCACCTAATGCTCCAGGTTCCTTTGTACGGTCAAGAACAGCGACTTTCTTAGCTGTCTTTGGAAGAACCTTAAGAAGACTGCTAGGAACCCAAGGACGGTATAAACGAACCTTAATAAGTCCAACTTTTTCACCTGCAGCTGTTAAATAATCTATAACTTCTTCAGCCACATCACAGAAGGAACCCATAGCCACAATTACACGGTCAGCATCCGGAGCTCCGTAGTAATTAAATAAATCATAATTTGTACCAAGCTTTTCATTTACTTTAGCCATGTATTTTTCAACAATAGCCGGTAATTCATTATAAGTCTTATTACATGCTTCACGATGTTGGAAGAATATATCTCCATTTTCATGTGAACCACGCATTTTTGGATTTTCAGGGTTTAATGCATTATTACGGAAGTCTTTTACGGCATCCATATTGCACATTTCTTTCAGATCTTTGTATTCCCATGTTTCAATTTTCTGAACTTCATGGGATGTACGGAAGCCATCAAAGAAGTTAATAAACGGTACTTTTCCTTCAATTGTTGCAAGATGAGCAACTGCACTTAAATCCATTACTTCCTGTGGATTTGATTCAGCTAACATGGCAAAACCAGTTTGACGGCAAGCATAAACGTCACTGTGATCACCAAAGATGTTTAACGCATGTGAAGCAACGGTACGTGCAGATACATGGAATACACTAGGAAGCAATTCACCTGCAATTTTGTACATGTTAGGAATCATTAATAAAAGACCCTGTGAAGCTGTAAATGTTGTAGTTAATGCACCGGCAGCAAGAGAACCATGAACAGTTCCTGCAGCACCTGCTTCAGATTGAAGCTCAACAACCTTAACTTGATTACCAAAAATATTTTCCCTGCCTGCAGCAGACCATTGATCAACAAAGTCAGCCATTGGACTTGAAGGTGTTATTGGGTAAATGGCGGCAACATCAGTAAACGCATATGATACATGAGCAGCAGCTGTATTGCCGTCCATTGATTGTTTTGGTCTTGACATATTTTTATTACCCCCTCTATTCTATTATTCAACGATTTATTCTATCATTATACTACAATCTTGTAAAGTTTGTATACCTGTCAATGTATACAAAGTACAAATTTTAGCATGATCTATTTCTCCTTATCCCTCATTATATCCTTCTTTCGGGTCAAATCAAATAATGGAGAAAGTTATGAAAAAACATTAACAATTGTTATTTTATGTAAAATATATTCCCGTCATGTCAATATATTTACTCTTTAAAACTCAAAAAAAGTAGCTTTAGCATATGAGCTATAGCCACTTTAATCCTGCTTTCAAGATAATTTTTTAAGAATATATATATAAATTTGTTAAGCCTCTTCTCCTGCTAATCTAAGAAGCTCCGCCCATCTCTTATCAACTTCCGCCTGAATTTCTTCCAGCATTTGCTCATTTCCAGCTCTAAATAGATGTTTAAATCTACCCTGTACCTTTAAGAAATCTTTTACCGGAAGTTTGTTCTTTGGCTTATAATTTACAATATATTTACCGTCTATAACCTCATATAATGGCCAGAAGCAAGTTTCAACAGCCAACCTGTTCAATTCCATAAGATCAGGCGTATTGTACTGCCATCCTCTAGGACATGGAGCCAGAACGTTCAAAAACGCAGGCCCTTTTGTGTAAATAGCCTTTTCAGCCTTTTCATAGAGATCCTTCATGTTTCCTATAGCTGCTGTTTGAGCAACATAAGGTATATGATGGTTGACCATTATCTCTGTAAGGTCTTTCCTCCACTGCTGTTTTCCAGGTATCTCCTTACCGGCAGGTGAGGTAGTTGTATCTGCATATTTTGGGGTAGCTGAAGATCTTTGTATTCCGGTATTCATGTATGCTCCGTTATCATAGCAAACATAAACCATATCATGACCTCTTTCCATTGCACCGGAAAGTGATTGTATACCTATGTCATATGTTCCGCCGTCACCACCAAATGCAATAAACTTGGTATCCCCACTTATTTTACCTTTTCTCTTCATTGCTACATAAGCAGCTTCTGCACCTGCTACCGTAACAGCTGAGTTTTCAAATGCATTGTGTATAAACGAATCTTTCCATGCAGTATAAGGATAAATAAAAGTACTAACTTCCAAACATCCTGTCGCACTTCCAATAACAGCGTGATCCTCAGGTTTAAGAGCTCTAAGTATTTGTCTTGCAACCACGGGTGCACCACAACCCGCACACATTCTATGACCACCGGTAAATCTTTCCGGTTTCTTTGCAACTTCTTTCAAATTGTACGCCATTTATCACACCTCCTATTCTCTTACGCCAAGGTAATTGTATACCTCGTCTACCTTACCTGTGCCGGAAATCTCAAATAATTTTTCAACAACCTTTTCAATATCATTTGACTTGACGTCTCTTCCACCTATTCCGTAAATATAGTTTATTACTTTAGGTGAAAGCACCCCTTTAGCATACATTGCACTTGTTACATCAGTAAATAAGGGGCCTCCCGCAGCATTAAAGCTGTCAGCCTTGTCCATAATGGCAATAGCTTTATACTTTGATAACGCAACTGCTATTTCATCAACAGGGAATGGTCTAAATACTCTTGGCTTTATAACAGCAACTTTTTTACCCTGAGCTTTATACTGGTCAGCAACATACTTAGCAGTACCTGCCGTAGAGTTTAACACAACAATTGCAACATCTGCACCGTCTGTATTATACTCTTCAAATAACTCATACTTCCTGCCTGTCAATTTATAAAATTCTTCTGATACTTCAAGAATAACCTTTTTTGCATTCATCATTGCCTGAGCCTGTTGTCTCTTATGTTCAAAACAATGGGTAAAATGATCCAGAGGGCCTACCGCTATAGGATTTTCTTTATCCAGCAGATACATTTCAGGCTTGTACTCTCCTACAAAGGCTTTAACCTTATCGTCTTCAAGCAATTCAATGTTTTCTATGGCATGAGAAGTAATAAATCCATCCTGACATACCATTACAGGAAGCACTACATCAGGATGTTCGCCTATTCTGTGTGCCATTAACATGTTATCATAGGCTTCCTGATTGTTTTCGGAATAAAGCTGAATCCATCCAGAATCTCTAGCACCCATGGAATCACTGTGATCATTGTGAATATTTAATGGTCCGGATAAGGTTCTGTTTACACAGGCCATTACAATTGGAAGTCTTGAAGCTGCTGCAATATAAAGTACTTCCCACATTAGGGCTAGTCCGTTTGCTGATGTGGCTGTCATTGCCCTTGCACCGGCAGCTTGTGCACCTACACAAGCAGACATGGCACTATGTTCTGATTCTACTGCTACAAACTCAGTATCAACAACACCATCCGCAACATAAGTTGAGAAATATTGAGGAACTTCTGTTGAAGGAGTAATTGGAAAAGCAGCAACAACATCAGGATTTATTTGCTTCATGGCAACAGCCATTGCCTCGTTACCACTCATTCTTTCTCTTATCGACATATTCCACACCTCCTATTTCCCTTCCTCTACAAAGTCGATGGCCTTGAAAGGACAAACCTTAACACATACGCCGCACCCTTTGCAGTGATCATAATCAAAATCTACTCTTTTACCTTCTTCATTAACCAGTATGGATGTATCAGGACAAACCGGATAGCAAAGCAAACATTGTTTGCACTTTTCCTCAATCCAAACAGGCTTCATTGAACGCCAATCACCTGTTTTGTAAAGATGTGCGTTTCCTGCATAAGGTATGGCACCGCCCGGAGTGATGTCTTTCCAATTTACATCAATGGCCACATCCTTTAGTTCCTTTTTGCTCATATACCTTTCACCTCCTGCATGGATCTCTCAAGGGCCTTTATATTCCCTTCAACAACTTCAGGCTTCTTTGCAAATTTATGCTTAAAAGAATCAACCATATCCTTCAAGAATTCCTGTTCATTCATAACTTTGCTTACTTTAACAACCGCACCCAACATTGGAGTATTCGGGAAATATTTGCCCAATGTTTCTATAGAAATTGTTCTTGCGTCAATAGTACACACTTTTCCCTTATATCCCTTTAATAAAGGTTTCAATTCTTCAGGAGACTTTGTAGTATTAATTATAATGGCTCCGTCCTCTTTCAATCCTGAAGTTACATCAACTGCTGTAATTAGAGTGTCGTCCACTACAACAACATAATCAGGCTCGTAGATATTGCTGTGAATTGTGAGCTTTTCATCGCTAATTCTGTTGTAAGCTGTAATTGGCGCACCCATTCTTTCCGGACCATACTCAGGAAAACCTTGTATAAATTTCCCGGTATTAAATGCAGCATCAGCAAGCAACAATGATGCTGTTTTAGCACCTTGTCCACCACGCCCATGCCATCTTATTTCGACAACCTTGCCCATCTGGTAAACCTCCTCATTTAATAATAAAAAGCAAGAAAAATTTTTAAGTATTTCGAAAAACGTGTTTTTTACACCATAATATTTTATCCTAAAGTTTTTATCAAATTCAAGCATAAATGTTAGATTATTTCTATTTAAGTTAAAATTTGTATCATAGAAATAGAGAATTGAGTTTGACAGGTTTTATTGTTTTACTACCTTTTATGGATATTTTCTTGTTTTCAGCAGAAATAATTGTATACATTTATATATTTAAAATTCCCTTTAAGGCTACTATTAAAGCAACACCCGGTACTCCCATCATTCCTATTATAAAAGCTGTAATAGGATTTAACGCAATGTGATAGTTAAAGACTGAGAAAATAATATTTATTACTATAATAGCTATACCACCCAGAAGTGAGCTATATATCAATTTAGCAACCGCTTTCAAAGGAACAATGAACATTCTTCCGAAAAAAAATAAACAAATAATCCCAATTATATAAGAAAAAATAGTGCTATAGCCTATACCCACTTATAATCACTTCGCCCTCATTTATTATTATAAATAAATAACTTTAAGTATTTTCACAATTACAAAGTATTTGCAAAATAGTTTTATGGTAAACACTTACTATAAATATATAAGAGCTCCCACTAATTTATTACAAAATGATTTTATATTATTTGCTTTTTCATTTTGCTTCAAGTTTTATCCCTTTTTCTTTTGCAACTTTAATCAAATACTCGTATCGCGCCTGACACGCCTTTATTTTGTAAGTATGATAATCAATCATATCTCCATCAACAGCATAATTAAAATCATCATTTGCTTTAGTCCATTCATTTTTTGCAATTGTTATACTTTCAATAAGGTTTTGAATATCAGTGTATTCATTTTTCTCAATTTCGTTAGTTTCTCTGATATTCAGTGCATTCAATATTTTTTGGTATATACTGTTTTTTTGAAACTTGGATTTTTGATCCCTTTGAATATTCAAATTCATAAACTCACCTTATACTTATAATTTAAATAGAACATTTATTAATATTTTATTCCAAGTGGTTGTCTGAATGTTCTTTTTTATAAGTATAAGCAGGATTCATCCAATCTATACATATAATAGAATTTTATTCACATATTTTGATAATTTACCATTATGCATAAAGATATATTTGCGACTATCTCCACTTAATGTAAAAAATACTAAAAACAATTTAGTTGATGTAAATAAACTTTTATCGGTCAGGATTTTGTTTACATTTATGCAATGAAAAATATATTGTTTTTTTTGAATAAACTTGCGATAATTATTATATACCAAGATAGAGAACGCTATTAGAATAAATTTACAGAATTTATTAGCGAACTAAAGATAAATATTAGCAGTCTAATATTTATAACGTTAAGGTAAATTTTAATATAAATGGAGTGTAGATATGACAAACCTTGAGACACCAAAGAAAAATATTAAACCTAAAAACAAAATTCTTTTAGTTTTACTGCTGGTAGTTGGTCTGCTTTTTGCAGTAACATCAATCTATGCAATTTCTGTTCTTGCATATGGAAAGTCTTATACTGGAATAACTATCAACAACCAAAATGTTGGTAAAATGACCAGAGAAGAGTTATATTCAATGTTAAAAACTAATTACCAGGATAAGACTGACAATAATAAAATAATTTTAAAATACAAAGACACTAAAAAAGAAATAGGTTTTACTGAAATTGAAGTAAAGTATGATCTGGACAAGGCTGTAAACGAAATAATGGATATAGGCAGAAAAGGTAACATATTTAGCAGATTTAACGAAATAGGCAGTGTTAAAAAAAATGGAAAGTCACTAGAATTAATATATTCATATAACAACGATAAACTCAAAACTATCATAGACAATTTTAATAATGAAACCATTAAATATGTTAAGGAAGCCGATCTGCTTATTGAAGACTCAAAGGTTACTTTATTTTCAGGCCATTCCGGAGAACGGATTGACTCTGAAGATATATATAAAACAATTGAGGAGTCCATTAAATCATGTTCGAGTATTGAACATGAAGTTCCCATATTAACAACTCCTCCAAGCAGCATCGATATTGAGGATATATACAATAAAATATGTACAGATCCGGTTGATGCAAAGGCAGAATCAAATGGAAGCAATTTATCAGTTATACCTCATACCAAAGGAAGAACAATTGACAAAGCTGAGTTGGTGAGTATCGTTAATGAAATTGAAAAAAATCCCGATACTCAAAAAGTTCTCCCTGTTAAATTTGTTGAGCCTAAAATAACTACATCTATTTATCAGGCTAATCTTTTTAAACATACGCTTTCAACTTTTAGTACTAGTTTTTCTACAGTGGGCACAAATAATGCTAACAGAGGAGTAAACATCAAACTTGCATCTACAAAAATTAATGGGAAGATTTTACTACCAGGCGAGGTATTTTCCTTTAACGATGTTGTAGGCCCTAGAACAGCTGAGATGGGTTATAAAGTTGCTCATGCATATTCAAACGGTAAAGTAATTAATGACATAGGCGGGGGAATATGTCAGGTATCTACAACACTTTACAATGCAACTCTTAAGGCTGATCTTGAAACAGTATCAAGAAGGAACCACATGTTTACAGTAGGCTATGTTCCCTATGGTCAGGATGCAGCCGTATCCTATGGATCAACCGACTTTAAGTTTAAAAATAATACCTCCATGCCTATAAAGATTTTATCTAACGTCACAAGCAATAACCGTGTTGAATTTTCAATAATTGGTACAAATGAAAATCCTAATAAATCAATAGAAATTAGCAATGTTCAAATAAGTTCCACACCGGCTCCTGTAAAGTATATTAATGATCCCTCTATGGAAGAAGGAAAAACAGATGTAATTGAAAAAGGAATGACCGGTTACGTAATAGATACTTACAAAATAGTAAAAGTAAACGGCGAAGTAGTCAGTAAAACAAAAATTCACAGAAGTACCTATAATACACTTACAAGAGAAATCAAAAAGGGTACCAAAAAGGTTGTAACGCCTACAGCAGCCCCTTCGGCTTCTACTACTACAGACCCACAAGTAGTTGTACCTGCTTCCGGAGCGACAAATAATTTACCTGTCGAAGGTACTGTTGATTCGCCCTCAGCAACAGACAATTCTGATGAGGATAGTGTTTAAATAACACTCAATATAAACAGATTTTTTATTTGTAAATCCATACTGTAGTTGTAAACACTATTTAAACTCTTTAAAATACTCTCTTTATAGTAATAATTAAACTACTATAAAGGGAGTATTTTTATTTATACAAAAAGTTACATATAATCCGAGAGCCTCTCTAGAAATCATTTATAGCGATATTTTAATAACTGTCCACGCTTACAGCTCCATTATTCCTAAGTATTGACCCGATTGGATTTACTTTATCTTCATCAGTTTTCATGCTGAACAGTATTTTTCCAGCCTTAATATCTGTCTCATATTGACGGCTTTTATTTTCAGGAATTCCAAGATCAACAAGACCTCCAACTATTCCACCTGTAACTGCACCGGATAATAAACCTGTTATAGGGCCGGCCGCTGCTATTATCCCAAGCCCGGGAATAACCATGCTACCTGCTCCTATAAGAAGTCCTGCGAGCCCTCCAAGTATCCCACCTGTCATAACTCCATCAGATATATTATCATTTACTCCTCTGGGGCTTGTACCCATACTAAATCCTGTGTTTTTCCCTGTAGTTGCAGTATCTCCCTGACTATTTTCATCTTTAGCTATTATGGAAATATCATCGGTTCTTAATCCCTGATCCTTTATTTGTCTTGCTGCATTTTCAGCACTTGAATAATTATCAAAAATTGCTACTACTGTTTTTGACATTTTCGTACCTCCTATAAGTAATTTAGATAATGTAACAACTGCTTACTTTATATTCTATTGATAGGTATTAAATCCATGTGTATAAGTAAGCTATTATTACATTTAACCTTATGTATATCATTAGTTATAGTTATATATTTTATTCGTTGAATTTAAAATGTAACTTTTTTTTAATATTATTCACATTTACATGGTGTATAATTATATTATGTTAGTTTTCAAATAATAAGGGGTGTTACATAAACAAATGAAAAAAATATTTAGTATTACAATTATATTAACTATGCTACTCTTGTTAGTTTCAAATCCATTTGCAGCTTCTGATATCTCCATAATGGAGAAAAATGCAAATTCTCTTGTAAAACTTGGAATTATGAAAGGTTATGAAGACGGTACCTTAAGACTTGATAACAAGATAAAAAGAAGCGAATTTATCACACTTGTTGTAAAAATGATGGCTTATGACAAAGACACTGATTTAGCCGGCACAAAAATCAGCTTCAAAGACTTACAGACAAAGCACTGGGCTTATACCAATATTAGGGTTGCACTTAAGTATGAACTTGTTACAGGATACCCTGACAACACGATAGCACCGGATAAGGACGTGACTTTTGCAGAAGCCTTGGCCGTTGTTATTAGGGCTCTGGGTTATGAAAAAACTCTAATCGGTAAATGGCCAAATAATGTAGTTAATAAAGGTACTGAGCTTGGACTTAATAAAAATCTCGACTTAAAGCCTGATCACCCTCTTTCACGTGGTGAAATGGCTGTTATAGTATACAACGCATTGACAGTTAACTTTGCGGTAAATTAATTTTATAACACATTAATAAGTTTTTCTTATAATATTGTATTCACTTAATAAAGTTGCTAATATAGTATTAGCAACTTTATTTATACTATTTTTCTTAGAACTTGCTGATTTGATTCAGGCATTCGCTAAAGTATGTAATATATAACTTAGGAGTATGAAATGCAATTAGAAGGTATGCTGCTTTTACTAACATTAATAATACTAATCCCTATTCTTTCAATTTTTTCAAATGATACAGCCTTTTTTATAATTCTTTCACTGGTTCTGTCATTTTCTTCTATGAAAAAAATTATGACTACTTTTTTTCCCGTAGTTCATGAAGATGACAATGAAACTAATGAATTAATGGCTGAAATCCGGGATGATATTGACTTGGACTTTGGTAAAATAAAAAAAGGAATAAAAACAGTAAAAGCACTTGTTATAATTTTGTTTTTTATTTACACCTGCTTCTTTTTGAAATTATTTTTATTTAAGATCATTGCTTCTTTTATTATTGTGTATTGGATTCGCTATATTTCTAATATTATTAAAACTGACAGTGAAGATGAAGAAGAAACGCATGATAGTAAAATTCCTTTATTTGAAAAGACTTTAAGCGTTTCTACAAATATATTGATCATAATTTTGATAATATCAACTTTCTATGATAGATTCTTTAGTTATTGAGTACCTGTTAACATATCAAATAGTTATGTAATTTTGGCTACGAGCATTACTACTTTGGTCGTAGCTTTTTGCTTCGAATCTAGTTTATACACTATTATCAGCGTAGCGGAACGACCAGGCTGCGAAACTTAAGTCTCTGGAATATTTTTCTTAGCATTTATTACATGCACCTTAAAAGAAGTAATATACTTATAGTAATTCTTATTTATGTTATAATTAATACTAATAATATAATTATTTAGTTTGATAATATGGAAAGGAAAGGTTATTTAAAATATATAATGACTACTAAACAATCAAACCTTACTACAGTAATAACTTTGACTATTCTTATTTTATCTGCTTCATTGGATAATGTAGTTTTAGGATTATTTCCACCACTATTTTCAGCTATCTCTGATGACCTGAAAATTAATGAATCAGCTATGGGAGTAGTTTCTGCAATAACTATAATATTTTCTGCAACTTCTTCTATTTTTTGGGGATACATGGCTGACAAAGGAAAACGTAAGCACTTAATCATTTTGGGAACTTTTATATTTTCTGTCTCCATATTTCTAACTGCCTTCAGTAAAAGCCTTTTTCAATTAATCCTTTTTCAGATTTTTACCGGTATTGGTCTAGGTTGTGTAGGGTCAATAGGTTATAGTGTTCTTACTGATTTTATTCCCAAAAAAAGATTGGGTACACTAATGAGTTTATGGGCATTATCCCAAGGATTTGGAGGAATTGCTGGCTCTGTGATGGCGCCTATTATTTCAACACACTCTACTTGGAGGAAACCATTTATTATACTATCAATAATTGATTTTATATTCATGTTTTTGTATTTTATTATGAAAGAACCCGAAAAAGGTTCTGCTGAACCGGAACTAAGATACCTCTATAAAGAAGGCTTAAGCTATAATTATTCAATAGAGTTAAGCCAAATACCAAAAATAATAGCAAAGAAAAGTAATAAATGGCTTATGCTTCAGGGTTTTTTTATGCAAATAACAATTGGCACTCTTATATGGCTACCCACTCTCTATGCCTCCAAAATAAGAGCTGAGGGAATTAACAAAGAAACAGCCTTGATAGCCGCAGGCTACTTTTATGCTTTACTTCAAACAGGCGGCCTATCTTCAACTTACTTTGGATATTTAGGTGATAAATTTCAAAAGAAAACATATAGAGGAAGAGCACTTCTAACAGGAGGACTTATACTAATTGCTATACCCCTTTATGTTATTATGTTTTTGTTGCCTATGGACAACCTCACCTTACCTGAATCCAACGAACCTTATTCAATACTTATTTCGTTAATTACGCAATTCGTTACTAATCCATGGATTCTATTAATGTTTATATTAGCTGTTTGCGCAACAGCTGCACAATCTGCAAATACACCGAATTGGTTGGCTTTATTAACCGACATTAATTTACCGGAACATAGAGCAACAGCCTTCAGTATTGCAAACTTAGTAAATGGAGTTGGTAGAGCTCTTGGAAATGTTCTTATAGGTCTGGTTTTAGGATTAATTACATATAAGTTTGATGAACCATACAACTACATGTTTACAATGGTATTATTCCAAATATTTTTTATACCTGCAGTCTTCAGCTACTATAAAGTATCAAGAAACAGTGGAAGGGATATTAGAAGAGTAAAATCCGTATTAAAACGTAGAGGAAAGACCAATTAACCGAAATTTATATCACATACATTTGGAACCCTTACAAATAGTAAGATATCCTTGGATAGAGCATTTCAGTCTGTATGTGATATTTTCAACGGGAATTTAGGTTGTAGATATATTATTTTCGCCAATAAACTAGAACAGCACTCCATATCTTGGAATGCTGTTCTTTGGCGGAGAAGGAGGGATTCGAACCCTCGCGCCAGTTACCCGACCTAACGGTTTAGCAATGCGTAAAAATACTTTTTGCAACCTTTCGTAATTTGCTGTAACCGTTGGTATAACTGCATTTGTTACTTTTGACTATTTGTATTCTTTAATAAATTTGGAGACTATTTTGTGCCTTTGGTACCCATTTAGTACCCACTGGGTACTATGAATTTTTAGATAAAAAAATACACTAAGTTCATTCTATTAGTGTATTTTTTATTATTAACTGAGATTAAAGAACTTATATTACGATTTTCGCTATTTCTTTTCCAACTTTTACTGGATCAATATCTTTACCCTCACGTTTATAATACAAATAAAAAAATCTTTCACGCATCTCGGATTTTTGCGAAGCTGATAGTAAAGTAATAAGCTTCCCCAATTTAAAATCCTTTCTTATGTTTGAAAAATAAACATTAATGTCAGCTAAATCTCCTTTTAAAAAGCCACTCTTGAAATTATACGTTTGTACTAACACAAAATCAAATGGAACGTTTTGAGTTTCGTGAATCTTTTCAAAACAATTCAGCCAATTTAGAACTACAGTATACCGTTCTCTCATTGTTTCTTTATCCTTATAAGATAATTCATCAGTAGCCTCTGTTTCATCAAGCAATGACAAACATTTAGATTTAGATTGCTCATCAATACATTGAGAAGAGGATTCCTCAAGTAAAAACCTCTCAAGTATTTTTAATTGGGCTTCTAACTTTGGAAAAACATCTTCTCCTAATAAACCATCAACAATCACTCTATATTCAGCTTCAGATTTCCAAATCGGATGTCTTCGCAGACTTCTATTAAAAAACTCTTTACAAAATTTATTATCTATTGATTTTGCCCAATGAACAATATCATCATCACATAGCAATGAAATTTTATTTTGGTAACCATTCTCAAGCAAGGATTCTAAACTAAATAATTCTTGTCCATTTTTCTCTTTGAAATCATGATTTACTTTCCGTATTATATGCTGGACCAAAAAGTGTTCATATAAAATAACAGGATGACTTTGGATCCACTTCTTTTCAGCATCATGAGCATAAATAACATTTTCAATTACACTTAATGCTGTCTTATTATATACAAAATAACATTTCCCATTAGATTCCTGCAATGTTGCACTTCCAAGTAATCTATCATAATCAATAGATATATTATCATAACCTGTAACAAAAGCATCTCTTATAAGATAGTCTAACTTATCAACATCTATTGTTGATGAGTTCAACAGGGATATAAACACATTAAAAATACTTATTTCTTTTGTATCCACATCTGAATACTTATATCCAGTTATGCAACGAGCAAAAAAACTCCTCATTTTTGAATCCGTGAAATAGTTTGGAAATCTTTTAATGGCAACTATTGCACTCATAATTTCATGTGGAGCAGCAGGTTTCTTTTTTTGATGATATATTTGCATATCTCTAGTAAACGATTCATTATTTACTTGTTCTCTGAGTGGATACGCTATGTTTATAGCATACCACTTAAAAAACAAGAATTCTAAATTATCG